>JBFFWQ010000145.1:0-14043 GCA_041570195.1 Promineifilaceae bacterium (SeqCode) | reverse complement strand
TTGCCGTAGGATAGGTCGTCTATCCGGCGTTTCAGATCGAGCTCCATGTACTCGGCCAGTTCGTGCATTCGGCCGGTGGTGTCCCTGTCGTAGAAGCTCGCCGAATACTTGAGCAGATCGATGACCTTCATTCTTTCGTAGTAGAAGACTTCGCCGGGCAAGTAGCCGATATCCTGCCTTATCTCCGGGCCGTGTTTGACCACATCTTTGCCGAAGATCGTGGCGCTGCCGCTGGTAGGATAGATCAGGGAACATAGCAACCTGATGGTCGTCGATTTTCCGGCGCCATTGGGGCCGATAAAGCCGAAGATCTCGCCCTCCCCCACCTCCAAAGTCACATCAATGATGCCCCTGGCTTTGCCGTAGTACTTGGTCAGGTTGTTGATTTCGATTTCGCCCATGGGTTTACTCCTTTGGAAAAAGCCTTCAGCGGTCAGCTTTCAGCTGACAGCCTGGCGGGCGGTTGTTCTTCTACCAGCCGGTCAGGGTTTCTGATGCCGTTCTTGAGAAGGTCTATGAATGCGTCGACCGACTCAGTCGCGGTTTCATATATCGACTGAGGATCGATTTCCGAGCAATATTCGACGATGGAGACATTCATGGCAGCGATCATGTAGTTCAACATGCCAACGTCAATGTCGGCCCTGACTTCACCCCGGTCAACTGCTTTTTCAATCAGCGGTTCAAATAGCGCGAAGGAGGTCGGCCGGGCCGCAGCCTGCAGTTCGCGATAAATCGGCGCCTGTTTGTTGCCCAGTACATTCCGGCCGACGGCCGCGTACCTGGGATGTGCTCGGGCGAACTGGACGCCCGATAGAAACATCTCGCGAATAACCGTGAAGAAATCATGCTCGTCGGGATTACGAATGACAGGTGAAAGATAGTTGATCTTTTCCTGGGCGATCAGGCCCATCACGTATAGGAACAGGTCCTCTTTATCGACGAAGTACTGGTAGAAACTGCCCTTGGCGATGCCCGAATTGGCCACGATACGATTGACGCTGGCCTGCTCAAAAGGATAGGCGGCGAATTCGTCAATCGCGGCTTCAGTTATCGCCTTGCGCTTGGCGTCGGGCAGGTTGATAAACGTATCTCTCGGCACGAGAAATGGCCTTTATGTAAAGTCAGTACGATGTGACCAAGTGGTCATGTGACCAGGTGGTCACATTATATATCTGTTCTAGCCGGGGGTCAAGATCCGTGTATCCACCCTCCCTGGATAACCGCCTACACCGTTTCACCAGTTTTGGAACGGTCACAGCGTTAGAGAGAGCTGTCGCCTAGGCACCGCAGCGCCGGATTCCGCGTTCCGGAGATGAATCTCTCGGCTGTTACGGGGAATCTCGTCGATGATGATCTGCAAATTGACCCGGTAGCTCCGAACGATAAGCCGTGCTCTAGTCATCCCTTCGTCAAGCTCACGACAGGCCCGATCGAAGAGCTTGCCCTGAGCAATGTCGAAGGGGAGGGATCCTTGTGTGCGCCCCATTCTCGAAATGAGAGGGGCCAGGGATGACACGATATCTTCACTACGAAGACTTCGTTCAGCATGGCAAGTTCAGGATGATCTGTGCATTACCCATTAATCAGTTCGCGACGATAAACGAGTTTCAGCGGATCTGTTTATGTAAAGTGAATGACTGTCTGGCTTGATTTCCCCGGGGTTCCCCTCAGCTGCCCTCGGTCCCGCCTTGCCCCTCCTTCCGCGCCTTGAGTTCCAGCGCCGTGCGCAGACCTTTCTGGCGGATGACCTTCAGACGCAGGCCGGTTTCGCTGAGTTTGAAGAAGCGCTTGCCGTATTTGCGCAATTTGCGCGGGTCGATCTCGAAACCCAGACCCGGCCGGGTGAAGGGCTGGAGCCGGCCGTTCTCGTCGGGCAAAATGGGATCGACGATGCCTTCCCGGAATTCGGGCACCCACGACGGCTCTTCCAGCGGATATTCCAGCGGCAGTCGATGGTTGGGGTCGGCCAGACTGAGATTCCAGTTGACATAAAAACCAATACCGTTGGTCCAGGTGTGGGGTGAAAAGAGCCTGTCATGCTGCCCGCAGGCGTCGATCACCTGCTTGACCTGGGCGATGCCGCCGGCGAAGGTGGCGTCCGGCTGGTAGACGTCGAAGCAATCTTTCTCGAACAGGATCTTGATTTCGTCCCAGCCGTAATTGAGTTCGGCGCCGCTGATGGGTATCTGGGCGACTCGTTTGAGGGCGGCCAGATCATCGTAGGCGCGCATGTCCAGCGGCTCCTCCAACCAGGCGAAGCCGTTGGCCTGGCAGGCGGCCGCGAATTCGATGGCCCGATTCAGATCCCAGGCCGGCAGCTTGTCGACGATGGACACCAGCCAACCCTGGTTGGCGTCGACGCCCAGCACCAGGTCATCCCCCACCCCCTCGCGAACGGCTTCAATCAGGGCGACGTCTTCCTCCAGGGTCTTGTTCTTGACCCGCAACTTGGCCGTCTTGAAGCCCCGTTCGCGCATGGCCAGCAGGCCCTCGATCCGTTCTCCGGCCGGGCGTTGTTCGCCGGTAGAGCAATAGACGTCGATGGCTTTGGCTTCGCCGCCCAGCAGCTCGTAGACTGGCTTGCCTTGGGCCTTGCCGACGATGTCCCAACAAGCGGGCTCGATCCAGAAGTTTCGCCAGCCAATGAAGCCGGCCTGCTGGAGCAAGCCCTGGATGGTCTCAATGTCGGTCGGGTCACTACCCAGCAAGTAGCCACCGATGAGGTCGCCCAGCCCTTCACGCTCGACGCCCATGGAGGTGCCGGCCGAATAGCCTTCGATGCCCTCGTCGGTGACTAGTTTGATCAGGGTGAAGTTGTTGTGGGTCTGAGGATAGCCGGGGATCCAGGTCGGCCAAAAGGTTTCCTTGAGCGGCACGGAGACGTGATAGAGTTCGATGGTGGTGATTTTCATGGCGGGTCTCAGGCAGTGAACAGTGGATAGTGGTCCATCGAGTTAAGTGATGGGGACGTGTGCCGGGTGAGTCATGGTTCGGCCAGTTAAGGGATGTTGGCGACGATGCCGGCCATTTCGTCCTCTGAGAAGGCGCGCAACGTTTCTGTCCGCACGTTGCCGCCCATGGCGGTGGCCAACAAGAGAGTGGCGGCCGTGGCGGCGTCGGGTGACGTGGTGATGACTATAAAGTCATATTTGCCCATGGTCATCCAAAAACCAACCCATTGACCGCCGGCCTGCTGAACAGCCGCCTTAGATTCTGCAACGCGGGCCTCGATGTCTTTGATCGTGTCTATACCCTGCTTGGTGTAGTTACCAAGGATAACGTAGGTTTCCATAGCTTCCTCCTAGCGTTTAGGGACGCAGTTCTGCCAGGATTCTTCTCGGTCAAGCAACCGTGCTTATGCGACCTTGCTTATGCGACCTTGCATATGCGACCTTGCTTATGCGACCTTGTTTATGCGACCTTGATGCGTCCGACTCCGTTCTAAAGATTGGAGCGTCGTGGGCTAGATGACTAACACAGCGTAGACCAGCACACGTCCCGTTTCGCTTCCCACGGCGACCCTGTTTCATATTGTACATCAGGCGTCAAGGGGGTGGGGTTTAGGGGAACCCGCGGGCCAGATCATTTGCAGGGAGAGGGACTCCGAAATTTAGGGCACGGCGTTGATGTTCAGCAGGTGGAGTGTAGCAGGACGGCGACTGGTCGTGTCTCTCTGAGCTGGTTGAAGAGGCGCACAGCTTCCCTGGACTGGAGGACGTGTACCGCTACACCTGCTTCCTCCAGGTGCTGCAACGTTTCGGGGCAAACGCGGAGGCGTTCTTGCATACCGGTTGAGAGGATCACGGCACTGGCCCCACGATCGAGAAGCTCCTGCACATCGGCCGGCTGAATGCCGGGCTCATGCCGGGTCCCGGTCTCGTTCCAATCCCATTCCCGCGCGCCACCCGGGTATACTTTGACGTCTCTGAAAGGTTTGTCGTGACCTTCAACGCTGACCTGTCCCCAGGATAGGGTACTAATCCGCGGCGAAATCTCTCTTTCGTTCATCTTGCAGTTCCTGCCCTCATCTTCCACTGAATTCAGGTTATAATAGATTTGTACTTCAAAAGAACACCTTAGGCACACCTTAATCACAGAATCACCAGGAGGGTCAGATGTCAGGGGAGGATCAAAAGGACGAAATCAGTCTTGAACAATGGGCGAGCATCAATGCTGAGCTAAGCAGGGATCCACAAGAATACGGATTGCCCCAGAGAAACGACGACTCGATCATTCTGGCTTCGTTCAATATTCGAAAACTTGGCAATGTCGACAAGCGCAAGGACCAAGTTTGGAACTTCCTAGGAAGAGTCTGCCAGCACTTCGACCTGATCGCGATTCAGGAAATCCAGGACGACCTGTCTGGTATAAAGCGCTTAAAATCGGTGATGGGAGACGACTATGGCATGGTTGTCACCGACACGACCGGCGCCGTGCCTGGCAGCGCGGCCGGGATGACCGAACGCCTTGGTTTCATCTTCAACTGGAAAAGGGTGAGCAGGACCGAAGTCGCCGCGGACATCTCATATGATCGCGCGGAAATCTTCAAGACCCTGCAGGCACAAAAAGATGCGATATGGCAGGCTCTGAACGACACTGAAGAGGGCGAAACGCCCAATATACCTGTCTTTCTAACCTTCATTCGAACCCCGCAAATCGTTAGTTTTAGCGTCAAAGATCCCGACGAGAAGGCCCCAGCTTACGAGTTCATGGCCGTTAATGCTCATCTTGTATATGGGACAGAGGCGGAAGCGCGGGATCAAGAATTTGAAGCGCTGGCCGGCTGGCTCAAAGAACGCGCCCGGCTGAAGAGCAAATCCTATTACCCAAACTTCATCCTACTCGGCGACCTCAATTTGGAGACAGACTCGCACAAGAAAGTATTCGATAAGACCAAGAGCATCAAACAGTGGAACCAGGAATTGGGCGATGACGTAGAAGTGAACTTCCCGTTTCTGGATCGGCACAAGGGCCATGCGGAAATCTTCCGCACAAATGCTCGAAAGAAGAGTACATTTGACCAAATCGCCGTGTTCGGCCGTGACCGGCGCCTACCTTCGCACAAGGTCAACGAGACCAAGATGGGCGATGAGAGAGACGGTCCAGATTATGGCCTATTCGACTTTGTCCGCCTGTTTTCAACAGCACTGAATTGGGGGGATGCGCCCAAGTACGAATGCTTCGAACACGCTGTCAGCGATCACATGCCCATCTGGTTGCGCTTGCCCAACCCATACCGTTCGATGCACGTGGTCGATATGAAGGGAGAGAAAGTCCGGCAAGGCGATCATGGCGGCTGGCGCGCCAAAGTGACGTTGAAGGTGATCAATAATAATGGCGAGCCTGTAGAAGGCGCCATCGTCGAAGGCGCCTGGAGCGGCGATTTCAGCGCTGATCGAAAAATCGACACAACGGATAGCCAGGGGAAATGCCAGTATCTTTCCGAACCGCTCGACGACCAGTCGGCAAAGACGAAATTTGTGGTCACCAATATCACGGATGATAACTCCGGATTGAAGTATCACCTTGGCGGCAACTACGACGCTTTGAACTTCAGTTACGAGATTCACGCACAGAGCGTGGGAGAAGGCGTCAAAAACCAGGATGGCACCTGGGATGCCAGAGCCGTGGTGCGGGTGCACGATTCCTTGCACAAGCCGCTGGCCGGTGCGGAAGTGAACGGCGCTTTCTCGAAGCAGCGCAAGCAACAGCTTAGGACCGATGCCGAAGGAAAATGTGAATTCCTGGCCACAAACTTGACCGCTACCCAGACCACATTCACGCTGAAGAAGGTTGACCTGGCGGAGTTCACCTACGATCCTTCCCGCAATCACGGCACCAACCATAAGAGCGATAGGCGAAAGGTTGTCGTTAGCCGCCCCAAGTAGTAGCGATTCGAGTATCTTCTTCACATGAGGGCCTTGAGCTTTGGTGATGACGTCATAGCCACCTCCCATTTCTCAGGGCGTCAAGTCGGCCGCTTCTGAGGCGGCGCCCTTCCCGACTTGAGACGCCGAGTCGTCCGCCAATGGGGGAGGCTGCCCATAAGCATCAACTTCGGCCAGTTTCCGAAGCAGCTTCCTACCGTGGCTTTGCATGGCCGGGCTGCCGGTCTGGGTTGGTTCTCACAGCAAGGGGATGACCTGTGGCTTCAGGGCCGGCTCCTGGAGGGCCAGGCCGGCCATGGCCTGCATGGCGAAGGTCTTGACGATCTTGCTGTGGTCGGCCAGGTAGGCACGCAGGATGGCCAGGGCCTGGCGACGCTCGGCCACGTCCAGATCGAGCCGGGGCAGCATGTGGGCCACGTGCCAGCGGACTCCTTGCTGTTCGACGGCGGCGATCACTTCGTCTACGCGGCCGATGGAGCGCCGGTCGCCGCCGGTTAGCTCGGATAGGATGTCTTCGCGCGTTTTTTTGGGAGAATGGGACGCGGATTTCCAGGATTCTCAGGATAAAAATACAATAGCCGTCAGCCTTCTCTTGAAACTTCGTCCAACTCGGACATCTCTTCTGGAGTGAGAGCCAGCTTCATGGCCGCGGCCGATTCCTCCGCCTGGTGTTGTTTGCTGGCGCCGACGATGGCCACGACCGTCTCGCCATGGAAGTTGATCGTCCAGCTGAGGGCCACCTGGGCCGGCGTGGCCTCGTGCCGCGCGGCGATCTGTTTCAGCTTGGCGAGGATCGGCCGGCTGCGTTTCAGGTTCTTGTTATAGCCGGAGAATCGTTTAAAAATGCCGCTCTTTGTGTTGATGAGCTCGGGGTCATCATGATACTTACCACTCAGCATACCCTGTGCCAGGGGCGAATAAGCCATGATGGTGATGCCAAGTTCTTTGGCCATCTGCAATATACCATTGCGCTCAATTCCCCGATCCAGCAAACCGAAGCGCACCTGGTTGGTGACCAGCGGCAGGCCGCGGGCGACCATCGCTTCCTGGGCTCGGCGCATGCGCTTGGCCGAATAGTTGGAGACGCCAGCGTAACGCACCTTGCCTCCTTCGATCAGATCGGCCATGGCGTCCATCACGGCTTTGGTGGAAGAGAGGTGAAAAGGCTGGTGCACCTGGTGCAGGTCAATCCGGGAAACCGTCAGGGCCGACAAGCGCTCGTCAATCGTCGCGCGCAATGAAGCGGCCGTCCTCAGAAACGGCGACCACTTGGTGGCGATAATCGTCTCGGCCGGCGAGTGGCCCAGGGCATCCAGGGCCCGGGCTAGAGCGCTCTCAGACGCGCCGCCGCCGTAACTTTCGGCCGTGTCGAACCAATTCATGCCGCCTTCCAAGGCGGCTTCGACGATGGCGCGGGTCACACCGTCAGGGATGGCCGGCCAGAAGCGGCCGGTGGAGCCCACACCCTCGCTGAATTGAGCACAGCCCAGGCCAATGGGCGACACCATGAGTTCGGATTGGCCAAGTTGTCGTCGTGGGAGTGCTTGCGTCACGGGGATCTCCTGATTTTTGGCATTACGCTTTCAGCGATCAACCGTCAGCTGACCGCTGGCGGAGCATTTGTTCAAACTGGAGTTTACTAGGGCACGGCAGGCGCGCAAGCTGGTGGCGGTTTTTGAGTACCTGACGTATATTTAACCTGTAATCGGGCTGAACGTTGAGGTGAGCGAGCTCGAAGCTGAAGGCTGAGGGCGGAGAGCTGCCGGCTCAGAGCTCACAGCTAATAGCTAGCCGCTAAGGAGAATCCCATGGGCAGTGCAGTGCTGATTGTTACCTTTGACAACCAGGAGCAGGCCGACAAGGCGTTGAAAGGCCTGAAGCAGTGGAAAAATGAGAAACGGATCGAATTGGGCGATGCGGTGGTCATCGTCAAGGATGAAGAGGGCGAGGTCAAGATCCACGAGACTTCGGAGTTTACTACCAAGCGCGGCGCCGTGTCGGGCGGCGTGGCTGGACTGGTGATCGGCACCGTCCTGGGCGGCCCTGTAGGTGGGCTGGTGCTGGGCGCGGCGGCCGGGGCGCTGGCTGGCAAAAAGATCGACCTAGGCGTGAGCAACGACGAGATCGCAGCCGTCAGCGAGTCGATGGAAAACGCCAGCTCGGCCATCGCGGTGCAGATCAAGTCGGTCAAGAACAAGGAAATGCTGGCCTCGGCCATCCGCCAATCGGGAGGCAAGATCCACGAGTTGTCCATCACCGACGCGTTGGAGATGGAACTGGAGGACGTAGCCGTGCGGGGTTCGATACGGTAGAAGAGTACCAGCCCCAACCCCAGCAATCTGGAACGATGAACGTGTGGCCCGGCCGGCCGATCGTAGTTGGTCTCTGGCGGCTGGCGGCTTGACCGATTAGTTTGAATTAGGAATCGTCGCCCTCATGCTGCAAAAAGGCTACAAACTTCTCGAACGTTGGACCCCAGGCTGGCTCAAGCAATTGGTTCCTGTCAGCTGGCGTGTCAGAGCCGGCTATCAGGTAAAAGTGGGCTGGGCGCCGGATGTGGTCGGCTACGAGCAACTCCAACAGCCGCTTCAACTGCCGGCCGGCCAAACAGAAGAAAGCATGCTGGCCTACTTGTCCGGATTCCATGTTCCGGACAGTGACGATGAAGTTGGGCGCCAGATCTACTTGCGAGATTCTTTTCAGCGCTTCCTCTATACACTGCAATTAGTACCTGATGGCAGCGGGAAATTGCTCGAAGTTGGATCCCATCCTTACCTCATATCGCTGTTGCTGCAGCGCTTCACGGAATATGAGCTGACCCATACCAACTTCTTTGGCGATGATTTCCCCAAACGATCATCCCAGCTATTGCTGGGCCCGGATGATCAGGAACTCAGCTTGACATTCGACAACGTAAATATCGAAACGCAAGCCCTACCCTACGCTGATGATACCTATGACGTAGTGATGTTGTGCGAAGTTCTTGAGCATTTCGCCCTAGATGCCCATCGGGCGCTGCTGGAGATCAAGCGGGTAATGAAGCCGGACGGCCATTTGGTCTTGACCACGCCCAACGTGGCCAGACTCGACAACGTGGCCTTGATGCTAGCCGGAAAGAACCTCTATGATTCCTACTCAGGTTACGGATTGTACGCCCGGCACAATCGGGAGTATTCGGTTGAAGAAGTGCGCCGTCTGGTTACCCATGTTGGCTTTGTCGTGGAGCGAATGTTCACCTCGGACGTCGCCAAAAACCGGGCTGACCAGTACTTCGACATGTCGCGCGTCGAAGAGCTGCTCAGACCACGCGGCGAAGAACTTGGGGGGTACGTATTTGTGCGGGCCAGAAATGCCGGCGCCCCGGTGAGTCGCAAGAAACCGGCCTGGCTGTACCGTGATTTGCCCGAAAGCGAATTGGCTCACAAGTGAAGTGAGTAAACTACCATTGCTCCTTGGCGAGTGTCATTGAACCGAAGAGGTTTACTTCAAGACAATGAGGCTCGAGGTATTACCCGTCAATTCAAGAAGCTTTCGGCAAATAGGGTGGCGAACGGTTATTGGTTGTCCAGCCGGTCCAGTTCTTCCTGGCTCAGGGTGTAGACGAAGGCGCTTCTGACGAGCGGCGCGTTGGGATCGGCACTGAGGCTTTGCACCAGGGCATCGAGATTGATGCCAAAAGCCTGAACCGGCTCGCCTTCGAGTTCGGTGGCGGCCGATCCAGCCTGGCCGGCCGGTTCGGCGACGACGATGACCACCAGGTCGCGTACGCCGTCCTGGTTGAGATCGCGGTAGGCATAGTCGACCGATTGGCCATCAGGTCCGGCCGGGCTGCTATTCAGTAGAATCGCGCCGCTGTCCAGATCGTCTAACAAGCGCTGCACCTCAGGGGGGATCGTTCCCCCCACCCCGCTCTGGATGACGACTTGAGGCGATGTTCCGCCAGCTATTAGGTCGTCGGCTGACAGGCCGGTGACCGGCAGGTTGAAGGCCGCGCTGCCAGACGCGCCGGCCGGCACGGTGATGATGGCCGGCGGCGGAAGCGGAGCGGCCGGGATGGCTGTGGCCGTGGGCGATTCGGGCGGAGGTTCGGCCGTCGGAGCGAGGGTTGGCAAGGCGTCTCCGGCGCAGGCGACAAGCAGCAAAGTGAGCAGCAGCAGGGAGATGGACAGCGCGCGTAACGACCGGAGAGTCATAGATAAGATTGTATCATTGGGACCCGGTTTGTAAAACCGGGATACGGGGCGGTCGCGGATGGCTCACGTCACGATTGAAGTTTACGCCGTTTCGGCGTAGACATTAAGCCGGGCAGCAACTATAATAAACGGAAAGGCTGGGCGGCCGTCCGGATGGGTCACAGGAGCCTTGAGCCGTGGCCGCCGGGTATGCGTCTGCAGTCAGGTCATTGATGCAAGGATCACATTCCGCCACACAAGAGGAGAGCGAGCGATGAGGGAAAAACCCTGGTTGAAGTTCTATGATGAAGGCGTTCCGGCCTCGATCGATTATCCACGAATCCCGCTAGATCAGCTCCTGCGCGATTCGGCGGCCAAACACCCTGATCATCCGGCAGCCATCTTTGGTGGATCCCTGGGTTCGCGCGTGCTGGACGCCTCGCTGAGCTATCGCGAAGTAGACCAGGCCGTCGACCGTTTCGCGGCCGGGCTGGAGGAATTGGGCGTCGTCAAGGGCGACCGGGTGGCCATCATGCTGCCCAATAGCCCACAGTTCACCATCGCCGCTTTTGCCGTCTGGCGGATCGGTGCCATCGTGGTTTGCTGCAACCCGCTGTACATGCCGCGGGAAGTAGAGCATCTGCTCAACGATTCAGGCAGCGAGACCATGGTGGTCATGAGCAGCCTGTACGAAAGAGTGCAACAAGTGCGGGCCAAGACACGATTGAAACAAGTGATCGTGACCAACATCAAAGAGTATTTGCCGGGCATGCTGCGGCTGCTCTTCACAGTGGCCCGGGAGAAAAAGGAAGGCCACCGGGTAGATATCTCCGGCGACGCCGATACGTACTGGTTCCAGGATATACTAGGCAAGGGTCAGGCGCGGCCGGGGCCGGCGGCCATTGATGCCGACGATATCGCCACACTGATTTATACCGGCGGTACCACGGGCGTGCCCAAGGGCGTGCAACTCAGCCACTACAATCTCGTGTCCAACGCAGTTGTCCTCAGCCTTTGGGGCAAGGTGCAGGAGGCCAACGACGTGATGGTTGGGGTGATGCCTTTCTTCCACTCATATGGCATGGCCGTTGGCCTGCTTGTTCCGGTGCACATGGCCTTGACAACGCTGCAAATCCCAAATCCACGGGATCTGGACTACGTGTTGGCGTCCATACAGAAGCACAAGGCAACCATATATCCTGGGGTACCGGCGATGTACGTGGCCTTCAACAGTCACCCGGAGCGGGATAAGTACGATCTGACGTCGTTGCGTTACGCGACCTCGGCCGCGGCACCGCTGCCGCCGGAAGTCCAGGAGCAATTTGAGGCCATCACCGGCGGTAAAATGGTGGAAGCCTACGGCATGACCGAAACCAGCCCGGCCGTATCGGCCGATCCGGTCAATAGCCCGCGGGCCCATTCCATCGGCGTACCGTTGCCCGATACGGAATTGACCATCGTTGACGTGGAGTCGGGTGAAGAGGAACTGGCCATCGGCGAGGCCGGCGAGATCATCGTCAAGGGACCGCAGGTCATGCAGGGTTATTGGGAAAGGCCGACGGAAACGGCCAACGCCATTCGTACTGGGCCCGACGGCGAGCCGGGTTGGTACTTCACCGGCGATATTGGCTTCATGGACGAGGATGGCTACTTCCACATTTCAGACCGCAAGAAGGATATGATCATCGCCGGCGGCTATAACATCTATCCGGCCGAGGTCGAGGCGATCTTATTCGAGCATCCCAAGGTGTTGGAAGCGGCGGTCATCGGCGTGCCTGACGAGAAGCGGGGCGAGACGGTGAAGGCCTTCGTGGTGCTCAAGGAAGGTCAAACGGCCACGGCGGAAGAGATCATCGGCTTCTGCCGCGAGCAGCAGGCCGTCTACAAGGCGCCCACGATCATCGAGTTTCGCGACGAGTTGCCCAAGACGATGGTGGGCAAGGTATTGCGGCGCGAATTGCGCGACGGATAACCGGCCGCGGCATCCCGGCAGCCGTTTCAGCGGAGATTGGCTACCCGACAGATTCGTTTTGGGACGCGGACGAGCGCTGAAGAAAAGCAGTTTGCCGGCGCCCCTGGGCGAAGCTCAAACATCCGCTGCCAATTGAAGTTGTCTCAGCCAGGCTTGGATCGCGGCCGGGCGGCCCGGAACAGCAGCCAGCCGCCAAAGACGATCAAGGCCAGGGCCCAGAATATCTCCATTCGCAGGCCAAGGATCACAATGGCCAGTGCGCCAACTGACAGGATCAGCGCCAGAACGCCGGCCCAATCGGTCTGGTGCAGTTTGCGTTTCCACCACAGGTAACCGAAAACCAGGGCCAGGCTGGCCAATATCGCCGCGCTGGCCAGCCGCT
Organism: Promineifilaceae bacterium (SeqCode); assembly: GCA_041570195.1. Taxonomy (GTDB): domain Bacteria; phylum Chloroflexota; class Anaerolineae; order Promineifilales; family Promineifilaceae; genus UBA11865. The sequence continues at coordinate 1,626 of JBFFWQ010000145.1, read as the reverse complement.
CGATCGCCCCGTCGCTCAGGTCGCTGGTGGCGACGATGGTGGCCACGCCGGCGCCGGTCAGGATGCCGGCCGGAATCAGGGCCCACCATTGATCGCGCTTCAGATAGTAAATGACGAAGAAGGGCAAGGCAATGCCGAATACGATCAGGGCCGGGGCCCAGGCGGCGCTGTCACCACTGATGGTAAGCAAGAGAAAGATGCCGATGACGCCCAGCGTAAAGGCCGGAATCAAGGCCCACCAGTACTCGCGATTGATCAGGAAGACGACCAGGAAAGGCAATGCGAGGGCGAACATGATCAGCACAGGCAGCAACTCGCTGTCTTCGCCAAGCACCAGGAAAATAGTGCCGAGCACGGCCAGAACATAGGCCGGGATGAGGGCCCACCACTGCCGGCGGTCAAGCAGGAAGACCACCAGAAAGGGAAAGGCAATGGCCAGCAGGATCAAGCTGACGAAAACGTTGTCGGCCACTACGCTCTCCAGAAGCAGGATTACGCCGACGGCGGCCACAGCCCAGCCCGGGATGAGCGCCCACCGGTTCTTCTTCGGATCGACCAGGAAGCCGATCCAGAAGGGAATGGAGATGATGGCCATAAAAAGTCCGGCGGCGGCCGAACCTTCCACGTCGGCCTCGACGAGCCAGAGAAGGGCGGCTGTGGCGCCCGAGACGGCGGCCGGAAACAGATAGGGCCAGTTGCGCCAGCCGGTCAGCAGGTAGCCGATCAGCAGCACGACCGCGGCCATGGTACAGATAATGGCCCAGGTCAACGAATCAAGTTCAGGTAGGACATCGGTGGTGACCAGCAGGAGAAAAGCGCCAGCCAGAAGTAGGACCAGGCCCCAGAAGAAGCTACCACGTCTTGAAGTCATCGTACCACCCTCCATTGCCGGGTGATCGACCCGGCGGCAAATACAGGCGCGAAGCCTTGACTCTACTTAGCCTCTACGCAGTATAGCTCTAATAGTAGCAGAAAATACAGGTAAATGATATAGCGAGTCCGGCGAAGAGTTCTCGAACGAATCTTCGTCGCCATCTTGGCCGCCGGCGCTTTTCGAACGGGCGACAGCGGCAAGACCTGGTCGCCCATCAGGCCCGCAAGTGTGGTTCTTCCTGGCAGCAACTCTCCAGCAATGTAAATACGGAACGATTGATCCGCACCCCATTCTCGATAGATGTCAACGACTGACTTCCTCGTAAACCAGCCTCTGAAAGATATCTCCCGGTTCCCAATAGACCATCGCTTGTGGCATCGCAATAATTGACACTGATTCCTTGGCAAAGGTCCAAGCCCAAACCCCACTGGATCCCATCCAACCAAATGTCCCCGCTGGCCATCCTGCGTCTGGTGCGTGGTCTACCTGCACGCCGACCCCCAAGCCATAGCCCATCACGTGATGAATTCAATCAAGTGACCGATTACATCGTAGGCAATACTGTAGCGCCATTCTGCTCCTGGCTAGGTTGCCGAAGGGAGCTCTGCTAGCTTTGCTACTACTTCCTCCAGGGGTATCCGTAATGCCACAAAATCGCTAAGGAATCCAGCCTCCTGATATACCTTCTCGACTGGATGATTGTCAATTCCAAGGCCATAGGCTAATCCAGACGTATGAGTTAACAAATGCCA
>JBFFWQ010000144.1:0-14058 GCA_041570195.1 Promineifilaceae bacterium (SeqCode) | reverse complement strand
TTTTTCAGTGGGATCTCCTGCGCGCCATGGTTAACCGTTTCGCCCGTAGCACGGAGGTGTTGCTCAATCTCCTTGAAAGGAAGCAAACTGGGTCCTTCTCCGCGGAAGCGCGCTAGAAGTTGCTGCAGAACGGCTTGCTGTCTGGCGCGTTGGAAATCACGCAGCGCTAGCTGGTAATGAATTTGGGAGAGTTCGGTCATGGTGGTTTTTCTCTATAGGACTTAACCTTCGATATGCTGACGTATGATGACGCGGCCGCGGTAAGACGCTACTCCAGTCGACATCCACCACTCTCCCATGATACATTAAAGACGTTTGCATGGAAATAGCCTACTAAAGCACTCTAACACCAATTGGCTCACCGGCAGAATTGCCGCATAATTGTCGACTATGCACAGACTGGTTCCCGAATTCATCCAAGAGCAGTACGCTGTCGGTAACGAAGTAGGTTCTTTCAAGGCCTGCACCCTTTTCGTCGACATCACAGGTTTCACACCCATCACCGACGCGATAATGGGCCATGGCCAGCATGGCGCTGAAGTGCTGGCCGGCATCATCCGGGATGTCTTTGACCCTCTAGTGCAGATCGTCTTTGAACAGGGTGGATTCGTGACCAACTTCGCTGGCGACGCATTCACGGCCGCGTTCCCAGCCATAGACAGCTCTCCCGACCAGATGAAGCCTGCCCTTGCCACTGCCTGGCAAATGCAGCAAGTGATGACGTCATCTGCCGAGCATCAAACTCCATACGGCAACTTCACCATGTCTGTCAAGGTGGGCCTATCGTTCGGCGAGGTGTCCTGGGGCATCGTCTCGTCAAAAGACAGCAACCGGGCTGCCTACTATTTCCAGGGTCCGGCGATCGATGGCTGCGCCAATGCCCAGCAGCTGGCCAAAGCCGGGCAAGTCGTGGTTGATGAGGCTGTCTTTCGGTCAGCAGCATCAATGGTAACGGCCGAACCGATAGAAGACCATTTCCTTATCACCGCCATGTCGGACAGGATACCTGACCCCCGGCCCATCAATCTCGAGGATGTCCAACCAGATATCATGAAACGCTTCTTCCCTCAAGAAGCGTCTCAGAAGGGATTGAGTGGCGAATTCCGGCAGGTGGCCAACATGTTCATCAGCCTGCCTACCGTGCGGACGGTTGAGCAGCTTCAAGGCTTCATGCAAATCATCTTTGAGTTGCAGGAGCGTTACGGGGGATTGCTGAACCGTCTGGATTTTGGCGATAAAGGTGCGAATCTTCTGCTCTTCTGGGGTGCGCCAGTCGCCCATGAGAACGACGTGACCAGGGCCTTGAACTTCATTCTCGACCTGCAGTCGCAGACGGTCATTCCCGTTAACGCCGGAATCACCTACGGTACCTCTCACGCCGGATACAGTGGCGGCGCGCTGGCGGGAGAATACACCTGCCACGGCCGGGGCACGACGCTGGCCGCCCGTCTTATGCAAGCTTGCCCTCGTGGTGAAGTCTGGGTCGATGAATATGTGGCCTCCCGGGCCGAACAATACTTTGAGTTCGAATTTGAAGATGAGATGGCCTTCAAGGGTTTTGCCAAAGAACAGAAAGTCCTCGTTCTGTTAGAGCGCAAGGAAGAGATTGAGTCGTTCTACGAGGGCCAGATGGTCGGTCGGAAGGTCGAAAAGGAGAGGCTTCAAAACTTCGTGCAGCCCATATGGCAGAGCCGGTATCCTGGCATCATGGTAATATGGGGCGAGCCGGGAATCGGCAAAAGCCGGCTGGTCTCAGCAGTCCTCGGTGATCTTGAAAAATCAGCCGAAGATGATTTCGCTGTGTTCGTCTGCCAATGTGACGAAATCCTTCGGGAATCACTTAATCCTTTTCGTTATTGGCTGCGCCGCTACTTCGGACAATCAGAGCAACAATCAGAAGCACGGAACAAGCGTAGCTTCAACCGCAAACTCGACCGATTGATAGCCAGTGCGGAAGACGAGGCGTTGATAGCCGAGCTAGACCGCACAAGATCTTTCCTGGGCGCGCTGATCAACTTGCACTGGTCCGACTCGCTCTACGAGCAGCTAGATGCACAAGGGCGGTATGAAAACACTTTCACCAGCTTGCTCACCCTGCTTCAGCTTGAAAGCTTGCAGCGGCCGGTTATGTTGCTGCTAGAAGATGCACATTGGCTTGATGATGACTCGAAAGCTTTCCTGGCATTGCTGGCACAGGAGTTGGCTCAAGACGGGGCTTGCCCCATAGCAGTTCTCGCCACCGCCCGGCACGAGGGCGATCCGGTGCTCTTAGGCGATGAAATCGCATACGAGGAAATCTCTCTGGACCAGATCTCGCCATCCGACCAGGCATTGCTGGCTGCTGAACAACTCGGCTCGCCCATCGGACATGACTTGCTGGAGTTGCTGGTTGAGCGCGCCGACGGCAACCCCTTCTTCACCGAACAGATTCTGCGCTACCTGCGAGAACAGGAGTCGTTGTCGCTGGTGGAGGGCAAGTGGCGATTGAAGGCAAGGCAGGAAACGGCGCTGCCGAGCGATGTGCGGGCTGTCTTAGTGGCCAGACTCGACCGGCTCACACAGGATGTGAGAGACGTGGTGCAGACAGCATCTGTGTTAGGACGCGAGTTTGAAGTCCAATTGTTGGCTCGAATGCTCCAAGGCGATCCTATGTTAGTGGAAAAGGTAGTTCAGGCGGAAGACATGTCTATCTGGTCCGCGCTTGGCGAACTCAGGTATCTCTTCAAGCACGGGCTTCTTCGTGACGCAGCGTATCGCATGCAGCTCCGCTCTCGCCGCCAATCATTGCACAGGTCGGCGACTGAAGCCATGGAAAAACTGTACGAAGACGACTTGGAGCCCCACTACGGCGAAGTGGCCTATCATGCCGAACAAGCCCTCATGGTTGAGAAAGCGCGTCGATACCTCGAACTGGCCGGCGATATCACTAGGGACGCATACCAAAACAATGTAGCCCTGGATTACTACACACGGGCGCTGAGGCTAACCCCTGATGAAGACCGTGAGGATCGCTTTCGGCTTCTCGGATCCACTATGAAGCTTCACAGCCGCCTAGGAGCGCAACAAAACCAGGTGCAGGATCTGAACGAAATGTCGGATCTTGCCGATCGAATGGAAGACGTTGGCAAACAGGTCAAAGTGCTAATTGAACGGGCATGGATGTATTGGTGGAAGGCCGCCTACGCCGAATCTCTAGCGTCATCCCAGGAGGCGTCATCCATGGCCGCGGCGGCGGAGTTGCACGACCTAGCAGCCCAGGCAGATATCGTCAGCACCTGGACAATGATCCAGCGCGAGGAATATCTCGAAGCCCAGCAGCTGGCCGAGAGAGCGCTAGTTAGTGCACGTCAGTCTGGAAACCGAAATTTGGAAGTGAACGGGCTCCATGGTCTGGCTTTTATCTACCGAGCAGAGGGCGACTACCATGCCGCGCTAGAGGTGGCCAGGCGAGCAGTGGCCGCTGACCAAGAGGCCGGCGACCGATATGGCGAGGGTACCACGCTCGGCAATCTTGGTGTCGCGCATATGAGTCTGGGTAACTATGCTGCAGCGAAGGATTGCTTCCAGCAGGCGCTGGCCATCCACCGTGAGACGGGATCAAAGGTAAGGATAGGCTCGGAATTGGTGAACCTGTCCTGGAATGCGCAGACTCTGGGAGAGTGGGAGTCGGCCCTAGCATACGGCGAGGAAGGCATCGCCATTCTGCGCGCTGTCGATCAAGCCGAAATGACCGCAGAGGGACTAATTTGGCTGGGGCACGCCTGGTTCGGCTTGGGCCAGATAGAGAAGGCGCTCGAAGCCTACGATGAATCGTTGCGATTGAGGCGTCAATTGGAACAGGAGTATTTGGCCATGGGTGTCCTGGCCGGAATGGCCCGGGTAGCGCTGGCGCAGAACGACCTCGATTCCGCACGAAATTACGTGGCCCAAATCATGTCCTATTTGGACGGTGGCGGTTCACTGGACGGTACATGGGAACCGCTGCGACTATATATGACCTGCTACCAGGTACTTCATACGGTCGGAGATGATCGCGCTGAAGAGGCTCTGGAGACCGCCCATCAGAAGCTGCAGAAGTGGGCAAACATGATTCCCGAAGCAGAGGCGCGCCGCATGTATCTAGAGAATATTCCCTGGCACCGAGCACTTGAAGAAGCATATCACGAGATGTCTTTGGGCAAGTGATCACTAGCGTTTGCCTACGAAAGCCATCTGAAGTGCGGTTCGCTGGCAAAGAAGGATAAAACGAAAACGGCCATCTGGTGAACCACAAGGTCCATCAAATGGCCGATTTGTTTTTAGCTCAATGTTTCGCGCCTAGTCTTACAGGCGCAAGTACTTATTAGTAATTTCCGCCGCCACTATTGGGGTACTTATTACCGCCATTGGACCGTTCGACACGCGGCTTGGCTTCATTGACGTTTAGGCTGCGTCCGTCAATCTCTTTGCCGTTCAACCCGTTGATTGCCGCGTTGGCAGATGATGTTTCCATCTCCACAAAACCAAAACCGCGGAAACGATCTGTGTTTCGATCTGTGATCATGGCGATGGATTCAACAGTGCCAAACTCGGAAAACAGGCCACGGACCTGTTCTTCAGTGGCATCATACGATAAATTTCCTACGTACAGTTTTTTCAACAACTTCTACTTTTCTCCAGAGCTATTTCCAGTGGAAGCACAACCGTTGGTTATGCTTACCTGGATGGTGCCAACTTAACGGGTTGATTATACGGTAATCTGACACTAGCCCCAGGAAAACAGCGGTTCCTGAGGCAAACGCTCATTAATGAGGCGATCGCAGGGTTTTTCCAGCTGGCGAAGGCAGTTTGCAACCTCACATCAACCCGCCGTTGCTTATATCCAATCTCTTGTTTGACTTGCCTAGTCCACCCCCCAATACACCCTTGGTTGGTTTACGAGACAACGCCAAACCGTTTAGCATATGGACACGTATGCCGAATGCACCGTCATTGGGCACGAGATACATTCGCTGTTAGTTAAGGGGTAAGAATTCGATGAAAAGAGTCTTAAGAATTCTAACAATAGTGCTAATCGTTGCAGGAGTCTTGGTCGGAGGTTATTTCCTTTGGGATCAGGCAACCCGGGTCTCGACGGCCGATTTGCAGCGGATCGTCCAGCGTGATGCCGTGCCTTTCGACTCTCTAGCGATCCCGGAAGAGATGCTCGACCAGCTTGCCGCGACTCGAGTTGTCGTGGTGGGCGAATTGCATTTTCTCCGCGAGCACCGCGAATTAATAGCCGAGCTGCTGCGCGAACTGCACAGCCGAGGATATCGGCAATATCTATTTGAATGGACCCAGGCGGTCGACTGGCTGCTGGCCGACTTCGTTCATGACGGCGGGCTGATGCCAGAGTGGACGCCGCCACACGATGTTGGCGGGTCAGCACTCATGGCCATTCGCGACTTAAACCGCACGCTGCCAGAGAACGAGCATTTGCAAGTCCACGCGATTGACGTCCACCTACCGGACTATGGCGGCACGGAATCTTGGGTGGCCATATTGGCGTTGCTGGCGCAGCAGTTGCCAGATCCGGGTCCGATTGCGGCGTTTCTACAAGGCGACCACGACACCTACAAAAACCACCGCCTCCAGCTCGATGAGTTGCAGGCCAAGCTGGATGCCGGCCGACGCGAGCTCACCGCCTCCTGGGGCGAATACTGGTACACAACTGTAGTCGAGATGGTCGAGGTTGAGTTGACAAGTGTTCCCATCCGCGCTATCAGGGAGAGCGACTACGACGAATCAGTTCGTCTGCGCGAAGAGGCCATTAAGCGGCTGGCCGACCGCAGGATTGCCAGCACCGACGGCGGCACGCTAATCAACATGGGCTCCACCCATGCCCAAAAAGAGCAGCTATGGGGCACCGAGATTGAGTGGCTGGGCGAATATCTGGTCAATAACAGCCAGGTCACCGGCGGATCCGTCATCGTGCTGGATGTCGCGGCCGCGAATATCGTTTCCGTCCCTGGAAGCGGGAATCCAAACTTTGACCTGGCGGCCTCACCAGAAAACGAACTCCTCCGCGTGATGAACGGGACTTGGCCCGAACAGATCGTTTTTCTGCCGCTGGATGACCCGATATTTAGCGGCCGGAGAGTCCCCATCAACGCTTCTGGCGACCTGTACGTGGGCACTCTTCAGCGGCACTTTGATGCCATTGTGCTGCTGCCATTAGCTCATCGGAACTTCGTCGGGGACTGAGGGTGTACCCTTGAGACGGCATCGATTTGTCAACCACCGTCGTTTTCTCAGTTCTGGCAAAAGAAAAAGGGCCAGCGGCCACATCACGTTGGCGATTGCCGCTACCTCCTGAATTACGTCGGTCCTTGGGACCATGCTTGTTCGCTAGATTCTGGCCAGGTAGATCCTGTTCTTCTGCCTGGCATGATCAAATGCCCGAGACTTACCTGCCTATTCGGGACGAGAAAAGACCTGTTTCTACTTGCCCTCTAGCTTTTCTTCTTGGGCTGGTACTCCTCTTCGGTAAGGACGCCTTTGTCGCGCAGGTCGGCAAGCTGTTCTAGCTCGCTCTGGGCCGGCGTTGCTTCGGCCGCCAGTTGCGTTGCCGACAAACCGCTGTTTGCCTGCTTCCAGAAACTCCTTGCTCCAACGATAGGACAAACCCTGGCTGATCCCCTCCCGATGGCACAATTCGGCGACTGTTTCTTCGCCTCGCAGCCCTTCCAGAACAATACGGACTTTCTCCTCGGCCGAATACTTACGTTGACTATCCCGGCGGATATTGCGAATGGTCTTTTAGGCTGTTGCTTTGTTGCCTATCTTCCTGGGCATCGGTCATTCCTTTTCCTCTATTAGGCTAGAAAGCGTCCCTTTATTCTATACCCTCTTTGGTCCCACATCCTTTGACGTCACACAAGTGAGGACTCCCAACCCCCCGGCTGGATATCGGTTATGGGCGCTGTGCCGGCTTTGCTCTCCCTACCCCAACCCCGCGTCCCGCGCTCGAATGACCGCCTGCGCCCGGTCGGCGACTTGCAGTTTGTTGAAGATGTTGGACACGTGATTGCGCACCGTCTTGACGCTGATGGACAAGCTGTCGGCAATGTCGGCGTTGGAGTCGCCACGGGCTATGTGGGCCAAAATCTGTGACTCCCGCTCGGTCAGGTCAGGGAATGTCTCTGGCGAGACGGCCGCACGATTGGTGGAGAAGAAGCTCATCATTCTGGCAGCGATGCCTGGGCTAAATATGGCCTCTCCGCTGCCAACGGCGCGAATGGCTCGTAACATCTCATCATGCTTGGCGCCTTTGAGCACGTAGCCCCGAGCCCCGGCACGCATGGCGGCAAACACGGACTGATCATCTTCAAACATGGTCACCATTAAGACGTTCATGTTTGGGTCAGCCTCAATGAGCGCGCGTGTCGCTTCAATACCATCCATGTCCGGCATCTGGATATCCATCAAGATGACATCTGGTTTGCTTTCGGTCGCTATCTGAACAGCCTCCCTGCCGGTGGAGGCCTCTCCTGCCACTTCCGTGTCTGAAGCAGAGAGCAGCAGCGCCTTTAAGCCGTCACGGAAAAGCTGGTGGTCGTCGGCGATTAGAACGCGGATGGTATCGGCCATTAGATATCGCTTTCGGTTCTCCCACTTCCCGTAAAGGGCAAAACGGCCGCAACCTGTGTCCCTGAACCCGGCTGACTGGTGATGACACACGATCCACCCAGCTCGGCCGCCCGTTCGCGCATGGCCGCCAGCCCCACGCCCACACGACTCTCGGCATCAATACCCCGGCCGTCGTCGTGGATGCTAAGCTGCAGCTGGCCGTTCTCGCCTCCGTCTACTTGCAGCCTCAATTCACAGCGCATCGCCCGGGCGTGCCGCACAACGTTCGTTAAGCCCTCCCGCCCAATGTGATACGCGGCGACTTCCACAGCAGCGGGCAGCGAGGGCAGCTCGTCTGGCGCATCGACGAGAATTGACAAGACAGCTCGCGTGTCATTCTGTTCACATGTTTCAGCATAGGCCGACAGAGCGCCCGTTAGGCCCCATTGATCCAGCGCAGGCGGCCGCAAATCATAAACAATGCGACGCAAATCGGCCAGTGTATTTTCGACGTCGGTCTCCATTTCGGCCAACAGCTTGTCGGTCATCTGCGGCTGTTCTGCCAATAGAGCCCGCGCCGACCCTATTTTGAGCATATGGGCTGCCAAAGACGGCCCTAGACCATCGTGCAGATCACGGCGCAGCCGTCGCCGTTCTTCTTCACGACTGGCCACTATTTGCTGGCGCGACTGCTGCAAGTCGGCGGTGAGCTGCACCGCATGAACGGCCGTTCCTGCCTGACGAGCGATGTTACGCAACAATCGTTCGTCGGCCGCGTTAAAGGTCTCATCCGGTTGGCGTGGCGCTACCTCCAACTGGCCCACCTCTTCGCCCTGGTATGAAAGGGGGTAACGTATGATATGGGTATTGGGTTTTCCATAGGAAACGGACGTTTCCAGGCTTCCCTGGTGATTCACGGCAATGGCTGCATAGGGCAGCTTCAACGTCTGGGCTACTGTCTCAACAATCGCCGGATAGACCGTCTCCGGTGACATCGTATCTTCTAGCCGCCTACCCAGATCGGCGAGTACTTCGTACGGTTCGTCGCGCCGGCCGTAGAGCAAGCGGTTCACCCAACGCTGCAATCGTTCTCGCAATGGCTGAAAAAGTGCGGCAACTAGTCCAGTGGCAATCAGGGCGACCAACCAGTTGCCTTGTGCTTGAAACAAGGCTCCCACGCCGCCTACAATCAAAACATAGAGGATGACGATACAAGCCGTCAGCGCCCCATATACCAACGATCGGTTGATGATGACGTCGATATCCCATAGACGATACCGAGTCACGGCTATGGTGAGACAGATAGGCACGATATTCAGCGCTAGAAACCAACCTAGCACACTGGCCAGCGCCCACGAGGGTACTGGGCTGCCGGCCGGCAGGCTTTCCAGGTAGTAGTACGGCAAAGATGATAATAGAATGTAACCCAGCCACAAAGCGAAACCATACACCACCCACTTGGTTTGCTGTCGTTCGGTTGACGATGAAACCCGGCGATACCGATAGAATTGTGCATAAAGGCCAGCGACGATGAGACCTATCAATCCTATGGTCAAGATGGTCAAGACGCTTGTGGCTGAACCGGTAAGTTCAGCAGGGTTGTATGATGGTAATATGAACAGGGCGATGCCCAGTGGAACGGCCAGCCATACCAGCCAGCGAGACCACGCTGGCACAAAGCGGCCGCTGGGAAACAGGGTAAACAATAACACCGAGGGTACGGCGATCAATAGACCCTGCAATCGAAGCGCCAGGCCATCGTCCCCCAGCCAATAATCGGTCCAGTTCTCTAGCGGCCCGGCCATGACGATCGCATAGAATAGCAAGTAGAAAGAGAGGGCAGCTACTATTGGCTCGGCAAAACGACGGCTGAAGAATAGCAACGCCAGAATCAAAGACAGCAGCGCAGCGCCTAACGACGCAATACCTGAAAGCACCGCCAGTACGGCCGTGCCCGCATTCTGGTTTTCCGAAGAAATATGGGCCAGTTCACCGCTGAAGTTCTGAGCATAACCGGGGAGCGAGGTTAGCAAGATAAAGACGGCAGCCAACGCCAGAATTATCCAGGCAACGCGGGCCAATTTCAACCATGTGTCAGTTAGTAGCGGCACGGCCGCGACTTCCGTTGAGATACTATGCTCGATGGATGATGACGGGTTATTTATCATCGCCAATGCAGTTTAGCCGATTCTTACATGCCTTGTCAAAAGCGAAGCTTCGTCGTTCGTTTCAAGCTACTGACCGTTGCCCGCCTATCGACGCCTGAATCATGGTTTTTCGCTCGAGTGCTACGAACACGGCGGCGTACATGACATTGAGCGCCAGAATCAGGGCAAACATCTCGACGACTAGATACCAGGAGCCCCGGGGGATGGACACCAATCCTATGACTGAAACGTTCAGACCAAGCAACAGGACCAGCACTATGCTCGTTAGCAGAATGACGACAAAACGTGGCCAATCGAAGCCATAGATCAGGCTGATGCAGACCGCCATCAGCAGGGTGAAAACGGCCGTTATCGGCATTGCCCGGCCTATCAGCGCATCTGGCGGTCCATTGGCCGCGACTAACGCGGCCATGGTCGTCTCCGGTTCGAAGATGAGAACGGAAACGATACCCAAGATCACAAACATCGCATCATACAGCAGGTTGTACGCCACCCAGCTTCTGAGAGATCGCGCATCAACGGCCATAGAATAGCTCCAGCTTAGGCACGCCCCACACAGGGCTCCGGCCACTAACATTATCGCCAGAGAGAACCATATGTCGCTGATCAGTATGTCGTGAATGATGGTGAAGATGAAGGCAGAAAAAGCACCGGCGATAGCACCTGAAACGGCAAGACGGCCGGGCCCGGTTGGGCTAGTTTCCATGATGAGCCCCATTTCTATTGTGCCCGTTGCCCGAGGTGCTCAGCCAACGCTCAACGGTGTGCGGGTCAGAGTTGACCAGTCGCGATGCGTCTATCATTGACTGCACGTCGCCTTCGTCGATCCAGTCAACCATCCAACGCCACATCACTTCAAATTCGGGTCCAACCATTTTATTGAAGAGCATTAGCGGTACGGGCAAGCCGAACGGTTTCTTGCCATTGTTTGCTTTGAAGACGGTCCGACAGCCGCGCAAGGTTTCCTGGTCGCTGATGAGATTGACATCGCGTCCAATCCATCTGTCTGGATCCTCAAATATATTGGCGATGGCCGTGCCAATATCGGCTACGGCCGTCCACGGCACAGGCGTATCCCAGCCGATAACCTTTGGCATTGCCCCCCAGGCTACCATCGGCGGGAAGAACTCCTTCTTGGTCATCAGTTCCATGAAGGGACCTGGACGGACGGCTGTTGTCGGCAGGCCCAATACGTCACGCATGTAGCGTTCCAACTCCACTTTGCATTCGAAGTGCGGCACTCCTGTGTCCGGTTCTCCAATGCCGGCCGAGCCGAAGACCAGATGCGCGACGCCGGCCTCTTTTGCCACGTCGGCAACCAGTTTACCTTGACGGAGTTCGCCGTCCACGCCGCTGCTAACCCAGTTTTGCACGCTGAAGACCCGCTTCATACCGTCAATAGCAGAATCCAGCGATGCTCGATCATCCATATCGGCCTGAATCAATTCAGCGCCGAGTGCAGCCAGGGTTAACGCTTTCTCGCCCTGGGGATCCCGCGTCGCCCCACGCACACGCCAGCCACGCCGCAGCAGCTCCCGTGCGGCCGCTCCTCCGACGTTTCCAGTTGCGCCGAATATCAACACTCGATCTTTCTCGTTCATAATAACTCCTACAGATGAATCTTATTGAATGAGTTTCGTTAAATGAGCTTCGTTAAATGACTATCATTGAACGCCAGATTCTGCCCAGGCTGAAAGGCAGTTTCTGCCATTTGTCGCCGTAATCACTTGAATGCCAGACATCACCATAAGTCAGCCCCGCATAGAGATGTCCCGGCGCCGATGGATCTGTCACCAGGGCGATCGGAAGCTGCGGCAGAGGATGTTCCTGCCAGCCTATCGGCTGCCATCCTGCGCCCCCCGAACTACGTAAGAGGTATGTTTCCGCTATTTCACCGTATGCCTTACCAGGACTAAAGGCCACAGAGACGTACCAAACCTCGGGTCGTTCCGGGTCGGCGGCGCAAGCGGCGCCATACCGCTTCGTTAAGCCAAGGTTCTTGTTGGCCTTTCGCCAAGCACGGCCGTCTTCCCGGCCCAACGCAGCGCCACCCCCGCCCGATTCATAGACCCAATCCCCATTCGTAGCGTGGAACTTCAGGTCATGGCAGTCACGCAACGTGCCTTTGACATGATTTGACCAGTTCTGGCCGCCGTCCTCACTGCGCACCACCGCGCCAAACTCGATGCCGGCCATGATCACCCTGGGATTCGTGGGTGAGATGGCGATGGCCTGCACGTAGGCGCGCTTGTCGGGCGGTTCGGCCGGAGAAAACCAGAAGCGCCGGCCGCGAATCCGACGAAATGACTCAAGCTCCGTCCAGGTTCGGCCCGCATTTCGCGAAATGGCCATGGTCGCCGGCTTCATTCCGGCGTAGATGACATGGGCATCATGGGGGCTAACCGCCAGCGACTTGACGATCTGGCCGGCCAGGCCAATCTGGGACCAATTTCGCCCACCATCTTCAGAGTGGAAAACGCCATTGCCGTGTGTACCTGTGTAAATCACATTAGGATTGGAAGGGTCGGCCGCCAGGCAGCATGCCCTCTGATCGCTCAAGAGTGTATCTACAGACCAGTTTCCATCCGGCGCTCGACTGGCACGGTTCAGGTTCTGGCCGTCGACAGCCAGGAACACTTTGTCGTCTATTATGTTCGTCACGGCTACGCCTCGACGATGGGCTGTGGTCTTCGCCACAATTGGAGGGCCAGGGAGATGCCGGCCAATAGTCCCAGGACCAGATTGAGCGTGTTGGCCAGGTTGAAGATCCCGGCCCCGGCCCGGCACGCGGAGGGACAATAAAACAACAGCCAGCTGATTGGTATCATCAGTAGAACCAGTAAATTGATAAAGAATGCCGCCAGCAGACCACGCCGGCTTTCACGCCATGCCGACCAGATGGCCCAACCCCAGCCGGCGAAGAGGGCGGTAAAGATAACGGCGGCTAGTTGCATCGTTGTCTTGTCGCCAAAATCAGTCGGCAAGACAAACATGGCGTCCAGGAAACCACGCCAAAGCTGTGACAATAACGTTAGCACGGAGAGCGTGAGCGCCCCACTGAGGGATAGGAACCATTCTTTCATGACATCGCACCTCGTATCTTGCTTATGCCGCACGGATTCAGAATGCTTCCACTTTACAGGATGTCGCACCGTTTTGTCATGAGGCAAACACCCAAATCAGGCGGGAAATCGAGTGGGACCGTGTCCCGAGCCGTCTGGGACACGGTCCCAGCCCCTTGCGCCCAGTACATCCCTCATCTTGACCTCACCGGTTGCCGTCTCTATACTACAAATCGCTCAGGACGGTATATTATGAATGAAGAGGTCAAGCGAGATCCAGAAGTAGAAGAAGTATGGCGGTCGTATCTCACGACGGGTAAGCCGCCGGAAAGCGTGAAACTGCCGTGGTACGAATCTCCGGGGATGCGGGCAGTAGCACGCCGCCTGCCGACCGATCCGCGTTGCCAGGTCTGTTACTATCCCTTCGGCGGTCTAGGCGGCAAAATAGTCAGGTCTTTCTTCCGTCTGGAACCGTCCAAGATGAATCCGCACATGTGCAACGTCTGTGAGCGCTTTGCCGAAGAAAATCCGGGTGGCGTGGAGTTGGAAGTGGCCCTACTCTTCGCCGACATTCGCGGTTCGACGCCCCTGGCGGCGACTATGAACGCGTACGAATTCGGCCAGCTTATCAATCGCTTTTATCAACTCACCACCAACATCATCTTTCGACACGGTGGCATGGTGGAAAAGCTCGTCGGCGACGAAGTCACAGCCTTCTTTGTTCCGGCATTTACCGAAGACCACAACTTCTCACGTGCGGCCGTCTTGGCCGGCCAGGCGATTTTGACGGCTACCGGTCACGACAGCGCAGATGGACCGTGGCTCCCGGTTGGCGTAGGTATTCACACGGGCGAAGCCTACGTTGGCGCAGTGGGCGAGCCGGGCAAAAACATCAATATCGCCGTGCTGGGCGACAATGTCAACGTCGCCGCCCGTCTCGCGGGCCAGGCAGAAGCAGGCGAAATCGTATTCAGTGATGACACGTCTCGTATGTCTGGGCTGGACATGACTGATCTCGAGTTCCGAAATCTGACGTTGAAGGGAAAAGAGGAGCCAATCGGCGCCAGAATATATCGATCGGGCGCCGCCTAGAATCAGATCAAGACTACCCCTCGACCCTCCTTCGCTCAAGGCAAACGGCCCGCCTCAATTAACGTAAACCAATGAGACTGATCAGCCCATCGACCAACGTCTGTCGCCAGACCACGTAATCATGCCCGCCGCTATGTTCGGCATAA
>JBFFWQ010000143.1:0-14111 GCA_041570195.1 Promineifilaceae bacterium (SeqCode) | reverse complement strand
GAATATAACAGCAACAGCGGCCCCAATCAGACCAAAGGCCATTGCAACCAACAATGTACCATATTGCGTTGTTTCTTTCTCGATTTCGCTGAGATGGATTATACCCTCCGTAGCCGAAATATCACCCGAAGCAATGCTATTGGCCAAGTTCTCAGTTAAAATCAGCTTGGTCAGGTCAGGATTGACGGCTGGTAGTCGAGCAAAATGGCTATGCTGATCAGCTATTTCATCCCAAAATACGAATTGTACTATGTTCCCGTTACTCATCAATTCCAGGTTGCAACCTAAGTTAGTGGCAATTCCCCTAAGGTAAGACTCCAGGCGAAGCACCGATACCCCGTAGCCATATGCAATCATGGCAAGTTTGATGAGAAATACTTTTTCTTCACTCAATGAGTAGTTTTTCATCAGAAAATTGTTCCAAGTTTGGTTAGCAATTTCGTGAAATATAGGCCAATTGAACCTACCAGGTGTAAATGCTAACTCCGACGATTAATGGCAGCAATATAAACCTTTTGCTTTGCTCCAAAACAAGGCACTAATGGGCACAGTGACCATCGATGTGTCCTTCAGGGTGAACAGGATGGAATTGCCCCAATTCGTCCACTTCTACAAGTGGGTGAGCGTCCCTCAGTGGTTGACCTGTATGGGCATGCAGCAACTGAGCATAGGCGCGTTGGCCAATTTTGAAATCTGATAAGCGGAGAAATTCATTGGCTGAATGGAAGTTTTCATCCTCGCGCTGGAAACCAAATGTAACCAAATCACGCCCCACCAGGAAGCGCATATAAGTCAAAACCGGTACACCCCCGCCAACATAGCCAATCATCGGCTCCTGACCATAAACATCGGTTAATACAGATTTGGCGATCTGAAAGGCCGGATCATCGGCACTATATTTTACGGCTGGGGTAATGGGTAGTTCAGTGTCGAAGGAGACGGTCAATCCTGCGGGCAGGTGTTTTTCGATATGTGCTTCAAGTTGATTGACGGTTTCAGTGGCGAGTTGAGACGTAGCCAGACGACACAGAACATATGCCCTAGATTCGCTAGGTACAACCGCGCTGATCCCATCGATTCCGCCATGAAAACCCACTACCTCCAAAGTGGGGCGCAGATGCCTGATCTCCATCGGGGTGTATCCCGATTCCCCCACCCATTCTTTGATGCCGAACTTTTCCCGGTCAGTCTCTGCATCCCAGGGGCGTGCGGCCAATTCTTGCTTTTCCAGATTGGTTAGAGGATCTACTTTGTCATAAAAACCTTCTACCGCGACTGTACCATCTTCATTGTGAAAAGAAGCAATGATTTTAGCCATACCTACCACGGCGTTGGGAACAACCCCTCCGTAAATGCCAGAGTGAAGCGCCCGATTTGCTCCTTTTACCGAAAAGGCCAGGAACGCGCCGCCACGCAGACCCTTCCACATTAACCCTTGCTCATCGCTGTAGTTCATAGCGTCCGCGTTATAGGCATAGTCGGCGGTCAGCCATTCGGCATTCTCGCTGATCCAAGGCAACAGGCTGGGGCTGCCGATCTCTTCCTGTCCTTCAAACACGAACTTGACGTTGACAGGAAGCTTACCATCAGTGGACAACAGCGCCTCGACAGCAGTAACCGGTATATACAGCCCACCTTTACAGTCCGTTGCACCGCGTCCATACATGCGGCCGTCCTTGATAACTGGTTTGAAGGGGTCTGTATCCCAAGGCTGGCCGGCGACCGGTTGGACGTCAAAGTGGCCGTAAACCAAAACGGTCGGTTGGCCTTCCGCGTGCAGCCATTCAGCCGTAACCACGGGATGTCCAGTTGTGGTCGGATGCACGGTGGCGTTTTCCATCCCGATACGGGTCAGTTTGCCAGCCAGCCATTGGGCTGCTGTTTGCATATCTTCGGCATGTTCAGGTTCTGCGCCAATACAAGGAATGGCGACAAACTCGGCCAGTTCTTCTGCAAGTCGGTCGGAATTTTCGTTAAACCAACTATCATACGATGTTTTTGCTTCTTCATAAGTCGACATAATTTGATATCCTCCTTAAATTGGTTAAGTCTTTGCACAATAAGCAAAACCTGCAACATCTAGCGGTTGTACAAGAAACCACTACCACAACATCTTGCGGGAGATTTTACTGTGCAACAACGCTCTTTCATACGAGGAAATATCCCCTTCCCTCTATATTACACAACTTGGGTGTTTAGGATACTTTTGCAGAAAAAGAGAGAGACTACTTCCGGGCGTGAAACATGACTCACCCCGCCCCTAATGAAACAAGAATAGGTGGTGGATGAGTTGTTCAGCTTCAGAAACTATGGGACAAATCAGTAGTTAGAAATAAGAGAGGTTTTCGCCATCGGGTACAATAGAGTGAACGCGGACGGACTGGAACCACCGACTTCACGCATGTGAACCTGCAGGACAGGGATCGCTCAGGTGATGTCATTCTACACGTGATAGAATCCTTTAACAAATAGCGGTTGTGTTAAAACGAGCAGCGTTACCATGAATCGATTGGCCATGTGACCCCGGCCGACATGTACTTCGGCGGAGCCACGCAGATTCAATCAAGACACGACCAAATCAAAGAAAAGACGATGCAGGCGAGCCGCCGATTGAATCGTCAACAGCCAGCAACTTCGTAATCGTGGAGGTTGAAATGCCCCCTCATTTTTCACCCTAAACTGTCCCAGTTCCGTTGAAAACGTACAGAGTGAAAAATCGGAGTTCTCAGGACTGTAAGCTACGAATAAGCTACGGAACCGGCCCCAAAACCCAAAACCTTAAAAGATAATGCTCCCCCCAACACGAGTACCCTCGGGCGGACTCGAACCGTCAACCTACGCATTAGGAGTGCGTCGCTCTGTCCTTTGAGCTACGAGGGCAGGTGATGACATTCTAGCAAACTCTTCCGCCAGGAGCGAATAGTTAGGTGTGAATTGTGAAGGGTAAATGGTGAGGTGGCTGCCCGCTGACGTGGCGCTCGGTTCACAAATCGCTATCAAGAATTCAGTATTCACGATTATTGACTTCTATGGCATTTGGGCCAGAATATGGTGATCGATTCGTAATCGTTTCACGGTCAGCAGTTAGTGGGAAGAAGAACTTTGTTGAGGATTGGCGTTTTTACCAGCGGCGGCGACGCACAAGGGATGAACGCGGCCGTGCGCGCGGTCGTCCGCGTGGCCATCGATCGCGGCCTGGAAGTGTACGCCATCTACGAGGGCTACCAGGGCATGGTCGACGGCGGTGACCGGATCCGGCCGATCGGCTGGAGCGACGTCGGCGGCATCCTACATCGGGGCGGCACGGCCATCGGCTCGGCTCGCTGCCGGGAGTTTCTGGAGCGGCCGGGCCGGTTGGAAGCGGCCTACAACCTGGTATCCAAGGGTATAGAAGGCCTGATCGTCATCGGCGGCGACGGCAGCCTGACCGGCGCCCACATCTTCCGCCAGGAATGGCCGGGATTGCTGGATGAACTGGTCGAGGCCGGCCGCATCGACGTCGAGACCGCCCAACGCCATCGAGAACTGGCCGTAGTCGGCATGGTCGGCTCCATCGACAACGATTTTCACGGCACCGACATGACCATCGGCGCCGACACCGCCCTGCACCGCATCGTGGAGGCCATCGACGCCATCTCCAGCACGGCCGCCAGCCATCAACGCTCCTTCGTGGTCGAGGTCATGGGCCGGCGTTGCGGCTACCTGGCCCTGATGAGCGGCCTGGCGAGCGGCGCCGACTGGATCTTGATCCCCGAGAATCCGCCCAATTTGCCCAACTGGGAAGACAAGATGTGCGAGGTGCTGCGCAAAGGGCGCCAGATGGGCCGGCGCGACAGCGTGGTCGTGGTGGCTGAAGGCGCGCGGGACCGGGATGGCAATGCCATCTCCAGCGCTTATGTCAAGCAAGTCTTGGAGGAGAAGCTGGGCGAAGATACGCGGGTGACCATCCTGGGCCACGTGCAGCGCGGCGGATCGCCGAGCGCTTTTGACCGCAATTTGAGCACCTTGTTGGGCGCGGCGGCCGTCGAGGCGATCCTGGAAGAGGATTTCAACGACGGGGTGCCGGTTATTGGCATGCGCGGCAATAAGATCACCCGTACGCCGCTGTCGGTCTGCCTGAACCGCACCAACGGCGTGGCCGAAGCCATCGCCGATCACGATTTCCGGCGGGCCATGCAGACGCGCGGCGGCAGTTTCGCGGCCGCCTTTGCGACCTTGCGGACGCTGATCCGGGCCACGCCGCGCGAACCCACGCCGGGCCAGCGGCAACTGCGCCTGGCGGTGATGCATGGCGGCGCCCCAGCCCCGGGTATGAATGCGGCCGTGCGTACGGCCGTGCGCCTGGGCATTGATCGCGGCCACACCATGCTGGGCGTGCGCAACGCCTTCGAAGGGCTGATTAGGGGCGATATCGAGGAATTGGGTTGGATGAGCGTCAACGGCTGGGCTCACCGCGGTGGAGCCATGTTGGGAACCAACCGCAAGATACCGGACGAGGGCGATCTTTACGCCATCGCCCGCACTCTAGAAGATCAGCGAATCGACGCCATCCTGATGATTGGCGGTTGGAGCGGCTATGAGGCGGTCCTGGAGCTGCACAGCCGGCGCGAGCTGTTTCCGGCCTTCAATATACCCATCCTTTGCCTGCCGTCGACGATCGACAACGACTTGCCGGCCTCGGAGTTGAGCATTGGCGCGGACACAGCCTTAAACAATATCGTTTCGGCCGTGGACAAGATCAAACAGTCGGCTGTCGCGTCCAGGCGGGCCTTCGTGGTCGAGGTCATGGGCCGCTGGTGCGGCTACCTGGCCTTGATGAGCGCCCTGGCCACAGGCGCCGAACGAGTCTATCTGCCGGAGGAAGGCGTGACCCTGGAAGACATGGTGGAGGACGTCAACAAGCTCAAACGAGGTTTCAGCCAGGGCAAGCGCCTGGGGGTGATGATTCGCAACGAGTTGGCCAATGTCACCTATACGACCAGTTTCATGACCGCCCTTTTTGAAGAAGAAGGCGGCGATCTATTCGACGTGCGCTGGGCTATCCTGGGCCACATCCAACAGGGCGGCAACCCATCGCCGTTCGACCGGATCATGGCCACGCGACTGGCGGCTATGTGTATTGACCATATTGAAGAGCATATGGACGAAGACGAGCCGCGCAGCGCCTGTATCGGCCAGCAGGCCGGCCGCATCGTCTTCACCGACCTGCAAGACGTACCGCGGCTCATGGACCGCCGCTTTAGCCGGCCGCGCCAGCAGTGGTGGCTGGGCTTGCGGCCGGTGGCCCGTATCCTGGCCCAGCCCGGCCCAAGCTCACCTGCTGACGATCAACCATCTGATTAATTCTGTCCTAATCCGTTTATTCCGTGAAGACTATGTTAATCTGTTTGCCATTTCTTGAGGAGAAGCTACGATGAAGATTGGAATATTAACCGGCGGCGGGGACGTCCCTGGCCTGAATCCGTGCATCAAAGCCGTCGTCGGCCGGGCCGTCGAAGAAGGCCACGAAGTGCTGGGTATCCGCCGCGGCTGGGGTGGCTTGTTGTACATCAATCGCGACGACCCCAAGACGATCGACAGGTACAGTCTGACCCTGGACAAGAAGACCGTGCGCACCATCGACCGTAGCGGCGGCACGTTCTTGCACACCAGCCGCACTAATCCGGGCAAGGTGAAATTCGCCGACGTGCCGCAGTTCCTGACCGACCCCGAGCATCCCGAGGCCGAAGCCAAAGATGAACGACTGCGCGATTTCACGCCTCACGTATTGGAGAACCTGGAGCACCTGGGCATCGAGCGGCTGATCCCCATCGGCGGCGACGATACGCTCAGCTACGGTGAACGACTGCACAGCGAGGGCTTCCCGGTGGTGGCCATACCCAAAACGATGGACAACGACGTCTATGGCACCGACTATTGCATCGGCTTCAGTACGGCCGTCACCCGCGGCGTGCAGATCATCCATCAACTGCGCACCAGCGCCGGCTCCCACGAGCGGATCGCGGTGATCGAATTGTTTGGCCGCAATTCAGGCGAGACCAGCCTGGTCACCTCTTACCTGGCCGGTGTTGATCGGGCCATCATCTCCGAGGTGCCTTTCAACCCGGAGCACCTGGCCGAACTGCTGGTGCGCGACAAAAACGAGAACCCCAGCAACTACGCCATGGTAACTATTAGCGAGGGCGCCCACATCGTCGGCGGCAAGATCATCGAATATGGCGAAGCAGACGCTTATGGCCATCGCAAACTGGGCGGCATCGGCGAAATCGTGGGCGAAGCATTGAAGAAACTGACCGGCTTCCATATCCTGTACCAGCGCCTGTCCTACATGATGCGCTCGGGCGCGCCGGACGCCCTGGACTTAATGGTGGCCGTCAACTTCGCCAACCTGGCCATGGATCTGATAAGCGAAGGATCAAGCGGCCGCATGGTCTCATTGCGTGACGGTAAGTACACCCATATCCCTATGAGCGAAGTGGCCATGGGCGTCAAACGCGTCGACGTAGACGAGCTGTATGACACCGAGCAGTACCGGCCCAAGGTCTACAACGTGCTCGGCAAGCCTATGTTCCTATACTAGGTACTGAATATCTGGGAAACTCACCAACGGTCTGGCAGGCAAATAGATGGCTCAGTTTCCAGGAAATTGACCAGGTTTTGCTTGGATTTTAAGCGGGGCGAAGCTCCCTAGATCCCCCCGCTCTAATGTCTGTTAGCATTATATAAGAACGGTCTGATGCCCTTGACACCATTAATTGGCGACCCTTACAATAACGGCAATGGAATATAGAGATTACTATAGGATCCTTGGTGTCGAAAAGAGTGCGACCGAGAAGGATATTAAGCGTGCCTATCGTAAGTTAGCCCGCCAATACCATCCCGACAAGAACCCCGACGACAAGTCAGCCGAAGACAAGTTTAAGGAGATAAACGAGGCTTACGAGGTTCTGGGGAACGCGGAAAACCGAGCCAAGTACGACCAGTTGGGCCAGAATTATCATCGCTACCAGCAAATGGGTGGCGCGCCTGACGGATTCGATTTTTCGCAATGGGCGGCGGCCGGTGGGCCAGGCGGCAGCTATCGCTCTGTCAACATCGACTTCGAAGATCTATTCGGCAGCGGGGGCGGCGGCTTCTCCGAGTTTTTCCGCACCGTTTTCGGCGGTGGCAGCATGCGCGGGCAAACGCGCGGCCAAGATCCGGAGGCGATGTTCCGCCGGCAGACCCAGGCCGCTGGCCGGGACATCGAGCAGCGGGTCGACATCTCCCTTGAAGAGGCTTACCAGGGTACACAGCGCACCGTGGCCCACGCCAACGGTGGTTCCCACGCCAGTCGCGGCCAGTTCACGGCCAAAATACCGCCTGGAGTCAAGACCGGCTCCAAGATTCGATACCGCGGCAAAGGTGAACAAGGCCCGTCCGGCGCGGGGGATCTGTTCCTGGTGGTTCGGGTCATTCCTCACGAGACTTTCAAGCGCGAAGGCATCAATCTGAAGGTGGATGTTCCCGTCGACGTGACGACGGCCGTCTTGGGCGGAAAAGCGTCCGTTCCAACGCTGGGCGGCACAGTTAGATTGACGATTCCGGCGGGAACGCAAGGCGGTCGCACCTTTCGGCTGAAAGGCAAAGGCATGCCCGACCCCAAGGCGAAAGGCGCCTACGGCGATTTACTGGCCCGGGTCCGCATTCGTGTGCCTGAAAGCCTTGGCGATGAAGAACGGCGTCTGTACGAGCAATTGGCCGAGGTGAACGAAACTAAGAGCTCTTGAGTGAGGGGCGTTAACGGTTGCGGGCGGCTATGACCCGGAAATAAGCCGATTCAGACCAAGAACAGAACAAGGACACAATCATGCTGATTAAGAGAACGCGTATTTTTGTGTTGCCGCTCATGCTGCTAATGATGGCGGCGCTTGCGTGCTCATTTAACCCCTTCGGCGATGAGTCGGCCAGCAGCGAGCCGGCGGCGGCCGAGGTTGTGGCGTTACCCACCCTCAGCCCAACAGTCGCCCCAGGCGAGTCTTCGACCGAGGACCAAAGCGAACCCATAGCCAACCGCGAAGGACTGGTCACGACGCTCGATCTCGAAAGCAAACTGATCGAACTCTACCAGCTGGTTAACCCGTCGGTCGTTCACATCCTGGTCTACACAAGCCGCGATGACTTTGCGCCTTTGGGCAGCGGCAGCGGCTTCATCTACAGCGACCAGGGGCACATCGTCACCAATAATCACGTGATTGAGGACGGTGATGAGTTTGAGGTGATTTTTGCCGATGGCAGTCGCCGGCGAGCAGAGGTGGTCGGCAACGATGTTGATAGCGATCTGGCCGTGATCAAGGTCGATTCGTTACCCGAAGAGGCCCGGGCGATTGGGATCGGAAACTCCGACCTACTCAAGGTTGGCCAATTGGTCATCGCCATCGGCAACCCCTTCGGCGAGCAGGGTTCTATGTCGCTGGGTATCGTCAGCGGTCTCGGCCGCAGCCTGGAATCACAGCGCCAATTGGACGGCAGCGGCGGCCGCTACTCATTGCCTAAGGTGATCCAGACCGATGCGCCGATCAACCCCGGCAACTCGGGCGGCCCGCTGATCACGCTGGCCGGTGAGGTGATAGGCGTCAATAGCGCCATTCGCAGCACCACCGGCGTCAATTCCGGTGTCGGCTTTTCCATCCCGGTGAATGCCGTCACCCGCATCATTCCGAAGCTCATCGACGAGGGTCGCTATGTGTACGCCTACATGGGCGTCCAGATACAGTCATTGAATTTGAACTTACAGGAGCGCTTCGACCTGACGCAGGCGCGCGGCGCCTACGTCACTGGCGTGACAGCTGATGGCCCGGCCGACGATGCGGGCCTGGTCCCGGCCCAAGATGACGACGGCCGGGGCGGTGACTTGATCATCGCCATCAACGGCGAGCCAGTACAAGACACCGAGGCGCTCATTGCCTATCTCGTCTTCAATGCCGAGGTAGGTGAAACCGTCGACCTGACAGTCGTGCGTGATGGAGAAACGGTCTCGGTGCCATTAACTCTTGGCGCCCGACCATAATCGAACTATTTTTGAAACGGTGGCGTCTATAGGTTGGTTTTTGGCGACCGCCACCATGCGTTAAGTGTCGGAAGCCTGGCTATTAGTTAGAGCCAGTTGGACAGTGTCCAGGACATGCTGGGCTTCTCAAATGCAAGCAGTTCATTCAAGGTAGGAGGACAGAATGATTAGGCAAGAGGATTTGCAGGAATTGTTGGCCATGGATGCAGGCGACTCGTTTGTGACCAGTCTGTATCTGGACGTTGATACCTCGCAGCAGAGCAATGAAACGATCAAGAAGCAAGCCCGCGCCCTTCTTAAGGAGGCCGGGGTTGGGAGCAAAGACGCCTCAGCAATCGAACAATACCTGGATCTCACATTTGATTGGACCAAAGCTGGATTGGCTGTTTTTGCCTGTGACGATGCAGATTTCTTCCGCGCTTATCCTTCGGCCATCTCCGTTCGAAACCGTGTTCGCGTCGGCCGGCGACCGTATGTGAAGCCACTCAACCACCTGATCGAGTATTATGCCCACTATGGCGTGGCCGTCGTCGACCGCATCGGCGCCAAGTTCTTCGAGTACCATCTCGGAGAATTGCAGGAGGCGGGCGGCACCATGGGCGACGACGTGCGCAAGCAGAAATTGGGCGGCGGTTCGGCCCGCGGCGGGGGCACTTCGTCGGCCCCCGGGCAGCGCGGGGGACAGGGCGGCCGGCACGAGGAAGAAGTTGTTCAGCGCAACATGCGCGAATCGGCGGCGGCTGCTGGACAATTCTTCAATGGCCGGCCCATTCGGCGCCTATTCTTGGGCGGCACGGCCGAAAATGTGGCCAGCTTCCGCGACAACCTCTCCAAGCAACTACAAAGCTGCATCGCCGGCACCTTCCCGGCCGATATGACTGCCGGAGAGCATGAAATCCGGCAGTGGTCGTTGGCCTTATTGCACGAGGCCAACGCCGAACGCGAACGCAAGCTAGTGCAGTCGATGATCGTGACGGCGGCCAAGGGCGGCAACGCCGTGGTGGGCCTTGACGCCACGCTGAAAACGGTGAATGGCGGTCGGGTCCAGACGTTGGTCGTCAGCGACGGTTACCGCGCCGGCGGCTTCAGTGATGAGGAAGCGACCTACCTGAGCGCGTACAGCGGCGAGTCACCTTTTGGCGCGCCGCTGGTCGCCATCGAGGACGTGGTCGAAGCGGCTGCGTCGCGAACCATGGAGCAGGGCGGCAAAGTAGAACTCATCAGCGATAGCGAAGAACTGGAAAAAGCCGGCAGCATTGGCGCGTTGCTTCGCTACTGAGCCATTTTGGGAAAAACGTTCAGGCGATAGAAGCTGAATAGCATTGTGAGCGGGGCGCAGGACGACTTGTGCCCCGCTTTTCTTCTGTGACGATGGATCCGCTGAACGATTTTGTGACTCGCCTGGGCGGTGCCCGGATTGAGGGACCTGCATTCAATCAATACGCCGGCTATCTATCTGGCCATGTGGCCCAGGCCAATGCCGTTCGGCGGGCCAATTTGAACCTCTACCTGGACCAGATGACCGCGGCCGGGCCGGCGCTGCTATTGGTCGGCGAGGCGCCCGGCTATCGTGGCTGCCGGTTGACCGGCATTCCCTTCACCAGCGAGGCCATTCTGCTGAACGAGCGTATCCGACCCTTCGGACGCCCGGCCGGATACCGGAAGGCATCAGGACACGCCGGTGTCGCGAAGGAGGCCACGGCGACAATCGTCTGGTCGACCCTGGACAGCCTCTGGCCCAGACCGTTGCTGTGGAACGCGTTTCCGTTTCATCCCCACTGGTCAGGGCGGCCGTTGTCCAATCGGCGGCCGCGGGCAGACGAGCTAAAGCTGGGCGCGAGCTTCCTGGTCGAGCTGATAGATCTGATCCCGGTCAGGGTTGTGGCCGCTGTGGGTAAGAGCGCGGCCGCGGCCCTGACGCAGGCCGGTGTGAGCGACTACCACATGCTGCGCCACCCATCGCACGGCGGCAAGGCCGATTTTCGCGCCGGATTGTTGAAGCTATTGGCCAATCTGCCGACGACCTGACTTCGCACCGCCCGTTGCCGAGCGCCCACCAAGCAGTGTCCAATAACCCCTGTCTCTCTCACTCGCCTCCGGCTCGATTTGTACTATACTTCACGATATGAATCGCTTGTTTATTCCGTTATTGTTCTTACTTATTCTGTTGCCGGGTTGCTCGCTATTCAACGGTGAGGAGTCTGCGGCAAGTGAGGACGCGTCGCCAACGGTCACGGCCACGCCTGGCGCAACGCCGACGGCTGTCGTCACACCGCCGGCCACCGAGGCAGCTATTCCCCAGGAGCAACCGCCCATCCGAATCTGGGTGGTCGAGGAGTTGTCCCCGGCCGCGAATGTGCCAGGCGGCTCGATCTTGGCCGAGCAACTGGCGGCCTATGAGACCAATCATCCTGAGGTCCAGCTTGACATCGAAGTGAAAGCGGGCTCAGGCCGGGGCAGCATCGTCAACTATTTGCGCTTTGGGGGAGACGTGGCGCCCAGCGTACTGCCCGACCTCATCGCCGTGCCGGTTAATGGGCTAGGCGCGGCCGCTAACGAGGGACTGATCTACGCGCTAGACGGATTCATCGAACCGGGTGACGTAGAAGACCTGTTCCCGGCCGCGCACGAACTAAGCCAGGTCAATGACCAGATGGTCGGCTATCCGATGACGCTAAGCAACTTGAGCCATATGGCCTACAGCACGGCCATCTTCACGGAGACTGTGCCCCTGACCTGGGAGACGTTCCTTCAGCCGGAACAGGTCAGTTTCGCCTTCCCTGGCGCCGGTCCTGCCGGCGCAGAAATGTTGCTTCAACAATACCTGGCCGAAGGCGGCGTTTTGACCGATGAATCAAACCAGCCGGCGTTGCAGGTTGAGCCCCTGACGGCCGCTTTGCAGCACTTCGGCGACGGCCGGTCAAGCGGGGTGATCCTGCTGGAAACCAGCAGCCTGACCAGTTTATCGGAGTCATGGCAGACCTTTGGCACATTGGCCAACACGGTGCAGACAGTTGACAGCCAGTACCTGGCTCGACGGGAAGAGGGCATCAACAGCGCCTTCGCCGGCATTCCCGGACCCGCAGAACCGCTGGCGCCGTTGGTTAGTGGTTGGGCCTGGGCAATTAGCTCGCCCGATCCAGCCCGCCAGGAGATCGCCGCCGATGTGATGAAGTGGCTGATCGCCGGCCCGAATATGGGCGACTGGAGCCGGGCTGCCCTGCGCTTGCCGGCCCGGCGCTCCGCTTTTGACCAGTGGCCGGCGAACGACGACTACACGGATTTCCTGACGCAAGAGCTAGACCGGGCCGAGCCATTTCCGGAAATAGCCAGCGGGGCAGTGCTCGACGCATTGGGCACCGCTCTTTTTGACGTTTTGTCGCTGGCCAAGTCGCCAGAGGCAGCCGCCGCGCAAGCGGTGAACGCTCTGCGCCCGTGACGGAGTCGTTGACGGCGTCATTGACGTGGCCAATGACGAGCCCTCTATTCGCGCAGTGAGCCAGTTGCGTTTTGATCAACACCAGGACCATGTCCAGCGCCTGATTAAGGCCGGCCTAGCCGCAGCCGATCCGGCGGCGGCCATCGAGCGCCATCTGTACTACAGCGGTCAGCAACTCGCCGTCGGCCGGCGCCAGTACGATTTAAGCCGGGGGCGCGTCTTTCTGGTTGGTGCCGGCAAAGCGTCTGGGGCAATGGGCGCGGCCGCGGCTCGAATCCTGGGGCCGGCGCTGGCAGGTGGTGTTCTCATCGCCAAGCATGAAAGCTCGCCTCCGGATGGTGAGCCCGGCGCCGGTGGGGTCAGCGCCGCCGACCCCTTACCCGAAAGCCTGAAGCTTCGCCGCGCCGGCCATCCAGTCCCTGATCACTATGGCGTCTCGGCCACGGCCGAGGTCGTCGACATGTTGGACCAGACGCGGCCGGGCGACCTGGTCGTATGTCTCATTTCGGGCGGCGCCTCGGCCCTGCTCACCCAACCCACCCTACCCCTGGACCAGTGGGGCCGGCTGATCGACGCTCTGTTGGCCAGTGGCTGCACCATTAACGAATTGAACGCGGTACGCAAGCGTTTAGATCGGGTTAAGGGCGGCGGCCTGGCCCGCCTGGCCGCGCCGGCCGCTTGCGTCAGCCTGATATTGAGCGATGTCGTGGGCAATCCACTGGACGTCATCGGCAGCGGACCTACGGTCAACAACCCCGATGATCCGGCCGCCGCCGGCCGCACTCTGGATCGCTATCAGATCAAGGACCGGCTGTCGCCCGAAGATTGGCGGGCCGTGCAGGGACAGGTCGAGCAGCTGGGGACGGAAGCGCCGGCCGACCTCGATAATGTCCAAAATGTCATCATCGGCGACGTTCGCGGCGCGGCCGAAGCGGCGATCGGCGCCGCAATCGAGCTAGGCTTTGAAGCGCAACTGCTGACGGCTCACCTGGAAGGCGAGGCCCGAGAAGTAGGGCGGGTCGTGGCCGCATTGGCCAGAGATGCCAGGCCGGGGACCTGCCTCGTCCTTGGCGGAGAAACGACGGTCACCCTGCGTGGCGACGGGCTGGGCGGCCGGAACCAGGAATTGGCCCTGTCGGCGGCGATGGCTATCGCCGGCCGGCCGGGGACGGTGGTCGTCAGCATCGCCACAGACGGCGACGACGGCCCGACCGACGCGGCCGGCGGCCTGGTCACAGGCGAAACCATGATCCGGGCGCGGGCAATGGGACTGGATGCGAACCGTCACCTGGACAGAAATGACAGCTACCATTTTCTAGAGGCGACCGGAAGCCTACTCATAACCGGTCAAACCGGCACCAATGTCAACGACCTGGTGTTCGTGCTCCGCTATGCATCAAAGCCGACGGATGAAGGTTGAAGGATGAATACCGGCATGGCGGCCACTTCGAGCCGGCCGGAGCGGGTCATCTTTCCGCAAGTCCACGATCATGACTCTAGTAACGTACTCAAGAACCGAGCTAACAGATAAGATCGACCAGAACCGCTTATAGCTATTAGCTCACCGCCAACAGCTAAAGGCAAGAGCTGACAGCTGAAAGCTGACAGGATTCATTCAGGAGT
>JBFFWQ010000142.1:0-14132 GCA_041570195.1 Promineifilaceae bacterium (SeqCode) | reverse complement strand
GGGCAAGGGCCAAGTTCAATAGCTCCCGCCGCTGAGCGGCAACGGCATTACCATCTCGAACTGGATACTGAAGCGTGCGTAATTGGTCGACCAATCTCAGCATCTCTGCTTCGTTATCGGACAATCCTTGCAGGCATTGTTCAAGCGGTGCGCCGGCTTCGAGTTGGGCCAGCCTTCTTTGTAGTAAGCTTTCCGACGCGCTCATAAATTGACGATCCTTGGTTACTCCTGCACTAAGGCCAGGCGCAACGCAACCAGGCCACGATGCTGTAGTGATTTGACGGCCGCCACAGTTTTGTCCAAGCCGCCGGCCACTTCCCGTAATGATAATCCGACCAAAAAACGCAAGATAATCACTTCCCGCTGAGATTCGTCCAGCTTGTCTAAAGCAAGTTGAAGCTTTTCTACCGTAAGCCTATGTTCTACGATGACGACCGGATCATCGTCTTGGGTGGCTAATTGTGCTTGATGGGCAGGCAAAATCGGGGCGCGATTCTTTTCTTTGCGGTAATAGTCGACCACCAAATTGAAAGCAATGCGATACAACCAGGAGGAGAACGGTATGCCCATTTCTCTATAGTCGTGTAAGTGGGTGATCATGCGCGCAAATACTTCGCCGGTTAAATCCTCTGCCCGGCGCTTATTAGAAACCCGGATCCAGACATACTTGAAAATGCGTTCATTGTAACGGTCGTATAACTCGCCAATTGCGCTCACATTTCCTTTTTGAGCTGATCGGACCAAATCTGCATCACTGGGATCAAGCACAATGCCAATTCCCTTATATAGATATAACGGCGGGACGGTCAAAAGGATTCAAAATCGGATCTGACTAGGGAGTACATGAGAAGCGGCTCCGATTCAGGTTGTGCCCGCATACATCAGGGTACTGTCAATGTTCGCGCAGAAATGTGCAATAGGAAATGGAGCCCAAACATAGTTGCTCGCTTCGAGAGTATCTTGAATTCTGTGAAGTCATCGGCATTTCGTGACACTGTCATCACCAGGTCGCGTGGCCAAGGGCGGGCTATTGCTCAGTAATTGGTTAAGGCACGCGACAGCCGGATCGAGGTCGCTAGCGAAGAGGGGCAGGGGGCTACGCTTATGATAACGTTGCCGGCCGAAACCAGGAGTTATTGAGCGCGGCCCGGCCAACCGTCAGGCCGGGCCTTCGGTGTTACGATTCAGTGTCGAAGGAGCAAACCAGCACACATTGGGCTGTGCACACCATGTCGGCCGGCTCATGGCGGCAGGCGGAAGCGCATTCGTCATACTCGCCGCCCAGTTCCGTACAGGCATCTTCCGAGATATCCTCGCACTCGTTGTGCTCGGCGATGAATATGCCGCCCTCGTCAAGACAAGCTTGCTCTAGCTCCGCGCTGTCCACTTCTTGCGCCTCATCGGATTCAGAGCTACTACAGGCGGCCAAAAACAAGAAGAATACGAGAATGAGCGTTACTTTCTTCATATCTATCTCCTATTCAACTTAGCAGCGGTCAGCCGTCAGCTGACCACTGACCACTGGTCATTGCCCCAAAATCTCCCGGGTTTCGCTGGCGATCTCCAACTCTTCATTGGTGGGTATGATCAGGATCTTGACGGCGCTGTCAGCGGCCTGGATTTCGGTGACGGCCACCATCCCGCCTCGCTTGTTTTTCGCCGGGTCCAGGAGAATGCCCCAATGGTCGAGATCCTGGCAGACGAGTTGACGAATGATGTCGCTGTGTTGACCGACACCGGCCGTAAACACCAGGGCGTCGACGCGGCCGAGAGCAGCCATGTAGGCGCCGACGTACTTCTTGATGCGGTAGGCGTACATCTCCAGCGCCAACCCCGCCTCGGCGTCGCCCTTCATCTGGCGTTCCTCGATCTCGCGCAGGTCGTTTTGCCCGGTCAGGCCGAGCATGCCGCTCTGTTTATTCAACAGGCGATCCACTTCGGCGAAAGACATGTCCAGGGCGGTTCCCAGGAAATAGGGCAGCGCGGGATCAACGTCGCCGCTGCGGGTGCCCATGATCAGGCCGGCCAGGGGGCTGAAGCCCATGGAGGTGTCTATGGAGTGACCGCCTTTGACGGCCGTGATGCTGCAGCCATTGCCGAGGTGGGCGGTGATCAGATTGGTATCGACGGCCGGCTTTCCGAGATAAGCGATGGCCTGCTTGGTCACATAGAGGTGCGAGGTGCCGTGAAAGCCGTAGACCCGGACACCATGCTCTTCATACAAGTTGGTTGGCACGGCGTAGCGGTAGGCCCTGGCGGGCATGGTCTGGTGGAAGGCGGTGTCGAACACAGCGACCTGGACCGCGGTCGGGAACAGTTCCTGGGCGACCTCGATGCCGGTGAGATTGGCCGGATTGTGCAGAGGCGCCAGGGGGATCAGCGATTTTATGGCTGCTTTGACCTCTTCGTCGATCACCGTGGGCCGGCTAAAACGCTCGCCGCCATGCACGACGCGATGGCCGATGGCGGCAATTTCCTCCGGCGATTCGATAACGCCGATTTCGTTATCCAACAGCAGATCGACCATCAGGGACAGCCCCCGTCGATGGTCGGGGATCTGCTGCTCCGCACTCCTTGCTTCCTGATCCCCGATCCCCGATCGCCGCTCCCTAGTCCCCGGTCGCCGATCCTTGATGTAGTTATGCTTAACGCGGCCGGTAGGTTCGCCGATTTTTTCCACGATGCCGGCAGCCAGGACGTTCATGGTCCGGCCGTCGAAGAGCTGGTACTTGATGGACGAACTGCCCGAGTTGATGACGAGGATATTCATGAATGAGACTCTTATTTGATACGCGTGACAAAGATACCCCATCCAAAATAGTCGCGCTGATATTCGAGGTAGATGCGCTTCCAATGTGCATTCCAGGCGCGCAGTGCTTCTGCGTCTGCGTCGCTGGGTTTAGCCCGCAGCCAGTTATCAACAGCCATCCATTGAGCCGCGACATATCGATCCCAGCCGTCAGGATTCGCCAGCACCATTTCGACGAGTTCCAATCCGGACGATTCAATCCTGTCAAGCGTGCCGGCTAGGGATGTGTATTGGTTCTCCGTAACCCCCATCAACTCATAGGCGGCTTCAGGAGGTGGGACAATCCAATAAGGTTCTCCGACCAGCAACAATCCATCAGATTTGAGTGTTGGTAGCATATGGTCAAGGGTGCCGGCCAATCCGTCGCCGATCCAGGTTGCGCCAATACAGCTCACCACATCATACTCTAGTCGCTTGGGCGCGTATTGCGCGGCATCATCTTCAACTAGCGTGATTCTGTCTGCTACCCCTAGTTCAATGGCGCGGTTTCTGGCGGCCTCGAGGAACGTGCCGCTGATGTCAACTCCCGTCCCGCGAATGCCCCACTGACGGGACCACTGGCACAGCATTTCAGCCTTTCCGCAACACAAATCAAGCTGATGAGTATCTGCATTGAGCCGGCAGATTTCACCCACCAACATTAGCTTGTCGTAGCTGAATGGGTTGAGAATCCGATGATTGTGTTCGGCGATTTCGTGAAACCTTAGCGACATTTTATTCTGCCTGCGCCTGCACGGCGGTGATGGCCACGGTGTTGACCACGTCTTCCACCGTGCAGCCGCGGCTGAGATCGTTGACCGGCTTGTTAAGGCCCTGCAAGACGGGGCCAATGGCGATGGCGCCCGTTTCGCGCTGCACGGCCTTATAGGTGTTGTTGCCGGTATTGAGGTCGGGGAAGATGAAGACGGTGGCCTTGCCGGCGACTTCCGACTTGGGCATCTTTTTTTGGGCCACGTCAAGGGCGACGGCCGCGTCGTATTGGATAGGGCCTTCGATCATCAGATCAGGCCGGCGCTCTTGAGCCAGATGCGTCGCCTGGCGCACTCTTTCCACATCCTCACCCTCGCCCGACGCGCCAGAGGAGTAGGATAGCATGGCTACGCGCGGGACGATGCCAAACTTCTCGGCCGTCTCGGCCGACGAGATGGCAATTTCCGCCAGTTGTTCGGCGTTGGGATTGGGATTAACCGCGCAGTCGCCATAGACCAACACCCGATCAGACAGGGCCATGAAGAAGACCGATGACACGACGGAGACACCGGGTTTTGTTTTCACAAATTGTAAGCCGGGTCGAATGGTATGCTGCGTCGTGTGCGCCGCGCCGGAAACCATGCCGTCGGCCACGCCCTTGTAGACCATCATGGTGCCGAAATAGGAAACATCGGACATCTGGTCCAGGGCCATATCCATGTTCATGCCTTTGTGCCGGCGCAATTCCAGGAGCGTCCGGGCGTAATCCTCGTAATCGGGCGACTCCACGGGATTGACGATGGGCAAATCACCTAATTCGCGGGTGAACCCCAGACCGTAAATCAGGTTCTTTACCTCGGCCGGATGGCCGAGCAGGGTGATGTCTACCACGTCATGGCGCCTGAGCGAAGCGGAGGCCCTGAGGATGCGCTCGTCATTACCTTCCGGCAAAACGATGTGCTGCTTATCTGATTTGGCTCGCTGGATGAGGTTATAGATAAACATGCGCGGCGTGATGCCTTGATCGGGCAAGTTGACCAGTTGGTTTTCCAGGGCGACGGTGTCTACATGACGGGCGAAAAGGCGCAGGCTGAGACGGATTTTGGCGTTGGCATCGGCGCTGATGTAGGAACGAACCTGGCCAATGCGCATGGTGGTCTGGTAGGTGCCTTCCGGCACTGAAAGAATGGGCACGATATCACTCAGGCCGGTTAAGAGGCGGTCGACCGCGTCTGGCGGCTTGAGCCCACCGGTGAGTAAAATGCCGGCGATCTTGGGGTAATTTTGCGATTGGTGCGCCTGTAAGGCACTGAGAAGCACATCGGAGCGGTCGCCCGGGGTAATGAGCAGCGCATTGTTGCGCACATAAGGCAAGTAATTGGCGATGTTCATGGCCACGACCACGTACTCATAGGCCAGGTTTTCAAGCTGATCTCCGCCGTAGAGTACCCGCGCATCCATGTAATCCGCGATTTCTTTTACCGTCGGGCTGCTGAGCTTGTCGCGCGCTGGAATCACCGAGAAGAGCGCATGCGCCTCAGGCATCTCATCTTCCATGGCTTCCAAGAGGTCGTCGATGATTTCCGGATCAGTACGATTGACGACCGCGCCCAGGATCTGGCAGCCGCTCTCTTCGAACGCTTCGACGGCGATTTTGACCTCGTTGATGATTTCCGGGATCGTCTTGTCGCCGCCGCTGGTGACGAGAAGAACTGGACTGCCCAGGTTACGGGCGATGTCGGCGTTGTAGTTGAATTCGACGGCCGATCCACCCTCCTCAAAATCTGAGCCGATGCAGAGCACAAAATCGTTTTTCTCTTCCAGCGCCTTGTATTTCTCGATGATGGTGTCCAGCACCTCGTCGTATCGCCCTTCAGCCATCAAGTCAGCTACCTCGTGGCGGTAGAAGGCGTAGGTGTCTTTATAGTCGAGGTCCAGGTTGTAATAGGCGATGAGCAGCTCGATATTCTTGTCGCAGCCTTTGTCCGGGGGCGCTTCGATCACGGGACGAAAGATGCCCACCTTGGGTGTGCGGCGCAGAAGAAGCTCGGTGATGCCCAGTGAAACCAGCGACTTGCCGCTGTAGGGCTCGACAGTGGTGAGATAGATTGAGTTGGTCATGGTAATGGCGGATCATACTCCGGTGTCGGCAGCACGACCAGATTAGCACTGGCACCTGGCAAGTTTCTGGACCTTCACCCCCAGAGTATGACGGACGACAACATCCAGCCGGCCGCAGGCAATCTAATTTGCCTGGCTAAACACCTCCGCCAGCGGTCCTTCTGTCTCGTAGCCGTAGGCGGCCGCCAACAACTCTATTGGGTGGACGAAGGGCACCCCGGTGACCTTTTCAATGTTCCAGCGACAGGTCTCACTGTCGCAAACCGCGACCGGCCCGTCGACTTCCTGGACGAAATCGAATAGCGGCCGGCCCACGTTCATTGAGATGCCATACTTCTCGGCCTTGTAGCCGTAGGTGCCGCCAATGCCGCAACAGGCAGCCTGGCTTTCGACGATGTCCAGTTCCGGAATCATGTCCATGATTTCCACGCTGGGCTGGCCGACACGGTGGGCCCTGTATTGGCAGGGTGGGTGATAGGCCAACTTCATGGGAATGGGCTTCAAATCGTCCGTCTTCAACTGGCCCTCGTCGAGCAAATGAACCAGGAACTCGCCGATGTCAAAGGTATTGGCCGTCAACAGCTGGGCGTCGTCCGTATAATAAAAGAGTAGCTCCGGCGCCTCTTCTTTGAGAGTCAATGTACAACTGGTCGAGGTGCCGACAATCACATAGCCTTGTTTCACGTAGCTAATCAGCTTGCCGATATTGCTTTCGTGGTAGGCTCGGGCGGCATCAAATTCACCGTTCGAGAGCAGGGGCAAACCACAGCAGTTCTGTTCCGGGATGAGGACTTCGAAGCCGTTGGCCTCCAATACTTGCACGGCCGCTTTGCCGACACGGGCCTCGAAGTATTCTGTCGAGCAACCATGGAAGTAGACGACCTTGCGCTCACTTTGTACCCGATCCGGCCGCTTCTGAGCCCATTTACTGAAGCGTTCGCTGGAGAATCGGGGTAATGGCGCCTCGGGGGCGATATCGAGGAACAGCTTGGCGAAGAAACGGCCGAAGCCGCTATGCAACAACAGGTTGGCCAGGGGGGCCACCGGCTGGGCTAGCTTACCCAACAGCTCGGGTCGGGCGATCAGGTTGTTGCGCAGCGAGTGCTGCAAAGAGACGTGGCCAGCCTGGACGATGTCGCCCCGGGCCCGGCCGTTGATCTCGGCGATGCGGACTCCCGTCGGGCAAACCATGTTACACACCCGGCAGCCGTTGCAATAGTCGACAGAGTGATCGGGTGTTGGTTGGCCCGGATGGCGGAACCGGCCCGCCTGCGGCCCTTCGTACTTGGGGCCGGGGAACAGGTCGGTGACGGCCGTAACCGGGCAGGCGGTCACACAAATGTTGCACTTAATGCATTGATCGACCGTCAATTCCACGGGCTTGTGCTCGTGTTCTTCGATGGTTAACAGCGCTTCCCAGATGTTACTTGTAGTCATAGGTCTTCCTGAACTTCGAATAGTAGATTCCGGTCACCAATCACTAGGCGCTAGCTACCAACCGGCCGGCTACATAGCCTGTGGCCAGCGCCACGCCGTCAAACGACCGCTCGGCGATGGCGTCGCAGCCGGCCAATGTCGTGCCGGCCGCGTGGAGATTCTCGTAAAGAACGCCACCGTCACCATCCAGCGGCCGCAAGTTGTCGTCCACCACGACGCCAGACCGGTAAATCGGATGGCCCTGGGCGTCCAAGAAATCCTGCCGGAACCACTCCAGCCGGCTCTCCGGCGTATCAAGCGGCAGATCAAAGATCACTTCCCGCACCTGGCCAGCATGGTCGGCCGTGATGCCGCCGCCAAGGATGCCCCCGGTAGCCAGCACATATTGTTGGTAGCGATGAGAACGATTGCGGGCCGCCGTCTCGGTGTAGACGGCCGCGACCCGGCCGTTCTGCGTTTCACAGCCGACTGCTTCCATGCCGTCAAATACCCGCCCGCCATTGCCCTCGATGGCGTCTTTGAGGATGTGATGCAGCCGGATACCGGCCACTGATGGGGGCAAGCCGGGAATCTCAAACACTGGTAAGCCCAGTTGTTCTTCGAACGCCTTGTGTACGGCGCTGGCGCCTTGCACACCTAGCACAGCCGGCAAACCAATGCGGGCCGCATCGGCCAGATGGGGCCGGATCGCCTTGACGACCTCGGCCTGGAAAGCCTCCTGCTCCATCATCTGGGCCAGGATAATGCCAGTGAAGCCGTGTCGCTGAGCCAGGGAGGGCAAATCGAGGACAGCATAGCTGGCCGACAGTCCGATTTGCTTCAGATTGTCGGCGACCAGATTGGGCTGGAAATCGCTAAAGTGCTTGAAGCCCACCACTAGGATGGGCGCTTGATCGTCCAAATCTCCGGCGATCATCGCGGCCGGCGCCAAGCAAGTCGGCCGGGGGGCGCCTACAGCCGACGGCAGCCGCCAGTTCTTATCCAGTGATCCGAGCAACGGATAATCGTTTTGTGCGCACAGGTCCTGCAACGCTTTCAGAGCTTCGGAGATGCTATCCAGACCGACACGCGCGTAGGGATGGCCGGAATTGGCCTCCAGGAGTTTGGGAATCGCCTGTCCAGGATTGGTTATGGCCTCTTCAGCGCCGACCGGCCAATAACCCAGGACATCCACGCAGCCAGTATGCCAGTGTGTGGCGCCCCAGCCTTTACTGATTAGTCGAACCTTCTTACCCCGAGCGCTGGCCTGCCAGGCGGCGATCAAACCGGCCAAGCCGGCGCCAAGCACCAGGACTTCGTTTTTAGTTTCCATGTTATACCTACGTCACCGCGTCCGGATTATGCAGAACAGTACCTTTATCATACATGGCCGGTCGCAGACGAGACGCCTTTTCTCCCGGCAAATGGTCCGCGTTGAGCACGCTCATGTAGATGAGTTCGTCCAATCGCTCCTGCTTCAACTGTGGCCCCCACAGAACGGGCATGAGCCCTTTCCAACGCTCTTGCAGAAAATCCCGCAGGGTCACATTTGTTTCCTCGATGGTCGACTCTTTCACCTCGTGCCAGATGCCGGCCACCCGCAGGGTGCAGAAGCCGCCCTGGCAGGGCCCCATGCCCACCCGAATGTCGCGCCGGATGTCGTCAATGGTGTTGGCTCGTCCTTCGGTGAGGGCATACTCTACGTCGGCCCGGGTGACCAATTCGCACTCGCAAATCAACTGACCAAAGCCCTTTTTCTCTTCGGTTTCGGCCAGCCGTTGACCCAGCACGTGGTGGGTGCGGCCGTTACCGTGTGCGCCATTACGGCCGTGCTCAAAGGGGTTTGGAGCCACGGCTTCATGGGTCGTACACGGCCGCTCTGTGCCTAGCTTCTCGCAGACCCGGTCCACCGTCACTTCGGCCATCTGGCGGTAAGTGGTCCACTTGCCGCCGGTGATGGTGATAAAACCGGTCACGTCATCTCGCGTTTCATGGTCCAGCAAGGTGTAGGCCCGGGTCACGTCGCGGGTATCGGCCACCTTGGTTTCCTGGTACAGTGGCCGGACGCCGCCCCAGCAGCGCAGCATGCGCAGATCCTTCCAGCCGGGAATCAATTTCTCCGCTTCTTGCATCATCAGCTGCACTTCCCAGGGCTCGATGGCGAAATGCTCCGGATCGGGCACCGATTCGTCGGTGGTGCCGATGATGGAGACGGTATGAACGGGCACGATAATGTCGCCATCGGCCGGCATCTTGCAGCGATTTAGGACCGTATTGATAATGCGATAGCTGGCGGCGAGCATCGTGCCCTTGCCGGCTGTCACATTGACCTCCAAATCGGCCTTTTCTGCGATTTTGCCGGCCCAGGCGCCGGAGGCGTTGACGACCATGTCGGCCAGAATGGTCACCTCTTCGTCGCGCACCAGGTCGTGACAAACCGCGCCCAGCACCTTGTTTCCCTGGCGAATGAGTTTCTTCACCTCATGGTAATTGAGGATCTTGGCCCCATTCTGGCGAGCCAGCTCGACCACCGATTGGGTAGCCAGGAAGGAGTCGGCCGAAGCATCGGGCACGCGGAAACAGCGCGTGATTCCCGGGTTCAGATGCGGCTCTTCCTTCAGCATCTGGGCGATGCTTATCTCTTCGCAGGGCACGCCGGTATCGTGGCAACCCTCTATGAACTTGTCGCCGAAGGCGTCCTCGTCCCAAGGGGTGACCACAAAAAAGCCACCTGTGTCTTCGATGGCATGAGGCAGTATCTTGCGCAAAATCACATTCTCTTCGATGCACTCGGTGGCTGCCTTGGGATCTTTCACCGCATAGCGGCCGCCGCTATGCAGCAAGCCGTGATAGCGGCCGGTAGTGCCGTGCGTGAAATCGCGCTTCTCGACAATGGCGCACTGAAAGCCGCGCAAGGCCAGATCGGCCACCACCCCGGTTCCTGTCGCCCCACCCCCAATCACTAAGACATCTGTTTGAATAGTCTTCATAGCCAATCCCCACTAATCATAGACCTGAATCCGCTTTGTGACAGTATTGGCCAGTTGAGATTGCACTCAGCCTGGCACCTAGGTCTTCCACCTACAATTGTATTTTATTTTCGTGCGATCGCGTAGCAGAGATTGATGATATACTACTCGGCCGTCGGCGGAAATACCCGGTACTTGGGCGCTTTCTTTGCTGGCGAAGCTATTGGGAGCATTGTTCAGAGTGCACAAAAAGAGAGGATCGTAGTTTGGGACTTGTGTTTCATTGACGATTTTGAGATAGATGGGTAAAGTTAAGTAGAATCTCAATCGAATATTCCTTTTTGGGCCAAGACGCCCCTGATGCTGACAACAGTCGAGCGCAGGGGTGTTTTACATTTTAGAGAGGTTCATGATGTCGCCTTGATCAAGGCAAAGAGTTAGCCGGAGTTCGGCAGCGACGACAGAGTGCTGGCGTGATAGATTCAAATTAACAAGGAGAGAGATTGTATGAGTGGCAATGAGGCAAGGTTAAAGGCGATTTCGGCCGTCATCAACTACAAACCCATGTCTGAACCGTTAAGCTTTGCGGAGACGACGACCAGCGAGTTGTTTGCCGTTAACGTGTTCAACGGCAAGGAGATGAAATCGCGACTCCCAGCCGCGATCTATGAATCGATCACGAAGACCATTGAGGCAGGGAGCGCCCTGGATACTTCCACGGCCGACGCGGTAGCCATGGCCATGAAGGATTGGGCTATTGAAAAAGGGGCCACCCATTATGCTCACGTCTTTTACCCGCTGACTGGGTTGACGGCCGAAAAGCATGATAGCTTCCTATCGCCCAATGGGGACGGTAGCGCCATCGCCAAATTCACTGGCCAACAGCTGATCATGGGCGAGCCGGATGGTTCGAGCTTTCCCACGGGTGGCATCCGGCCGACATTTGAAGCGCGCGGCTACACCGCCTGGGATGTGACCAGCCCGGCTTACGTCCTGGAGAACCCCAACGGCACGACCTTATGCATTCCCACCGTATTCGTATCCTGGACCGGGGAGGCGCTGGATAAAAAGACGCCCGTACTCCGGTCTATGAAGGCCTTGAATGAGCAGGCGCAACGCGTCCTGAAGCTATTTGGCGACGACGACGGATCCCGGGTCATCCCGGTCACCGGAGCGGAACAAGAGTATTTCTTGATTGACCAGAACTTCTTCTTGGTCCGGCCGGACCTGATTACGGCCGGGCGCTCACTCTTCGGCGCCAAGCCACCCAAAGGGCAGGAATTTGACGACCATTATTTTGGCGCCATTCCGGAACGGGTCCTGGCCTGCATGTTGGAGACAGAGCATGAGTTGTTCAAGCTGGGCGTGCCGGTAAAGACCCGTCACAATGAGGTCGCGCCCAGTCAATATGAAATGGCGCCGGCCCATGAAGACGCCAATGTATCCACCGACCACCAGCAACTGATCATGCTAACTCTCAAGCGGGTAGCGGAGAAGTATGGCCTGGCCTGTCTAACCCATGAAAAGCCATTTGCCGGGGTCAATGGGTCCGGCAAACATATCAACTACTCTTTCGGCAGCAAGAGCCTGGGCAATCTACTTGAGCCGGGCGACACGCCGCATGAAAACAAGCGGTTCCTGGTTTTAGCGGCCGCCGTGCTTCGGGCGGTTGATAAATACGCCCAGGTACTGCGGGCCGTCATCGCTTCGGCCGGCAACGATCACCGTTTGGGCGCCAATGAAGCGCCACCGGCCATCATTTCGATATTCCTGGGCGATCAGCTCACCGATATCTTTGAGCAAATCAAGAATGGCGGCGCCACTTCTTCCAAACCCAGCGGCATCTTGAATTTGGGCGTCGATACGCTGCCGCCGCTGCCGCGCCATTCAGGCGACCGCAACCGGACCAGCCCCTTCGCCTTCACCGGCAATAAATTCGAGTTCCGGGCCGTTGCCTCAAGCCAATCTGTGGCCACGCCGCTGACCGTGTTGAATACGATCATCGCCGAGTCATTGGATTACATAGCGACGAGGTTGGAAGCCGCTGACGACCTGGACGGGGCCATCCAGGTCCTGTTGAAAGAAATCGTGTTGGAACATGGCCGGATCATCTTTAACGGCGACGGGTACTCAGAAGCCTGGCATAAGGAAGCGGAATTTGAACGCGGCTTGCCGAATCTGCGAACGACGGCCGACGCGCTGCCTGCCTTGACCAGTCACGAAGCTATCGAACTGTTCGGCAAGTACAACGTCCTGACAGAACGCGAACTGGAGAGCCGGTTAGACGTGAAGCTGGAACAGTATGTCATGGCCATTCAGATGGAGGCCCGGCTAATGTTGCGCATCGGCCGAACCATGATCTTACCCGCTGCCAGCCGCTATCTGACCGAGCTGGCGACCATGACCTCTAGCTTGATGGCGGCCGGCGTTAGCTATGATTCCAAGATCCTGGAACAAGTGACCGCCTGCACTAAGCTGCTAGAAGATGACATGGCTAAGCTGGACAAAGCTTTGTTGTTCGAGGACGAGGAATTGTTGGCTGGCGCGGAATATGTGCGTGATGAGATTCGGCCATTGATGGTTGCCGTGCGTTCCCACGCCGACGCCTTGGAAGAAATGGTCCCTGATGATCTATGGCCTTTGCCGACTTACCAGGAGATGTTGTTCATCAAATAGGCTTGAACGATATTCCCGGAAACTCGATAGCATGCCATTTAGGCGTCTCATAAAATAGCAGACATTGTGCCTGGTTGGCCGATTTTGCCAATCGGCGACGAAATGCAATTTCGGCCTACTGCGCGCGAAACAACCTCTCTTGGGCTGCGGAGGTTGTTCTCCACACCATCCGATTTACAATATCGGCTATGAGGATTCACCCTGATTCGACCCGCGACGCGGCCGTAACCGCGTTGAGGGAGATAGCCCAGGCTTTGAGCACCGCCTGGGACCTGGATACGACCCTGGACCTCATCGTGCGCAAAACGACGGAGGTGATGCATGTCGATTCGTCCACGATCTACTTGCTGGATCCAGATGGCGACGCGCTCATTTTGCGGGCGACGACCGGGCTGGCTCGGCGCGCTTTAGGCCGGGCCACGCTGAAAGTCGGCCAGGGCATGACCGGTTTCTCGGTCCAGCAGAACAAGCCGGTATTTGCGGCCGACGCTCAGAATGATCGCCACTTCAAATGGGTCGACGAGGCGGATGAGAAGAGCCTACGATCGCTGCTGGCCGTGCCGCTGGTCATCGAGTCCCAACCCATCGGCGCGCTCAATGTGCAGACTTTCGAACCCCACGACTACACAGAAGCCGAAATCGAAGTCCTGTCACTGATCGGCGATCTGGCGGCCGGCGCGCTAGCCAAAGCCCAACTGTACGATAAACAAAAGAGGCAGATCGAAGAGATGTTGGCCCTGGCCGAGGTTAGCGAGGTCATCACCTCGCCCCAGTACCTGGATGACATCCTGGATGTCGTCACCGAGATGGCGGCCAAGGCCATGGATGCTACGGTC
This sequence comes from Promineifilaceae bacterium (SeqCode), assembly GCA_041570195.1. Taxonomy (GTDB): domain Bacteria; phylum Chloroflexota; class Anaerolineae; order Promineifilales; family Promineifilaceae; genus UBA11865. The sequence continues at coordinate 615 of JBFFWQ010000142.1, read as the reverse complement.
TGTTCTGTCTTTCTGCTTAACGAAGAAGGCACGCACCTGGAATTGCGATCCGCCAAGCGCACCGGCGACTTTTACCAGCAACGCGAACCTTTACCCCTGGGCCAGGGCGTGGTGGGCCAGGTGGCTCTCTCCGGCAAGGCGATCTATGTTTCTGATGTGCGGGATGATGAGCGCTATCAACGTTCCGAGTTGGCGGCCGCCGAGGGCCTGGTATCGTTGTTGGCCGTGCCGCTCAGCGTGCGCGACCGGGTGATCGGCGTCCTGAACGGCTATACCGACGTGGTGCGCGAGTTCACCAGCGAGCAAAAGGCGCTGTTCGCCACCCTGGCTAACCAGACGGCTCTGGCCATTGAAAACGCCAGGCTGGTCACCAATACGGCCGTCGTTCGCGAAATGCACCACCGGATCAAGAACAACCTGCAGACGGTAGCCATGTTGATGCAATTGCAAATACCCAACGCCGAACAGCTCGATACGGGCTATGTGCTGGAATCTAACATCCATCGCATCCGCAGCATCGCCGCGGTCCATGAAGTGCTTTCAGACAAGGGTTTTCGGCTGGTCGACGTGAAGGACGTGTTGGAACGGGTCACGCAAATGACCGTGGAGACGATG
>JBFFWQ010000141.1:0-14276 GCA_041570195.1 Promineifilaceae bacterium (SeqCode) | reverse complement strand
ACAAATAGCATCGGCGTGGGGAAGATCAGTTTCCCTTGCCAAACTGTTCCCACCCAGCTGAAGAATTTAACGCCTGTTGGCACCGCTACCAGAAGCGTGGCGAACATGAAGACCACCCGCAACTCGTCCTGCATGCCTGAAACGAACATATGGTGGGCCCAAACGATGAAACCAACCAGAGCAATGGCGATGCTTGATAAGGCGATCCACCGATAGCCAAAAAGGGGCTTGCGGGCGAAAACCGGCAGCAGCTCGCTGATGACGCCCAGACCGGGCAAAACAAACACGTACACCACCGGATGCGAATAGAACCAGAACAGATGCTGGTAGAGCAGCGGATCGCCGCCATTAGCCGGGTCAAAGAAGGACAGGCCAAAGGCCCGTTCTACCAGGACCATCAGCAAGGCGATACTGACGGTCTGGGTGGCCGTGACCTGGATCAGGCTGGCGGCAAGGGCGCCCCAGACGAAAATAGGCATGCGGAACATTCCCATACCCCGCGCCCGCATGGTGAAAATTGTGATGATCGTATTGAGCGAGCCGGCGATTGAGGAAAAGCCAACGACGTAAAAACCCAATATGAAGAACTGCACGCCGATGGCGACGCTGGTGGTGCTTAGGGTCGGATAGCCAACCCAGCCGGTGTCCCAACCGCCCACGGCGATGCCCAGCAAGAGCAGGACGGCCGCTGGCACGGCCACCCAGTAGCTGAAAGCATTGAGCCTTGGAAAGGCCATGTCGGCGGCACCGATCATTAGCGGCACCAGGTAGTTTACCATCCCGCCTACGCCCAGGAGGATGCTGACGATCATGATGATCCCATGGGCGCTGAACAAGGTGTTGTATTGATTCTCATTCAAGAACTGCATGCCCGGGTAGCTGAGCTCGATGCGGAAGATGATGGCCAATAAGCCGCCGATCAAAAGGACCAGGATGGCGGTCACCGTGTATTGAATGCCAATGACCTTGTGGTTGGTGTCGACGCTGAAATAGCGGGCCCAGGCCGGCTTGTGCTCAGGCGGACCATGACGCAGGTGCGTTTCTTTGCCACGCGCCCAGCGCAGCCAATCACTCAGCACGCCGGCAAAAAGCAGAAACAGGATGACGCCCAGCAAGCCGCCAAGCAGAACCGCCAGGTCCGCGTTCTCCTCTAGCCCCTGCGCGCTGCGGACAGCGGTCACCAAGCCAAAGCCGATGGCCGTGCCCACGGCCTGCCCAATGAGGCCGCGTATGAGGCCGAGGGAGAAGAACACCAGGACAAACCGGATGAGCTTGGTAAAGAAGGTTTCAGTATTCATAAGGTCTCCGCGTACTCCCGCTACTCCTGATCCGAAAGCGACTCGATATAGGCGATCAGGTCGGCGGCGATATCAATCTCGACGCCCGCGCTTTCTAGCAACCTGACCTGTTCAGTCTCGAATTGCTCCGCATAAGTTGCCGGCATGACTCCGTCCGCAAATCCGGCGACAATTTGGGCCGAAGGCTCCATTATCGACTTCAGCAAGTATTGATCGTCAACTATGACGGTCGATCCGTCGGTCAATGTCTCTTCGCTACCGTAAACGCCCAGCCAGGTTGGTCCAGCCATCGTGCTGCCGTCAACGCTATGGCAGCCGGCGCAAGCAAACTGGGCACTCCACTGGGCACCGCGCTCCTCCGGGCTCAAATTAGCCACTGCTCCAGCCTGCTCAGAGAGCCACGCGTCAAATTCGGCCTGACTAACTACCCTGACATCGGCCAGCATGCTTGAGTGCAAAGTACCGCAGATTTCGGCGCAGCGAATCTTGTACACATCTTCTTTGGTGGGTGTGATCCTCAAGGTAGTCAAGGTCTGCGGCAGCAGATCTTGTTTCACGCGAAATTCGGGCACCCAAAACGAATGTAGTACATCGACGCTCTCCATCTCCAGCAAAACCGGTTGATTGACCGGCAACACCATTTCCGATACGCGGCCGACGTCTGGATCGTCTGGATATTCAAAGGACCAGGACCAGCGTTGGCCGATCACCCGCACCACCATCTCTTCCGACGCTTCAGCCGTCACTTTGTTCAGCACATCCCAGCCCCAAATACCGAAACCAATGACGATCACGAGCGGAACGATGGTCCAAACGATCTCCAAGGGTGTGTTGCCGTGAAATTGGGCGGCCGGTTCCTCGTCCTCAGGCTTGCGGCGGAAGACCACGATCGAGTACATCACGAAGACAATAATGAGAGAGAAGAAGAACGAAATGAAGAGAAAGTGACCTGTGAACAGTTGATCGATGGGGCCCGCCTCTGCACTGGCGGCTACCGGCAACTGGTAAATGGACGTCAACAAGAAATAGGTGATCACTGCGCCAATCACTACTAGCACAGCGACAATTGCCAAATGTCTTCCATTCTTTCTCATAACTACGCTTCCCGATTTTGAATTGCGGATGGGAGAACCAGGCCGGCTCGAAACCCTGTGCAAGTACGCCCGACAGACCGTCCCTGGTAGTCAACAAGCAACGATTGTAAACTTTAGCACAATCACCAGGGAGCGGCAACGGTTTTGACCCCAATCAATAGGCAAAACCTATTGGTAAAGCCCAGGGGCACTTATTATTTTTTGAGTGGGTAGAAATCGATATTTCGACGGAGGTGAACGAAACCGGATGACGAGGCGGCCTTGCTAAGCGGCGGTGCTGGCCTGCGGAGCCACGTCTTCCATCGTTCGTACGCGGCGCAATAACAGGGCTACCACCCCGGCGACTGATATCACCGATCCGGCCGCGGCCAGGGCCAACCAAGCCTTGGCCTTGCGCTTCGATACTGACCGGCCCAAGACCACTACCGGAGGGCCATAGTTGACCAATTCATGGCCGAGTTTTGTCTTGAAGGCCGGCGCCGAAACCGGCGTCAGAGCCGCCTTAAGCACCGTAGCCAACTGAAACAGGGGGACCAGTTCATCGGCCTGCTCTGCATGCTCAGCCAGTAGTTGTTCGCTCAGCTCCTCATCCTGGTTGAGGGCATCGGCGTGGGCAGCCAGTACGTCTTCAATCTCTTTTTGTGTCATGGGCTCTTGCCTGGCTCCTATGATGATTCTGGGATGGCCACGATTCCAAGCGCGCCTGGTCCCAGGTTAATGGCCACCGAAACAGCCATTTCCAATTCGATCTCTTCGCTGATATTGAGTTGCCGGCGGGCCCGTTCGCGCAACAGGTTCGCTCCGTCGAGATCATGCGCGTGTATGTAAGCGACCTTCACGCTTTTCTCTCCCACTTGCTCAGCCACCTTTTCGACGATGTAGTCGAGGGCCTTCTTGTACGTGCGCACCCGGCCGGCCTCTACGATCAGCCCGTCCTTCAAATCCATGATGGGCTTTATCCTGAGCAGTGATGCGAAAGACGACTGCAATGAGCTGACCCGGCCGCCCTTCACCGCATATTCCAAACTGTTTATGAGAAATACAACCACCTGTTCCTGACGCATTACTTCTAGTCGGGCCAAGATATCGGCCGCCGATGCCCCGTTCTCGGCCATGCGGGCTGCCTCAATGGTCATGTATCCCTGGGCGGCCGAACCGCCGGCCGAGTCAAAAAGGTGAAATGTGCCCTGACCCGCCAACTCTTTAGCCGCGGCAACGGCCGAGGCATAGGTACCGCTGAGCTTCTCACCCACGGTAATGGTCAAGATCTCGTCCTCACCCTGGGCCAGTATGGAACGATAAAGTTCGGCAAACTGAAAAGGCGTCGGCTGGGAACTCTTGGGGAAATTGTGCTCGCCGACTTCACTCACCTTCTCATAAAAGCCGGCCTGATCCATGGTAATGCCGCTCAAGAATTCTTCAGTGCCAAAGGTGATATTCACCGGAATAATGGCAATGTTGTGCTTTTTGGCAAAGTCCGCCGGAATATCGCCGGCATCATCCATTACAATACGCATCTGTTCTCCTTAGAAAAGAAATGGGACGCAGGTTTACACAGATTTCACTGATCAAGACCTGCTTTTCTTAAAGCGGTCGTTGTTTTCATCGATGATGGTAGTCTGTGGACCATGTTGTCTCCTTCGAAAATTGTCCTCAGTCTTCAGCTCTCAACCGTCAGCCTCTGCCGTTGGCCTCCAACTTGTTCTCGTCCTCAACCAATAGGCCCAACAAATCCTCACGCAAAGACTTTAGGGTCCGGTAATAGAGCAGCTTGATCGCTCCTTCAGAACGGTCCATGATCCGGCCGATTTCAGCGTTTGGCATACGCTCGACAAACTTCAAGATCAATAATTCCTGGCGTTCTGGCGGCAATTGGCGTATGGCTGCCAACAAAGCATCCTTGTCTTCCATGAATTCAATGGCCGCTTCGGGACTATCGTCGTTGCCGCTCCCTAACGCACTCTCTATTGGCAGCAACCGGTCGCTCTTGTCATCCCGATACCAATTGGCAACCATATTGCGGGCGATCCGATATAGCCAGGCACCGAAAGGCGCACCTTGATCCTGGTAATTGCCGATATGCCGGATGGCGCGATAAAAGATGCGCGCTGTGAGGTCCTCGGCTTCGTGACTATTTCCGGTGCGATAGAAGACGTAATTGTAGATCCGGTCCACGTAGAGCTCATACAGCCTACCAAAGGCCTCGCGGTCATCTTTAGCCTGCTCGATCAGAGCCGACTCGTCTACTTCTATTGTGTTCATGCCGCTGAAAGGTCACTCCGCGAGCCAAATCGCCGTGGCTCGGCAATTAACGGATCTGAGTCCCTGTGGCGACAATCGATCGGAGCGAGCGCCATGGCCATCACACCCTAATCGTCTGCCGCACTACAACCGGCATGTTTGTTACTATCGAAAACACGCCAGCGGTTCAAAGGTTACATACCTATTATCAAACCTGATGATAGGCCTGATATAGGCGAAGTATAACAGAGCGATAAACGCTCGACTAACGTATCCTGATCAGGTCTTGACGGCGCCAACGGGCTGGGATATGCTCGCCTGTTTATGGCTACGGCAGACTCAGGACCCCCGGTAAAGGGGCGATCGATATCAGTCAGAATCGGCTTAGCTGGGGTTCTTGTGCTCACGCTCTTGGTGATGGCTGCCATCATCGTCGGGCTGCGCAATCCAACTGCCGGCGGCGACGAGCCCACGCCGGCTCATCAGCCGGTGCCGGCCGGGCCGGCCGGCGCCCTGGCCCAGGCGGACACTCCGACGCCCGTCAAAGAAAGCGCTACGGCCGTGCCGACGGCGACCGAAACCCAAAAGCCAAGCCCTACGCTCACGCACGTGACGCCAACGCCCACGGCTACGCCCTCCCCAACTGCTCTCCAAACGACGGCCCCAGAGAATAACGTTGCCGACGCGCCGTCGGCGACCTTGCTGTCGGCGACCTTGCCGACGGCGACCTTGCCGACGGCGACCCCATGGCCGATGCCGACACCGCGCGAAACGTATAGTTGGACGCTGAAGGTACCTATCCTCATGTACCACTACATCAGTGATCCCCCGGAAGAGGCTGACAAGTACCGGATTGATCTGTCGACTTCGCCTGATGATTTCCGCGAGCAGATGTTATTTCTGGCAAACAACGGTTATGAAACGGTCGATCTGTACGATCTATCTCTAGCCATCGTCAACAAGGGCGAACTGCCGGAAAAGCCGATCATCATCACCTTCGATGATGGCTATCGCGATAACTACGAAAACGCCTTTCCGGCCCTGCAAGATCTAGGGCTCAGGGCAACATTCTTCGTCGCCACCGAGTTCGTCGATCAGGGCAACCCTGATTACGTGGATTGGACGATGGTCAAAGAGATGGCGGCGGCCGGCATGCGAATCGAGCCCCACAGCAAGACCCACGCCGATCTGACTGTCCACGACAGGGACTTCATCGTCTGGGAAGTATTAGGCTCGCAGGAGACGATTGCCAGCCATATTGGCTACCGGCCGCGTTACTTCGCCTATCCTGGCGGCCGCTATAATGAAGAGGTGCAAGAGATCGTGAGCGAGCTCGACTTCTGGGGCGCGGTCACTACGGCCAACGGCCTCTGGCATAGCTTCAACGACCGCTTCGAGTGGGGCCGGGTGCGCATGCGCTACACGACCTCTCTGGCCGAATTGGTCGACATGATCGAATAGGAGTTCAACTTTCTCTATGGATAAAATCATCATCAAGGACCTGATGTTGCGCGGCATCATCGGCATCAACGACGACGAACGAGTCAACAAGCAAGATATTCTCATCAACCTGGTAATGTTCGCCGATACGCGGCCGGCGGGGGCCAGCGACGATATCCAAGATGCCGTCAATTACCGGACCATTACAAAACACATCATCCGTCACGTCGAGGCCTCGGCCGATTTTCTAGTGGAGAGGCTGGTGGCCGATATTGCCCGAATCGTGTTGACCGAATATGATGTAGAGCGGGTCATCGTTCGGGTGGAGAAGCCTGGGGCCTTGCGCTTCGCCGAGTCTGTCGGCGTTGAGATCGACCGCTCCCGGGCCGATTACCTGGACTAGAACGGCGATGATTGAAGCAGTCCCCGTTGGATTGCTCCCGTAAGTACGGCTTGAGCTTCATGGCCAACTGTGTTTACATCCTCTTAGGTTCGAATATAGATAAGGAACGCAATCTGCCGCAGGCGGTACGCCTTCTGGCCAAATTCGGCTGTGTCGTTGCCGTGTCGTCGGTCTATGAAACAGCGCCGGTTGGCCTGGAAGACCAACCTCATTTCTTTAACGCTGCCGTCCAGGTTGAGACCGAATTGTCGGCAGCCGCTTTTCGTCGCCAGGTCCTGGCCAGAATCGAGCGCCTGTTGGGCCGGATCAGGACCTCGGATAAGAACGCGCCGCGGACCATTGACGCCGATATCGTGCTATTCAACGAGGACGTATTCGAACTGGATGAGAGCCACCATATCCCCGATCCAGACTTGCTGGAATTTCCCCATGTGGCCGTGCCGGTGTCAGAATTGGCGCCTGACTATCTGCACCCCGAGACAGGCGAGAGGCTAGGCTATATCGCCGCCAGGTTGGCCGCCAAACCGATGGGCGCTGGCCAGCCAGCGCTTTGCAGGCGCACCGATATCAGCCTGGACTCCCTAATAGCATAACAATCGCCGGCCGCTATTGTTGCACGCGAGTATTCTGAAAGGTTATTTGCCAACCACCGGGCAAACCACCCTGATCCTCCTCGCATAAGGCGATGCCCAGGTCGGTCACAAGTTGGCTGCCCTCGGCCATCATGACCGTATATTCGACGCCTGGTTCCATTTCGAAGTCACCGTAGCCTAGGCCTCTTTCCGGCTGGAAACCGGTGAAGAAGTGATCATTGCCTTCATCCCAAATCACGATAACTTCGGCCGCCGGCAACGGTTCAAGGGACGAATCGACGGCGATCACCTCCAGGCGATGTACAGGAGAATCGGACCGGCAAACCGGTTCACGGCTTAGGAGCCGATAAGCGGGCACGACCGTCGGCGATGGTCTGACTGTCGGCGTTGGGCTTGGCAACGCGGTGGCGGCCGGCAATGGCGTCGGTTCTGCCTCAGCCGGCCCTGGCGCCGATGTCGCCTCGACCGTCGATGCAATTGTCGCCTCTGGGGCTGACTCGCCGGGTAATTCAGGGCCCGGTGGGACGAATACGTCCACGGCAGCGCTTTCGACGCCCAATTGTCGGGCTAACAATGCCAGGCTGCGCATCCGCTCGCCGGATTCGCCTTGCCGCAGAAACTCCGCCAACTGATTATTGACTGTCTGGGGGATCTTGTCATCGGCCAGGGCCGCCAGGCGCTCTTCAGCCCGCTCCCAATCGCCGCCGGCCTCAAATGCCTGGCTGACCAGCAAGATGTACTCAGCCCGGTAACGATCGCTCATACGCGCCGGGCTAGCTTCGGTGTAGCTGACAGGTTCGACGATCCAGGCGAAATAGAGACTGGCGACGAAACCTATGGCCAGGCCGATCAGAACCAGGCTGGCGGCCGAAATCCTTGGACCCAGCGAACGGTGCCAGCGTTCGCGCTGGCGGCGAGGGTCGGGCGATCGGCCGGTCATTCATCGCCTCCAGACTCAGGCTGGGCCAGGTAAGGCGCCATTAGCGGCGAATGTAGGCCCAGGTCGTCGGCCAGCCTGGCCAGATGCCGGATCTCCGATTCCTGACCGTCACCCAGGATGTGATCGACGGTTACCTCTAGAAGCCAGCCTTCGCCATCACCCGTACCCAGGCTGGCCAACCGTCTTTTGGCCAGGGTCAGGTCCTGGTCCAGCTCATAAGCGGCGGCGATCATGATCGTATAATCGCGCTGGTAGGTCTCCTCCAGGACGGTCGGGTCGGCCTCGGAGAACTCAATCGGCCAAATGACCCAGCCTACAAGGAAACCAAAGGCAATGCCGATCAACGCGCCCATGGCGAGCCAGGCGACAACGCGCAGTACAGCACGACTTTTTTCAGACATGAATAAGGATTATAGAGCCCGCATCAGCTGAGGCAACTGGATCAGTCGGGCACATGGCAACAAAAAAGCGCCCCCGACCAACACCGGACGCGCTCCGCACTTGTCCCAGCCCTTGCCCGGACCTATAATCCGTGCCAGGCGAAGATGGTAGGTGCCGAAGGTGGGAATCGAACCCACACTCCCGAAGGAACACGATTTTGAATCGTGCGCGTCTGCCTGTTCCGCCACTTCGGCCAATGCCAAAAGTATAAGATAGGCCACTCACTGTGTCAACATGGATTCACCACGCGTAGGCTTGCAGGAATTGGACTGATCGGTCCTGGTCTATGGACGAGACGTATCTCATTCAACAGGCGCAACAGGGCGACGTCGGCGCCTACAACACCCTCGTTTTGCACTACCAGGATGCGGTCTACAACGTCGCCTACAGGATAATGGGCGAGCCCGGCGCGGCGGCCGACGCCAGTCAGGAGGCGTTCATCTCGGCCTACAAGGCGCTGAGCCGCTTCCGTGGCGGCAGTTTTAAATCCTGGCTCATGCGCATCGTTACTAACGCCTGCTACGATGAATTGCGAAGTCGCAAACGCCGGCCGCAATCTTCTTTGGACCAGATCGTCGAGACATATGAATCGTCGCCGCTGCTGGTTAGCCAGGGCGAACTTGGACCAGAAGAGAGCCGGCAGTGGGCGGAGGTGATCGATGCAATTGGCCGCTGTCTAGAAGAACTGCCCGACGAGCAACGAGTGGCCACGGTTCTGCGTGATATTGAAGGCTACGACTACAGCGAAATCGCCGAAATCATGGCCAGCACCCTGGGCACGGTGAAGTCGCGCCTTAGCCGGGCCCGGGCCAGGCTGCGCGACTGCCTGCAAGGTACAGGGGAACTATTGCCAGCAGAATACCGTCTAGAAACATAGAGGACCAATACCATCATTGGCGCCGGCCTGCCTGGCGCCTTAGTAGCAAAAACCATGTTCGACTTTTTGCGAGATTTCGGAAAATCGGAAGAGGAAAAACGTCAGGAAGCGCTGTCCGCTTACCTGGACAATGCCCTCACGCCGGCCGAAACAGAGCGCTTTGAGCAGCTTCTGGCCTCGGACGAAGCGCTACAAGCCAGCCTGGAAGAACAGCAGCACATCCAAGCCTCGATACATCGACTACCCCGGATGCGGGCGCCTCGCAATTTCACGCTCGATCCGGCGCTATACGGCCGCCCGATGCCCGCGACTGCCGATCGCCTATACCCTATCTTGCGCACGGCCACGGCCGTCGTGGCCGTGCTGTTCGCCATTGTGCTGGTCCTCGACTTCCTGCCCATTGGCGACGAGGCCGGCGATGCGGGTCAGCCGCTGGCCATTTCCACAGAGTCCCAGATCGCGGCCGAGGAGGCGCCCGCAGCCGCGGAAGCGCCGGTCGAAGAAGCGCCCGCCGCGGCGCTAATTGAGCAAGCAGAAGTTGAGATAACACTTGAGGTTGAGATGCCGGCCGAGGCGCCGGCCGAGGAGATGGCAGCAGAAGAGGCAGCGCAAGCACCGGAACCGGCCGTTGAGGGTGAGGCCGCTGGCTTGGGTACGCCGAGCGGGGAAGCGCCGGCCGAGGCAGCGCCAGTCCTGGAACCTTCGTTCGCAGACGAGGGCCTGGCCGACGCCGCGCCCGAGGCCGAATCGGCTGGCGAAGAGATCGCCGAAGCGCCGCTGCAACCCCAGGCCACAACCGCCGCCGGCCGAGCGGTCGAAAGGGCGACCCTCACCGCGGCCGATCAGGAACTACCGCCTGTGGGTGACGAGGATACCACCACACAACAAACGCCTGCCCCCAGGGCGAGCCCTGCTGCGCCGGAAAGCGATGACCTGGCGACCGACGGCGCGTCCGATGAAGCGCCCGGCCCCAAGACAGAAACCACGTTAACCTCAAATCAAATAGTGACTATCATCCTGGGCCTTGGCTTGCTCGTCCTGTTTGTTGCTACCTTGCTGCTCCGCCGCCGCTCGCGGACGTTGAGTTAACGGCTTACGTGATCCAGGAGAGCGCAAGCCAGATACAAGCCGCCCGGCGTCTTCGGCCGCCAAGCCCCTCTCGTGTGCTAGGCTCCACTTGTAAGCCGGCTGCAGTTTTAGCTAGCCAAGGAAGCCTCGCCGGAAAACATCTGCTGTGACAGATTCAAAAAGCGCCCCAGAGCATATCCGCTACTGCCCAAAATGCGCCGCACCCATGACCAACCGGATGGTGGGCGACAAAGTGCGCCGCGCCTGCCCGACATGCGACTACATCCATTTCACTGATCCGAAAGTAGGTGTCGGGGTCATGGTTTTGGCCGAAAACAAGATCTTGTTGATCAAACGCGCCATGCGGCCCAATCGAGGTAAATGGAGCCTGCCGGCCGGTTATCTCGACTATGGCGAAGATCCGCAGCAGACGGCCGCGCGAGAAGTCCAGGAAGAGACCGGTTTGCAGGTGACCATCGGCGCCTTGGTGGGCGTTTACTACAATGCCGATGTTCATGAGCAAGGCGGCGCTTCGATATTCATCCTCTATAGCGCCCAATTGCTGGGTGGACAGCTTAAGGCCGGCGACGATGCGGCCGCGGCCGCCTTTTTTGGCTCCGATGAGCTGCCCGAACTGGCCTTCGACAGCACCCGCGACGCCATCAATCTCTGGCTCGACGAAGACAGCCCCGGCATCTTAACCAACGGGCATTGAAGTACCCGGCGAACTGTGGCAAGCCGCGGAACTCGCGGTTTGCTGCCTCGTCTCTCCTCCGCGCCCGCTTTCCCGTGCCACTTGCCACCTGCCCTCTTGCCCCCCCTACAATTGATACTACAATCCAGCCATGGACGATCTCCTGTTCAAGCCAATAGAGCAGGCGGCCGTGGTCGTGCTAGACACTGAGACAACGGGTCTGTTCCCGTCTCAAGGGCACCGGGTGGTGGAAATCGGCGCGGTTCGCTACGAGCCAGGCCCGAATGGTCCGTGGCAAGTCGTGGCTGAATTCAACCAGCTCGTGCAGCCTGACCGGCAAATGGAGCTTGGGGCAACACGGGTCAATGGCATCACCGACGCCGATCTCGCCGGCGCGCCTCGTTTCGGCGAGATAGCGGAACCATTGCTCGAGATGCTCGACGGCGCCCTGCTGGTCGCTCACAACGCCCGTTTCGACGCCGAGTTTCTGGGCATGGAATTACACCTGATCCGGACTGGCGCCCTGGGCGAACGAGCCGCCACGTTGCCTAACCCCTGGCTATGCACGCTCTTGCTGGCCCGTCATCATTTCTATTTCGGTGGTAATAGCCTGGGACATATCGCCCGCGTGCTGGATGTGCGCGCCGGGCGGGCTCATCGGGCGCTGAATGATGTCTATGTGACGGCCGAAGTGCTCAAGAGGATGGTCCACGAACTGGCGCAGATGAATCTGGTCTTTGTCGCCGATTTACTCGAGGCCCAGGGAGGTCCGCTTTACACCCCCGTTCCGAAAGTCGTTGATTTGCCGGCGCCTTTTGAGCACGTCCTGGAGTATCGCCAACCTGTGCGCATCCTATATGCCGGGGCGTCGGGCACAACCGAACGAATCATTGAGCCGCTATACAGCACCAGCAAGGGGGGTATGACCTACCTTATCGCCCATTGCCGGCTTCGCCAGGAGCAGCGCACGTTTAGGCTGGATCGGATCGTCAGCGCGGAGTTAGCGACCAGATAGCGGGCAGAGGCGGCGGGGAGCAGTGAAGCGCGGAATAGACGCCCTCTAGTTCGGAAGAGCCAGGTTCTGGCGCAAATCCAGGGGCAGCTCGATGGGTAAACTGCCTGGGTTCAGAACCAAGAATACAAACGCGGCCATCGCTATTAGAAAAACAGCTATTACCAGCAGCACTACATACCAGGGTATTGAACGTGGCTTCTTAGCGCTTCGGCCGGCGGTTCGCTTTGGCCTGGTCGGAGTCGCCTTCGCCGCCGGTTCAGTAGTCTCCGATTCTGGAACAGCTGCTGGTTCGGGTTCGGCGGCCGGCCCGGTCAGGTCAGCACTGTCCAGGGCAGCATCTACCGTTGTCTCGGCGTCTACCGCTGTCTCAGCATCGCTTACTGATGCCCCCGGTTTTAGGCGACTTTCGGCTCTCGCCAATTCAGCTTCGAGTTCGTCCAGTTGATCCATTTGAAGGCGTGCCTCGTCTTGGACCAGCAAGTCGAATTGATCGCCAGGGGTCTCATTTAACCTTGCCTCGGCCGGCGACGGCTCTTCTGAATCCTGCAGCTCCAGCGGCGACCTGGGCAAACGGCCCACACTGGCCTCGATCTCATCAAGGGCAGCCAGTAAATCAGACGATAGTCGATCGGTGGTTCCGGTCTCGTTCAGATCGGCGATGATTTCGGAAGTGATCTCGACTTCTTGCTGGCTGTCCATTGCCTGGGATAGGAAATCGATCAGTTCGTCGCTCATCCCAGCCAGTTCCGGCTCGGCTGCCGGGTAAGCGACGGCCGCCCGGGCATCGGCCAGCAGTTCCCAATCGTCGCCTGCATCAGTGAGTGGATTAGCAAGGCCAGTGGCCAGGACTGGATCGCCCTGCTGCCGGATTTCCGGTGGCGCCATCTGTTGCACCCAGGAAGGTAACTCGGCCGGCGCCAACGAGACCGCCTGTTCGCGGCGACTGTTGTCGGCAATGATGGCCGCCAGAGGAGTGACGGCCGGGCGAAGACCGTCCAAGTGCTCGATGTCCCTGGCAAGTAGATAGTAACTCGCCTGGGCCGGCTCAAAGGCTAGATGGCCGCCGGCTCGCACCATATCGCCATGGTCCAACTGAACCTCGCCGGCCGCTCGTTCGGCGAGCCGGCAGGGTAGACGATACTCATTGTCTACCAGGTAGAAGTCGCTCTGCCCGCCGGCTTCAGCCTCATCTGGCACCTGTACCTGGCCGACAACAAATACCAGCCCGAGCGGAAACTCGGCCGGCAGCTGCAACGCCATACGCTGATTCAGGCGACTTACCGGAATGTCCATGATGTCGAGAGACATTATAATCAACTTTAGCGGCTCAGCCTAACAACAGATCAATGCTTTACAGCCGGATTCCCGATTCTTCGCCGCCACGCTGCGAATCCTGACGAGACGTCCGACGAAGCCTGAGAAATCTAATGCAACAATCATTTGACGATCCAGCCCCTGCGATGCTATAGTTATGTGTTCGTGGCTATTGACTACGCCGCGTTGTCTGGGTATGCCTGATTTTGGTATAATTAGGCTTCAAGCCTAGGTTTGAAGCCTAGGCTTCTCTGCCGACGTAGCTCAATAGGCAGAGCAATGCTCTTGTAAAGCATCGGTTATGGGTTCAAATCCCATCGTCGGCTTGATCGTTCAAAAAGGACGTGCGTTCAGCATGTTGCGTATGGGTCAGTGTCCCGAGTGGCAAAGGGGGCGGACTGTAAATCCGCTGGCGGAAGCCTTCGTAGGTTCGAGTCCTACCTGGCCCACCTTTAAGAAGTTGGAATGAGGCTGACTGACCGGCGGTTTCCGATGCCCACGTAGCTCAGGCGGCAGAGCACATTCTTGGTAAGAATGAGGTCATGGGTTCAAGTCCCATCGTGGGCTCTTTGCCCCGTTCGCCCGGACAAGAGATTTCAGGGTGACGGGGTATTGTTGTGAATAGACGGCATTATCTAGAAGATGTAAGTTTTATCGGTTTGGCATCGCTTGCAGCAAATGACTCGGGCGATCAAAGTAAAAAGCAGGATTGAAAACTATGGGCAAGGAGAAATTCGTACGAGAGAAGCCCCACTGCAATATTGGCACGATTGGGCACATCGACCATGGCAAGACGACCTTGACGGCGGCCATCACCAAGGTATTGAGCCTGAAAGGCGGCGCCAGTTTCAAGGCTTT
>JBFFWQ010000140.1:0-14312 GCA_041570195.1 Promineifilaceae bacterium (SeqCode) | reverse complement strand
TGGACATATCGCCACCTGGGATCGCCAGGTAGCCATGTCCTTGCGCGCTTTCCGAGTCGGGCAAGAATATGCCCTGCCGGATCATGATGAGGCCGTATTTAATGAGCAAGACATCTTGAACCAGCAAGATTTGACGGCTCAGCAAGTCTTCCAGGAATGGGAATTGGCCCGCGAAGAGTTCAAGGAGGCTGTCGACGAGATTCCCCTTGACCTTTTTCCCGGCGATCTGCTCTATCCCTGGGGCGATGAACGCGGCTCCATCGCCCATTTGGTAGAAACGATGACCGAGCATGACGTCGAGCATCGGGATGAGATTGTGAAGGCTATCGAATCATCAGCTCGCGATTGACAACTTTCCTTGCCACCGACCGATGTGATTGAAGCGCTTTGTGGTCCGATCGCCAGTAGAGTTAGAAGCGCGCCACACATAGCTCTTACAAAAAGGCCCGCCGCGGGGCGAAGTATAGAGAATCCTCTTGGATTCTGAAGCATCCGATTTGGTAATCCTATGAATCCTGATAGCCCTTATTAGGAGGTCAAGGCATGCTCAAGAGTTCAAGGGACCTAGGCCACGTCAAACTGGTACAGGTCCAACCCGCCGGACTGATAGTCGAGACTCCCTCAGGATACTTTTACGATGTCACACGGCGGGTGGAGGTGGATGGCTTACTCATCACGTCATTGGGCATCGAGGCCACCACCCCTGAAGGCGAGCACGTGCTTGATATTCATCACATTTCTCACCCTGACAAAGCCTACGATGACGACGACCTGGTATGCATCGGCTTCACGTCTCACTACAAGGCCATGCGCGCCCGTTTTGGGCAGCATATGGTGGATGGTGCCGCCGGCGAAAACATCATCATCGAGTATGAACAAGAGGTCTGGCCCTCAGACCTCGGCCAGCGCATCGCCATTGAGAACCAGGACACCGGGCACAAGACGTTGTTGGACCTGGTTAGCCATGCCTCGCCTTGCCGGGAGTTCAGTCTATTCGCTACCCAGAGCCAGCACGTCAAACTCCCACCGGACAAGCTTAGAGAGACGCTGCAATTCCTGGAGAATGGGCGGAGGGGCTTCTTATTGGTGTTGAACAACGGTCAGGAAACGGCCGTGGTCCGACCTGGAGACAGGGTCTCTGTTGTCAACCCAGAGTAGGCTAGTCTCGGCAGGCAGCACTTATTGGCGTCGATTCTCAAACATTCGATCAAGACCGCACGATTTGGCTGAAACGATATGAAACCAACACCCTTTTACCCGCGCACATCATTACTCTGTGACAGCCACAGCTGGGCCGAGTGGTCGGGTTGGCTTACGGCTAATACATATGCTCTGGATCACACGCAGGAATACTTGGCGATTCGAACTTCCTGTGCCGTCTTCGATTCTTCACCGTTATACAAATATCATGTCCATGGAAAGGACGCATTGAAGCTGATGAATCGCGTCGTGACCCAGGAGGTCGCCCGTTGCGCCGCCGGCCGCTGCATGTACACGCCGTGGTGCGATGACAGGGGCAAGATCCTTGACGACGGGATCCTGGCCCGAGTGGGTGAGCAGGCCTTTCGCCTGACGACCGCGGATCCCACGTTCCATTGGCTGGAAGACAATGCCATCGGCCTGAATGTGACGATCGAGGAGGTGACCCAGGCGCTGGCCGTTCTGGCGCTACAGGGCCCCTATTCGCGCGACCTGCTCAAAACGTTATCGGACGCCGACTTCGATCGGTTGCCCCACTTCGGCATCTTGACCACGCAGTTAGCGGGTATTCCAGTCACGATTTCCCGCACAGGCTATACGGGCGACTTGGGGTACGAACTGTGGGTGGAATCGCACCAGGCAGTACAGTTGTGGGACGAACTATTCGAAGCAGGCCAGGCGTACCGGCTAAGGCCATTTGGTGAATATGCCCTGGGTATGGCCCGTATCGAAGCCGGTTTGTTGCTTGCCGACGTGGATTTCCATTCCTCCAAGAAGGTACTTTACGAATTCCAGCGATCCTCGCCACTGGAATTGGGCCTGGGCAGGATGGTCGCCCTTAATAAGGAGTTCTTCGTCGGCCAGCAGGCGCTCAAGCGCGAGGCGGCTCGCGGCCCGGCCTGGACGACGATGGGGCTGGAAGTGGATTTGAAATCCCTTGAGGCCGTATTCGCCAGTTTTGGCATGCCGCTTCATTTGCCATACCAGTCCTGGACCGCTGCGGTCCCGATATATTCCGGTAGTCGCCAAGTCGGCAAGGCGACCAGCGGCACCTGGTCACCAATACTCAAGAAATACATCGCCATCGCCCGGCTCAAACCCCGTTATGCCCGGCCAGGCACGATGGTAGACATGGAAGTTACGATAGACGCCCAGCGCAAACAAGCCAAGGCGACGGTCGTGAAGATGCCGTTTTTTAATCCACCGCGAAAAGCAGCCTGAGGATGATGACGACCATGAAGGTGCAGACTGCGGTCGTCGGGGCGGGATTTGCCGGCCTGGCGGCAGCCTATGAACTATCCAGCCAGGGCTTTGAGGTAACGGTGCTAGAAGCTCGCCAGCGTATCGGCGGCCGCGTCTGGTCAACCAATGTGCCGAATGGCGCCCTTGTGGAGTTGGGAGGCGAGTGGATTTCCTCCGGCGATCATACCGTGATCGAGCTAGTCAGGCGTTTAAACCTACCGTTGATTCGGATAGGGGTCGACTTTAGGATTAGAGAGGCAGTGAACGGAGCGGATGTCTCGCCGAGAGAGCAACGCCAGGCGCATCGTATCGCATCCGAGACCCTGGCGGTCATGGACAGCAAGGTAGTTACCCAGTCCACAATAGGTGAATTCCTGGATGCGTTGCCGTTGACCGATTCCCAGGCGTCGCTCTTGCGCGGCCGGTTGCAGGGTTCGTTTGGCGCAGATCTATATGACATCGCCTTGCGCATGTTGGGCGATTATAGCCTTGGCGAAAGCGGTGACTATTACCGGGTAGCTGCGGGCAATCAATCATTGGCCACCGCGCTGGCGGCGCATGTGCCCGACGTGCGTCTGGGACATGCGGTGGCGACCGTTTCCCGTGGTCAGGATACTGTTTTCATCGAAGGCTCTGCTTCGGATGGCGCATTTAAGGTAGCGGCCGATGCCGTCATATTGGCCATTCCGGCCGCCTTAGTGAGTGAACTCGAACTCGACCCGACTCTACCGGCAGCTACTGCCAAAGCTATTTCGTCGGTCCCCATGGGCGTGGCGGCCAAACTAGCCATTGGCACCCAATCCCCCCCACCCTTACGCGCCATTCAGGATGTGGAGGCGCCTTATTGGTGTTGGACCGGTAACGGACAAGGGGATGTCCCGAGATCGGCCGTCACTGCCTTCTGTGGTTCGAAACAGGCCCAGCGAAACCTGGCTACAAACGGGGACGATCCGTCGGTCTGGTTGAACAAACTCCGATCAGCCGTTCCCGATCTGGACTTAATGAATGATCCTGTCATGGTGGACTGGTCACAAAAGAAGTGGTCGCGCGGTTGTTATTCGGCCTTTGATAACAAAGCGACGGACCTGACCCCCTTTCTATCTCAACCGGCCGGCCGGCTATTCTTTGCCGGCGAGCATACGGCCGTAATGTCTGGCACGATGGAAGGCGCGTTGACCAGCGGCCTGCACGCCGCACGGCAAATAGGCGAGGTGTTTCGATGACAACACAATATGACGCAATAGTCATCGGTGGTGGTCACAATGGCCTGACCGCTGCCGCCTACCTGGCAAAGGCTGGGCGCAAAGTTCTGGTGCTGGAGCGGCGCCACCTGCTGGGTGGCGCGGCCGTTACCGAGGAGATCTTCCCCGGGTTCAAGTACACTGTCTACTCCTACGTGATCAGCCTCTTGCGACCTGAGGTAATTCAGGAACTGCAATTATACAAACATGGTCTGCACCTGCTGCCGACAGACGGTTCCTTTGTGCCAATGGAGGATGGAAACTACTTCGCCGTCTATCCCGATGAAGCCAGCGCACTCGAAGAATTAAGGCGTCATTCTGCCCGCGACGCCGATGTGGTTGAAGAATTCAACAACATGATGTACGCCATGGCCTACGCGGTAAAACCGATCCTGGGCATGATTCCCCCTGATCTAGCCTCGCCCGGCCTGGCGGGTCTGCAAACGCTGCGCCACCTTGGTAAACACCTGCAATCCTTAGGCAAAGAGAGATTTCACTGGCTCACCAAGATCATGACCATGAGCGCCTACGATTTCGTAAGCGAGTGGTTCGAGACGGATGTTTTTAAAGCCCTGCTCTGTACGAGTGGCATTATCGGCACCATGCTGGGTATCAAGTCGCCCGGTACGGCTTACGTGCTATTGCACCATTACATGGGCGAACTGGACGGGGCCTTCAGCGCCTGGGGATCTCAACAAGGCGGTACAGGCATGGTTAGCGAGGCGATTGCCAGCGCAGCCCGGAGCTTTGGCGCGGAGATTCACTGTAATGCGCCGGTGGCCCAGGTTATCGTTAAGAATGGACAGGCCATAGGCGTCGCCCTGGATAATGGCGACGAGATATATGCCACGACCGTCATCTCCGGTTGTGATCCCAAGGTGACGTTCCGCATGCTGGTGGACGAAAAAGAACTACCCTCGGACGTGGTTGAGGCGATAGACAATTTCAAATTCCGCGGCTCGTCCGGTAAGGTGAATCTGGCGCTGGATGGTTTGCCGGATTTCCCGGCCATGAAAGACAAATCGTTGATCCAGAGCACCTTGTTCATCGCGCCCAGCACAGACTACATGGAAAGGGCCTACGACGACGCCAAATACGATGATTTTTCGAAACGGCCGTTCTTAGAGAGCATCATTCCCACGGTTGTTGACCCCTCGATGGCTCCACCCGGCAAGCACGTCATGTCAATATTTGTGCAGTACGCCTCCTACAATATGCCGGCGCACGGCAACCGGGATCAGCAGCGGGAAGCCTTCGGCGAGGCCGTTATCAACACAATGGCCGAATTTGCGCCCAATATCAGAGACCTGATTCTGCATAAACAAGTTCTGACGCCGTGGGATATTGAAGCCAATACTGGCATAACCGAGGGCAACATCTTTCACGGAGAGCTCACGCTTGATCAACTGTTTTTCTTACGGCCTGTCCCAGGCTGGGCCAGCTATCGCACGCCTATTCGCAACTACTACCAATGCGGATCCGGCGTCCATCCGGGCGGCGGCATCACCGGTGGGCCAGGCCGGTTGGCGGCGCTGGAGATAATGAGAGACGGAAACTAGCGTAATTGGCCAGGGGAGTAGAGAGCGGAGGAGAAAGAGATGGCTGACGATAAAGAACAACGCAATAGAACAATGGCCGCCCTGGCGATAGGAGCGGCCGTGGGGGCAGGTATTGCTTTGCTGCTATCCCCCAGGCGCAGGCGGGAATTGCAAGCCCAGTTGCGGGAGGGTGGCACATCACTTGTGGAGTTTGCCCGGCAGCAGACCAGCCAGCGTGGCAAACCACAAGCTATAGCCGAGGCGCCCAGGCCAACGCTTTCAGTCAAGGCCAAACATGCCGATTATGATGTGATAGTGGTCGGGGGCGGGCACAACGGGCTGGTGACGGCCGCCTACCTGTCAAAGGCAGGTCGCAGAGTGCTGGTTCTGGAAAAACGAGAAATGGTGGGCGGAATGGCGGTAACCGAAGAACCCTTCCCCGGTTATCGATTTTCCTCTCTGGCTGATGGGGCCGGCTATCTTTCACCGGCTGTCACTACCGACCTAAATCTAGCGCAGCACGGATTACAGATATTGCCAGGCGATCCGCTCATCTTCTCACCGTTGCCTGACGGCAAATATCTCGCCATCTGGCATGATACCGAGCGCACGGCTCGAGAAATCGCCAAGTTCTCCCAGGCTGATGCTGAAGCGTATCCCAGGTTCATCGAAAGGATGGGCAGTTTCAGCCAGGTCGTGGCTGGCTTGAAAAACATGACGCCGCCCGATCTGCCCGATGTGGGCATGCGCGACATGATGGAATTGCTCAACATCGCCAATCCGGTACGTGACTTAGGCCGGAAGAACATCGCCCAGGTAATTCGTGTCATGCCCATGTCGGTGGCTGACTTGCTCGACGAGTGGTTCGAGTCTGACGTGGTTAAGGGCGCTATCGCGGCCGCGGCGGTGAAAGACATCTCCTGGGGACCGCGGGAAGCAGGCACAGCCTACATGTTGCTCTACAACTGGTCCGGCAGCAACAACGGATTATTCCGTTCCAGTGGGCAGGTTAAAGGCGGAATGGGCGCGCTAAGCCAGGCCATAGCGAATGCCGCCAAGGAGTTTGGGGCCGAAATAGTTACCGGCGCTGAGGTGGTTAAGATCCTAACCCATCATGGTTCCCATGATGGCCAGGCCACGGGCGTGAAGCTGGCCAATGGTGATGAGATTTCGGCCGCCAGCATCGTTGCCGCGGCCGATATGCGGACGACTTTCTTGAAGCTGGTCGATCCGTATTACCTGGATCGTTCGTTCGTCCGGCACGTCCAGAACATCAAATATCGAGGCACAGCAGCGCGCGTGCATTTTGTTTTGGACAAACTACCGGCGTTCACGGCTGTAACGAATGGTGACGCCCAAACGATTCTCAGCGGCCACATTCAGATCGCGCCTACCATGACCTACATCCAGAAGGCGTTCGATCCGGTGAAATATGGGAGTTATTCGGACCAGCCGTATCTTGATATCCAGATACCCACCCTTACCGATTCATCGCTGGCTCCTGAAGGCAAACATATCATGTCCGTAACCGTCAAGTATATGCCCTACAGCTTGCGTGATGGGGATTGGGATGATCTACGAGAAACGATTGGCCAACTTGTCACCGATACCATAAGCCGATACGCACCCGATTTCGCCCAATATGTCCGGCACGTCAAGGTTATCACGGCCGTCGACATGGAATCTGACTATGGTCTCCCCGAAGGCAACATGGCTCACGGCGAGATGACGCTGGACCAATTCCTGTGGATGCGGCCCGTTCCCGGTTACGCCCAATATCGCGCACCGGTAGGCGACCTTTACCTGTGCAGCGCCACTACCCACCCCGGAGGGGGGATAACCGGTATCAATGGCAAAAACGCTGCCCGCGAGATTCTGAAGGATTGGAAATGAGCCAGTGGTTGAGAGCGCACAGGATCGGGACGTTGGAAGCAGAGGAGGGCTACTCCCTCGGCCCTAACTAACCTGCATTTTGAGATTGGAAGTGTGACGGTATGAGAGTAACGCCCTTTCACCCACGAACATCAGAATTATGCGATCCTTACAACTGGAGCCTGTGGTACGGTTGGCTCCTGGCTGACATGTATGCCCCCGATCACACCCAAGAGTATCAGGCCCTTCGTACTGCCTGCGCGGTCATGGATGTATCGCCAATACCCAAGTATCACATCCACGGACTGGATGCCCTACGCTTCTTAAACCGGATCGTCACCCAGGATATCACCGGTTACGATGTGGGAGGTGTTGCCTACACCCCTTGGTGCGACGATGAAGGCAAAATCATTGACGATGGTTTGGTGGCGCGGCTGGATGAACAGTTCTTCCGCCTGACAACCGGTATTCCAATGCTCTATTGGCTGGAAGATAATGCCGTTACGCTAGACGTGACTATCGACGATGTAACTGAGTCGCTAGGGGCGCTGGCGTTACAAGGCCCGTTTTCACGCGATTTACTCAAAGACCTATCAGACGCAGATTTCGATCACTTACGCTACTTCTCCATCATCAAAACGGAACTGGCGGGCATCCCGGTGGAGGTTTCTCGCACAGGTTATACCGGCGACTTGGGGTATGAGCTTTGGGTGGAACCAGATCAGGCGGTGCCGTTGTGGGACGCGCTGTTTGAGGCCGGCGAAGCGTATCGCCTGATGCCCTTTGGCGATTTTGCTCTTGAGATGGCCCGCATTGAAGCCGGTTTGTTGCTCACTGATGTCGACTTCCACTCATCCGAAATGGTTGTGCACGAGATCCAGAAGTCCTCCCCGCTTGAATTGGGATTAGGCTGGGCGGTCAAGATGAACAAAGCCACCTTCATTGGCCGGCAAGCCTTGAAACAGGAGTTGGCGCGCGGCCCTGCCTGGGCCACTATGGGCCTGGAGGTCGACGTGGAATCGTTAGAAGCCATCTTCGCCGGGTTCGGAATGCCGCTTCATTTACCCCATGAGGCCTGGAACGAAGCAGTGCCTGTATATTCCGCCGGGCGGCAAATTGGTAAGGCGACTAGCGGCGCCTGGTCTCCCTTACTCAAGAAGTATATTGCCATCGCCCGGCTCAAGCGCCGGTATGCCCGGCCGGGCACACCAGTAGATATGGAAGTAACAGTTGACGCCCAGCGAAAGATGACCAAGGCGAAGGTAGTCAAGATGCCGTTTTTCGATCCACCCCGAAAGCGCAGTCTAGTGAGTTGACGAGGTCTAACCGTGGAGAAGAACTACGACGTTATCATAGTCGGTGGCGGGCACAATGGCCTGACGGCCGCGGCATATCTGGCCAAGAGCGGTCGCAAGGTGTTGGTATTGGAGCGGCGATATCTCCTCGGTGGTGCGGCCGTTACCGAGGAAATCTACCCTGGCTTCAAATATACCGTCTACTCCTACGTGGTAAGTTTATTGCCGCCTCGAATAATCCGGGAACTGCAACTGACCAAACATGGCCTGCAGATAATGCCGCTCGAGGGTGGCTTCACGCCTATGGAAGATGGCAACTACATCGCTTCCTATGCCGACGGGGATGATACGCTGGACGAAATCCGGCGCCATTCGCGGTCCGACGCGGACATTTTCCCTGTGTTTAGCAACACGATGTACGACCTGGCCCGGGCGGTAAGACCCATTCTGACGATGGTTCCACCCGCTCTGGCCAACCCTGGTCTGGATGGCTTGCGCACCCTGCACGATTTCGGGGCCCACATTCGCTCCCTGGGTAAAGATAAGTTCCACTGGCTCACCAAGATAATGACGATGAGCGCCTACGATTTCTTGAGCGAATGGTTTGAGACAGATGTACTCATCGCCACCCTGGCCCAAATAGGCATCATCGGCACATTCCTTGGCCCCAAGTCACCAGGTACGGCTTACGTGCTGCTGCATTATTACCTGGGTGAACTGGATGGCGCCTACTCTACCTGGGGATCACAAAAAGGCGGTACTGGCGGCGTGAGCGAGGCCATCGCCAGCGCGGCCCGCAGCTTTGGGGCGGAAATCCGGTGCAATGCTCCTGTCGCCCAGGTGATCGTCAAGAATGGGCAGGCTGTTGGCGTCGCCCTGGACAACGGCGATGAAATTTACGGCCGAACTGTCGTTTCTGGCTGCGATCCCAAAGTCACCTTCCGTTACCTGGTGGACGAGAAGGAATTGCCGGCTGACCTGGTATCCGCCATCGACAACTTCAAATTCCGCGGTTCCTCAGGCAAGGTCAATCTGGCCTTGGATGGCTTGCCCGACTTCCCGGCCATGCAAGATAAGGCGCTGATCCGCGGCATGCAGGAGATTTGCCCCAGCGTTGATTATCTGGAGCGCGCTTACGATGACGCCAAGTACGGCGACTTCTCGCAACGGCCGTTTATGGGCTGCATCATTCCTACAACCGTGGACCCGACCATGGCTCCGCCGGGCAAGCACGTGATGTCGATTTTCGTGCAATACGCCTCTTATGACATGCCAGTCCACGGTGACCGCGATCAACAACGCCAAGCATTCGGCGATGCCGTTATCGACACGTTGGCCGAATTTGCGCCGAACATCAAAGACCTGATCCTGCACAGGCAAGTGATCACACCCTGGGATATCGAACAGCAGGTGGGCATAACTGAAGGGAACATATCCCAGGGCGAACTCACGCTCGACCAGCTCTTCTTCATGCGACCCACACCGGGATGGGCCAACTACCGCACGCCCATTCGTCACTATTACCAGTGTGGCGCAGGCACCCATCCCGGCGGCGGCATCACGGGCACGCCAGGACGATTGGCGGCGCAGGAGATCATGAAAGATTGGAAGTAGCAGTCGTCAGATAATTGGCAGGCAAAATCGATTACTCACCCATTCAAATACGGGAATTCCCTATGAAATCACACGCGAGAGTCGTAATCGTCGGCGGCGGAATGATGGGCGTTGGCTTGTTATACCATTTGGCCATGGAGGGCTGGGGTGACGACTGCATCCTGGTCGAAAAGGGGGAATTGACCTCAGGTTCCACCTGGCACGCGGCCGGTCAATGCCCCAGCTTCATCGCCGACTACAACATGGCCAAGATCCATCACTATAGCAATACCCTCTATCCACAATTGGAAGAGATGACCGGTCAGGCCACCGGCTGGCACGGCTGTGGCGGTATTCGCCTGGCTACCAGGCCAGAAGAAGTCGATTATTTCCGCCTTGTGAAAGGCATTGCCGCCAATATAGGCTTTCGCATGGAGATCATCGGCCCCGAAGAAATAAGAAGACTCAATCCCTTCCTTGATACTGCCGGCGTCATCGCCGGGGCCTGGACGCTGGACGACGGCCATGTCGATCCGGCCGGATGTTGTAACGCCATGGCCATCGCTGCCCGGAACCTGGGCGCAACCATCATCCGCTACAACCGTGTGATCGACATCAATCAACAGGCAAACGGCGAATGGTCTGTTATCACCGAGCATGGGAACATCACCTGCGAACATGTGGTTAACGCTGGCGGCTGTTACGCCGCTCGGATTGGAGCTTGGGTCGGACTTAACATACCCATCTTTAACATTAAACACCAATACCTGGTCACCGAACCGATTCAAGAATTCATCGATCGTGAAGAAGAGATACCGGTCATGCGCGATCCCTACAGCAACGCCTACTATCGCCAGGAGCAGAAATCCGCTTTGATCGGCATCTACGAACGCAGTAATTGGCGCGAAGCGTGGGCGGATAGCAGCGGACAGGCCTGGACGGCTGAAAACGAGCTATTCGCCCCGGAGTATGAGCCGATCATGCCCTGGCTGGAACGGGTGATGGAACGCATGCCAATATTCGGCGATGCCGGCATTATCCGCGTCGTGAATGGCGCCAGCCCACGTTCACCAGACCACAATCCACTACTTGGACCTGCGCCTGGGCTGCGTAATTTCTGGCTCAGCTGTGGCGCCAGTATTGGCATCGCGCAAGGAGCCGGTGCCGGCAAATACCTGGCTCAACTGATGGTCCATGGAGAAACCGAGATTAATATGGTCCGTGTGGATCCACGACGCTTTGGCCCATTTGCAGACCGGGAGTACAGCAGGGCCAAAGCCTACCAAAGCTACAAGTACATGTATATCCTGCATTTGCCGGGTGAAGAACGACCAGCCGGTCGACCTGCTCGCACCTCACCCTTGTACGATAAACTCAAGGCCAAGGGTTGTGTTCATATGGAAGTATTTGGCTGGGAGCGCCCCAAATGGTTTTCGCCGGACGGCCGCACTGAAGATTATAGCTTTCGTCACAACAACGTCTTTCAAGTCGTCGCCGCCGAGTGCCAGGCGGTGCGGGAACGCGTGGGCGTGCGGGATCTATCCAGCTTCGCCAAATATGATGTCGCCGGTCCCGATGCCGAAGCGTTTCTCAACCGGTTAGTCGCCAACCGCGTGGCTCGCCGCGAGGGCGGGATCGTGCTAGCTCACGCCTTGAGCGAAGGCGGCCGGATCGAAAGCGAATTCACCATTACCCGCCTGGCAAAGGACCGCTTCTACTTGCTCTCGGCCGCGGTGGCTGAGCTACGCGATTTCGATCTACTAAACCACGGCCGTCGAACAGAGGAAAAGGTCACCATTAACGATGTCACGGACGAGTATGGCGCATTGATTGTGGCCGGGCCGCGCTCGCGCGAAGTGCTTGCAAAAATCACCAGCGCTGACCTGAGTAATGAGTATTTCCCCTGGCTCACCGGCAGGGAAATCGTTCTAGCAGGCGTTCCGCTGCGCGCGCTCCGGATCAACTATGTAGGCGAGTTAGGTTGGGAGCTACATACGCCAATGGCTCAGATTGAGACGGTATACGATGCTGTGTGGGCTAGCGGAGAAGAGTTCGGCATCGCCGATTTCGGCAGTTATGCCGTGAACGGCTTACGCATGGAGAAAGCCTATGCGGGGTGGGGAGTGGAGCTTACGAACGAGATCACCATGATCGAGGCGGGCCTGGAACGTTTCGTGAAATTCGACAAAGGTGATTTTGTCGGCCGCGAGGCGCTACTGCGGCGCAACGAAGAAGGGATACGGACCAGGTTGGTGTATCTTGAGGTAGCGGCCGGTAACGCCGACGTTCGTGGCGGCGAGCCGCTTTTCGCCGGCGAAACGGTGATCGGGGTGACCAGCTCGGGCGGCTACGGACACACGGTCGAAAAAAGCCTGGCCTTTGCTTTCGTGGAACCCGGATTCGCTTCCCCGGGATCCACTGTTGAGATAGAGATCTTGGCCGAGCGCCATCGGGCGACTGTGCTAGCCGAGCCTATCTACGACCCTAAGAATCTGCGCCTGAAGTCCTGAATAATGATTCGGCATCACTCCCGGGTCAAGTTAGCCTGACTCAAGAAGAGTGCCGAACGGCTTATCCCTAGAAACAGGGTTGCCGTGAGCCACATGCGCAGCCTCTTTCCTGATGGATCATAAGGCGCCCAGAGTTGCCCCACCAGACCGGCCGCGGCCCAGATGGTACCCGAGGCGAACTGCTTGCGCTCAAAGAGCAAGACATCTTTCCATCCAAGCTTAGTTAGATGATAGACGACACTACATCCGACTACTCCCCCGCCGATAACGATTGTCAGGGCATGGGATGGTAGTTGTCTCGACAGTCGATCGCTCCAGATAGTATCTGCCTAATTTTGGCGGTTAGGACAAGCTGCTACGGGCAGGGCAGGGGAGACTCCTTAGTGTAGTTGCCCCGGGCCGCAGCCAGATCCAGAATGTTAACAACGCAGTCAACATTAATATCGGCCACCGCATCCCAACCTGGATCCCCGCAGCTAAAGCCAAACCATGCGCTCATGAAGGCCAGGTCTTGAATGTTGATGATATCATCGTCGTTGGCCGGTGGAGGTATAAGTGTGGCTGGCCTGGATGCAATCGGTGCTAGCTGCTGTTGTCTTCTTGGTTTTCCTGGCCATCATTTTATCCTCCAAGGTTATTGTAACCGATGGCGAAAACCTCTCTTACTTCTAGCTACCGATCTGTCCCACAGTCTCTGAAGTCACACAAAGGTAGGCTGACAGTGTGATCAGCCTACCTTCCTAGAACGCAAAATTGTTATTCCGTGCTAATTTCTGTCCAGATGCGAGAGTAAAGCTCAGTCGCGTCACCGACATTCTCAAACCATTCCAGCTTTGCGAAAGTTTCTTCATCGGGATAGATGGCCGGATAGGAGAGAATTTCAGGGTTGATCATGCTCTCGGCACTCTTGTTTGGAGATCCATACCAGACAAAGTCCGTGTTTTGGGCTGCGATGTCTGGACGATTCATGAAGTCGAGGAAGAGGTGGGCATTAGCCAACCGACCAGGATCAGTCGCGGCATCGGCAGTAATGCAAAGGTTATCCATCCACTTGGCTGCGCCCTCCGTGGGGATGACGAAGTCAATATTCTCGTCCTCCACCTGCGCCGTAAAGACATCACCACTCCAACCCATAACCAGCTTTGTTTCGCCAGTTAGTAGGGAGTCATCGAAATTGTCCGAATCGAAGCTTGAGAGGTAAGGCTTGACTGCTAAGATGAGTTCCTTAGCCTCGTTGAGCTCATCCTCGTTGGTTGTGTTAAGACTATAGCCCAGGTAAATCAGGGCCGCGCCGATCGTTTCGCGCATGTCGTCCAGGAACGAGATCTGGCCGTCGAACTCGGCTGCCAGCTCAGGATCGAAGATGTAGCTCCAACTATCGGGAGCTTCATCCCAATCATTCCAACTAAATCCAATACCGGTCGTTCCCCAGAAGTAGGGCATGCAATGTCCCAATCCCGGGTCGAATGGCGGATCAGTCCAGGCTGGATCCAGATCTCCCAGTGTTGTAAGTTGATCATGATCTAACTCAGCCAGCAAGCCTTCTTCGATCATGATGGCAACCATGTAGTCGGAAGGAACGATCACGTCATAACCGGTTGCTCCACCTTGAAGCTTGCCCAGCAAATCCTCGTTGCTGCCAAAGGTATCTTCAACTACCTTGATGCCGGTCTCATCCTCAAACTTCACGAGCAGTTCTGGATCAACATACTCGCTCCAATTGTAAAGATTCAAAGTCTTTGGGGCATCAGTGTCTTCAGCCACATCGCCTGCATCTTCAGCAACATCGCCTGCATCTTCAGCAACATCGCCTGCATCTTC
>JBFFWQ010000139.1:0-14411 GCA_041570195.1 Promineifilaceae bacterium (SeqCode) | reverse complement strand
GGCCGCCCGGGCTGACTCCTGGGCAAGGCGCTGCAGCCAGAGCGGCCCATAGCCCCGGAACTGGCCGATGGGCGACATTTCCAGGCCATCGTAAAACCATTTGCCCAGATTGTCGAGGGAAATCGCGGCCATGATTTGGTCTAGATCGTCTTCCATGCTCACCAGGCGACGGGTACCGAGCATGCCATATTCTTCACCATCACTTGACATAAATAACAAAGAGTGTGGTAGCTGTTCCTCGGCGGCAAAGATCTCGGCCAGGTGTAGCATGATGGCAATGCCCGAACCGTCGTTGTCGGCGCCTTGCACCGTCTCCGGCGATTGGTCATGGTGAGCCACGACCAGGATGATTTTCTCTGATTGGCCGGGCAACAGGCAGAGTACGTTTTGCAGGGGCAGGTTGCGGCTGTCGTTGACCACTTCCCACTCGTCGACGGCGCAGCGCCAATCAAGGTCGGTCATCTGATCACGAACCCATTCGGCGGCCAGTTCATTGTTGATTTCGCCGCTGGCGCGATTCGGAAAAGAGCCGACGAACTCACCTTGAATCTCCAGCGCACGGGGCCCGGAAAAGGCCAGGTTCGCCGGATCATAGCTGATCTGGGGGTCGTCAACCGGCCGGCAGGCGACCAGCGCGCCGAACATCATGAGGATAGCCAACAACAGCCAGTGGGGACGGCCACGGCCGGCTAGTCGGAACGGATCAACAAGGGAGTTCGGCCAAGATCGCCGAGTTTGTCCGCGATTCTGATCAAGCCGCCGTTGGCGGGAGCAGCTCATTTACCAACCCTCCTGACGGGAAGCTGCCGGGAAAATCAAGCGCCTTCCAATATGTTATAAGAATATCTCGCTTGGCCGCTATGGCAAGGGATCAGCGTTTGACCTTGTCGGGCAACACGTAGGGATACTCTTTGCCCAACAGACGGTGCAGCGAGCGATCTATCTTGCGGAAGGCCAGGTAGATGCGCCAGGTGCGGGCGTCGTCCTTGTAGTAGGCAGCGATCTCGGCCGCGGTCAACGGCTCGAACGCCACGCTCGCTTGGCCGGCCATGAAATCGTTGGCCGCCCCAACCAATTCGGGAATGAGCTCCGGCCGGCCTTCCTTATAGAAGTTGGCGATGATGTCGATTATCACCTGGCGCCGGTCATAGTAGCGGTTCATGACGTCTTCCAGCAGGAAGAGGCGAATGACCCAAACCAGGAAGGACGGCGCGCTGCGCAAGAAAAGCTCCGGATCAAGCTGTTCCTGACCCTGGCGGCGGATCAAGGGCGTGCTGGTATCGAAGTAGCGCAGCCGGATGGGGTCTGGCAACAACGCTTGATCGGGCGCGTAATCGACGATGGCCCAGTTGGAAATCTGGGCGTCAAAGCCAACGGTCGTCCTACCTGCATTTGTCCGATTGAATTCGAATACTTTGCTCGTCTCGGCCAACACGGCCAAGAAGAGGCGCCGGACTTCGGCCGGCGGCAAGGCGTGAAAGGCATTGTGGCAGATGGACCCGGCCGGCAGCTTCTCCTGGGCGATGTAGGCCACAACCCGGCCGCGGCGCTCGGGCAGCACGGCGATGGCGCCGGGCACGACGGCGATGCCGGCCTGGGCCAGGAGCTCCAGGTAGTCGTGGTAGAGGGCTTGGTAGGCTTCGGCTTCGTCCATGTCTTTGAACATGGGCATCCGCTTGTAAGCCAGATCGGGCTGGTCGCCAGCCCCGATCTGCAAGACGGTGCTGATCTCGCCAAAGCCCAGGACCCTGGCCGGGACATGGCTGCGTTCCGGATAACGGGGATCCAGCCCCTCCTCAAAGCGGTTGATTAGGTCGTGGTCCAATTCGAGATCTGACATGATTGGCACTCTTGGAGGACAAGGAAAATGACAGGATTTCGCCGATCAATGATGCGCGTCCAGCCAATGGTCCTGGCAAGTTCCTCTCACTTCCTACAAGTTCCCCTCAGTTCCCATCCTCTCCATCATCACCCCCACCTGCCCCAACGCCCTATCTACGCGTTGCAGGATCTCTTCCACCAGCGGCCGGTCGATGGTCAGCGGCGGCAGCAGTTGGGCGATACGGGGGTCGTTGTTGGCGAAGATGGACAACAGACCGTTGTCGTAGGCGGCCTTGGTGAAAAGAGGGCCGTTGACTTCATGGACCATCTCGATGCCCATCATCAGGCCCAACTGGCGCAGGCCGACCAGTAAACTGGGGTGTGATAACTTGAGCTGGGCGAAGCCGTCACGGAATATGGCCGCCATCTCGTTCACATGGGCCAGGAAAGCCGGATCGGCGCTGATTTCCAGCACCTTCATGGCCACCAGACAGCCAACCTCGGAGCCGCCAAAGGTCGAGACGTGGATGAAGGGATCGGGCTGGAATATACGCTCGTATTCGGCGCGGAAGGAGGTGGCGCTGATAGGATAGATACCGCCGGAGAGGCCCTTGCCGCTGACCATGATGTCGGGGATGACGCCAAAATGCTCGACGGCCCACAGCCGGCCGGTGCGGCCGAGGCCGGTCTGTACTTCGTCGAAGATAAGCAGCGCCCCTTGCCGGTCGCAGATCTCGCGGGCCCGGGCGAAGAAGTCATTGACGGGAATGGGCATGCCGGAGGTGGCCGGAATGGTCTCGAAGATGACGGCCGCGCTCTGGTCGTCGACGGCCGCTTCCAGGGCCGGCAGGTCGTCGAAAGGGATCTGCTGGAAGCCGGGCAACTGTTTGCCAAAAGGCGCGTAATATCGTTCGTCGCCGGCGGCCAGGGCCAGGCCAGTGTGGCCGTGGTAGCCGCCGCGGGCCGAGAGGATGTTCTGCCGGCCGGTGACGCCCCGGGCGATCTTGAAGGCCAGGTCAATGGCCTCGCCGCCGCCCACGCCGAAGACCGTGTAATCCAGCGCGCGGCCCGGTGACAGCTCGGCCAGGCGGGCCGCCAGATCGGCTCGCTGCTGGCTGACGAGGTGGTGGTTGCCGATGTCCAGTTGCTCAAGAGCCTTGGTCAGAGCCTCGACGACGGCCGGGTGCCGATGGCCCAGGTTGAAGACGCCGCCGTTGCAATGGCAGTTGATCAGCCGCTTCTGGCCGTCCAGGTCCCACATGTACGGTCCTTCGCGGCGGCCGAAGACGAAGTCGATGCCGGCCGATTGGAAAAAGGCGGCCTTGCCGGAGGAAACGTGGTCCGCGAAGGTGGCGAAGGTTTCTGCTTTGCTGGCGACGGTCATCGTGGCCTCCTGACGGTCAAGATGGCCAGATCCGAACTAATAGTAGCGTAGCGGATCGGGCCAGGTCCAATGAGATGCCAGGCTTCTTAAGCCAAATAGCGACCTTGAGCAGTCAAGGCTTCTTGGTTTTGAAATGGTGGCTGCCGAAATTAGTTGAAAAGTCTTGACTTCTGCTAGCGCTCTAGTTCGCATCTGCCGGCCAGCTGGCATCGATATCGTTCAAAACCTGATCCAGGTCCGCGCCACTAATGTAGTCGACCATGCCAGCCCAGAAGCTACCAGAGCCAACTTCGCCAGGCATTAGGTCCGAGGCGTCATAACGGGTCGCTGTGGCGCTGCGCAGAATCTCCGCCTGACGGCGATCAAGATCGTTCGGGTACCAATCCAGTGGCACGTGGCTGTTCGGCGATACAAAACCGCCAAATTCCTTGATCCAGACCTCGGCCGCCTCCGGCGAGGCCAGGTATTCCATCATTGCCCGGACCGCGGGATCCATATTGAAGGCCGAGATGAGGTCAGCGCTACCAAGTACTGGGCGACCATGGGCTGGGTCAATGGGTGGGAAGTAGAAGGTTGCCACGTCGGTATCGCGATTGACGTCCTCGGGGACGAATTCCATCAAAAAGCTACCCTGGCGATGCATCATGCAGCCGTTCGGCGGTTCTTCGAAGAGGGCGCCGACCTCGCCGAAATTGGTAGTCAGGATGCCATCGGTGCCGTCCAACACGTAGGCTGGATTGAGCCAAATCTCGCCCATCTTCTCGACGGCGGCCCTGATCAGGGGATCACTAAACTTCATCTCGTGCCTGATCCAACTGTCATACACTTCAGGCGCGGCCGTCCGTAACACAATCTCCTCCACCCAGTCGGTGGCCACCCAGCCTGTGGCGTCGCCATTTTCCATCGCTATACACCATGGCGTAAGACCGTTGGCCACCATATCATCCATCAGGTCGATCAGTTGGTCCCAGTTTTCGGGCGGCGTATAACCAAAGGCGGCCCACTTTTGGGGCGAGTAGAAGACCAAACTCTTCAAAAAGAACTGGTAAGGCAGGCCGACTAACGTGCCGTCAACCTGGGCGAGATCGATCAGCGCTGGGCCATAGCGATCGTTTAGAACTGCATCGTCCATGATGTCACGGAGGTCGGCCAGCAAGCCACGGCGCGCAAAGTCAGCCATCAGTTTCGGGTTGGCGAACGCGGCCACATCTGGAGGGTCGCCGGTCTTGGCGCGCTGCTCTATCCTTTGCTCAAAGTCGGGGGGATGGTCAATACTTACGTTGATACCAGTGGCCGCCACGAAGCGCTCTAAGGCGGCTTCTAAGGCAACTGCTTGGGCATCACCCCAACGGCCCATCACGGTAACCGATTCATCCCGGAATTCGCCGCCGAAAGCTCGGTCCAGATAGCTGCCTATCGCGTCCGCCCCTACATTAGCCTGGGCGGCTGCCACGGAGGTGGCGGCCGCATCTGCTTCGGCTTGAGCGGTGGCGGCTGCTTCACTATCGTCGGATGCGGAGGCAGTCGCCAGTCGCGAGTTAGCCTGCACCTGTGTCGCCAACGCTTGCGTAAGTTCGCCAACCTTTTCTGTTTGTTGGTCAGCTTCGCGGGCCTGGATCACCGCAAAGATCCCCAGCGCCACTGCCGCCAAGAACACGACGAGTAGTCCGGCGGCCAGCAAACGCAACCGGCGAGACGTCCGGGCCTGTTCGTCGGCGCGTCGCTTCTGGCGTTCAGCCTCGGCCTGAGCCTCTTTCAACTGGCGGGCCTGCTCTTCCTCACGCTGCCTTTGCGCCGCTTCGCCGGCCGCCAGAAACTCCCTGACCAGCGGCTCGGCGGTTCTTTGATCCAGGTTGGCGACGGCTTCTTTCAACTGAGCGCCTTCGTAAAGGCGGTCCGGGCTGCGGTTACTGGCCTGCCAGAGTTCGGCCGCCCTTAAGGCCGGTCCTTGGGCATCGCGCCAGGCGCTATTGGTCCGGAGAATGGGCGAAACGAGCCGATCGTGAACCAACTCATACCAGGCGCCGCCGGCCCGGATTTCGGACCGCAACAGATAATGGTCGGCTAGATGGCGCACAACTTCGTTTTCGAGACCGGCCGTTTCCTCGGGTCCCTGGTACACCGTGCCGCGCGTCTGATCCTCGGTAATCAGCTTGCGATCGAACCAGCTGCGCAATTCAAGCTCCGACAGATCAGTAATGGTCAGCGCGTCGTGGATGGTACGCTGATAGAACTCGCCTAGGGCCTGGTCCACATCGCCTAGCTCAGCGACATCCTGGGCCGTGATTTGCGCCAGCGGTTTGTCCCTCAGATTTTCCCATAGCTGGTAACACACAACTTGCAGCTGGACCGGCTCGACAAACTCGCCCATACGGGTGTCCTCGACCTCAAGGGCCCGTATCTGGCGTAGATTGTTGACCAGGTCAGAGGCCACACCCTCGGCGAACGGCCGCCCGTGATCGGTCGCCGGCCGCTTGACGGCCTCCAGGGCGGCCGGGTAGCGCATGCGCTGCATTTGGAAGCGGGTCAATAGGTGGCCGGGCAAGCTTCGCGCATAGGGCTCGATGGTGGCCAGGAAATCTTCCCTGAATGATAGGACGACCCAGAGCAACGGATCGTCGTCCAGGGCCTGGCTCAACTGGTGAAAGAAGGTCTCGCGCTGGTGCCAGTAGGCCTGGTACCTGGTGATCAGTTCCTCAAACTGATCGACGATAAGGACGATCGGCAGCTCGGCATCGTCTATAGCGCTTCTGGTCTGACGGACGAAGGCACCGATGGAAGTATAGGGCAACTCGGGGTCGGCGACTTGACCCTGGTTGATGCTAGCTAACAGGTTGTGCACATAGACGTTATCGGCCGCCACCTGGTCGTCAGAAGGAGCACCGCCAATGCGGCCGCGCAAGACATGAAAGCCCTCATTTCGCAACCCGGGAATCAACCTGGTGTTGATCAAAGAGCTTTTGCCGGCTCCTGAAGGCGCATAAAAGAACAGGAGCGGCTCTGAGACTACCGAGGCCAGCAGATCGCGGGCTTCTGGTTCGCGGCCGAAGAATAGGTGGGCATGACGCTCCTCAAACGTGCGTGGCCCAAGATAGGGGTTGATGGATGATTCGCTCATAGAGTTGCTTGCCAATGACCCCATAGTTCCTGAACGAATTCTTGCGAGCTACCCCAAAAGATCTTGAAGTTGGCCTTGTCGAAGTATCTTTCCAGGTAGCTTTGGGCGCTGGCAACCTCCGCCGGTCGGCCTGTATCGTTGGCTGACGGCGTCAGTTGAATGGCCACCGATAACCGGCGCCGTTCAGTGCGTTTTCGGGCGATCAGTCCGCGGAAAAGGACACGAAAATCCCATTCCTGGAGCTCGTAACCCAGCAGCACCAGCGAAGAATCGCTCAAGGCTTGCTGCACGCGGCGGGGGATGATCCGGCTATCAGCCGAGATGGTAACCAGAAAATCGAGATAGTCGTCCTCAGTTAAAACCATGGAAGCCGGGTGAGCGTCAAGTCCGAGCAAATGGTAGACAAGGGGTTCATCGGCGGATGGATAATAATTCGGCTCGACCTCAAATACGGACCGAAGTCCGCGGCCGGGTGAAGAGCCGTCCGGATCTGTAGCGGCCTGGTCTACGACGCTGGCCCAGGGGACGTTTGGACGCTTTTCGTCGCCGATAGCGACGAGATCCGTCAAACGGTTCTGCCGTTTCAGAAGCGCCGCCAGCTCGCGCGCCTTGGCCGACCGGCCTTCGCCGGGCAGGTCACTATATTCGACGTTCAGGTCGAAGGTGAGTTCGCGCAGCTCTTCTTCGCTGAAACTGGCCGCCAGCGCGTCCCTGACCTTTGTGAGGGGATTGACGCCCGGGCCAGTGGCGGCCGGCGCTTTTAGATGGTGGTCCCAATAGCAAATCTCCACTCTGGGCGCCTTGCCCACCGAACGGAGCGTCTGCTCCAGGAAGTTGTGATAGCTGGTCGTGATGAAAACCTCGACCGGCAACCCGGCCAGCCGGCGCAGCGGGTTGGCGATTTCGTCGTCGAGGATGGCCTGATTGAGCCGGCCGACCAACTCGGACAAACGTATTGCATGAAGATTGTCGTTAAGAGTAGCGGCAGCCTCTTCGCCGTCTGAGCCTGCCCTGACCGCCCTCAGGTAGTGACGCTTCAAAAAGGCCAGGAACTCCTCCTTAGCCGCCAGGTCGTCGCTGCCTTCGATGCTTAAGTATTGGGCCAGACGGGTAATGCTGAAGCTGTGACCCAGAGGATAGCCGATGTCGTCAGACCAGTCCTGGATCAGCTCCTTGTTGTCGAAAAGCAAGCGGCCGGTAACTCGATCGCTGATGATCGGCAGCAGCTTGCCTTGCCTGGTACGCCTGACCAGGGTTCGCCAATCGGTTCTGGTAATCTCGGCCATAGAGCAGCCTCTTGCCTTGCCCCACTGCCTCGGTTACTTGGGGACAAGATCCACGCCCAGTGATCTATTTGGATTATGCCACGCTGCGGTAACCGCGGTTCTGCACGTCCAATAGCATAGTTGAACACGGGGCAAAAATCAATAAAGGTGAGAATTCAGGCTTTCCAATGGTGGCTGGCATGGGAATCGAAGTCTGGTGAAAAGCGTGACTTCTGGCAGCGGGCTTTCGGCTGAGAAGTCAGGCTATTTGATGACGGCCGGCACGGGTTTCGAATTCGGTAGATGAGCCTGGCTTTTGGCAGTACCTCTTCGTGCAATTGCCTCTTGACAACGGCCGTGGAGTTGTGTACTATTTTCTTTGTAAGTTGATTTAACTTACAAAGCCTTCCGAGTCTCGTTTGTGCAAAAAGCAACTCACCAGCACACCAAGGATCACAACACCCACCTCATCCTGCGGACGATTTACCATACCGGCGACATCAGCCGGGCTGAGATCGCCCGGCGCACCCGTCTGACGCGGCCGACCGTGTCGCGCATCGTGGGCCAGCTGATGGACGATCGTTTTGTGGTCGAGACCGGCCGCGGGCCGTCGGCCGGCGGCAAGCGCCCCACCCTACTGGATGTGGCCTACGACGATCACCAACTGCTGGCCCTGGATCTCGGCGGCCAGGAGTTTCGCGGCGCGGTGGTCAATTTGCGGGGCGAGATCATCGCCCGCCAGGACGATATCACCAACGGTCACCAGGGCGAAGCAGCGCTAGGGCTGGTCGATGCGCTGATCGCAGCGCTGACCCAGGCGGCGACGGCGCCGCTGCTGGGCATCGGCGTCGGCAGCCCGGGCTTGACCAATCCGCGCGACGGCATCATTCGCGAAGCGGTTAATTTGGGTTGGTGGGGCTTGCCGCTGCGCAAAATCCTGGAAGATCGTTACGAGCTTCCGGCCTACGTAGCCAACGACAGTCACATAGCGGCTCTGGGCGAGTATACCTTCGGCGCCGGACCGGGCGCCGTCCCGGCGGCAGGCGCCGTGGCCCCGGCCGGAAACCTGGTGGTTATCAAGATCGACCAGGGCATCGGCGCCGGGATCGTGCTCAATGGCCAACCCTTTTATGGCGATGGCTTCGGCGCGGGCGAGATCGGCCATGTCGTGGTCGACGAAGGCGGCGCCTTGTGCTCATGCGGCAACGTCGGTTGCCTGGAGGCGACGGTGAGCACGCGGGCGATTCTAAGAGAGGCCCAGTTAGCGGCCAGTTCCGAAACCCTGACGTGGACGGGCCTGGTCCAGGCGCTTGAGGCAGGCGAAGAATGGGCGTTGGGCGTTGTGCAAAGAGCTGGTTGCTTCTTAGGCGTGGCCATTGCCAACCTGGTGGCGACGTTGAATGTGAAGCGGATCGTTTTGTCGGGCCGGGTATCCCAGTTCGGCCAACTGCTGCTGGACGCGGCGCTGGTCGAAGCCGGCCGGCGAGCGCTGCCATCCATGGTAAGCGAAACCGAGCTGAGCTTTTCCGCCCTGGGCGATGACGTTGTCATCCTGGGCAGCTCGGCCATGATATTAAAGCATGAATTGGGCATCATTTAGGGACCCGACAAGTTCGATTCGATGAATACAATGACCGGCAAAGAAACCAATTTCAGTCAACCGTCGGCGACCCCGGCCGGCGACGGCGCCGTGCTGGTTGGCCTGGATATCGGCGGCACCAAGACCGAGGCGCTAATCGTCGACCGGGGGATGAACCAGCTAGCCCAGGTCGTGCGGCCGACCGAGGCAGGCGACCCGGAGAAGCTGATCGCCGGCGTGAAGGCGACCGTGCAAGAGGCGCTGGCGAACTCTGGGAAGGCGGCGAACGATATTGACGCTATCGGCATCGCCGTACCTGGACTGGTCGATCCGGCCACGGGTACGGTGCGCCTGGCCGTCAACCTGAACCTGGTTTCCTATCCGCTGGGCCCGGTCATTTCAGATAGCTTCAGGGCACGCGGCTATTTGGAGAATGACGTGCGCACCGGTGCCATGGGCGCTTTCCGCTATGCAAACCGCACTGAGCGAGTCCGCAACCTGGCCTATTTGAGTATCGGCACTGGTATCGCCTCGGGCGTCATCTTGAACGGCCGGCTGCATCGAGGCGTCAACGGCATGGCTGGCGAAATCGGGCACGTCATCATGGAGCCTGGCGGCTACCGCTGCGGCTGCGGCATGCCCGGTTGCCTGGAAGCAGTCGCCGCCGGCCCGGCCGTGGCCCGGTTGGGCGAAGAATGGATAGCCGCCGGCATAAACGAAGAACCAATCACGACGCGCGCCGTATACGCCGCGGCCGGGCGGGGAGATCACGACGCCCGGCGCGTGGTGGGCCAGATCAGTCGCTATCTGGCCCGGGCAATCCAACTGCTCATCATGGCCTACGACGTAGAGAAGGTCGTTCTAGGCGGCGGTGTCAGCCGTTCCGGCGAGGCCTTTCTAGCGCCGATCCTGGCAGCGCTGGCCGATTTACGATCACAGTCAGACCTGGCCATGGCAATGCTGCCCGACGAGAAGATACTCCTGCTGCCGGCCAATTACAGCGCCGGTGCCTGGGGCGCAATCATCCTGGCGCAACAAGCGCCAGATTATTCAACAAACGTTGGGCAGGGTCCCGCTATTTCAGACCCCGATAATTCTGAACCCGATAGCTCGGGCAGCGATGTTTCGATCCCGGGCCCATCCGGCGCGAAGCAAAAGATGGAGGTGATCGGCGAGTAAGAAAAGGAAAGAGGAAGAACGAAGAGAGCAACACCGTTTATTGTGTTCGATGCTGGCCATGGGACCGGCAACGAGTTGGTAGAAGAGATCAAGTTGGAGGATAAACAGAAATGTCTAAGAAACTGTTGGTACTGTTGAGCATGATGATGGTTTTGGCCCTCATCCTGGCTGCTTGCGGCGGCACAGAGGAGGAAGAGCCAGCCGAGGTCATACGGATCACGGCCGAGCCGCCGGAAGAGACCATGGAAGAGGGAATGGGCGAGACGGGCCCAGGCACCTACCTCGATCGCGCTTACGCCGGCGAGTTTGAAAACAGCTCGCTTACAATTATGAGCGTCTGGCCAGACGAGGAAATCAGTGTGTTCAATGAGTCGCTGGCGCCCTTCAAAGAGGCCACCGGCATTAATATCAGCACTGAGGGTTCGGGTGACTTCGAGACCTTGATTATCGTACGCACTGAAGCCGGCGATCCGCCGGACATGGCCATTTTCCCGCAGCCGGGTTTGATGGCCGACTTCGCAAACCAGGATCATCTGGCTGATCTCACTGAAATCCTTGACATGTCAGCGCTAGGCGAAAGCTACAGCAGCGCCTGGACTGACTTGGGCACCGTCGACGGCACGCTGGTCGGCCTGCCTTACCGGGTGCAGACCAAGAGCCTGGTCTTCTATGAACCCGAAAAATGGGCTGAATTCGGCTATGAGCCTCCTGAAACATGGGACGAGATGATCGCCCTGATGGATGAGATGGTAGCCAACGGTCACACGCCGTGGTGCATCCCGCTGGAGAACAGTGGCGCCACCGGCTGGGTGGCCACCGACTGGGTCGAAGAGATCGTGCTGCGCACGGCCGGCCCTGAAGTATACGACCAGTGGATCAGCCACGAGGTCAAGTTCTCGGATCCCGAGATCAAGGCTGCCATCGAACAGATGGGTGAGATCTGGTTGAACCCGGATTACGTTTTGGGCGGCACCACCGGCATCCTGACCACCTGGATCGGCGAGGTCGGCGCCCTGTTTGACGATGCGGAAACGGGCTGCATGATGCACCGTCAAGCTGGCTGGATCACGGCCTTCTTCCCTGAAGAGGTCGAACCCGAGACGCAATCGGCATTGTTCTACTTCCCGCAAATTGACGAAGCGCAGGGCAAACCCGTACTGGGCGCCGGCGACATCGTCTCGGCCTTTAACACGGATCCCGAAGTCCGGGCCCTGATGGAGTATCTGGCGACCCCACAAGCGGCCGAAGCCTGGGTCAAGGCGGGTGGCTTGATATCCCCGAACAGCGATGTACCTTACGACTGGTACCAGAGCGAGCTGACGCGCACCCAGGCCGAGATGATGCAAGAAGCCTCGGTGCTGCGCTTTGACGCCTCGGACCTGATGCCAGGACCGGTCGGCACGGGCAGCTTCTGGACCGGCATGGTCGACTACGTCGGCGGCGCGGACCTGGATACGGTCCTGGCCGACATCGACGCCAGCTGGCCAACGGAGTAAATGAAGAGTAATCCTGGCCCAAAACAGCCAGGTAGTTGAGTAGTGAGGCAGGGCGGTTCTTCATCGAGCCGCCCTGCTTGTTGTCACCTTGAGCGGCACATAGTAAGAGGTGCCTTGTATCCTCAGATACTAGGCGGGCTGCATCTGAGGATGCGCCCTCCTCAACCACAATTCGATGAACGACAATACTTCCCAAATGATCGGCCAGCGTTTGATGCTGGCTTTTGAAGGATTCGAGCCGCCACCGCATGTGCTGAAGTGGATTCGTGAGCGCGGCACGGCCGGCTTCACCCTGTTCCGGCCCAAGAACGTGGCCAATCCGGGCCAGGTGCTGGCTCTGAATGAAACGCTGCAAGCGGCGGCGGCCGAAAGCGGCCAGCCGCTATTGCTGATCGCCACCGACCAGGAAGGCGGCCAGTTCGTGGCCCTGGGCGACGAGACGACCCACTTTCCCAGCAACATGGCCCTGGGCGCCACGGGCGATCCGGAACTGGCCCGGCAGGTAGGCTATGCCACCGGCCTGGAATTGGCGGCCATGGGCCTGAACGTCAACTACGCCCCCGACAGCGACGTCAACACCAACCCAGATAATCCCAACGTAGGCATCCGGGCTTTCGGCGACGATCCGGCCCTGGTAGCGCAGATGGCGGCAGCCATGGTGGACGGCCAACAAGCGGCCGGGGTAGCGGCCACGGCCAAACATTTTCCGGGCAGCGGCGAATCCAGCCTCGATCCCCACTACGGCGTGCCGGTCTTGAATCACGATAGAGAGCGTTTGGAAGCGGTTGAGTTCCGGCCCTTCCGGGCGGCGATAGAAGCCGGCGCCAAGCTGATAATGACCGCTCACGTCGGCCTGCCGGCGCTCACCGGCCGGGCCGATTTGCCGGCTACTTTGTCGGCCGAGATCATGGACGGGCTCTTGCGCCAACGCCTGGGCTTCGAGGGTCTGTTGATCACCGACGCCCTGGATATGAAGGCCATCACCCAGGGCGCGGGTCAAATCGTGGACGTCATCGCCGCGCTGCGAGCCGGGGTCGACCTGCTGCTTCTGACCGGCGATCCGGAGGTTCGGGAGCGGATCTATGGCGGCACCCAACTGGCCATTTCGAGGGGCTTGTTGAGACCTGAACAT
This sequence comes from Promineifilaceae bacterium (SeqCode), assembly GCA_041570195.1. Lineage (GTDB taxonomy): Bacteria > Chloroflexota > Anaerolineae > Promineifilales > Promineifilaceae > UBA11865. The sequence goes on along the minus strand of JBFFWQ010000139.1, from coordinate 1,437 downwards.
CTGGCGGCGACCGGCAAACGGTTGGCGGCGCTGAGACACTGGCTGAGCCAGGCCGATCGGCCGCCGCTGGACGTGGTCGGCTGTGCCGAGCACCGGCAATTGGCTCAGAAGGTGGCCCGGCTGTCGACGACGCTGGTCAAAAACGAGGCCGGTTTGCTGCCGCTAAATCTGCCGGCCGAGGCCCGGATTGCGGCCATCATGCCCCGCCCGGCCGACCTGACCCCGGCCGATACCTCCAAGTACGTCGCCCCGGCGCTGGCCGGATCGATCCGGGCCTACCATCCCAATGTGGACGAATTCGTGGTCTGGCAGCAACCGGCCGAGAGCGAGATTCGTGCATTGTGCGAGGTGGCGGCCGACTATGACTTGTTGATCATCGGCACCATCAGCGCTCACTTGCAGCTCGAGCAGGCCACGTTGGTCAACGAGTTGCTGGCCACGGGCGTACCGTCCGTGACCGTAGCCATGCGCACGCCGTATGATTTGAGCGTCTATCCCGAGGCCAAAACGCATGTTTGCACCTATGGCCTCGAGCCGGGCGCCCTGGAGGCGCTGGCTGCGGCGCTGTTCGGCGCGATTCCGTTTCAAGGGCAACTGCCGGTTGCGATGCCCGGGCTAATCGAGACCCGTTAGGCGAAACCGGTATAGTCGAAATTGCATTTCGTCGCCGATTTGCTTGGCGGTCACGGATAAACAGGCATTCTGCGGCCCCTTCGTAGCGCTTCGTAGCGCGGGATGGCATCCCGCCGGTTTGCTAAACCGGGCTACGGGCGACAAGCCTCAGGCTTGTCCTAGGTGGGTATGGCGAGAATATGCCGCCGGGATTAAATCGGTCTACAATATGAGGATGATGATTCGGTGCCAACCCTTGGAGGCCAAGGCTTGGCGATCGAGAAGGAGGTGTAGCACGGACTGAGTGACCCCAAGCAGAACCAACTTTCGTGATTCGGCGGTTCAGGGAAGCCGACGACTGGTGCCGGCCGACTGAACCGAGTCTATTCAATACAGGAAATGGAGAAGAATATCATGTTTAGAAAATTGACTTTGCTGTTGATCTTGCTGTTGGCCCTGGGCCTGGTGGCCTGTGGCGGCGACGAAGAAGAGCCGGCCGAAGAGCCGGCGGTCGAAGAACCGGCCGAAGAAGCTGCCGAAGAACCGGCCGAGGAGCCGGCAGCGGAAGAAGAGGCTGAAGCGCCGGCCGAGTCGGTCACGCTGACCATTGAGAGTTGGCGTAACGACGACCTGGCCATCTGGGAAGATGTGCTCATCCCGGCCTTCAACGAAGAATATCCTGACATCGAAGTGGTCTTTGCCCCCACGGCCCCGGCCGAGTACGACGGTGTTCTGAACACCAAGCTCGAAGGCGGCACGGCTGGCGACCTCATCACCTGCCGGCCGTTCGACAGGTCATTGGCTTTGTTTGATGACGGTCACCTC
>JBFFWQ010000138.1:0-14465 GCA_041570195.1 Promineifilaceae bacterium (SeqCode) | reverse complement strand
TCAGGTCGGCTTCGGCATTGACAGTCACAGGAACAGAGTCGGCGTTGTCTGTGTCATCGTTCTCCTTTGCGCTGCTGCTGACCTCGGCGAAGTTGGTCAGCGTGCCGAGGGCGTCGGAGTCGACGTCGACGAACAAGGAGACGACGGCGCTGTTGCCGGCAGCAAGTGGGCTATCCAAGGTGCAGCTGATTACGTTATTGTTTGGAGAGCAATTCGCGCCGCCGGAGGAGGCGTAGGTGGTGCCAGCGGGCAGCGTGTCGCTGATGATAACATTGTCGGCGTCGGATGGGCCCGGGTTGCTGATGGTAAGAGTGTAGGTCAGGCGCTCGCCGGCATTGATGGCCCCGGAACTGACCGTCTTTTCCAGGTTGAGGTCGGCTTCGGCCGTGGCGGTGACGCCGGCCGAGGCGTTGTCGTTACCGCCATTGTTGTCGGTCGCGTCGCTGCTGACCACGGCATCGTTGGTCAGGAGGCCGAGAGCGTCGGAGTTGACGTCGACGGCCACGGTGATGACGACGGTGGGACCGACGGTGAGCGGGTCGGCCAGGGTGCAACCGACCTGGTTATTGTTTGGAGAGCAATTCGCGCCGCCGGAGGAGGCGTAGGTGGTGCCAGCGGGTAGCGCGTCGGTGATGACGATGCCGCTGGCATCCGATGGGCCGGCGTTGCTGATGGTGAGGGTGTAGGTCAGGCGCTTGCCGGCCACGACGGTGTTGGAACTGGCCGTCTTGTCCAGGTTAAGGTCGGCTTCGGCCACGACAGTGACCCGCGCAAAGGAGGTATCATTTAAGGGCTTATTGTCAGGTGAATCACTGCCCACTTTGGCGTCGTTTGTCACTATCCCTAACTTGTCGGGATCCACATTGACGACCACAGTGATGATCTCGCTGGTGCCTGGGTCCACGTCACCCAGCTCGCAGACGATAGGGTTACCGCCCTCGTCGCATGAGAGGCCATCGACGCTCTTCAACGAACTGGCGATCGTCAGACCGCCGGGCAAAGTATCGCTCACCACGACATTCGTGGCGCTTATCGTTCCGTCGTTGTTAATGACAGTCAGGGTATAAGTTAACTGTTCCCCGGCCGTTACCGTTTCACGATCCGCGACCTTGGTGATACCCACGTCGGCAAACGGCCCTTGGAGAACGACTTCTTGCTGCTCAGCGGCCGCGGCCAATTGAAGCCCGACAAAGCCCAGAATCAGGATCGGAACGATTGCAATTAATAGGATTGATAAGCTCTTACGAATCTCTTTGCTATTAGCCTGTGTCATATGTATTTCCTATGGTGGTGTCGGAGTCGGTTTTGGTGTAGGCGGAGGCGGTGTAGGCGGAGGCGGTGTAGGCGGGCGCGGTGTGGGCGGGCGCGGTGTGGGTGGCGGGAGTGGTGTGTCTGTAGCCGTCGGTGGTGGGACGGTTGGCGTTGGCGTTGGCGGCAGGGGCGTGGCGGTAGACGTCGCAGTTGGCGTCATGGTTGGCGTCGCGCTTGGCGTTGGCGAAGGGGATGGGGTGGCGCTCGCCGTAGGCGTGTTTGTTGGCGTGGGCGACGGCGTTTGTGTTGGCGTCGTCGTTGCAGTGGGCTCGGGCGCCACAACGATCAAGGTCCGCCACTCGCTGACAATCACGACTTCTGCCGTTTCTTGATCACTCAACTTAATTCGCCAGGCGAACTCGCCGCCCTCGTCGCCAAATTCACCGCTGTCGACGAGGGCTTCATAGCAGAAGACATCGACCCTTTCGACCGGTTGATCCAGCGGTTGCTCATCCTCGCCAATCATGACGTATACGGTAAATCGTTCCTGCTCACGAGGCTGCTCTGACCAGCACCAACGGAAAAGCACTTCATCTCCAGGTTCATAAGCAGCATCTGCTTCAGGCTCCAACAATTCAGGTTGACCCACGGACCCGCTACGCGTTTGCGCAGCCAGTTCGCCAGCCGCCGTTCCCTGCGGGTTTGGTTCTGCAGAGTCGCCCAGCGCATCATCCTCGAGACTGCCGGCAGGGCGAGAGATTAGAAAAACAAGCGCTATGATGGCTAGCAATAGCACCGGAAGTGCGGTCAATATGACTCGCCGGTGTTTGGCGAACAGAGCGCGTGACGGCAATACGGCCCACGTGCCTACAATGCGGCCGACCGCTCCATCTGACTCGGCGGCCAGAGCTTCGTCCAAGCCGCTGATCACCTCTTCCATTGACTGGTAGCGCTCGTCGGAGTCACGTTTCAGGCATGTGTTGACAACCAGGGCGGTTTCGGCCGACAAATCTTCCCTAACTCGTTCCATTGGCATTGGTGGGGCCGTGCCGCCTGGCCAGCGGCGCTCTGCGTCAGAATTCAGGCTCAGAAGCTCGTAGAGCATGACTCCCAGCGAATAAATGTTGCTCCGCGGGTCCGGAGACGCGCCCGACCTAACTTCCGGCGCTCTGTATTGCAGGATGTCGACGTCTGTTGCCCGGGATGCTTCGCCAGGGACATCCGCCGGCATACCCAAGCCAACAACCACCGGCGTTGCGTCTTGACCTACAAGTATGTTGCCAGGATTCAGGTCTGGATGATTAATGCCGGCTTGGTGAAGCGTGGCCATGCCAAGGGCTATCTGGCGAGCGAGACCAAGCAATTCCCTGGTCGAAACTGGTCCAACACGCTTCTTCAGCTCTCCAGTCCAGTGAGCCAGCGTGTTCCCTTCAAGATAAGCCATGGCCGCGAAGGGTTGTTCGACTCCGGTCCGGCCTACCTCGTAGATGGGTACCAGATTGGGATGCGCTTGCTTGGAAACCGTCTCTAGCTCAGCTTGGACCAGGCTGGCAAGTTCCTCATCTTCGGCGAGATCAGCCTGCAGAACTTTCAGCGCGACAGGCCAGCCGAAACGAGTATGGTAGGCGAGAAGCACGTTAAAACTCTTGCCACGGGAGATGGAAGCGGCCACCTCGTATTTGCCTGCGAGCGGCTCGCCGTGCAGAAGATCGCTTTCAGACATTGCTTCGCCTCAACCTCCCTCGCAGCTATTCGTACCGCGTAATGTTGCCCCTTCTCTACATAGCACCATCAGATGCTTAATACTCCATTGACCAGGCCGTCAATAGCGCCATTCCGGTTTGCGACGCAAGCCGCAAATCACTTGTCACCAACCTGAGCTATTGCTCACCCGCAGCGGCCCGAATTAAATTGAAAAAGATATATGCGCCTGGATAGGGCACCCAGCTATCGTCCGGCCGAATCATTCACCGCCGTCAATTTGCATGCTAAACTGTTGTGCCCGTTGCTTTGATTATCATTCCGCTGGCCTCAAATTACAAAGATAGTTATTTTGTGCTAATTAGTTTGCATCTGTGGCAAAAACGGTACAATCGTTGCAATGGAACTGAGAATCTATCTCAGCGTATTGGCTCGGCGTTGGTGGCTTATCCTGGCGGTCACAGTCATCTGCGGATTAGCTGCCTTGCTGTACGCTCTAAACCTGCCGGAAGTATATGAAGGTCAGTCCTCCTATGTATTGCGGCCGCACTCTTCGTTAGTATTTGACGAGAGCACGGTGCGCGCGATCGATACTCTTAGCCGGCGGATTGAGATCGCGACTACCTACGCCGAGGTCGCGGGCAGTGACCTAATCCAAAATCGGGCCCTAGAAAGCTTAGCACTAGATCCAGATGATAGCACAGGACTATCGGTCAACGGTAGGTTGATCCCTGGTACAAACGTACTGGAATTATCGATTCGGGGCCCGAGTCGGGAGGTAATTGGCCTATTTGCGGATGCAGTCAACCAGGAGTTCATTGCTTACGTCAACAGTCTGTATGACGTATTCGAGTTGGAGCTTCTCGATCAACCGCGAGTCGCCAGATTGCCGGTCGGACCCGACACCAAAATCATCCTGGCCGGGGGCATTGTTCTTGGCATGGCATTGGGCTCTATCCTGGCATTGCTGGTCCAGTATTGGCAAATAGTCAACGCCGATTCGAAGCATTTGGACATCTTAGACACTGAAACAGGCACTTTCAATCGGGCCTACTTCGACCTTAGGCTGAAAGAAGAAGTCAGCCGAGCCACGCACAATCGGGGTACATTTGCTCTGGCTTTGCTGGCATTTGAATATCCAGGAACGGTCGACACTTGGACGACGCAATATAAGGCCGACATGCTTCGCAGAGTCATTACCTTTATCGGCGGTCAAATCAGGGAAGAAGACATTTTGTGTCGCTACGAGGCGATGAAGTTTGCCTTGCTCTTACCGGCGCTCTCTATAAGTCGGGCGCGCGACCTGCTAGCTGGCGTTGAAGACAGATTTGGTGCCGGAGCAGCCGACCAAGTGGATGAGGGCTACGCAGAGTTGGGGATATCGGCCGGCATAGCCTGTTATACGGACCAGGCTTCGGCTGATGAAATAATGCAGCAGGCCGAACAGGCACTGGAAACGGCAAGCGTGTCTGAAGACATTCAGATTGCCATGTTTGAGGGGGGTCGGGAACCGGTAACTGCTGGCGTTTAGCTGGCGACCTGAAAAAATAATGGCTCGAGCGACCATGTATTTTCCACGGGATTTCCTGTGGGGTAGCGCCACTTCCGCTCATCAAGTCGAGGGTTATAATCGAAACAACGATTGGTGGGCCTGGGAGCAGGAGGATGGGCGTATTCTGGATCGCGGTCGCTCTGGAGGGGCCTGTGACTGGTGGCAGAACGCCGAAATGGACATTGAGCGAATGTCACAAATGGGCGCCAATGCCCACCGTCTGTCCCTTGAATGGAGTCGAATTGAGCCAGAGCCCAGCGTATTTGACGACGAGGCACTCAGTCGATACAGGGAGATCTTACTGGCCATGCGGCAACGCAACATTGAGCCCATGGTTTGCTTGCACCACTTTGCCAACCCCATGTGGCTTGTCGAGAAGGGTGATTTCGACAGCGAGTTGGTCGTCGACTACTTCCACCGGTATGCAACAAAGGCGGCCCAAGCTCTTGGCGATCTTGCGCCAAAGTGGCTGACGATCAATGAGCCCATGGTATATTTCGTCTATCGTTACCTTGATGACTTGTTTCCAGAGCCAAAGGAGCGGGGCTGGCGAGCCGGGTTGCGAGCTATGTCCAACATGTTACGCTGCCACAGCGTTGCCTACCATAGCATTAAGTCGGCCCGGCCTGAGGCCCAGGTGGGCCTGGCCAAGCACTATCGCGTGATTGAAGCCTGGCCGGGGGGCAATCGCCTGGACCGGTGGTGGGCCGGGCGCGTGTCGCGGTTCTTCAATGACTTGTGGATGGAGAGCATGGTAGATGGCCGCCAGCGTTGGCCAATGGGCCGAAGCAGAATCAAAAAGCTGGCTGGCGCCTTTGACTTTGTGGCTATCAACTATTACAGTCGTTCCCTGGTCCGTTTTCCGCCGCGCCGCGGCCGGCTCTACGAAACGGCCGCGCCTCCCGAGGCGACCATGACGGCCGACGGTTTCTTTGAACTCTATCCCCAGGGTCTGTTTGAGGCGATCCGGGCGAATCTGCGCTACGGCAAACCGATATACATCGCCGAAAACGGTCTACCCGACGCCGACGACAGCCAGCGGCCGGCTTTCTTGCTGACCCATTTACGGGAAGTATGGCGGGCGATCAGCTTCAGTTTTCCGGTGATGGGGTACTATCATTGGACGCTGGTCGATAACTTCGAATGGGATCGTGGCTGGCGACAGCGATTTGGCCTGATCGAATTGGATCCGGAGACGCAGGAGCGCAAGTGGCGGCCGAGCGGCCGGCTATTCGGCGAGATCTGCCAAAGCAATAGCATCAGCAGCGAGATGGCTGAGCGCTATGCGCCCCAATTGCTCGAAACGATGTTCCCTGGCAACAGCCCAGCGAATTAGGTCGCCCATCTACGTTGCGGCTAGAACCTCTCTTATAAGCCCGGCCGCTTCATGCGGGTCGGCCTGGCAGATCAAGAGCCCCAACTGCTCGAAGCCCCCGAACTCTTGAGTGTAAGGTAAAAACTCAAAGTAAAGACCAGCGCCAGGACCGCTGTTGGTTAGAACATTGTAAGCTGTCTCGCGGCCAATAGCCGGCATGATGGCGCGCATGGTGTGAATGGCATCGCGCCAGCCTTCGGCCACGGCCCCGATCTCGGCGCTGTCCATCTGGTGCAGATAGCGTCGAGAAACGTTTTTTAGAAGCAGCATCATATCAAACGGCCGGCGCATGAAGTACGGTACCAGCAATACGACCGGCCCATAATCTTTGATGGTCAGTCCCTTCGGATTTGTACGCTGGATGTACGAGGAAAAACGCTCGCCCTGTGACAGTTCAAATCGCCGATTGTCGACGAAACGCCTGGGTGTAATGCTGCTGAGGGCGATCTGTTGGTGGCCGTGAATCAACGAACCACCCACCAGGCGACCGTAATTCTTGGTGATCAGCACCGAACCGGCGACTTGGGCTTCGCCGTCCTGGGCTTCGTGTCCGGTGAGCAAGCCGGCCGAATCGAGGATTAGTTTCCGTTCCAGGGCTGCCAGGCGCTCCATAACAATAATAAGGTCAGCGGCTGGCATATTATGCCAATCCTTATCGTGCAATGAAGAGGTCCACTGCAGAAAGTGCAGTCCGCTGACTTTTCCTGCATCGGATGAGTTGCCGGCCGTCTGTTTGTGGGCGAAAGGGAACAGGACCGGGAAAAGGTTCTTGTTGATGAATGTGAAACCCTGGCTCAGTTCGGCCACGTCGACGACGCCGGTCGTCTGGCCCTGGCAAATGATGCAGGGTTTTTCTTCCGCCAGCTGGCTTGCGCCGGCCGGCTGATTGTCTTGCGGCCGGCGGGCGCGGGCGGCATTGAAGAGGATGCGGTCGCCGTTTCTTGGGTCGGTGGTGAAGGTTCCATCTGGCAGGAATGAGCTGATGTCCGGCTCATGGCGGAAGTATTCGATGAGTTCGCCCGGCGACAAGTCGCCGATATCTCGCGCCTGAAGAAGCGCGTCGAGTAAATGGCGCGGCAATTCCTTGGCCATGAGGTCGCTTCAATGGCTCAAGCGACCGGGTCGAGTTCTTCGAGAAAGCCGGCCACCCTGGTGCTCCAGGTGAAATAGGGGACCGTTCGCTGAAATGCGGCCTGACCCATGGCCCGGCGCAGCTGCTCGTCGCGCAATAGGACGATCAGCGCTTCGGCAAAGCCCCTGACGTCGTCCGCCTCGACGAGCAGCGCGCCGTAGCCTATCAAGAGCGGCGCGTGGTCTCGGGCGAAAGAGAGCGGCTGTGGTTTCGTGCCGGCCAGATATTCGGCTACAAAGGGCACGCGCTTGCTGGCCACCACCGGCACCTGGGTCGCCGCAGCCTCCTGTGCGGACATGCCGAATCCCTCAACAACGGCCGGCGTACAATAGAGGTCGGTGATGCTGTAGATGAGGGGTAACCACTCCCACACGGAGCCGAGTACCGCCACGCGTTGGCCGATGCCTAGTTCCTCAATAAGCTCGTTGAGTTCAGCAGCCAACTCCGTCTGCTTGTCGTCGATGGTGGCGATGAGGAATGCGTTCGGCAGCCGCTGCAGCAGCATGGCAAAGGCCTTGATCAGCACATCCTTGCGCTTGGTGATGGCCGTGCGACTGATTTCGGTGACGATTTTGCTGGCCCTGATCTCTTCGGCTGGCAGGCCGGAATGTTGGCTCAAGAAACGCCAAATCATGTCATCCGGCCCGACTTCGCGGGCGAAGTAACGTTTCTGGTCGACGCAGGGGGGCAAGAAGAGTATGCGGCCGGTGTAGCCGTAGTCGTCGCGCAACTTGTCGGTGATCAGAGCTGAGGTCGAGCCTACGCCATCTAAATTGGCAAATAGAGCGCTCTCATGCTCCAGGCGCTCGTCCAGGCGCAGGCCTTCCCACTGTGCCTCCGGCAGGTTTTCTTTCTTGATGGCGCCTAACGAATGGGGGATCCAGATGTGCCTTACCGGCTTGTCCATTGTCTTGTTGAATTCGACGCCAAGTTCGGCGCCATCCCAATAATGGGAAACGATGAGATCAACCGGGGCGGAATCGGCCAGGGCCAATTCTAACGCCGGGACCAGGAACGGGATGCGCTCGGCCATATCTTCCTTGCGAACGAACTCGGGCAGCCCGTCGTCCAGGTAGATAATCCGTTGGTTTTCGCCCTTCTCCATAACACCCTGGCGTTGTTGCCCGGTGACGGGATCGGCGTAGCCGCCACGATTGACGGTGGTCACCTGGTGCCCTAAGTCGGCCAGAGCCTGGCTCATTTCGTTCACGAAGACATTTTGGCCGCCGGTATCAGGTAGTCCGGGTATCACGTTCCAATGATGGAGGCCGTGATTGGTGATCATGAGTACATGCATGGTGTATCCTTTAGAATGAGTTTGTCTCAGCGGAAGCGTTGCCTGAAACAACAAGAGCCGATTTGATCTGGCTTACAGCGCAGCGCTCGCGGTAACGCTACCGTTAGCGCTCACGCTATATCCCAGGGCCCGTCCATAGTTAGCACGGCTTTGAAAAGTCCCTCTTTGCCGTCAGATAGATCGGCGAAGGCCCGTTCTGCCTCAGACAGATTATAGGTCGTGACTAGGGGCTCCGTCCACAAGTGGCCCCGGCCAAGAAGTTTCATCCCCTGTTCCATTGCCGCCAGCTTTTCGGCTTGGCGGCGCACATGGCCATTGACGACGTCGATCGCCTTGTAATTCCAGCGCTCCATGTTGACCGTCCGTTGACCATCGTTCGACTGGTGATAGCCAACCAGGATGATGCGGCCGTGCTCCTTGACCAATGGCGTGGATAGATCAATCGCACTCTGAGTTCCAGCAGCTTCAATGACCACGTCAACTTCGCCATGATGATCGACAATCTCCTCGGCGCTGTGGTTCAGGGGGTTTAGCACGGCATCAGCGCCGAGTTTCTGGCCCATTTCAAGCCGGTAGGCCAGAGGATCAATGGCAATTATGTCTCCGGCTCCTTGAAATCGAGCTAGCTGCAAACAAATCAGGCCCATGAAGCCGCAGCCCAGGACCGCCACCCGGTCGCCAGGCCGCACCCCGAATCTATTCCCAGCGTGAACACAGCAGGCGACCGCTTCGCCCAGCGCGTAAAGCGGTTCTACCTGTGACGGCAACTTGACTACTTCCGCCGGCCGGGCGACGAGGTATTCGGCGCAGGCGGGTAAGGCGAACGTCGTAACAAGATCGTCGAGTTCAAAGCCAGTGACGTCATGGCCGACACCGACAACCCGGCCGCTACCCTCATGGCCTAGTCGCTTGGCCGATGTCCCAAGTTGGTGGCGGTTATTGTAAACGAATAGATCGCCACTACACACACCGCAGCCGATCAACTTTATCAGGATTTCGTCATCTGCGTATTGTGGAGTATTCTCGATTATGAGTTCAATACCATCCTGGGTGAGAACAGCGGTTTTCATATGTTGACCTATCGCCGGACTAGCCGATTAGCGGTCGCCGAGACCGCGAACGGACAAGGATAGTGCATGCTCTTCATGAAGCTCTCTTCCAGGCATGCGTATGCAGACCGGCAGCCAGATACCTTCACTTCAAACCTTCCTGTATTGGATCGAGGCTGCACGTTCAAGCAAGTCGTCGTTCAGGGGTAGCTTCTTGAGAGGACCGACTGTTCCCAGCTTAATCTCAGCTAATACCTGGCCCAGTCTTGCTGCATCTACAATCGATGAACCATCCAACAAAGTGTTGAGAAAACCAGCCCAAAATGCATCCCCGGCGCCGGTTGCATCGACCACCGGAATAGGATTTCCGGTAAACTCATACAGTTCGCCAGACGCTGTTGCCAGCAGAATCCCTTGCGCCCCTAAAGTCAGAACCACGATCTGGCAGCCCCAATCCAGGAACCTCTGGGCGTAGTAGGCTGGTTCATGGTCAGCGCCGAAGAGACGTACACAATCATCCAGGGAGGGCTTGGTGGCCTCCACGAATTGGTAGGCAGCTTGCAGGATGGCTAGAAATTCAGGCGTATCGGGCCAAATCTTCGGATGATAATTGGGATCCAATGAGACGAAGCTGCCGGCTTCGTGGGCGATTTTGAGTGCCTCTAGAATCGCGCCCCTGGCAGGTTCACGTGACAATCCAAAAGCCGAAGTGTGGACGATTCGGCTCTTGGCGGCGGCTTTCTCCAACGACATATTTGTCTGCAGATAGGCATCAGCCCCCCTGGCGATCGCGAAATCGGCCGTGCCCGCATGGCGGGTGATAATGGCCATCGACGTCGGGGCCTGGGACGTGAATTGAATGAAGTCCGTGGCGACATCGCAGGCTTCTAACTGCTTGTAGAGATAGTGACCGAACCCGTCTTCTCCCACGCAGGCAGCGACGGCCGTGCGTTTGCCCAGCAAGGCCATGTTCGCCGCCAGGTTGGCCGGTTGGCCACCACGGTAACGCTCAAAGGTGGCAACTTCTTTGAGCGATGACGACTGCGCCGCCGAGATCAAATCTACGAGAGCTTCCCCTAGTGCGAGAAGATCGTACCCCGGATTCTCTTTGCTGTTATCTGTCATGTGTAATCGCTGCCGGTGATGTTGCTCTGGCCGCAACGAGACGACTGTTTGCAAATCGCTAATGAACGCGGACGCTTCTTTTGGGTCCGAGTGATTCCGCGAAGTTCGCCTTGCCTAGCACATAAACATCCAGGGATCTTAGCTTGACGGCGCCGCCTTTAGCGTATATCCGCAAGCCGGCGCTGCTCGCATCTGGGAATATGCGTTCGGTCAATACTACCTGGCCATCGTTACCAAACACTTCCACAGAAGAATGGTCCACCAGAATGCGCAGTTGGACGGTGTCTCCAATTGGTTCCATCTTGGCACTGTGCTTTCCGGCGAATTCAGCGCTGAAATCCGCCCGCCCGGCTATGCCTCGATCCACGAATAAAGCCTGGCTCCTTGAATCGTAGCCGATTGTTGTCCGCTCACTCTTACCAACCCGTACCTGCAAGCCGAAGCTGTCTGGTTGTTGGTCTCTCAGAAGATCAAATTCGGCCGAGATATCCAATGTCTGGCCTTGGGCATCGCCCAATAGATCGCCAGTCTCAGGAGAGATGAGCTCGTCTTGCCAGTTCCAGCACCTAACTCGCAACCTCTCGATCTCGCGCACCGGTTTCTGTAGCAGACGAATGCCTTGGTTCGTATTCTTAAGTTGTAGCTGGCGAGGAAAAGTGAGCGAACCGCGCCAGGTCGAGGTAGGTATGACCTTGGCGTAGAGCCAGTTGCTCATCCAGGCAGTCCATATCGTGCGGCCAGCCGGTTCGTTGTTCCAGGCCTGGCTAGCGTAGAAGTCAGTCCCGTAATCTGCCCAGAGGACGGTGCTTTTTGAATCCTCGCTCGTGAAGGTTGAGCCGTCGAACTCGCCAACGAAATACTGTACACCGGAGCCGCCGGCCGGGGCGCCGCTAGAGACTGCGACCGCTAGAACCCAACGCGTGCCTGGTCCGTCGCCAACCGGTAGTTCGAACAATTCGGGTGTTTCCCACACACCATCTGTGCAGCCCCAGCCAGGTCCAAAGCTGGACGACAATGACCACTTCTTCAAGTCGGGTGATGAATAGAACAGGATGCGATTCCCGGCCGCTACCAGCATGACCCAGTGGCCATCTCCTTCATTCTTCTCGAACCAGAATACCTTAGGATCGCGAAAATCTCTGTGCTCGGAAAGCGATTTGATGACCGGATTGCCAGGGTACTTGGTCCAAGAGCGTCCTCTATCTGTGCTATAGGCGATAGATTGAGACTGGCGGCCGTCAAGATGATGGGTGAATACTGCCACCATTGCTTCTTCGCCAAAACCGGCCGAATTATGCCAGTCGATCACCGCGCTACCCGAATAGATGTAACCGTACTTGTCGGGATATAGGGCGACAGGCAAGTGTGTCCAGTTCACCAGGTCAATGCTGACAGCATGACCCCAATGCATCGGTCCATGAGTCGTGCCGGCCGGGTAATGCTGGTAGAACAGATGGTACTCGCCCTCATAGAAGACCAGCCCATTTGGATCGTTTAGCCAGTGAGCAACCGGGGAGAAGTGGAACTGAGGGCGATAGGTCTCGTCGTACAAAATCTATGTTAGCCTTTATTTAGCAAAGTCGACATCTTATGAGCCCATGCAGAAGTCCTGACTCTGCTAGCGACAGGATTATTACCTGATGCTGCGCCTAGCCTTTGATCCCGCTCTCGGCAATGCTCTCGATATAGGTTCGCTGGAGAAGAAGGAAGATGATCAGCACTGGAATTGTGATAATTGATAGGAAGGCCATGACCTCTCCCCAGACGATGTTCTGCTGGAAGTAATACTGCAGGCCAACCATCACCGGCCGAATCTCTTCGGACTGGACCGTCATCAAGGGCCATAGATACTGATTCCACATGGGCAATACGGTGAGAATCGCTGCGGTCGCAAATACAGGTCCGGATAAGGGCACGATAACTCGCCGGTAGATCTGCCACCAGCTTGCCCCGTCGATCTTGGCCGCCTCGACCAACGCATAAGGCAGCGATCTGAAGAATTGAGCGAAGAGGAAAATGGAGAAAGCGTGAACGATCCAGGGGATGATTTGCACCTGGTACGTGTTAATCCAACCCTGGCTTAGGCCCTCAGAAGTAATGTTGGGTAGTTTGCTGACCATCAATAGCAAGGGTATGGCGATCGTCTCGAAGGGCAGTATAAGCACCGCGATGACCAACCCCAACACAAGACCTTTCCCTTTCCAACGTGGGATGGCGATGGCAAAGCCGGCCATGGAGTTCACGATCAGGCCCAGGATGACAGTGATACCGGTGACCACAATGGAGTTGAATATGAACCGAGCGACCGGAGCACGGTCGAACGCACCCCGGTAATTATCAAGGGAGATGTCCCCAACCGGCAGGAAAGCGCGAAATGAGGCCGAGTCTCTCAATAGCTGCTCAGTCGGTTTTAACGATGACATGAACATGAACACGATGGGAAAAACGAATACTAAGGCCAGTACGGTCATAGTTCCAATAGCCACAACCGAGGGCCACTTTATCCGGCGTCGCCTGGGTCTGCTGGTTACCATCAGTCCCTCTCCCTTGTCACGTATCGCTGCACAAAGGCCACTATCAGCACCATGATGAAGAATATGACGGAGATCGCCGAACCACCGGCGATATCTTGTTTTTCGTAGCCCCGCTGCACCATCTGAAAGATGACGGTTGTCGTCGAATCGAGGGGGCCGCCCCTGGTCATCACGTCAATTTGCGTGAATAGTCCAAAGGCTGCGATGGTTATAGTGACCAGCACGAATACCGCAGTGGGACGAAGGCCCGGCCAGGTTACATATCTAAACTGATCCCACCGACCGGCCCCTTCAACGGATGCGGCTTCATATAGGTAACCCGGAATCGTCTGCAGCCCAGCAAGCCATATAATCATATGAAAACCAACCGCCTGCCAGATGGACATGCCGATGATTGCTGGCATGGCCGTCGCCGGATTGCCGATCCAGTCAACTGGTTCGAACGCTCCAAAGGTTAAGAGTCCGAGAATATTGTTGAGCAAACCATTCTGCCCGTCATAAATGAACCTCCAGAGAATGGCCACGACGACCATGGAGACCACTACGGGGACGAAATAGATGGTTCGGAAGATATTAACGCCGCGAATCTTCTGATTTACCAGCAGCGCCAAGAACAGACCGAGACCGGATTGCACAGGGACGACGACCAAAGCGAAGAAGAACGTGTTGACTAAGGATTTCATAAAGACGGCATCGCCAGCCAGCACTGTCCATCGAGTCTCTCCAAAGTCCCTGAAGAACCACTCCTGCAGGCCGTCATATTGTGGGTACTCAGGGTTATTGCGAGTGAACTCTCTTACGCGCGGATAGGTGAGATTGCCTTCCTCATCCAGCACCGGCTGACCGGTTTCTTCATCCACAAGGGGATCGATTGATAGGGTCTTGATGGTCAGCAGTCGCGCGAAATTACGGGTTCCAACCCACTCCGTTGGGTTGGGTGAAATGAGCCGCTGATTCGTGAATGAAAGGCCGAAGGCCAGCAAAAATGGAATGACGAGGAAGCCAATTAACAGGACTAGCGCCGGACCGGCCATCAACCAGCCGGCGAGTGCTTCCTGCTGCCGGTCCGTTCGTCGGCGCCGGGGCCGTTGCTCCGATTGAGAGGGCGTTGCCTCGCTCTCACTCGCTGCGGTCATTTGCATTCCTCCATGTGCAAAAGGGTAGAGGCTGTGGGCGGAGCACCCGCCCACAGCCTACGCAGATGCGGTTGATTTACACACACCCGCCCTACAATCTATTCGCCAAAACCGTAGCCGCCATTGGCTTCTATGTCGGCGTCGATCTCGTCGACGGCGGCGTCGAGGGCGTTGATGACGTCAGCGCCATTGGCGATGTCGGCCATGGCCTTCTCGAAGGTCAGGGCAGCGGACAGGTAAGCTGGCGTGGGCGGACGGATCAGCGCCTGGGCCTGGCTGAGTCCGAAGAAGACCTCCAGTGGGCCGCCGGGGG
>JBFFWQ010000137.1:0-14610 GCA_041570195.1 Promineifilaceae bacterium (SeqCode) | reverse complement strand
TGGCAAGTGGTCCTGGCCGGCATGCCGTATGCCCTGGGCGCGACCTCGGTCATTTTTGGCAAACACATCGACAAGATCGTTGGCGACAAGGTAAAGGGGATTCATACCCTACCGGTGCTGCTCGGCGAACGGGCTTCGCGCACGCTCAATATCACCTTGATGATCTTGCAGTATGTCTTCGTTATATTACTCATCATCGGCGGCTACTTCACGGCCGTCATGCTGGTCGTCTTGCTGGCGCTGCGCCGGTTCGCACTGGTCTATCGGGTTTATCGCCAGCCCAAACCGGCCGAGCCGCCGGCCGAATACCCGGAGGACGGCTGGCCCCTTTGGTTCGTGGCCTTCGCCTTTCTCCATAATCGCTCCTTTGGCCTGCTGTTTATCGTCGCCCTGCTTGTGGACGCGATACTCTTTCGCTTTGTGTTGTAGATGACATGATGGACCAGCTGGCTTCCCGCGTCGCGGCCACTCGAACCTTAACCTGGCTACCCCTTGCCGTCATCGCTTTGGCCGCCGCGATAATACTGCTGCTGGCTCCAGCTGAAGCCACTATAGGCGACGGCATCCGCATCGTCTACGTCCACGTGGCCCTGATCTGGACCGGGATGCTCGTCCTGATCTTCGCCGGAGCGCTAGGATTGATCGTGCTGTTCACCGGTCGATCAATGCAAGCCGAATGGATGCAGGTGGTCGCCTGGGTCGGTCTGGCCTTTTTCGCCGCCGGCGTGATCACCAGCCTGGCGGCCGAGATCATCAACTGGGGCGGCATCGCCTGGCGAGAGCCACGCACGGCAGCCAATCTGAACCTGCTGGCCCTGGCAGTCATCGTCCAGGTGGTCAATACCCTGCTGCCTGATAACTGGGCATTCAGAGGGCGATTGCAGGGGGCGCTAAATATCATTCTGGCGACGGTCGTTATCTGGACCACGATGACGACCGAAGTCCAGCTCCATCCAGCCAACGCGGTGGGCAATGCCACCTCCAGGGCCATCCAGTTGACCTTCTACAGCCTGACTCTGCTCTGCCTCACGGCCGCAATCTGGCTTGTCCTTTTTGTCCGCGGCCGCCAGCGCCGGCGACTAGCTGCCTGACTATCCCGGCAACGTTGGCAAGGACAGATCCGGCCGATCGTCAAAGGCTGGAAGCTGAGGCGGATCCTTCTCTAGGGCGCTGAGAATCTCCTCGATGGCCCGCTCCAGTTGGGCGTCGACACCGGATGCGTGATCTTGCGGCCGGTTGTGAACCACGATGTCCGGATCTGTGCCGTAATTCTCAACGCCCCAACCGACATCCTCGAACCAAGACGAGAATTCGGGCTGGGTGGTCACCGTGCCATCCACGAGCAGATGGCGCGGCCAAATGCCAATCACGCCACCCCAGGTGCGAGTGCCGATTAGCGGTCCCAGGCCCATCATCTTGAAACCGTGCGAGAAGATGTCGCCATCGGAGCCGGCGAATTCATTGGTCAGGGCCACCATTGGGCCGGCCGGCGATTCGGCCGGATAGGGATACGCGACCTGGTCCCAGCGGCCGATATCGTAGCCCAGTCGTTTACGAGCCAGTTTCTCAAGAAGCAGGCCTGATACATGGCCACCGCGATTGAAACGCACATCTACCAGCAAACCTTCGCGGTCGATCTCGGCCAGGTAAGCGCGATGGAACTCGGCGTAACCGTGGGCGCCCATATCCGGGATATGGATGTAACCAACCCGGCCGTCGCTGGCCTCGTGCACATGACGCCGGTTTTCATCCACCCATTGCCGATAGCGGAGCGCCGCTTCGCCGCCCAAGGCTTTGATGGTTACGCTGCGCCGCTCGGCGTCCTCCTCCTGGGCAGCCACCGACAGGGTCACGTATTGCCCCGCCAGATTGACTAGGGCCGCCGCTGGCGACAGATCGCGACCCAGCCGACGGCCATTCACAGCATAGAGTAGATCGCCCGTCTTGACGTTAATACCAGGGTCGTTCAACGGCGAATCGGCCGTCTGGCTCCATGGGTCGCCGCTGACGATCGCGCCGACGCGCCAGGCGTCGTTCTCAGCATCGTATTCAAAGTCGGCGCCCAAGAAACCCTGAGCGTACTTCGGTTCCGGCCGGTAGTCGCCCCCGATCTCATAACTGTGGGAGGTGCCTAATTCACCCTGCATCTCCCATATCAGGTCTGAGAACTCAGAGCGGCTAGCCACCCGTTCGACCAGAGGCAGGTAACGACCGTAAACAGCCAGCCAATCGACTTTGGACATGTCCGGCGTCCAGAACTGGTCGCGCTGTAATCGCCACGATTCGCGATACATCTGGCGCCACTCGACGCCAGGTTCGACGGAAACTTTAACCCGTGACAGATCGATCCAGCCGCTTTTGCGGCCGGGCGAATTGTCGTTATTCTTGTCAGGCTTGGCGCCGGCCCTCATGACCCGCAGCCGGTTTCGCGAACGGTAGAGCAGATACGCCCCGTCGCGGGAAACTCGGAAACTGCTCACGCGGCGTAGAAGCACCTCTTCATTCTGTTCCTCAAAATCGTAAACCATCACCGTGCCCTTGGCTGGCGGGGCGCCGGGCAACCACTCCAGATTCAGGGCGCCCTCGACCGGGTAGCGGCTGAAGAGCACCCGGCCGTCCTTGATTCCCTCGATACGGCCATAAAGCCCACCTTCAACCGGGAAGGCCAGCACGCGTTTCTCTATGCCTTCCAAGTCGATCTGAACTTTCTGCGCTTCGTCTTTCTCCTCGCCGTCGTCGCCGTTCGCTGGCACGCCATTTGCTGGCGCGTCATCAGCGGCATCATCTTCCTTGTCTTTCGCCTCGGGCTTCTTATTGTTGTTTGATTCGTTCGACTTCTTGCCAGGCGCCCTGGGTTGCGATACGAAGGGCGAAAGCAAGTCATCTTGCAACGTGATCAGGAACGGCTTCATGCCACGCGGGAAGTTCAAATCGAAGTGCAGGTTATCATAAACGGGGTTGAAGTCCCGGTAAGACAGGAAGTAAAGGTACTTGCCCTCCGGGTCGAACGCCGGCTCGACGTCGTGCAACACTGGCTCCGTCAACTGCGTGATCTGGCCGCCGTCTGCCTGCCACAGCTTGAGCGCGCTGCGTTGCACCGAAATCGAGACCGAGTAAGCGGCCCATTCGCCGTCGGGCGCCCAGCTGAAGCCGGTTATTCGGGAGGATATGCCCCTGTCGATCACCTGAACTTCGCGAGTGACCAGATCCAGCAAACAAAGCTCATAGCGGTGATTGCTAAAAAGTAGCTGATCTTTCTTGGGGTTCATGGCCAGACGAACAGGCCGGCCGGTATCGAGTCCGTCGAGAAGCTCTGGCTTGGCGCTACCATCGGCGGTGAGGATGACGAACGCCTCTTCGCCATCGGCGTCGGTCACAGCCACCAGACGCTGCCCATCATTTAGCCACTCCAGTAAGCGGTAACGCGGGCCATCGGTCCGGCCGTGCTGCATGACCGCGCCCTCCCAATTGGCGAAGGTAAAGGCCTTGCCACGGCTAGTGACGGCCAACGAATGACCTTCCGGATGGATTGACCAGCTATCGAGGTAGCGGGCGGCGTCGACGAATTTGCGATTCCGTTGCGTACGCGGTGAATTGAAATCCACCTCCAGGGGTTTGTTTTGGCCCGTAATGACGTCGTAGAGGTAGAGGTCGCCGCCAGCGTGGTAAATGATGCGCCGGCCGTCGGTCGACGCGCTGCGGGCATAGTAGTTTTCGTGATCGGTGTGGCGCCGAACATCGTCGCCAACCGTATCGCTAGAATACAGATTGCCGATGCCTTCGTGGTCAGACAGGAAGTAGATCCGGTCGCCGATCCACATCGGCGACTCCAGATTGCTGTCCAGAGACAGAAGTGGCTGGAACTCGCCATCGCCGGCTTCGTCGATCCAAATTTGACCGGCCCGGCCGCCGCGATAACGCTTCCATCGCGCGGGCCACAGCGTGTTGCGACCGATTACCGAGCCACCATCCGGGCCATAAGAAATGGTCTGGGCCGGACCGAGGCCGATTTCTTCAGGTTGGCCGCCGCCTGGATTCAGCGTGTAAAGAACCATGTTGCGCGCGAAAGCCTGCAGTGCATCGGTACTGAAGACGATCTGGCCATCGGCCGTCCAGCCAGCCACCCAGCTCATGCCACCCAAGTATGTCAGCCGGCGAGCTGGGCCGCCTTCAGCCGGCATCACGTAGACGTCCTCCTGGCCCTCCTCGCGGCCGCTAAAGGCCAGCAAAGAACCGTCCGGAGAGAGGAACGGCCGGCTGGCCTCGCCCAGGCCTGACGTCAACCGGCGGGCTACGCCGCCCTCGGCCGATACTGTCCACAAATCATCTTCGCAAACGAAGACGACGACTTCACCTTTGATCGTCGGATAGCGATAATAACCTGCTTGCACTATGTGCCTCCTTGGAGTAGCCGGCGGCATGTCCTATGTTGTTCTAGGTTTCCAACCCTGGTCCACATTTCTTCACCGAGAAGAGCCGTCCAGCAAGGCACTTTACCTCAATTATCGACGCTGGCAAGATCGTCTTTTCACGGTCCCTTTACGAGCCCGTAACCCACATTTTACGGCAGTCAGGAGTCCGTCCGGCAATAATGTAAGCGAGGCGTTCTATGTACCGTGGCCCGGCCCAATTCTTCAAGGTTGTAACTGACGCAGACGAGCGCTATGCTGTCTGGTTCGCCGATGCGCCGCGGCAACTCCCCTGGCGAGAAACCGGCTGCTACGGATCGTTAGACGAATGCTGGGACTACGTCGAATCCTCCGAGAGCAGCGATGGCTTCTGGTTCCACTTTCCTCTCAATAGCCGCTAGCTTTCAGCCCTCAGCCTTCAGCTACCACCTGGCCCGAATCACTGTATACTCTGAATTGAAAACTCCAAACTGATGGCTGACGGCTGTCAGCTGACCGCTTTCCTTCGGAGGCCCTCCATGCCCGATGATCAAGTCCTGCGCCAGCAAATCTTGCAGCTGCTGGCCGGCCGCAACGCCCACTACACGTTCGACGACGCCGTAGCCGATTTCCCGCTAGAGGCCATAAATGACCGGCCGCCAAACGTGCCCTACACGCCCTGGCATATCGTCGAGCATCTGCGTATCGCCCAGTGGGACATCCTGGAATTCATGCGCGATCCGGCCCATGTATCGCCCGAGTGGCCCAAGGGCTATTGGCCCGACCCGGAAGACACGACCAATGCGGCCGGTTGGTCAAGCAGCCTGGACGCTTTTCGCGATGATCTCGACGCCGTGCAGGAACTGGTTGGCGACGAATCGATCGAGATAATGGCTGAAATCCCCCATGCCCCGGGCTACACCTATCTGCGTGAATTCCTTTTGGTGGCCGACCACAATGCCTATCACGTCGGCGAGTTCGCTATTCTGCGCCAGGTGATGGGCACATGGCCAAAGATTTGACATAAGCCGCCTATCCGTTATCCTTTGGGCGGTAGAATACTAACCATGCATCTTTGCTGGAGGAAGCATCATGAATCACAAGACACAGGCGCTCCTGGCGACGATCTTGATCCTCACAGTTCTGGTGATCAGCGGCTGCTCGAGCGGCTCGGACACACAGGTCACGGGCACCATCATCCTGCCGGCCGGCGCCACGGTTCCTGACGGGGCGACGATCAAGGTCCAGGTACAGGATACATCGCTGGCAGATGCCGCAGCCACGACCATCGGCGAGCAAACCATCGACGGTGATGGCCAGGACTCGCCCATTGAGTTCGCCGTGGCCTATGATCCCGACGAAATTGTGGATAACCATACTTACTCAATGAACGTGCGCATCGAGGATGCCGACGGCAGCCTGTTGTTCATCAACGATACCCACATCCCGGTTATCACCAATGGCAATCCAACCAGCGATGTGGAAGTTCCCGTCATTGAAGTATGAAGATGAAAGGCACAACCGTTGCCAATCTTGGAAGTTGAGATCGTCGCCCGGCCAGGCGAAAGGCTGAGAGGAAGTCTGGCAGTCAACGTGGCCGACAGGGCCGCCGAGGTATTTGGCACCCCGACCGGCCACACCTGGGTTAGGTTACGAATCCTGGCTTTAGAACAATACGCTGAGGATGGCGGCGGCCCTGAGCCAGGAGTGCATCCCGTTTTCGTATCGGTTCTGAAAGCAGAGCTACCAGAAGCTGACGTATTGGCAGCCGAAATAGAAGGCTTGACCGAGGCCATCGCCACGGCCTGCGATCGGCGGCCACAAAACGTTCACATTCGATACGAACCGGCCGGCGGCGGCCGGATGGCCTTTGGCGGTCGCCTGGTCTGAGCGCTGCGCCTAGGGCAACCTCGTTAACCTAGCGCAGGCCGGTCAAATGCCTGGCGATGACCATGCGCTGGATCTCGCTGGTGCCCTCGTAGATCTCGGTTATCTTGGCGTCGCGGAAATAGCGCTCGACGGGCAGCTCCTTGCTGTAACCCATGCCGCCGTGAATCTGGACCGCCTCGGTCGTCACCCACATAGCTGTCTCACTGGCGAAAAGCTTGGCCATGCTGGAATCCAGGGTATAGCGGCCGCCGTCCTTCATGGCCCTGGTTTTGGCCAACGCCGCCTGGTAAACCAGCAGGCGGCTGGCCTCGACCCGGGTCTTCATGTCGGCCAGCTTCTGCTGGATCATCTGGAACTGGCCGATCTTGTGGCCGAAGGCCTCCCTTTCCCGCGCGTAGTCGACGCTGGCGTCCAGGGCCGCCGTGGCGATTCCCAGGGCCTGAGCGGCGATGCCGATCCGGCCGGCGTCTAACACTGTCATGGCTATCTTAAAGCCCTCACCTTCTTCGCCCAGACGGTTCTCTACCGGGCAAACATAGTTGTCGAAGGTGATCTCGCTGGTGGCGCTGGCCCGGATGCCCAGCTTAGGCTCCTTCTTGCCCCGCTCAAAGCCGGGCTTATCGGCCTCGATGAGGAAGGCGGTGATGCCGCGATGCTTCTTCTCCGGGTCGGTCATGAAGAAACAGACGATGATGTCCGCCACCGGGCCGGAAGTCACCCATGATTTGCGACCGTTGATGATGTAGTGGCTGCCGTCATCGCTGAGGGCAGCCCGGCTGCGCATATTGCCGGCGTCACTACCGCTCATAGGTTCGGTCAGGCTGTAAGCGCCGATCTTTTCACCGCTGGCCACCGGCGCCAGGAACTTGTGCTTCTGCTCCTCGGTGCCGAACTTGACCAGGCCATGACAGACCAGCGAATTGTTGACTGACATGACCGTGCCGTGGCTGGCGTCGACTTTGCAGATCTCCTCCAGCGCCAGCACGTAGGCCAGTGTATCCATGCCCACGCCGCCATACTCCTCGGGCACTTCGATGCCCATGAAGCCCAACTGGCCCATTTGGCGAACAGTCTCGAGCGGAAATTCGCCTGATTCGTCGAATTCGGCCGCAATGGGCGCGATAGCCCGCTGGGCAAAATCCCGCGCCGCCTGGCGCATCATATCGTGTTCCTCGGTGATGAAATCAAACATGGTGTTCTCCTCTCACTCCTCGACCCGCTCGCGAATAACCTCATAGAAGACGGCGAAATCGTTGGCGGTCAACTCAATGCCTGCAGACCAGCGGCGCTGTTCGGCCAGCCAAAACGGCCCGTCTTTGCCGGCGAGAACGTCGATTGGAATCTGCGGCCGGTCGGTCGATTGTCGAATGCGCAATCGGTTGTGCTCATAATAGGCGGCTGGATAGATACGGTGAAAGTCGCCGCTGGAAAGCAGCGTTTCCGCCTTATCTTCCTTCAGATAACAATAGACAATCAGCCTGACCTCATCCTGCTGGAGCTGGCAGGCCAGGCAGAGGTGTGCGGGCGTCAGCCGTCGCTCACGGCCACCGCGCGGATAGCCTTTCAACGAGAAATACCAGCGAATGGCCCATACGCGGGCAGACCAGTCGAGGGTCGCCTGTTTGCCCTTCGGCAAGGTGGCCTCTAATCCACTGTTGCCTAGTACAACACGCCGGCCGCTAGTCCAGTAGCGTTTCATGATCCTCTCGCCTGCGCTGGCCCCAGCCAGGGCGATGATCAGGGCGAAGAGGCACGAGAGGGTGAATGAGTAAGACGACAGCGACCGGCCGGCGAAGAGCGGACCTGATAGTAGAGCATTCAGGCTCAAAATGGCAATGATAAAAACGGCCACCATCAAAATCATGACCCCGGCCCGCAAGCCAGGATGCTCTTGATCGGCGTTCAGAACAATCGATTGGGCGTCAGACGAGGTCATAATAACTCCAATATGGCGCGTCCAACAGATAGTATCCACAGTTACGTTTCTAGCAAGGTCCACAACAATGGCAGCTACGTTGGTGGAAAACGCTGCCGTACTCACGATTGAGAAGTCACTTTACCTTCGCGTAGTTCACCGGCCGAGTCAAGAAGGTGTCCAAAGCGCACGAAATGATAGCGGAATGGCCTAAATCTACTATTGTGGAAACGTGCGAACTCAGTACTATTTGAGAGGATGAATGTGTTGTTTCCGTGCGCTGAAATGTCAGAAGAATGTTGAATGGGTGGTGGCTAGGATTTGAAGCTGCTTTTTTGATGGACCCGCGCAAGCGAAGCCCAAGAGAAGTCAGCTGTTTGACAGAACGATCACCAAAGGGAGGCCAGAAATGGTACGCCGCAAAACTTTTACCCTCTTCCTAAGTATTCTTATTCCCGTATTGCTATTGATCATCGTGGGCCAAAGCCTAGTTCAGGCCGCCGATAGCCAGAACCCTGCGCCTGTTGGCGCGGCGAGCGCCCGGCCGCAGGTCGAGGCGCTGCTTGCAGGAGAGGCTGACTTAGGAATCGTCAAGGCCAGCGTACCTGTATCCGTGATCGCCGGCGAAAAACTGACTTACACACTGACCATCAGCAACAACGGTACCATAACCGCTACCAGCGTCACAGTGACCGACACGGTGCCTGCGGGCCTGAACAACCCCAGTGCAACGAATGGCCAGTCAAACGATTGCTCTGTTGGCCCGGAATTCGTCTGTCCGATGAGTGATCTGCCGGTAGGCGCCAGCGCCTGGGTTACGATCGTCGCGACGGTCGATGCCGGCTTCACCGGTACGCTGGAAAACAAGGCCGGGGTGACCACCGTCACGACAGAAACCAATACGGTCAATAATTTCACCTCACTTGATACCATCGTATTGACCTCGGCTGATCTATCCATCGGCAAGTCTGACGAACCCGATCCAATCGCCCCTGGCGAGAACGTGACCTATACGCTAACAATAACAAATGATGGCCCCTCTGACGCAGTCGGCGTCGTGGTAACCGATACGTTGCCATTAAGTACGACGCTGGTGGAAGTAGACCCAAGTATGGGGTCCTGCTTTGAAGGCGCGATTATCACTTGCACCCTTGGGACGCTGCCGGCCGACGACGTGGCCAGCGTGACAATTGTGGTGACGGCGGACGAGAATTTCACCGGCGTGTTACAGAATGGCGCCGAAGTCGCCAGCACGACGTCTGATCCCAATGACGGGAATAATTCCACCAGCGAAGAGACCACCGTCAATCCACGAGTCGACCTGACCATTGCCAAGAGTGGTGATCCTGATCCGGCTATCGCCGGCGCTGTCCTGACCTATAGCCTGGTGGTAACCAACAGCGGCGGTTTCCCAGCGGCCAATGTGGTCGTCACCGACGCTCTGCCGGCCGAGACCACCGTCGTTACCGCTACCGCCAGCCAGGGAAGCTGCGTCCTTGGCAGCACGGTTACTTGCACGCTCGGCACCCTGGCGGCTGACACCACCGCCTCGATAGTCATCGAGGTGCTCGTCGACGCTTCGGCCGAGGGACCGCTGCTAAATAGGGCTGCAACGTCAACCGATACGAGCGAAAGCGACGAAGGCAACAACGACGTCGAACTATCGACAACTGTCAACAAATCGGCCGATATGTCAATCGGCAAGGCGGCCAATCCAGATCCGGCACTGGCCGGCGGTCTGCTCACCTACAGCCTCGTCGTCAAAAACGGAGGACCTTCCGACGCGACCGGGATCACGGTCGCCGACACGTTGCCCGTGAGCACCACCTTCGTTTCAGCCAGTGTGATCCAGGAAGCGGCGATTGTCCACACCATCGACACCTCTCTCTGGGATCCCTTCAGTCCGGATCCGGCCGGCATCACTTACGTGCCTTCAGCTGACAAATTGATGGTCAGCGACAGCGAGCTAGACGAGCCTCCCTTCAAGCGCGACGACAATCTATTTGAATCCAGCCGTCAAGGCGTTCTAGCCAACGTGGCGAGCACCTCAGCGTATTCAAAGGAACCAAACGGCCTGGCCTACGATCCGGACACTGACACTTTGTTCGTATCAGATGATGCTGTCGCTGAGGTACACGTGGTTCAAAGAAGTAGCAACAGCCTCTTGGGCTCGTTCTCGACGTCTGCCTTCGGAAACGTTATCCCCGAAGGCCTGGCTTATGACACGCACCGTAACCATCTTTACAGCATTGACGGCCGGTTCGGCAATCGTGCCGTATTCGATATATCGCCGGGAGTTGGCGGCGATTTCTTGCCACCCGGCGACGTCATCAGCTTCTCACTGCAGAGTAAAGGTATTTCAGATCCAGAAGGCATCGCCTACAATCCTGAGACCCAAACCCTATGGATCGGAGACCACAGCCGCGCCCGGGTCATCGAGACGACGACAGCCGGCACTGTCTTGCGCCAGATCAACTTTACGCCAGATACCATCCGGGTTTCGGGCCTCACTATCGCGCCAAGCAGCGCGAATCCAGACGTATTGAGCCTGTACATCACAGATCGGGGCGTGGACAACAACATTCCCGGCGGCACCATTTTTGAAAACGATGGCAAGATCTACGAGATGGTTTTCCCATCGGCCTCAAGCCCGGGCGGTTCCTGTACCGAAGACGCTGCCGTCGTCGATTGCGACTTGGACGACATACCGGCTGGCGACTGGGCGTTGATATCCATCGTCGTCCGGGTCGACCTGCTGGCTTCTGGCTTCCTGACAAACACGGCCACCGTCAGCGCCGCAACGCCAGACGGTAACGGCAGCAATAACTCGCACACCCTCACGACTCCGATCACCACGACGGCTGATCTCAGCCTGACCAAGTTCGACGATCCAGATCCGGTGGCGGCTGGTGAACGGCTCACCTACACTTTAGTCGTCAGCAACAGCGGCCCATCCATTGCGTCGGCGGTCAAGCTCGAGGACACATTGCCGCCAAGCACGACCATTTCCTCCACCCTCTCGAGCCACCTTCCTGGGTGTGACGACAAACCGAACCTGGAGTGTCTACTTGGCGACATTCTGCCCGGCACCCAGGCGACGGTCACGGTGATCGTCGACGTCGCGGCTGGCGCCCCGCCTTCTATCACGAATGGAGCCGAGGTCTCGAGCCTAACGTTCGATGACTTCCTGGCTAACAACTTCGTGACTCAGACCACGACGGTGACTACCTCGGCCGATCTGGCTATCGCCAAAGCCAGTTGGCCCAATTCGGCCACGCCGGGCGAGACGCTGACCTATACACTGGTCGTGACCAATCTTGGACCTTCAGATGCGCAAGGGGTGGTTTTGACCGACACCTTGCCTGGCGGCGTTAGCCTGATTTCAGCCACTCCCAGTCAGGGAACGGGCTGTAGCACCGGCAGCGCGCCTACCTGTACCTTGGGATTGATTCCGCTGAACACGACGGCATCGGTGACCATCGTCGTCAGCGTCACGTCGTCGGTCAGCACCACCTTGTCAAATACCGTCGACGTGGCCGCCACGACGACCGATCCGTTCCCGGAGAACAACCACTTCGAGTTGCTCACGGCCGTCCAGTCGGTGGCCGATCTGTCTGTGGAGAAGGTGGCTTGGCCTGAGCCAGCCACGGCCGGCCTGGCGTTGACATACACGCTAACGATCTCGAATGCCGGTCCGTCAGACGCGTATGGCATTGTGCTGACTGACACCCTGTCCGCTGGTGTTAGCTACACCTCGGCCGATTCCAATCATGGCATCGTCTGTGCTGGGGCCGGCCAGGTGATCTGTCAGCTGGACCCGTTGGCCGCCAATCAAGAGATCACCGTCACGCTGAAGACGATGGTCGATCCTGGCCTAACCGTCGGTGAATTCAGCAATGAGGCCAGAGTCGCCAGCCTGGCCACCGATCTAGACGAGACAAACAATACCGGCCGCTACACATCCACACTCCAGACCTTCGCCGACCTGATGATTGTGAAAACGGCATCAGCTGAATCCGTTCTCGCCGGAGAGCTTCTGACCTATACCCTGGCTGTCAAGAATCTCGGGCCGTCCAGCGCCTTCAGTGTGACGGTGACCGACACGCTGCCATCTGGCGTGACCTACAAGTCGGTGGACACGGAACCGGCCGGCGACTGTGCTGGAGAAAGCAAAGTCAGCTGTGAGTTCGCCAGCCTGGCGCCGATGGCGTCCGCAGTGGTGACCATCAACGTTCAGGTCGACGCCGCTACGCTGGGCGTTCTTACCAATACGGCCGTGGTCTCGAGCACGACCATCGACAACAATACGGCAAACAACAGCTTTAGCGTGTTCACCCCCGTAGGTGCGGGCGCCAACCTGAGCATCGGCAAGGAAGGCTGGCCGGAAACGGTCACCGCCGGGGAAAACCTGACCTATACGCTGATGATAACCAATAGCGGGCCTTCTGACGCGGTAGATGTCGTCATGACAGACACCTTGCCAGCAGATGTAACGCTGCTGGCGGCCGATCCCGGTTTGGGCAACAGTTGTAGCGGCGAGGGCGTGGTGGAGTGCCGCTTTGGTACGCTGACGCCAAGCACACGGGTGACAGTCACCCTGCGGGTCCGGGTTGCCTCCTCGGCGACGACAAGCCTGCACAACGCCGCTCGGGTGGCGGCTACCACGGTTGATCCCTTCCCCGAAGATAATGAGGCCGAAGTTGATACGGCAGTCATGACCAGCGCCGACCTCTCACTGACTAAGGAAGCGAAGCCGGAACCTGTCTATGCCGGCGACCGGCTGACCTATACATTGACCATCACCAATGCCGGCCCATCCGACGCGCTTAATGTCGTCGTCACCGACACCTTGCCAGCCGGAACGACATTCTACACGGCCAGCACCTCTCTGGACTCAGGCTGTACTGAAACTACCGGCCAGGTGGAATGTCAACTTGGCACGGTTTCGGCCGACCAGGGGGTCCTGGTAACCATTACCGCCACGCTCGATCCATCACTGGCTCCGGGATCGCTTGTCAATCGAGCCGGCGTTAGCAGCGAAACGTCCGACCTGGATGAGACCAACAATGGCGACGTTGTCACGTCGACGGTTCAGACGGCGGCCGATCTGGTCGTCACCAAGATAGCGTCGCCTGAAACCGCGACGGCTGGTGAAGTTCTTACCTATACGCTGACCGTCCAGAACCTCGGCCCATCTAACGCTTCAGGTATCTGGCTCACGGATACCTTGCCGATTATGGTGACAGTGGTCTACTCGGATGTATCCCAGGGCAACTGTGTTGGTACGACCCAGGTCGTCTGTGACATCGGCGATTTGTCTGTGCTCGCGTCATCCACAATCACGCTGGTCGTGGACGTGGACGCGTCTGCATCTGGCACAATCGACAACACGGTCGAAGCCTGGGGCGAACAGCAGGATCCCGAACCAGTAAACAACAAGAAGACCTTGACGACCGGTGTGAATCGGGAAGGTTCGTTGCCATTGCTTAAGATGGACGATCCCGATCCTGTGGTCGCGGGGACTGAACTGACTTATACGCTGGTCGTGACGAGCGCCGGGCCGTCTGACGCGTTTGGTGTGGTCCTGACCGATACCTTGCCTACGGGCGTCCAGTTCGTCACCGTCACGCATGATATCGGAAGCTGCATTGTGGCCGACAGAGTGGTCACCTGCGACCTGGGCGACATGGCCGTCGAGGAAGTTGCCCATGTGAATATCTTTGTGTCGGTTGACACGGACACTGTCGGCGAGATAATCAATCAGGCCAAGGTAACGGCCGATGGGGCGACGCCTTCCGAGCAAAGCCAGACGACGACTGTCGAGGCATGGGCCGATCTGAGCGTGAATAACAAGGCCGAGCCCGATCCAGTCAGAGCCGGTGGTGTCATAACCTTCACCGTCGACGTGACCAACAGCGGGCCATCGCTGGCGAAGCAGGTGGTCGTAACCAACACGCTGCCTGCGGGCACGACATTCAACTCGAGTCCAGTCTGTACCGAGTCGGGCGGTGTGATCAGCTGTGTGCTAGGCGATCTAGACTATAACCAGTCGACCGGCACATACTTCCTCATCGACGTGCCGCGTGATGCCGCCAGGGGCGTCGCCGAGAGTGTGGCCACAGTGCAGAGCGATACGGACGAAGATCCCGATTGGCTCGCGGATAACATCTCTACGGCCAGCGTTGTGGTACTACCCGGTCCGGTCTACTTGCCGATTATCATCAACCGGTAAGGTCAACAAGGTGAACGATCTGAATGCCCTGCAGAGTTGAGTATAGGCACCTGATCTCCAGGTAGAGTCTGGAGCATCTGGCAGCGACCAAAAGCGGGAATTCTGCGGTTCGATATGAACTGCAGGATTCCCGTTTATGCTTGGGCCTAAGTTCACGATCGAGACACAAGAGTACTTACTGGCCG
>JBFFWQ010000136.1:0-14727 GCA_041570195.1 Promineifilaceae bacterium (SeqCode) | reverse complement strand
ATCATTCTGCCGCGGCAGGAGTTGACTCATGGCCGCTGGACCTGGGTCGTGCACGGTCTGTTGTGGACCGGCTTCCATGCCTTCAAGTGGTGGGACCTGGTCGG
This sequence comes from Promineifilaceae bacterium (SeqCode), assembly GCA_041570195.1. GTDB lineage: Bacteria > Chloroflexota > Anaerolineae > Promineifilales > Promineifilaceae > UBA11865. The sequence goes on along the minus strand of JBFFWQ010000136.1, from coordinate 14,623 downwards.
CTTGCTGCCAGTGTGCCTGGTCATCGCCTATATCAGCCAGCGGACGAAGAACAACTGGCCGGCGCTCATCGCCCACGGGTTGTTCAATGGCCTGGCGCTGTATTTAGTGCTAGCGGCCGTGTTGGGTTGAGCAACCGTAGCCAGCCTCAATGGCGCCCTGGCAGTTGTGACTTGGCAAGTGTCAGGGCGCTTCCGGGCATTCGTCCAGCGACAGGTAAGTCCGGCACTCTGCGTCGGCGAAATCGCGGGATAGCCGGGATCGGGCCACCTCCATCAGCTCCTCGACGGACATGACATAGATACTGATCGCGCCATCCGACCCGGCCGCCGCCAGGTAACGGCCGTCAGGGTTCGAGCCTGCACTACCTGGTAACAGCCCCTGGTCAACAAGCATCAATCTTTCTTCGCTCGCCCCCGATGCTTCTTGCCCGAAAAGCCTTAACTCCACCAACTTAAGATCCCGATACATGTCGGCCGTTCAGAAAGACCTCTTCTTCACGATCTCCTCTCGTTTTCCCGACGTTGACTTCTCGCCCGTCGCTTACTGTGCCAGCAACAGAAAGACGCGGGCACGACACGACGAGGCGAGAAGATGTCAAAAGCCACATTTTTCACAGCAATAATCTTAGCCCTAATCATCTTGAAGGTTTTCGTTCCCGTTATCTTGGCCAGGGAATCTGGCCAGCACGAACAGGCGGAAGTGATCCAGCAAGTTTCGACCATCACGCCACTGAGCATCGAGATGGTAGACCAGACCATGGCCGTCTTGTCCGATGGCTGGCTGGGGATGAGTCACGTCGAGCAAGAAGCGTTTCTGACGATTTATGATCCGGCCGACACGGGCGAGATTAATGAGCAGTTTCTGGAGACCGTGGCGAGCAATTATCAGAAGATTCGACAGTCTCTGGAAAACGAAATCGAAGTGAAGTATGAAGCAGAGGACGAGCGCTGCGAAGGGATGCGGCTTTACTACACGGACATCATCAGCCTGCATGTCTGCCCCTACTTCCTGACCGAAACGAATGATACACGGCGGGCGCGCACCCTCATCCATGAATTCGCCCACATCGCCCTGCGAGTGACCGACCGGCCCTACTACCGGCCGACCTCCAAACTCTATGCTGAATTGACGCCACAGGGATCATGGGCCAGCCAACTGCCCGTTATTGGACCGGTCCTCCGGGAGCTGGTGGCCAGCGACACGCTCTATCATCCAGATGCTTATGCTCACTTCGCCGTGGCCGCGTCGGGCCAGGCCAGCGCCCGGGAGATGTTTGTGAACTATGGCATCGGCGACGCGAACGATGGTGACAATAGTGGTCTACAGGAAGTGCAGACAGACGTCCAGGCCACTGATTCCTGGACCGCAGCCCAGTGATACAGCCTATCCAGGTAAACCTATGCTACCTCGCCGGACGGATTTCTCGACCGAGTTCGTGAGCACGACGCACCTCTTGGTCGACCAGGGCTCTATGGCTCATTGTCTGAAGGAACTGCGGAAAGCTGGGATGAGCTAACCGGAAGACCGGTTTTAAGCTCCTTATGCGCTATTAGCAAAAACAGAGGCAAAGGGGGAGCTTGTTTTCGACGAGCTCAGGACGGGTGGTTCCGAAAACTTCGTGCCGAAGTCTTCGGGACGAAGACTCTACTGTTAATGACAGTAGTATATCCACCGAACGCCGCTTCTCGACAAGGAGACTCTTTTGGCAAGTGAGGTGTTAGGGATTTCTCGCTACGAACCCTTCGCTCGAAATGACAATTTTCGCGGATATCTCACCGTCGGTTCATCCTCCGGTGATCTCTATCCAGCTGCTTTTGGCAGGGCACTCTCCAGGTAGGCCTGGCGCAAGGTTGGATCGCTGAGCATCCCGCCGATCTCTTCGATCAGGCCCCGGGCGGCGATTCGTTTGGCCTGCGCTTCCTCTTCCCGGCCGGCGGCGGCCAATACGTCGGCCGAAGCCACGCAGGCCTGCCAGACGTAGGGGCGCATCTCCAGGGCCAGGGCTGCCGCTTCGGCCTGCTCATAGGCCGCCAGGGCCGCTTCGATGTCGCCTTGAGCCGCGTAGACCTTGCCCTGGGTCATATGGGTCAGGGGCAAGAGATGGCGCATCCCTTTTTCCTGGGCAAAGGCATGGGCCTCGGCCGCCAACCGGTCTGCTTCGTCGACGTCGTCCTGGGCCAGGGCCAGCAGCGCCGAACCGGCCAACAGCCGCGCTCGTTCCAGCAAGATGAACAAGGAAGGGTGATTCAGGCCCTTCTGAAACACATCGCCGGCCAATTCCAGGTCGTCCAAGGTCAGGGCGCAGAAACCAAGGTCGGCCCAGGCCGCGCCGCCGGTCATTGTGCCGGCCGGCGACTCCAGCAGCCGCAAGGCGTGGCGGTGGAACTTAGAGACCTCATCGCGAAACTGGTCGCTGATATTCAGGTAGGCCGTGCCTAGCGAGCCCAGAGGTGGCACGACCATGAAGGGCATGAACTGCTCCAGCGGTAAAGCCATATCTAGGGCTTGCTGGTTGCAGGACATCGAATGTTCGTAATCACCTTGCCAGCTGGCTAACTCACCCTGGATCCAATTGCCGAATACCTGCGGAAAAAGCGCCCCAATCTTATTCCCAATCCGGATCCCTGCGGCTAGGTTCTCCTTGGCCGTCGCGAAATCGCCGTTACGAATGGCCAGCATGGGCAGCGTGGTCGCCAACAGGCCGGCTTCATGTTCCCGGTCGCCGATCTCGCGCGAAAGTCTGAGGGCCTCGTCGGCCGCCTCCTGGGCCTCTTCGAAGCGGGTCAGGTACATCAGGCTGCTGGCCACGTGCTCCAGGCCCATGGTCATGTACTCTTTGGAACCCAACTCCTGGCCAATGGCCGTTAGCTCGCTCATGTGATCGATGACACCTTCGAAGTCGGCCTGGGCCGTGCACATCTGGCAGCGGATGAGATTCATCTCGGCCGCACCCGATTGCTCTTCATGGCGGCCGGCCAAAGCGGCCGCCCGGGACAGGTATTGGTCGGCTTCCTGGAACTGGCCCATGCGCAAGGCGGCCGTGCTCGCCAGCTTGTTCAGGGCCGAGATTTGGGCTGCCACGTCGCCTTCATCCTCGGCCAGGGCCAGCAGGGTCTGATAGGCTTCGACCGTCTCGGGAATACGATTGGCGAAGGCCAAGACGCTGCCCAGGCCCTCGTAAGCTCTGCGGACGAAGGAAAAATCGTCGACGTCGGCCTCAAGCTCCAAAGCCTGGTTGTAATAGTCAATCGCTTCAGTCGTTGCATAGGACCGGGCCGCCCGGTCGCCGGCTTCCACCAGGTAGCGCATCGCCTTGGCCGGCTGGCGGGACTGCAAACAATGGCGGCCGAGCTCGCCGACTTGCTCCGGATCCAAGATCGCCAGTGATTCGGCCGCCCGGCGGTGTAACTCGCGGCGATTGCTGAGCAAAATCGAGTCATAGGCCGCCTGTTGGGTCAGGGCGTGTTTGAAGCTGTAGGTGCGTTGGGGAAAGCGACTTTTTTCCCAAACGATTTCCCGGCGTTGCAAATCGACCAGTGCCGGTTCCAGGGCATCGGGCGATCGTTCGGTCACGTCGTTCAGCACCTGGAAGGAGAAGTCGCGGCCCAAGACGGCCGCGGCCTGGGTGATTTGGCGACACTCTTCGTCCAGTCGATCCAGGCGAGCATTGATGACGCCCACCAGGGTGTCGGGAATGGCTACGTCGCGGATTTCCTGGGTCGCTCGCCAATGGCCGTCCTCGCGGATGACCAGTTCGGCATCCAGCAACGAGCGAATGATCTCTTCGACGAAGAAGGGGTTGCCCTCCGATTTATCCAGGATAGTTTGGCGCACCTGCTCGGGCAGATCTTCGACTTCCAGCAGGCCGGCCACAAGTTGGCGCGATTGGTCCTGGTCTAGCGGGCTGAGGGAGATGGCCTGGTAGTGGAAATGATGGTCGCGCTCGGTCGCCTCGTGGTAGACCCAGGAAGGTTCCTGGCGGCGCGGCCGGAAGGCGGCGATGATCATCAGCGGCCTGCTATTGACCAGGGGCAGCAGAGAGGTCAGTAATTCCAGGGAGGTCGGATCGGCCCAGTGTAGATCGTCCAGGAACAGGACCAGCGGCCGGCTGGCGACATGGTTCTCGATCACCGCCCTGACGCTGGCGAAAATCATGCCCCGCAATTGGGGCGGATCGAGGTATTTGACCCGCTCGGCGTCACCCGTTTCCAAGTGCAGGTCGAGCATGGTGGCGAAGAAGGCGGCCATAGCCTCTCCTTGGCCGGGCATCAGGTACTCTATCCGTTCCCGGATTTGCGCGACCTGGATCGCGTCGGCCGCGCCCGGTTCCAGGTCGAAGTATTCGTTGAATAAATCGACGAAGGGGGCGTAGGGCGTATTGGTCTCATAGGACTGGGATCGCCCTTCGGCCCAGTCCACTTCCGAGGTTGGACTAGCATTCAACGACTGGCGTAGTTCGGCCGTCAGGCGCGACTTACCCAGGCCGGCTTCGCCCATGATGGAGATGATCTGGCCCACGCCCTGGCTTAGTTCTTCGGTCGCCGCCAGTAGACGGGCCAGCTGATCCTGGCGGCCGATCAGCGGCGCTTCCAGGTTTTCGATGCCTCGCAGAGGGCCCGGTTCAGCCTTGGCGCCCAGAACGCGGTAGGCCTGGATCGGTTCTTCCTTGCCTTTGATCCGCAGTTCTTCCAGGGTTTCAAAATCGAACAACGGGGCGACCAATTTGTAGGTAGGCTCGGCGATTTGCACGGAGCCCGGCGTGGCTGTTTGCTCCATGCGAGCGGCCAGGTTGATGGCATCGCCCAGGGCCGTGTATTCCATGCGTAGATCGGAGCCGACAGCGCCGACGACGACCAGCCCGGTGTTGATGCCTATGCGCACGTCGAAGTCCAAGCCCCAACGGCGCCGGATCTGCTGGCGATAGCCGCCGATGGCTTCTAGGATATCCAGGCCGGCCAGCACCGCTCGCTGGGGATCGTCTTCGTGGGCGATGGGCGCGCCAAAGAAGGCCAGCAGGCCGTCGCCCATCAGGCGGGCGACGGTGCCTTCGTAGCGGTAGATGGGCTCGATCATGTGCTCAAAAGCGCCGTTGATGATCTCGCTCCACTCTTCGGGGTCGAGGCTGGCGGCGGCCGAAGTGGAGCCCTGGACGTCGCAAAAGAGGATGGTGACGATCTTGCGCTCGCCTTCCATCAGGCCGCTGTCACGGGCCGCCTCGAGCTTGGCCATGAGTCCCCGGGGGATGTAGCGCTGCAGCATGTCGTCGGCCGGTTTGGTTGGGGCAGGTTGGGGCTCGGGGATGACCGGTTCGGCTGGCGGAGTTGGCTCTGCTACAGTGGTGGCTGGCCCACCTGCGGTGGGGGTGCCGCAGCTGAAACAGAACTTGGCTCCGGCCGGCAGCTCAGTGCCGCAATTACTGCAAGCTAACGCCAGGGCAGTGCCACAATTAAAACAGAATTTGGCGCCATCCGGATTCTGCGTGCCGCAGTTGGGACAATCCATTGTGAGGTCTCCGTTGTTCTGTGTTACGCCAGGCGCGGTTCAGTCTTGGGGAATGCTGTGCCGCTTAGATTTCGCCTAGACAAAACAGTATAGCTCAAAAAGGGTGAAAACGACACTGTTTAAGGCGGCGCCTTCGCCAGAAAGTGATAAAGTGGGGGAACCCATCGTTGTTGACATTGACGGCCAAAAATACAGGTTAATCGCCTCGATTCATTTTAACCATAACAAGGTTTACATCCGCCATGTTCTTACGCATCCGGAATAGGCTGGGGGGCATGGAAATGAGTAAGGTTATTCGAGAAATCCAACCATATTGGACCGTGGTTCGGCCATATCTTTCGATTCGAGATGAAGAGGACTACGATCGGGCCATCGAGCAGATGAACGAGATGATCGATATCGTCGGCGCTGATGAAGATCACCCGATGTACGAGTTCTTGGACACACTGGGCACGCTTATTCACGCGTATGAGGAAGAGCATTATCCCATGCCCCAGGCGAGGGGCGTCGAGGTTTTGCGCTAACTCATGGAAGAGCATGGAGTGCGGCAGGCTGATCTGCCGGAGGTCGGTTCACAAGGCGTTGTATCTGAGATTCTCAGCGGCAAGAGGGAGTTGAACGTGCGCCAGATACGAGAATTGGCCCGACGTTTTCATGTCTCGCCGGCCGTTTTTATCCAGTAGGTATCGAAATATTATTTGAGCCAGGTAAACGGTCGATAAATAGACGTCGATATTCTAGGTGAATGAGCAAATTTGGTTTATCATTGTGGGGAGCACCTCTGGCAACAGATCAACATTGAGACCCCAAAATTAGCATAAAGGAGCAATAAATTGAATTCGAGGACGCGTAATCGTACTAACGCACGTAGGCCGGACTGGGTTGATCTCGTCGCACCCTATCGGCAACCAGATATAAAAAGAAGCCTTTGGCAACTCGGCAGCACTTTCGCGCTTCTCATTTTAGGTTGGGCTGCCATGTACTGGAGTCTGGCTGCGGGTTTTTGGTGGATCACGCTGATCTTGGCCCTTCCAACGGCCGGTTTTCTGATTCGATTGTTCATTATCCAACACGACTGTGGGCACGGCTCTTTTTTCAAATCACGGAAATACAATGACCGTGTGGGCGCTGTTTTGGGCGTTCTCACCATGACGCCTTACCTTCACTGGCGCAAGCGGCATGCTATTCACCACGCAAACTCCAGCAATCTAGATGAACGTTTCATTGGCGACGTGCCAACCTGGACGGTCGACGAGTACCTTGAAAAAGATACCTGGAACCGTCTCAAATATCGCGTCTTCCGCTTTCCCGTTACCTTGTTTGTCCTCGTTCCTTTTGCCGTCTTCTTCATCGGCAATCGTTTGCCAAGCTCGGTTGCGAACAAAAAGGAACGCAGAGGTATTCTTTGGACAAATATCGCCATCGCCGTGATGTGGGTGATACTCATTGCTCTTGTCGGCTGGCAAGCTTTCTTGCTCGTCCACATTCCGGTCTTGTGGATTTCAGCCAGTTTTGGCATGTGGTTATTCTTTGTGCAACATCAATTCGAGGATACCTATTGGGAGCACCAAGAAGAGTGGGATTACACTCACGCCGCCTTACGAGGCAGTTCCTACTATAAATTACCCAAGGTGCTACAGTGGTTTACAGGCAATATTGGCTTCCACCACATTCATCACCTTAGCCCACGAATTCCCAACTACTTGCTCGAAAAGTGCCACGATGAGAATCCCATCTTCCAAAATATCCTGACCATGACGTTGCGTACTAGCTTAGAGACAACGTTCCTAAGTTTATGGGATAAGAATCAAAAGAAGCTGATCGGTTTTCGAGAAGTGCGCTTGCAGCAACGGTCAAGAGTGACAGCGTAATTGACGCGTTCCTGCGGACCAAGCTCTACCATGGCGATGACAGGCTATGAATAAGGTGCGCAGAGCCGGTCGGGCTTCTAGCTACCTGCTGTCGGCCGCGGGTTCTGCGTTATCGGGCAGTAAGCCGCCAAAACCGCCACAAGGGACGGTCACAGTTGGCGAACTTGAGGCGTACGTAAACAAGCTGGTCGAGATTGGCCGCCCGCCCGGCTTGTCGCTGGCCGTGGTCAAGGATGGCGAGATCGTCTATATAAGAGGTTTTGGCCTGGCCGATGGCCCCAAAAACATCGCCGCTACCCCTGATACAGTCTTTCAATGGATGTCGATAACCAAGATAGCTACCGCGGTGGCTATCTTCCAACTTCACGAACGGGCGGCGCTCAACATAGAAGACCCGGTTATCAAACATCTGCCGTTGTTCGAGGTTCATTCCCCGTCAACAAACGGCGAACAAATCACCATCCGGCACTTGCTGAACCACAGTTCAGGCCTGGTTCATCCGAAGCATATGTTGGGTATGGTTCATGTGGACGGCCGGCCGTATCCTGATCAGGTCGAGTTGGTCAAGCATCTCGTAGCAAAGTATCGAAATCTCAAATTCGAACCGGGAACGCGGGCTTCCTATACCAATCTAGGCTACACAGTTCTGGGCGCCATCGTCGAAGTGGTCTCGGGCCAAGCCCATCATGAGTATTTGGTCGAGCATATCTTCCGGCCGCTGCGAATGGACAACAGCAACCACGTATACACAAAGGCAATGCGGGCGAATGCGGCCGTTGGGTCGCAGCCGAGAGGCAATATTATCAGCGCGCTGCTGGCCATGGTTGTCGAAGATCCTGACTTTTTCATCCGCGAGACGGTGAACGGTCGCATGTGGCTCAAACGGGCCTCGCCCGATTTTTCAGGCGGCGCCGGCGTCAATGGGCCGGTCGGGGAAGCTGCTCTCTTCGCGGCGGCCTTTCTGAACCGGGGTTCTCTGAACGGCAATCGGATCTTGTCCCCGGAGAGCGTGGCCATGATGATCGAAGACGGGCATATCGTGGCTGAAGGCGGTCCGGGTTTAATCTACAAAGGCGCCAAACACGGTTTGGGCTGGTTGATATGGCCCAATGGTGGTCGACAGTGCATTATGCACAGTGGTGAAGGGCCGGGATTTTCCAGCATCATGCAGCTATATCCCGAAGAGGGACTTGGCGTTGTCGTCATGGGTAATGAGTGGCCCTATGGTATGGCCCTCAGAGGCACGGCCATCAGAGATTCTATCGCCCATGTTGCCGCCAATATCGACTGGCGGTGAAGCTACCATATGGTAGGCGAAATGGAGATATAGCAGCGACAGAATGCCTAAAGTAAAGGTAACCTCCTGGCCGCACGATAATGCGCCAACAGAATCTGATTTGCGCAACTTGTACGCGGCCGAAGGGATGGACCCTTACCGCTGGTCCAACGGACCCCACGATCGTTACCAAGCTCACAGCCATAGTTTCCACAAGGTCATCTATGTCGTCTCGGGCTCTATTACTTTGGGCCTGCCTGAACGAGGGGAGTCAGTTACGCTTGCCACCGGCGACCGGCTGGATTTGCCGGCCGGCGTCGTCCATGACGCGTTTGTTGGTCCTGAAGGGGTTGTTTGCCTGGAAGGCCATCAGCGCTGAGCCGCTATCATTCTTCGCCAGGACTTTTTCCGTAGTCAGTTAAACCGAGCCAAGTGAGAAGCGATGCCAGCGCCAAAGCATTGGTGCAGATTTTGCCTGGAAAACCCTGGTTAAGGTTTGTGGTTTTCATCGTTTTCTTAATCCCGCGTGATAAGCTCTCCTTCAGCTTTATAGAGATTCCTAGATGAGCACTGACCCGAGCGTTGACGGTGGAGGAACGGGCTTTTGTGGCTCGTGAGGGCCGGCGGGATTGGTTGTCTAGACGCCCGGAACTTCCGAAATTGCATAGTCATAGTGCCCCAGCCGCGCAGGCGCGCTCGCCGGTTTCACTTCTGGCAGGTATATCTGTAATTTGTATCAGTGGCGGGAGACATACGCTGATGATTCAGGATAATCGTTCCAAGTCGCAGGCATCCGCCTCTCCGGTATTGTCGGCCGAGGACCTGCGCAAATCCTATGACCGTCGAGAAGCGCTGCGTGGTCTATCATTTTGCCTGGAAGCCGGCCGGATCCTGGGCTTCCTGGGCCCCAACGGGGCCGGAAAAACGACCGCGATCCGCATCCTAACCACGATCCTGGAGCCATCCGCGGGCCACTTCCGCATCGACGGCGTCAGCTCGGACCATCCCGATGGCATCCGGCGCCGTATCGGCGTACTGCCGGAGAGCCTTGGCTTTCCTCGGCAGATTAGCGGCCTGGAGTACCTGGCTTTCTTTGGCCAGCTTTACGGCCGCCCGGCCGGAGAAGCACGAGAGACCGCCCGGGCTCTACTAGAGAGCGTGGGCCTGCAAAAGCGGGGCAGATCCTTGATCAAGACCTATAGCCGGGGCATGCGCCAGCGGCTGGGCATCGCTCGGGCGCTGGTCAACGAGCCGGTGGTGGTATTTCTGGATGAGCCCACGTTGGGCCTGGACCCGCGCGGGCAACAAGAGTTGTTAACCCTGGTGCGCCGCATCGCCCGCGAACGTGATGCCGGCGTCATATTATGCAGCCATCTGCTGGCGGAAGTGGAAAGCGTTTGTGACGACGTGGTCATCCTCAGCGCGGGGCAGGTCGTAGCTCAGGGAAAGGTCGCCGAAGTGATCGGCCAGGCCCAGCGCAGCGCGGCCCGGCGTAACGTCCTGCGCGTCCAGGTACCAGTCCCTAACCTGGAAGAATCTCAGCGGCTCCTGGAGGTATTGCCCCAGGTCAACGCCGTCACACCTTCTGGAGAGACCATGGGCTGGCTATGGGTGGAAGTGACCACTTCATCGGACGGGGATTCGGCCGAGCAGATGCCACAGGTGAAAAACAGTATCTTAGAGGCCCTGATCCAGGCCGGCATCCCTATCCAGGGCCTGGAAGTCGGCGGCAGCCGTTTGCAAGATGTCTTCTTGCAACTTACCGAACAACTCACCGAGGAGGAAATTGAATGAGCGACGGAAAGAATATGGGCGATAAGAAGGGTGACGAGCCCTCGAAATCAGGGCGCCCGGCTTGGTGGTTGATGTTCTTGCGCGAACTCACCGATCTTTGGTACTGGGGCCGAGCGCTCTATCTCATCGTGTTATACAGCATTCTGTTAGGCATCATGGCCTTCGTGCTGGCTTCTAACAGCGAGCTGGACCTGATTCCACCCAAGGAAATGGTTTTCTTGACCCTTCAAGTGGCTATGGCCGTCGGTCTGTTCATCGGCCTGATCATTGGTGCGGACAGCATCAGCGGCGAACGGGAGCGGGCAACCCTTGAAGGCCTGTTGCTGGCGCCTGCGAGTCGCAGGCAGATCGTCACCGGCAAGTACCTGGCGGCGATCAGCCCCTGGCCAGTGGCTCTCCTGGTGGCTATTCCCTTCCTATTCATGCTTGCCCAGGGTGATCCTGTCTTCGGTCAGGCCTTGTTCTGGGGTGGTCTGCTAGGCAGTATCCTGGCCCCGGCCTTCACCGCCTTCGGTCTGCTGGTCAGCGTCTGGTCCAACTCCAACAAGACCAGCCTGTTTGTGAGCCTAACCATTTACATTCTTTTCCTTTTACCGACCCAATTTCCCGGAACAGCCCAGACCGGCACCATGGGCCAACTACTCAAGAAAGTGAACCCGCTGGAAGCGACCAACCAGTTCCTGGAGAAGATCCTGGTCAATAACCGCACGCTTGAGGAGATGAGTTCCTGGTTGATCGCGCCACTGTTCTTCGCCGCCCTGGTCCTGGTTCTTCTCTTCCTGGTCGCCGCGCCCCGGCTGCGCCTCGACGCGGCCGCCGGCCGCCCGACCCATTTGAATTGGCGGCGTGCGCCTGCCTTGCTTACGTTGGCCTTGCTCCTCCTTGCTTCACCGGCGCTGGCCCAGACGGCCGACCCCGCGCTGCAAGTCGACATCGACAAGAACTACGAAATGCTGTTGACCGGAGAAGAACTTGAGTTCCATACGCTGGTGACCTATCAGGGGATCGATGCTACGTCGCCGCCGCTGATCGTGGCCATGAACATCATTAACCTGGAGGGAGACGGCGATCCTGTCGATCCGGAAGATTGGTCGCCGGAACGAACCCAATACCTCGACGGGGTAGCCCAGGGCGAATCGGTCGCCCTGGGCTGGGTCGTGAACCCGATTCTGGAAGGGGACTACATGGTATACATGGTCATCGTCCCGGAACCGGACGGGTCAGAGGCCACCAGCCAGCCGGTCACCAGTTCAGGAATCCACCTGACTGTGGAGCAATCCAGCTCCATCAATCCCGGCGGCGTGTTGCCGGTGGCGATCGGCGTCCCGCTCGTCCTTATGCTGGTTGTGGCGGTCCTCTTCTGGTTCCGCCGCCGCAAAGAGGGCGTCGAAGACGCCTGATCCCGCAGAGGCTGAAACTGTTATTGCTTGATCGTGGCGCCAGCCCTGGCCTGTTCAGCCGTGAGCGGACGTCAAAAGGTGAGGCCGAGCTACTGGTCTGAGCCTGATCGCCTGACGACGGATGAGGATGGCCCGGTATTCACCGTGAGTTGGAAGACGTCCGGCCGGGCGTAGTGGCCGGTAACGTCGAAATCGAACTTGCCTTCGGCTACCTTGGCCAGGTCTAATTCGGCGGTCAGTAGACCTTCTTCGCCAAACAACGGGCCGGCAAGCACGTGGCCCAGGGGCGAGATAATGGCGCTACCGCCCCGGGAGAGTAGATGGGGTTGATCGGCCAATTCTTCCCGCCCTTCGAAATCGTCCGGGTACATGTCCTTGGTGAAGTATTGATTGCAGCCGATGACGTAACAGCGGCCTTCGCAGGCGATGTGGCGCAGGGTAGCTTGCCAGGAATCGCGGCTATCGGCCGTCGGCGCCAGGTAAATCTCCACCCCTTGATCGTACATGGCCATGCGAGCCAGGGGCATGTAGTTCTCCCAGCAAATCAAGCCGCCGATCTGGCCGATCTCGGTATCGAAGACGGGCAGGGTGCTGCCATCTCCTTCACCCCAGATGAAGCGCTCGGCGGCCGTGGGTTTGAGCTTGCGGTGTTTGCCCAGCAGCCGGCCGTCCGACCCAAAATACAGTAGTGTGCAGTAGAGCGTGCCCCGACTGCCTTGCACGTCGCGCTCGATCACGCCGATGGCCAGGCACAGGCCTGCTTCTTTTGCGGCCGCGGCCAGTTGCTCTGTTGCGGGGCTGGGGACCTCGACGGCGCTTTCCCAGTAACGTCCCCACAGACGCCGGCCCAGGTCGCTGCGCTTGCCCACGACCGTCCCGAAGGAGAGTCCACTGGGATAGCCGGATACGAAAGCTTCGGGGAACAAGACCAGCTTGGCGCCCGCGGCGGCCGCTTCCTGGATCAGCCGCTCGGCCTTCTGTATGGTGGCCTGGCGGTCGAAGGGGATGGAAGCGGCTTGAATGGCGGCAACGGTGAACGTCCTGGCTTCAGTCATCAGAGTATCTCCCTGGAAAAGAAATGGGACGCAGATTTACACAGACCTAAGAATGCTATCATAGGGATAATCGCCAAAAGAGTCGTCTTACAAGATCTGGTTTTGGCGGGCACGGTCCAGCAGACGCTGGTCGGCGTCGCGCAATTGCAGTTGCCCGGCGGTCAGGAGGCCAGTCTCCTGCTCCAGTATATCGACGAAGGTCAGTAAACAGCCACGGCAAGAGGCAAGGTCAAATTGGGGCAACGCCTGGCCTACTCTGGCCTGAAATCCGGGTTCGGCCGCCGTAGTGAAGAAGTAAAAAGAGCGATCCCCGTCGCGGGCCTGGGTAAAGATCTTCAAGCATAAGCTACGCATCCGGCCTAGAAGCTCAATGGCCAGCCAAAGATTTTTGCGGCGCACGGCTACATCGGTCGCCGCCACATACCTGAGCAATTGGTCCAGCAGCAACCGCAATGGAGGCTCGTATTCCGTCTGGTTAGCCAAACCGGCCGCGGCGATGCTTTCCGGATCCAGTTCGCCGGCCAGGAGCTTCATGCTGTCCACGATGACCGGTTTGGTTGTGGCCAGTGGATGGTAACGGACCGAGATCTGCATCAAGGACTCAAAGACGATCTCGCCCTCGCCTGGCCCTACGGCGAAGAGTAGCGCCGCTTTCTCGCCGGTCGTGGCCAAAGCATCGCATAGCTCCTTCAATGCCCCCGCGACGTCCAGGCTGACGCCATCGGTGGTGATCACGTCTAGATCGATGTCGGAGTCGGCGTCCCAATTACCCCGGCCGAGAGAGCCAAATACTATCACGGCTCGGATGCGTGGATCGGCCGCGTAGTGTCTGACAATGCCCTTCAGCAAGGCCTGGTGTTGTGTTGTTCCAGGGTAAGTGGTAGTTGCCATGAGCCCTAGGCTTCTTCCATTTCTTCTTTGAGCTCTTTGACGGCCGTCTCAAAGTGATCTTCGAGTCCGAACCTGAGGAGATAGCGGCCGAATAGCCGGGCCAGACCTTTGAAGTGTAGTTCGATTCGTACGTGAAAGCGGGTTCCGCCCTTTTCGGCCGTGAAGGTCTGGTGGCTGTCGACGACGGCGCTGGCCGTGTGGGCGCGGTAGGAATAAGCATGCGGCCTGTCATAGGCGGTGATCTCGATCTCCATCGACACGGTGCGGCCGGCCGTGATGTTATCGGCTTCAAAGCGCGAGCCGAGGCCGACAGGAGGGGGCGTGATCATTTCCGAGCGGGTCACGTGGTCGTGCCAGGCGACCCGGTTAGCGTGGTCGGCATGGAAGTCGAAGATGTCTTGTGCCGGCCGGTTGATCCAAATGCTCTTTTCGACGACGTGCATACTTTGTCTATATGGCTTCGGTGCAATTCGGCCTATTATAACCGAAAACATCTACTGCCTGGGCAAAGGATTTCGCCAACGGCAAATGCCGTCTATAATGTAACCGCGACCGCACAGGGTCGACAAACCATTAGCAGAGGTCAAGCAAATGAAACTGGGTATTCTGAGCGCCATTCATCCCGAGGAGAGCCAGGTCAACTGGGGCGGATCGCCGGTGGATGCTTACATCCGCTTCTTCCAAAGCGCCGGCGGCCGGTTTGAATTCGTCGGCTACCAGGTGGCCCTGGGCCAGCCGCCGGAGTCGCCGGACGAGTGCGACGCTTATATCGTCACCGGTAGTCCGCGCGGCGTTTACGATGACGATCCCTGGATCGCCCCGCTGGCCCAGTT
>JBFFWQ010000135.1:0-14986 GCA_041570195.1 Promineifilaceae bacterium (SeqCode) | reverse complement strand
TTGGAAAGATCCGCATAAGTAACGGCCGATGCGTGAACGAATCAAACTACGAGTTGGAGGTTACAATGGAGACTTTGTTCCGCTTCATTAGTGCATATCCCATGCCACTATGGCTGGCAATGATGTTTGCGCCCAAGCATCGCTTAACGGAACGGGCCGCGCGCTCCAGCAGCCTGTTTGGCTTTGCAGCTTTCAACTATTTGCTGGCCCTATTTGTTGGGATACGATCCAGCGCTAAGGAAGACCAGGGATTTCCGGATTTCACTTCGTTGCAGGGCATAAGCAGCAACCTGGGCACAACAGAGGGCGCGCTTGGCGCTTGGTCGCACATGTTGGCCCTCGATCTGTTCACCGGTGCCTGGATATATCGTCAGTGCCGGCGGCTCAATGCGCCAGCCTGGGTGCGCATACCGGCTCTCTTGTTCACGCTGATGACTGGCCCGTTTGGTCTGTTGCTGTTTCTATTTTGGCGGCTGATTGGCTCGGGTGAGGGTGAAGCTCTGGCGGTTGATTCTGATTAATGACCGCCGTCGCTTTGGCGGGATCTATCCCGGGCATCGTTGCAATAGCGATAGATCGCAGAGAAGTCGAGTGAACCCAAGCCCTCTTCTGGGGCGGATCGCTAGACATGTTCCGTTGCTGTCGATAGGGACATTTTATAATCGACGTCTTTGGCCGCTTCCGACGCCATTTGCACGTCTTGGTGCATCTACTTCAGCCGGAATTGCCCATCATATACGTCATTAACCGTTTGTTCCTAGGGGCAATCTAGCGTTTCGAGCAATTGGGTCTCGGCTCATTGCACCTTATTGCCTTGCGGTCACTAGAAACTCGTGCAATGCGGTCGCCCGGCGAACGTTGCTTTTGGGCCTGGCGTACCTTGGCAAAGGG
This sequence comes from Promineifilaceae bacterium (SeqCode), assembly GCA_041570195.1. Lineage (GTDB taxonomy): Bacteria > Chloroflexota > Anaerolineae > Promineifilales > Promineifilaceae > UBA11865. The sequence continues at coordinate 14,095 of JBFFWQ010000135.1, read as the reverse complement.
GCATACGGGCGCCAGGGAGCTCTGTTTTACGCCGGGCCACTTGCTCTGCTACCCGTTACTTTTCCTCCTGTAAACAGACTATCTAACCATGCAGCAAAATCGGGCTAACCCGCTTTTGTCGCGACTTGGCTGTGCTGCGGCAATCGTGATGGTATTGGTTTTGGGGATCGTTCTGCGCTATGTAGGTGGCGGGCCGTTTAGTCCGGGACCACTGGCAGCGGCAAGCCCGCGCCAGGAGCCACTGTCTGGATTCGCCTCTCACGCTGAATTCGAGGCCGATTGCGCCAAATGCCACGCACCCTGGCACGGTAGCGCGGCCGATCGCTGCGAAAGCTGTCATACCGACATCGCCGACCAGCGTCTGGCTAGGGCCGGCATGCACGGCCGCCTGCCAGATGCTACAGAGTGCGACTATTGTCATACAGAACACAAGGGGCGGGAAGCCATTATCACTACCTACGATCTTCAGGCGTTTGAGCATGATCTATTGACAGAGTTCAGCTTGGTCAAGCATCAGGTTGATTACGATGAACGCCTGATCCTTTGCGATGGATGTCATCCTCAGCGCACGTATGAGATAGCCCAGATCACATGCCAGGCATGCCACGCCTCGGCCGACGCAGTTTTCATGGAAGATCACGCGGCCCTATATGGCGAGAGGTGCCAATACTGTCACGACGGTCACGACTCGATGATCGGCTTTGATCATCAAGCCGTCTTTCCATTGGACGGCGGGCATGCGGATCAGGCTTGCCAGGCTTGCCATACGTCGACCGTCATGTCTGGTACGCCCAGTGACTGCTCTGGCTGCCACGAAGAGCCGGCCGTTCATCTTGGTCAGTTTGGCCTGGACTGCGCTCGCTGCCATACGGCCCTGGCCTGGCTGCCGGCCCGCTTGAGTATCCATACTTTCCCCCTAGACCACGGAGTAGATCACGGTCAGGAGGGCAACAACGATTGCCAAAGCTGCCATGTCCAGAGATACGACGAATATACCTGCACCAATTGCCATGCTCATGAGCCGGCCGAGATTCGCGCTCTGCATGTCGCGGCCGATATCCTGGAGTTTGAGACGTGTACAGAGTGCCACCCCACGGGGGTCGTAGATGAGTTCGACGATGAAGACACTGCTTGATCGCCTAATCGAGACAACTGCGGACGCCATTGGCCGCGGACGCATTAGCCCGCGAAGAGGGAACAGCGGCCGGCTGCCGACTGGCCTTGGCAGTGACTTTCGAAGCCTGATCGAACGCGGCTGGATGAAGATGGTCTTGTTGTTGTTATCGGCAGCCATCGTCATCGCCGTTCTCTTGACCGGCGGGGTGATTCTGCTGGCCGACAGCCACCCGTTTGCGCCCGGTAACCCGCTGTACAGCCTGCAGTATGCCGCCGAGTCGCTGCGGCTGGAGCTGATCTTCGACGAGGCCCGTCAGGCTGAAGTGGCCCTAGTCTTGGCTGAGCGACGCCTGGAAGAACTGGAAGCGGCTACCCCGGACGGGAACCACGCCCAATACTTGGGGCGTCTTGACGCTGAATTGAGCCTGGCCGTGCGGCTTGTTTTCGGGGTACCGGTGGAGGAACGCGGCCGGCTTGTCGACCGGTTGAATCTGTTCATTCATCGGACCGAAGGGGCTCTGGCCCGAATAGCAGAGGAGACAGGTCAAACGGTCAAGATAGCTGCCTTGCAGGAGAAATTGGCGAAGCTGTTGGAGGCCACGACACCGTCACAGATCGTCGCTGCCGCCGACTCGAAAGCTGCTGACCAAAACGAGATCGAGGCTGAAACGGTTCTGTTCATTGGCGATGACTTCGACCACAGCTTTTATCCCTTGACGGGCGCCCATGCTGAGGCGGCTTGCATCGACTGCCATCTGGAGGGCCAGTACGCCGGAACGCCTGGTGAATGCCTGGCCTGTCACCTCTCGCCGGCCGATCATTATACGGGCGAGTGTGTCGCCTGCCACGCGACAACCACCTGGGAAGAAGTGACATTTGATCATACTGGCCTGACCGATTGCGAATCTTGCCACCTTGAAGACGCACCGCTCCAGCACTACCCGGGGCAGTGTTCGACGTGTCATGAAGTCGAGGAGTGGCAGACGATCACGTTTGATCATACCGACTTCGACGATTGCGCGTCGTGCCATGCGGCTGACGCGCCCCAACTCCACTATCCGGGTCAATGCTCCAAGTGTCACGATACTCAAGACTGGGCCCTCTTTTCATTTGACCATACCGGATTCACCAATTGCGCCGGCTGCCACGTCGAAGATGCGCCGGTCAACCATTTCTCAGGCCAATGCTCCCTGTGCCACAATACCGGCGACTGGCGGCAGGTGATCTTCAACCACGCCGGATTAACTGATTGTCAATCATGCCACGGCCGGCCGGCCAACCACTATCCGGGCCAGTGTTCCCAATGCCATAACACGTCCGATTGGCGACAGGTGACCTTTAACCACGCCGGATTGACCGACTGCCAATCATGCCATGGCCGGCCGGCCAACCACTATCCGGGCCAGTGCTCCCAATGCCACAACACGGGCGATTGGCGGCAGGTGACCTTCAACCACGCCGGGTTGAATGACTGTCAAGCATGCCATAGCCGTCCGGGTGGTCACTTCGGTGGCCAATGCTCCCAGTGCCATAGCACCCAAACGTGGGGCGGCGCGACTTTCAGCCACAATGGTTTCAACGACTGCCAATCATGCCATGCTCGACCGGGTGGCCATTTTGGCGGTCAATGCTCCCAGTGTCACAATACCAATGGTTGGGGTGGGGCAAGCTTCAATCATAATGGGTTGAGTGACTGCCGTTCCTGTCACAGCCCCCCAGGCGACGTAGACGATCATCCGAATCCATTACCCCAATGCTCTCAATGTCACAACACAAGTGATTGGGATGACGCTGACGATCACGGTGGTGGTGACGACGGCGATCGTGGCGGCGATGGCGATGGAGGCGGCGATGGAGGCGGCGATCACGGTGATGGTGATGATGACGATGACGATGATGATGACGACTGATCCGGACACTGTTTAGAAGCTGAAGAAGCCGGGCTTTCGCTAAGCAAATGCCGGTATGAAATCAAAAATGGAGATACGCTAAACGGCATTTACTTAAAAGGCGAGGTATCTCAAGGTTTCTGAAACAAGGTGACATGCGCAGCAATTTCGAACTAAACCTTAGCTTTCTCGTGGTCATAATCCTCACCGGCGTTTACATCGCCTACGAGGTTCTGGCAACGCCGGCCGGCGGCCACCCTTTCGGCCGGGCTTTGGGTGTCCTGGGTGCTATGCTGATGCTCATGACCGAAGTGCTATACAGCGCCCGCAAGCGTTGGGGCCTGATTCGCTTTGGCCAGGTGCGCCACTGGTTATCCTTTCATATCTTCACCGGCATCGTCGGACCTACGTTAGTCTTGATGCACACCGGCCTGGCCTTCAGGGGATTGGCCGGCCTGACGATGTTCTTGACCGTCGTGGTCGTGGCCAGTGGTTTCCTGGGCCGCTACATCTACACCGCCGTGCCGCGGACTATGGCCGGGAAAGAGGTCGACCGGCGCATGCTGGAGGCCCTGACCATGCACCACCGCCAACAGCTAATGAATTGGAGCGCCGGCAAATCAGCCCGTATCCAGCTGCTGGTACAGCAAGAAACCGTTCTGACCGCCCGAGGAGAGAGATCATCGCCGTTGTCGATCCTGATCCGCGGCTTTCGTGAAGCTGGCCAGCGACGGCGACTGCGGGCGGCCATTCGTGAATTGGAAAAGGAAGAGCAAGCCCGGATGGCTGAAGTCGAGGCGCTCATCAATCGCCAGCGTCGCCTGAAGCGCCAGATCGACTCGCTGCAGACGGTGCGGCAAATGATGGCCTGGTGGCATACGTTGCACGTGCCGCTCGGTCTGACGCTCTTTGGCGCCATGTTCATTCATATCCTAGCCGCGATCTATTACAGCGGGGTTTGAAGCGCGAGCTACAGCGAGCTGCGCCAACCTGGCACTTCACGAAATATTATGATCTCTCGTTTTCTCAGAATTTTTAGCGGAAAGGGTTCCGAACAAGGATCAAAGCCGGCCGCTCCCCCGCCTGGGATGTCACAAGTGACGGCCGATGCCAGCCGCTGCGTGCAATGCGGTATTTGCGGCTACAACTGCCCGGTAGGCATTGAGGTCCGAGAATACGCCCGCCGGGGCGAGAATGTGACGGACAGCCGCTGCATCAGTTGCGGCGCCTGCATAGAGAAATGCCCGCGCGGCACTTTGAAGTGGGGTCAGGCGATCCTGATACGGCCCGACGAAACACTGGAAATCGCCGTCAACGACTTGCCACATATGTTGCGTCTGGAACCGCGGCAGTTGCCGCGGCAGTTGCCGCGGGAGTTGCCGCGGGAGTTGCCGTGACCGTCTATCATTACCTGATCATCGGCAACGGCGCCGCTGGCCTCAGCGCGGCCGAGATCATTCGCCAAAGGGATCCCGCCGGCCGGGTCACCATCGTTACCAGCGAGCCCTATCATCATTATTCCCGACCAGGCATCGCCTATTACGTCCTTGACCAAGTACCAGAGCGGCAACTCATCTGTCGTAGCCACGCTTTCTACCGCGACCATCGTTTTGAGCTGCTTTTCGCCACGGTCAGCGAGATAGACCCGGAAGCCCGGCTGGTGCGCCTGAATACCGGCCAGCCAATCGCCTACGATGCCCTCTTGCTGGCGACCGGGGCCTCGGCCGTGAAACCGCGTTTTCCAGGCGGCGACCTGCGGGGTGTGCTTACCTTTGATACGCTGGATGACGCCAAGCAAGTGATCCGCGCCGGCCGCAAGGCCAAGTCGGCCGTGGTGGTCGGCGGGGGCATCACGGCCATGGAATTGGCCGAGGGCCTGAACCATCAAGGCGCGCGTACCCATTTGCTGCAACGCGGCGACCGCATCTGGCCGCGCCTGTTCGACGAGCGGGAATCGGCCATAGTGGCTGGGCGGATTCACCGCGAGGGCATTCATGTTCACTACTGGGAGGAGCTAGAAGAGATCCTGGGCAAGCGGGGCAGGGTGGCCGGCGTGCGGCTGAAGAGCGGCCGGGCCATCAAATGCCAGGCGGTGGGTATCGCCATCGGCGTCCGGCCGAATCTTGACCTGGTGCGCGATCTGCCTATCACGCAAGACAAGGGTGTCATGGTCGATCAATTCATGCAAAGCAGCCAGCCGGGCCTCTTCGCCGCCGGAGATGTGGCCCAGGTTTACGATCGATGGACCAACGAGCACAATCTGGACATCCTCTGGCCTAGCGCCATTAATGAAGGGCGGGCGGCCGGCAACAACATGGTCGACGCCGTTCGCGGTAGACAGCCAACCTACCAATACCAAAAAGAGAGCCCTTTCAACTGTGCCCTGCTCTTTGGCCTTCACCTGACCGTGATCGGCCGGGTAGGTAGCAGTTCGACGGCCGATGTGGAGCAACTGGCTTACCTATCCCGCGGTTCCAGCCACGTCTGGACCTCGCCCTTTAGTTCCAACTACCGTTCGGCCTGGGATAAGAACGGCTTCAACTCCCTGCGCATCGTCATGTCCGGCGGCCGGCTGGTTGGGGCGATCCTGATGGGCAACCAGGAGCTGGCCGATCCCCTGCGCCGGCTCATCGAGAGCGAAGTCGATCTCAGCGGCTATGAGCCGTCGCTGATGAACGGCGGTGATCAATTGCCCCAGGTCCTCTTGCAAGCCTGGCGCGATTGGCACCAACGTTGGTAACTGCCCAGGGTAGATAGCCCGGGAATAGGACCAAAGACCCAGTTGACATTCAGCGCCGGATCGCTTAGCATGAACGTGTATGACAAAGTATGACACTCTTGCCAGCTAACCAGGCATGCGCTCAAAAACCAGACTAACTATCACCTTGCCGCCTGAATTATTGGCCGAGGTTGATCGATTGATAGATGGACAGAGAATTCGCAATCGATCCCATGCCATCGAATTGCTCTTGCGCGAAGGCTTGAAGCCGGCCGTGGATACGGCCGTTTTGCTGGCCGGGGGGCCAAGCGCTGGGGGCCAGGTGCCAGCCCTGTTACCTGTCAAGGGTCAGCCCCTGATAATTCGAACGGTAAACCATCTGATCGCCCACGGCATCTGTTCCTTTGTCATTTTGGCCGGTGGGAACGAGCCGCGTATCAGGGAGGTGCTAGGCGAAGGCAGCTACCTGGGGGCCCAGATCCAATACGTCGGCGAGGCAAGTCCATTGGGTACGGCCGGGGCTTTGAAGGCTGCCGAACGTTATCTAATGAGCGCACCCTTTCTTGTGTTTCATGCCGATATCCTCACCGATATTAACGTGACCGACCTAGTCAAGTTTCACGCTGCACAGGAGAGAACGGCCACGATCGCCGTGAAGCCCCGGCAGAGCGGCCCGGGCTACGGCAAGGTCCTACTGGAAGGCACTGAGATCACCGCTTTCATATCCGACGTCCAGGATCATGACATCAGCATTGTTAGCACGGGCGTCTATGTTTTCGAACCCGAACTACTGAGCCACATTGGGGAAGGGGGTGGCACAAACCTGGAAACGGACGTATTCCCGAAATTGGCTGGGCAAGGTGAACTCAGCGCCTTTCCTTTTCAGGGAATCTGGTACGATGTCAGCGATGCGAAGAAATATGAATTGGCCAAGACCCGCTGGCAACAGAGAGGAGGTATTGATCATGACAACAGGAAGTAATCTTCCCAGGCGCGTTTCATCTCTGGCTCGGCCGGCCGCTAAGCTACCGGCACAGCCCGTAGCTTCTGAGAAAACAGTTCCGCCGAAGAGTCGCTCATCGTTGCCACCCGAGTTCTCTTTCAGCAGAATCAGGGATCTCCTGGGGGACTTCTCGGAACAGACCGGAGCGAACTTCGGCTAGCTACGGATCTCTAGTTTATAACCTGATCGATTTTAATCTATAGAAGGAGAAATAAAATGCTCACTTTGAGTGCCATTAAGGCAGATGTTGGCAGTGTGGGTGGTCACACCCGGCCCTCAGTGGCGATGGTCGATGGGGCGCGGGCGGCCTTGTGTCAAGCGGCCAAGAATGACGTCATTATCGATTACGATGTTACCTATACCGGGGATGATATTTGTTTATTGATGGTTCACGGCCGTGGCCAGGGCAGTCCCGAAATCCATGAATTAGCCTGGAGCATCTTCACAGATGCCAGCCATATTGCCCGACAGGAAGGTCTGTATGGGGCCGGGCAGGACCTATTGGTTGACGCCCCTTCAGGCAACGTGCGCGGCGCCGGGCCGGGCGCGGCCGAAATCAGCTTTGACCCGGCGGCCGCTGAACGCCCCGCCGAACCTTTCCTGGTTTTCACCGGCGATAAGAACGGTCCGGGGATGTTCAACTTCCCCCTGTGGTGTGTCTTCACCAGCCCACTCTACTGCGCCGGCTTAATGCTGCCCAAGATGAAGACCGGTTTTCGTTTCACGGTCATCGACATGGAACACGCCGGCGGTGATCGAGTCATCGAGCTAGATACGCCAGAACGCCACATCGACCTGGCCATTCTGCTGCGTGACGAAAACCGCTTCGGCATCCAGGCCATTCACTCCCGCAGCTTCCCGGACCAGCAGGTTGTGGCTGTCTCCACCGACCGTCTGCACACTATCGCCGGCGAGTACAAGGGTAAGGACGACCCGGTGGCCCTGATTCGCACCCAAGGCATATTCCCGGCTCCAGAGGAGCTTGTAAGCCCCTACTTCGTGGCTCATTATGTTGCCGGAGACGCGCGCGGCAGCCACCATATGCCGCTCATGCCGGTGGCCATAAATACGCCGGTGACCGGGGCCTACTGCCTACCGCTGGTGGCCTGCATGGCCTATTCGGTGACGCCGGAAGGCAAGCTGTCCGAAGGAGTTGACGTCTTTGGCAATGTCGCCTGGGACGCGACCCGCCTGAAGGCGCAGCAAAAGGCGGCCGAGATGCGCCAACAGGGATTTGTCGGCCCGGCCATGTTGCCCGTTCAGGAGCTCGAGTACAGCGCCTTTCGTCACTCCCTGGCTGCCCTTGAGGACGAATTCCAGTTGCAGGAAGAAGCTCTGGCCGTTGCCGGCAATGGCCAGCCGGCTTAGATAGCTCAGCGCCGATCAAAAAAAAGCCCGCCTGGCGACCGTCGTCGGCGATGCTTTGTTGGGTGATAGAAAGCCCAGTCATTAGCCAGTAGGCGGCGCACTTTTTCGGCCGGGTAGGGGCGCCAGCGGCGCCCGTAAGTGCGCTTGCGGCTGGTATTTCCCGGGTGGACCAGGGCCACGTAAAAGCGAGCATCATCCAGAGCCACCATCTCTGAGGGCAGCTTGCTGCATACAAACTGCGTGTCTTCGCCGACGTTAAGGTCTGGAAAGGGGTTCCGCTCCCAGTAGGTGCGGTTATAACACAATGTGCCGCCGGCCAACCAGGGTTGGTCGTCATCTGGATAGACGTATAGCCAGGCTTGGTGGCTGGCCGGCCGGTAGAAGACGACTTCCTTCAAGCCACACAAATCAGCCTGTTTTTCGACCAGCGCGTTGACCTGGTAACTCAGACGATGCCCGGCCATCCAATCGTCGTCGTCCCAGTGAGCGATCAGAGGGCCGCGGGTTAACCGGCAGGCCAGGTTGCGTTTAGCGCCCAAAGACATCTTGTCTTTTTGGCCGATGTATCGAATCCGGGGATCTGGTGGAACCAGGTCGCCAATAGGATCATCGCCGTCGTCGACGATCAGCAGCTCCTTATTTGCATAGTCCTGTCGAAGAAAATAGCGGATGGCCTGGGGGATGAAATTCCGCCGGTTTCGGGTAGGCATGATGCAAGAAATGAGGGGGAGGCCGGTCGGTTGGCATGGCGCTCCTTTGCCAGTGAGATTCATCTGTCGGACCTTTGACGCCGATTCCTGCTACCTAGCCCTGGTGATCAGTATTTGAATCAACGCAGGTATACCTTTTTCGTCTCTGATCCCCTGGGCTAATTTAGTCGCCTGTTCTCTGAAACTATCCAGGGCTTCAGCTTGCATGCGCTCCAGCAATGCCCGGCGGCCATGAGACCATAGAGAAGACCACCACTCGTCAGCGTCTTGATAGTGAAATTCCTTTTCTTCAGTATTCACCTCGATCTGTGTGAAACCGGCTTCACCCAGGGTCTTGGCGATTTCGGATAATGAGTTTAGTTTCTTCCTATCAGCTTGGGGAACTTCCCTAAGTTCACCCTGGTAGGTTTCCAATAATTCGTCGAAAATATCCCAGCGACGGTCCTCCTCTCCAAAGGTTGACGCGACAAACCAGCCTTGTGGCTTGAGAACACGAAGAATCTCCGACAACGCCTGTTCGACATGGGGAAAGAAAAAGAGCGCCAATCCGCATAATGCAAAGTCAAAGCAATCCGACGGAAAGAGGAGTCGCTCGGCATCCATTTCCAAGAGGCGGATATTGTCGATGCCTCTCAGATCAATTTCTGTCTGGGTCGCTGCCAGCATTCTCGGAGATAGATCGATGCCGGTAACCGATCCTGAAGGCCCAACTTTTTCGGACGCGGGAAACAGACTGGCGCCCCGGCCGCAAGCGATGTCAAGTACTGCGGCTCCTTGGTGAATCTCTGCATGCTCTACCAATCTGTTCCCAAAGTACGCGAAGAAGCTGGGACCAATCAGTCCGTACTCTGCCGAACTGCGATCAAAAATGCCCGTGAGCCATTCCTTGTATTCTTGACTGCCTGTGTCCATTACGTTGGCTCCTTTCTAGCAGGATCTCATACCAGATCTTGCGCACCATCATCGCCGTCTGTCTTAAACTAACTCCCGGCCGCCAGTCAGATGATAGGCCTGCCCGGTAATGAACTTGGCCTGGTCTGAGGCCAGAAAGGCCACCAGATCGGCCACGTCGGCGGCGGTGGCCATCCGCCCCAGTGGGATCCGGGCCTCCAGTGCGGCCACCACCTCCTCATAGGGCTGACCGGTTACCAGCGACTCCAGCTGCAGACCCCATTGTTTCATCTCCGTATCCACGTCGCCGGGCAAGATGGCATTGACCGTGATGCCGTGCTCGCCTACTTCCTGGGCCAGCGCTTGAGTGAGGGCGATCACGGCCGCTTTGCTGGCCGCGTAGGCCGAGACGAACGGCCGCGGCCGGCGGGCGGCGATGGAAGACATATTGACGATCCGGCCACCTTGCCCATCGTCAATCATCAATGGCAGGGCATACTTGCAGCACAGGAACGTGCCGGTGGCATTTATCTCCAGGGTCCGGCGCCACGCTTCTTCGGCCATGTGCAGTACCGGCGCCGGCCCAATGGCGGCCCCGGCATTGTTGACCAGGATATCCAGACGGCCAAAAGTCGCCTTCGTCTCCTCTATCATCGCCTGGACGGCCTCGCCATCGGTCACATCGGCGCGCAGCGGCAATCCTTGCACGCCCAGGGCCGAGGCCTCTTCGGACACGGCGGTCAGATCCTCCCACGTACCGCTCCCGGCCTGGTACCGGCCATGGTCGGCGAGGCATAAATGCCGCCCGACCAATCGCTCTGGACGAAGAATTGGTGTCGCCGCAGATCACCATCCTTATAAAGGATGACGGACGCCCCCTTGGCAGCGTAAGCGTACTTGTGCAGGTCGACGGAGATGGAGGTGACGCCGGGGACGCCAAGATCAAAGTCGGGCACCTCGTAACCCAATTGGCGGACAAATGGCAGCATGAAGCCACCTACGCAAGCATCCACGTGGCAAAGCGCCCCATTTTCCTGGGCCACCTGGGCTATTTCTCGGATGGGATCGACGACGCCTTGTGGATAGGAAGGCGCCGAGCCGACCATAAGGATAGTGTTTGGCGTTACAGCCTCTTTCAGGGCCGGCACGTCGGCCCGAAAGTCTGCGCCTACCGGCACGTGGACGGGCTTCACCGAGAAATAGTGGGCCGCCTTATCCAAGGCCGGATGGGCCGTAGACGGCAAGATCATCTCCGGCTCTTTAATGGCCGGCTTCTTTGCCCTGGCCCAGTCGCGGGCCGTTTTCACCGCCAGCAGCAGGCTTTCAGTGCCGCCGGAGGTCATGTTGCCCGCGGTCTGGCCATCGCCGCCCAATAGATCGGCGATCATGGCCACGACTTCGGCCTCAAATCGCTTCAGGCTGGGAAAGGCCATCGGGTTGAGGCCGTTTTCCGAGAAGAACAGGCCGTAGGCTTCTTGAAGCAACGCCGTCACTTCGTCGCCGGCATGGAAGACCAGGCTCCAGGTTTTGCCCTCGCGCCATTTGGCGTCATTGGCGCGGATGCGGCGCATCGTATTAAGGACTTCTTCGGCCGGTTTCCGGGAGGCAGGAAGTGCAACCATACAAACTCCGCTTCTTTTGAGACCTGGTCTATCGGCGACTGAGAGAGCGCAACGTGTTTAGCTACACCGCTATTCTGTCAGATTCTACGGATTTTGCCCATGACTGTTTGCCACTAATCCTTTTTGACAGTTGGCCGATCGTTACGGAGTGTCATTAGCCTTGAACTGTGCTCTGTTGAATAACACGGCGACTTAGAGCTTTTCCATTGGCGTTGGTCGCCAAGAACGGTTCGATTTCTTTCCCCAATGTAGCCTGCAGCGTGTCGCTTTGAAACCCCACCGGAACTGTGCGATAATGATTGGCGTATTCTAGCCTGCACGATATTCGTGGCCTGCACAACGGGATGGTTCCATGGAATCCCCAATTACACTGAGAGATCCCATGAACTTGTCCTCGTACCCGATCCTCACGACGAAACTTAAACCCCCCCACGCGACTAGAAATCTGGTCGTGCGCACACGCTTATACGAGATCCTCGAACGCGGATTCGCGAGCAAGCTCACGCTTGTCGCTGCCCCGGCTGGATACGGCAAGACGACACTAGTGAGTGAGTGGGTGCTTGGCAAGGATTTGCCGACGGCATGGTTCACGGTTGACGAGCGAGACAACGACCCGGCGAGATTCCTCATCCATTTGATCGCCGCTTTGCAGACAGTTAATCAGAATATTGGCGCCGATGCCCTCGAGGTCTTGTATTCACCGGTCCAGATGCGCATCGAAGCGATTCTTTCGCTGCTGATCAACGACCTCGCGACGTCCGGATCTCCTCTTATACTCGTTCTGGATGATTACCATCTCCTTGAGCACACGAAGCTGCACGAGGCAATGGCCTTTTTCCTAGCGCATATGCCGTCCTCTATGCATTTGGTAATCGCATCGCGCGTCGATCCGCCACTTCGGTTGGGGAAATTACGTGCCAGTGGGCAACTGGAGGAAATCCGCGAAGCAGACTTGCGATTCTCAGCCGACGAGGCATCAGCCATGTTGGTCCGGACCATGGGCATCAGGCTTGGCGGCGATTCGGTCGAGGTACTAACCTCGCGTACGGAAGGATGGATCGCCGGGTTGCAGCTCGCCGCTCTGTCGATGAAGAAGAGGGAAGATACGAAGTCCTTCCTAGAAGCCTTCTCCGGAACGCACCGTTATATCGTCGATTATCTGACTGACGAAGTGCTGGAACAGCAACCCGAACAGATCCGCAACTTCCTTCTGGAAACCTCGATTCTCGACCGCTTGAATGGCCCTTTGTGCGCCGCTCTGACGGAACAAGAGGCAGCCCAGACGATCCTTGAAAGACTCGAAGAAGACCATTTATTCTTGGTTTCTCTCGACGATGAGCGCCACTGGTATCGTTATCATGCCTTGTTCGCCGACATGTTGCGCAAGCGATTGGCTCAGGAGCGTGGTGAAGAGGTGACGGAGCTCCATACGCGCGCTGCTCGATGGTTTGAGCGAAGTGGAGAACTCGATGTGGCCGTTGAGCATGCCTTGCAGGCGGAGAAATACGATCATGCCATCCTCCTCGTCGAAAGGATCGCCCAGGACACGCTCATTCGCACAGAGTTTGTGACCTTCCTGCGATGGGCTGAAGCGTTGCCGGAGGAAGTCATGCACACTCGCCCGAGATTGTGCGTCTATTACGCCTCGGCATTGGTACTCAGCGGGCGCAATCTTGATCTGGCGCGGTCACTGCTTGAGCGAGCCGTTCAAGACGATCCGTCGGATCGCCTCAGGGGACAAGCGACCCTCTTCCAAGCGGTGATCGCCTCGCTTCGGGGAGATGTTCAAACGGCCATCGCGAAGTCTGAGGAGGCCCTACGTCTGCTTTCAGACGACCACGGATATATGCGTAGCCTGGTGATAGGTCATTTGGGTGTCGGGTACTTGGCCAGCGGAGACGTGGAGGCCGCCCGAGCAATGTTCGCCGATGCGGCCGACAAGGGCGAACGGGCCGGCAGCTATCTGTCTAGCGTCATGGCCATCCGCCGGCTGGCCGAAATAAGCATTATTCAAGGAGAACTTCATGCGGCCTGGTCTCACTGTGAACGCGGACTACGCCTGGCAACAGGAAGGCAAGGGAATCTTCTCCCAGTTGCGGGGCTCATCAAGACCGTTCAGGGAGAGCTACTGCGCCAATGGAATGATCTACAGGCTTCATGCGAGCATCTTGAAGATGGTCTGGAACTCCTCCTCCGCTGGTCGGAACTCCTGGCAATCGACGACTACATCACTCTGGCGCGGGTCAAGCAGGCCCAGAACGACACCGAGGGTGCCATGGAGGCTATGTCTAGGGCTGAGCAAATCGCTCGGCAATCTGATGCAAGCCGTGTCGCCCCGATAATTGTCAGCTTGCACCAGCCTCGACTATGGGTCGCCCAAGGAAAGATGGACGCGGTCAGGCGCTGGACCGACGCTCATATGCCCTTGACACGGATCTTGTCGGCCGAAGGTTACGATGTCAGGTTCTACCACCACCTGATTGAAATCGAGGATATCACCCTGGCTCGCGTTTACCTGGCCCTGGGTGAGCTGGATCGATCGCTGGCGATTCTCGATCCGTTGTACGATGCTGCGGAGCGATTGGGTAGGGCCGGAACGCTGACTGAGATAAGGGTCCTGCAGGCGCTTTCGCACCACGGCCGGGGTGAGGGGGAGTTGGCGTGGTCAACCTTGGCAGAGGCGCTTCAGCGCGCTGAAGCCCAAGGTTACGTACGCCTGTTTGTCGATGAGGGGCAACCGATGCTTCATCTGTTGACCACTATGCTGGAGAGGACCG
>JBFFWQ010000134.1:0-15431 GCA_041570195.1 Promineifilaceae bacterium (SeqCode) | reverse complement strand
ATTTGTAGCCAAGGATACTATTTGTAGCCAAGGATACTATTTGTAGCCAAGGATACTATTTGTAGCCAAGGATACTTGTCTCTAGCCAACAGGCCGTGATTAAAAACCACGGACGGCACTTTGTCAATACATCCGCCGATTCCAGACCTATGGTGTCAGCAGACCCCGCAGGTTTGATCTGTTCGAATCACCATCGGGATTCACCTTGCAAGAAAAGCCAAAACTGCGTTCGCTCGACTTTCAGCCGGTCATCTATGAGAATCAACAGATGTGGCTGGCCCGCGATCCGCTGGAATTGACCGACTTCCAGTTGATTCTGTCGCCGGCATTGGCCCAGATGCTGATCTTCTGCGACGGCCACCATTCGCCGCTCGATATTCAGTCCGCCTTCGAGCGGCAATTCGGCCTGTCGATAGATATGGAGACCATCGACGACACGCTGGCCCGCCTGGACGGGGCCTATCTGCTAGACAACGACCGGTCGCGCGCCGCGGTACAACAGCAAATTGACGCCTATCGTGATCAACCATACCGTCCTGCGGCTCTGGCCGGCAAAGGCTATCCGGCCGATCCGGCCGAACTCGATCAGACCTTCCGCGAATATGGCAGTGGCGATGATTTGAACGGCTGGTTACCCTGGAATGGCCGGGGCGTCATTTCGCCCCACATCGACTACTTCCGCGGCGGCCAGGTCTATTCACAGGTCTGGCGCCGGGCGGAAGCGGCCGCCCGCGAGGCCGATCTCGTCCTTATTTTTGGCACCGATCACAACGGCAGCTCGGGAAGTATCACCCTGACTCGCAAACCCTATGCCACACCCTATGGCGTGCTGCCCAACGATCCCAACTTGATCGACGCGCTGGCTGAAGCCTACGGAGTAGGATCCTTTGAACAGGAACTGCATCACCGGCGCGAGCACTCGATAGAGCTATCGGCCGTCTGGCTGCACCATATTTGCGGTGATGATCCGCCGCCGATGGTGCCCATCCTGTGTGGATCCTTTCACGACTTCGTCATGAATGGCCTCCATCCGGCCGATGATCCCCGGCTGAACGCTGTCGTCAAGACGCTGCGCTCGGAGACGACCGGCAAGAAGGTTTTGGCAGTGGCCTCGGTTGACCTGGCCCACGTTGGTCCTTCTTTCGGCGATGACTTCGCCATGGATACCGATCGCCGGGCCAGGCTGTTCCAAAGCGACGAGGCGCTAATGGCGACCATCGGCCGGGGCGATGATGCTGGTTTTTATGCCCAGGTAGCGGCCGCTCAGGATCGCCACCGGATCTGCGGCTTCTCCTCGATCTACTTGATGTTGCGCTACTTGGGTCACACTGAAGGCATTCAGATCGCCTACGATCAATGCCCGGCCGATACGGAAAACAGCTCGCTCGTTTCCATCTGCGGCATGCTATTAAGCTGATAAACGGCCTCAAGCGAACCAAATCGCCCCCTTTTCACCCTCAAGACCAAAATTGCTATACATAATCACTTGACATATTCTACAAACTGTTGTATTGTTACAACATTACTATTTGTTGTACTATCCCGCATGTCATGAGTAAGCAAGAGCTTTTAGAGAATTATGCCGGTGTAGACGAAGTTGCCGATCGGTTGAATATTCACCCGGAATCGGTGAGGCGGCTCATCCGCCAGGGCAAACTACCGGCCATCAAGTTCGGCAACAAATGGCTCATCGAGAAATCTTTGTTAGAGCAATTTGCCGGCCACTATGATCCAAGACCGGGCAATAAGGCAACATTATTGTAGAGGTGTGGTTTATTGATCGCGGGGAAATCCTAATCGAGGACCATTTGGAGATGGCACGAATATCGAGGATGAAGCATTCTCGAATGCGACCCAAATGGAGCTCCTCGATAAAGTTCTTTTAGATCTTCCTTTGAAAGCAAGGTACTCGCCGCAAGAAAAAGAGAGGGGTAAAGATATGCAAAGAGCACCGGAAAATGAGAACTTCGCTCGTCTGCGAGTGATTGGCGTAGGCGGCGGCGGCAGTAACGCGGTCGACCGTATGATTGAGGAGGGCGTCAGCGGCGTCGACTTTGTGGCCGTCAATACCGATGCCCAGGCCCTTCTGCGGTCCGACGCGCCGAAAAGAGTCAACATCGGCGAGAAATTGACCCGCGGCCTTGGTTCAGGCGGCAATCCCGAACTGGGCGAAAAGGCGGCCGAGGAGTCCTTGGACGAACTGAACCAGGTGCTGAAAGGCTCCGATATGGTCTTCATTACCGCCGGCATGGGCGGCGGCACCGGCACCGGCGCGGCGCCGACCGTCGCTCGATTGGCAAGAGAGCAAGGCGCCCTGACCATTGGCGTGGTTACCCGGCCGTTCCTATTCGAGGGCACGCCTCGCTCCATGGCTGCGGCCCAGGGCATTGAACAGCTCAAACAGCACGTCGACACGCTCATCGTCATCCCAAATGATCGCCTGCTGGAATTGACCGACAAGCGCATGTCGCTCAGCGAGTCGTTTGGCCTAGCCGACGACATTTTACGCCAGGGAATCCAGGGCATTAGCGAGCTGATCACCGTGCCGGGCCTGATTAACCTGGACTTCGCCGACGTGAAGGCGATCATGTCCGAGGGCGGCGCAGCCCTCATGGCTGTTGGTCAAGCAGAAGGCGAAGATCGAGCCCGAATGGCCGCGGAGCAGGCGGTCACTTCGCGCCTGCTGGACGTTACCATCGACGGCGCTCGCGGTATTCTGTTCAACGTGACCGGCGGGCCGGATATGAGCCTGTACGAGGTGAATCTGGCCGCTTCCATCATCCGCGAGACGGCCCACCCCGACGCGAACCTGATCTTTGGCGCAGTTATCGACGAATCGATGGGCGACGAATTGCGCATCACCGTCATCGCCACCGGCTTCGAGGGCGTGAGCCTGACCCGCCGCCAGGTTCTCGAACAACAGTACGGGCAACAGCGGCCGCAGCAACAACCGAGGCCACAGACACCCCCGACCGTCGAAGCCAGCGTCGAGCAGCGCCCGGCGCCGGAGTCGGAACCAGTGCAGCCGCGCTTTGCGCCCAACAATCTGGAGATTCCGGCCTTTCTTCGTCGTAGATAACCCGTGACGGGTAGATAACCCGCGACGAGAAGGGTCTTTAGTAATAGTTATTGTTACTGCCGGGCGATTTATCAACGCTCTCACACAACATCCTCTCTGCAGGCTCCCTCTGCTAATTAGGCAGAGGGAGCCGTCTTTTATGGTCATTGCCGAAACGCACTGCACTCTGCTTGCCATTCCAGCTGTGAAAACCTACAATCGATCCCTGCTATGAGTTTGCGCACATTTGTCGATCAGGCCAGATCCACAGGCGATCTGATCACCGTAGAGAGGCCGGTCAGCACCGAATACGAATTGGCCAACGTGGCCCATGCTTTGGACGGTCAGGTTGTCCTCTTTGACCAGGTAACCGGCTTTCCGGGCTGGCGCGTGATCGCCGGTCCCTGTTCTAATCGCCGATATTTCAGCATGGCCCTGGACATGCCGGTTGAGGGCTTGTTACCACGGCTGGCCTGGGCGTTGGAAAATCCCAGCCTGCCGCCCATTCTTGACAGCGGTCCGTGCCAGGAAATCGTCCACGAAGCCGCGGATCTCTATGAGCTGCCCATCTTGATGCATTTGCCGCAAGACGCCGGGCACTACATCGCCAGCAACGTAGTCATCATCAAGGATCCTGAGCTAGGGCGCAATATGTGCTATCATCGGCTGCTGCGCCTGGACAAAAGACGCTTTGGTGTTCGCATTGTGGAACACAGGGGCACCTGGAACGCTTTACAAAAAGCCGGCGGCGAGTTGCCGGTAGCGATTTGCATCGGCGTCTCGCTGCAAACGCACCTGGCCGCTTCCATGTCACCGGCGCCAGGCGTGGACGAATTGTCGGTCGCCCACGCTTTGAACTCAACGCCGCTGGTCAAGTGCCTGACCAACGATCTAGAAGTGCCGGCCGAGGCGGAAATCGTCCTCGAAGGTCGGATCAAGCGCCAGTTTGTCGAAGAAGGTCCTTTCATGGACCTCACTGAAACGATGGATATCGTTCGCCAACAACCGGTCATCGAGATCGACCTGTTCAGCCATCGCCGAGATCCGATATATCATGCCCTCTTGCCTGGTGGCCTGGAACATAAGCTATTGATGGGCATGCCCAGAGAGCCGACTATCTTCGCCGAAGTCAACAAGGTTGCTCGCTGCACCGGTGCCGTGATCACCCCGGGCGGTGCGTCCTGGCTGCACGCCGTCGTGCAAATCGACAAAGAGGGACCAGACGACGGCCGCAAAGCCATCGAAGCGGCCTTTCGTGGACACGGTTCCTTAAAACACGTTTGGATCGTCGATACAGACATCGACATCTATGATCCGGTCTCTGTTCAATGGGCAATGGCTACCCGTTTCCAGGCTGATCACGATCTAATCATCTTATCAGAACAACCTGGCAGTTCCCTGGATCCTTCGGGCATTCATAAACCGGGCGAGAAAAGCCGGACGGCGAAGATGGGTTTTGACTGTACGATTCCCTGGGGCGCGGATCGAAACAAGTTTCTCAGGGGGCAATACGGCCCGGTCGATTTGAGCAATTACATGGAATAAGGTTCTCGGCCGCTGATCGACCGCCACAATGGTTCAAGGCCTTTTACTAAAAGATCTGATGGAAATTCTGGCCCTGCTTTCGCCGCTAGCTGAGGAAGAAAGCCAACTCATTCAGACGGAGCTGGCCTTCATTCTCCTGCTGTCCCTTTCGGCGTTGGTGGCCATCGTCAGCCGCCGGATTCGCCTGCCTTATACAGTGGCCCTGGTGCTTGTCGGGCTGGGCCTATCCCTATTCCCCAGCCCGATTGAGATCGACTTCAGTAGCGAGTTGATCCTGGCCATTTTGGTGCCGCCGCTGATCTTTGAGGCGACGTTGAACATGCGCTGGGAGATTCTCCGGCGCAACCTGGCGCCCATCCTGCTACTAGCCATCGTCGGCACTTCGGTCGGCGCGTTCATTGTAGCCACCATCATCACCATCGCCGGCGATACGCTGGTGCCTGAGCTGAATATCGCCTTTGCCGCCACCTTTGCATTCGGCGCCTTGATATCAGCCACCGATCCCGTGGCTGTCATTTCGCTCTTTCGCGAGTTAGGCGTCGGTCGCCGGCTGTCGATCCTGGTCGAGGGCGAAAGTCTCTTCAACGACGGCGTGGCCATCGTCATTTTTAACCTGGCCCTAGCCGCTGGCGCCGTGGCGATCACCGGCGAAGGCGAGCCACTAGGCCCGGTCACGGTCATCGGCGAATTCCTGCGCGTGTCATTTGGCGGGCTGGTCGTCGGCGCCCTGCTCGGGTTCCTGGTCTCCACCGTGATCCTCAAGAATGTCGACGACGCCCTCATTGAAACTGCTACCTCGGTTGCCCTGGCCTTCGGCGCCTTCATCGTGGCCGAAGAATTGCACGTCAGTGGGGTGCTGTCTGTCGTCGCCGCCGGCATCTTCGTCGGCAACATTGGCACTCAAAACACGTCGCCCACGACCAAGATCACCCTGGAAAGCTTCTGGGAATTCGCGGCCTTTGTCGTCAACTCGATGGTGTTCTTATTGATAGGCCTCGAAGCCGATTTGCGCCAGATCCAACCCAACCTGGCCCTCATCATCGTAGCCATATTAGCCGTTCTCCTCAGCAGAACCGTTGTTGTCTACGGCCTTACCTGGCTTCATGGTCTTTTTGACCGGCCGGGCCGAATCTCTGTCCCATACCGGCATATTATGTTCTGGGGCGGCCTACGCGGCGCTATCAGTCTTGCTCTGGCCCTGAGCCTGACCGGCTCAATTTTCGACGACGTGGTCGTCGCCGAGTTGCAATTGATGACCTTTGGCGTGGTTTTGTTCACGCTGCTCGTTCAGGGCACCACAATCGCGCCATTATTGAAACGTTTCGGCTTGACTGCCTTGCCCGACCAGCAGCACAAACAATATCGCAGCCAGGCCTTGCTTTACGCCACCCGCGCCGGCCAGCGCGAACTGGATCGACTGCACAAAGAAGGTATCTTAACCCGCGAAGCGCATCAAGCCATGTCCGACGTTTACGAGCAGGACGTCCATCAGTTGAATACGGAACTGCGTGATTTACTACACGACTATCCGGAATTAGAGCAGGCCATGATCCTACAAGCTCGCAAAGATCTGCTTCAGGCTGAAAGGACAGCTCTGGGCGATGCCGTCCGGCGCGGACTGATACCCGAAGACGTTTACCACGAACTGATCTTGGAAACAGACAATCGCCTGGCGGCCGTGGACCGTATCGAAGAAGCCATGTCTGGAGCACAAGAGTAGTGACCGAGTCGAGGCGCGTGATGAAATATATCGTCTGTGCCACCAGGGGCGGCGCCGGAAGCCGGGCCGTCCAGGAGCGCGCTATTCGCTATGCGCTCGAGCGCGAAATCAAGTTGGTATTTCTATTTGTCATCGACGTCAGCACCTTAGATGACGCCGACGAGAAGTTGCGATCGGCCGTTCTTGCTGAAATGACCTGGCTAGGTCAGGCTCTCCTGAAGATCGCCCATCAAAGAGCCCAAGACGCCGGCATCGACAGCGAAATAGTCATCCGAGAAGGCCAAGTGCGCGATGAGATCTGTCGTTTCTTGGATGAACGTTCGGCAGAGATGCTCCTGCTAGGCGCTCCCCGAGGTACTACGGCAACCATCTTTGGCGACGACATCGTTGAACAGTTCGCCGCCTTCGTCAAAGAAGCGACCGGTATTCCGGTCGAGATTGTTCGCCCCCAACAAGCTTCCAATGCCTGAGTACCTGAAGATCTATGAGGTCGGTCCCCGCGACGGCTTGCAGAACGAGTCGACCCACATCGCCACCGAAGATAAGAAGCGGCTCATCGACGGCCTGATCAATGCCGGGCTGCGATCTATTGAACTGACCAGCTTCGTTCATCCCAAGGCAGTACCCCAAATGGCCGATGCCGATCAGATCATGCGCCAATCCCTGGCCAAGCATAAGTACCAGCGGCGGCAACTCACCGGCCTGGTATTCAATGAACGGGGCTACGAGCGCGCCATCAACAGTGGTTGCCAGGCTATCGCCATCGGCGTAGCCGTCAGCGAGGCCTTCAGCCAGGCTAATACGGGCATGTCGAATACAGAGGCTCTGGCCAAGGCCCGCAAGCTCGTAGAGTGGGCCAGGCGCGACGGCCTGTGGATTCGCGTCTACCTCAGCACGGGTTGGGTGTGCCCGTTTCAGGGGCCGGTCCGACCGGAGCGGACAATCGCCTATGCCGAACAGTTGTGGGAAATGGATATGGATGAGCTAGCCATCGCCGATACCATTGGCCACGCCAATCCGCTTGAAGTGGGCCGGTTAATGGAGGAATTGGGCAAGCGCCTGGACATGAACAGATTGGCCGTGCATCTGCACGATACGCAGGCCCTGGGCATGGCCAATAGCACGGCCGCCATCCAGGCCGGCGTGCGCATTCACGACGTCAGCATTGGCGGGTTGGGCGGCTGCCCCTTCGCCCCTGGGGCGGCCGGCAATATGGCCACGGAAGATCTGGTCTTCCTGGCCTATAAGCTCGGCATGGGCACAGGTGTGGACTTCGTCGCCCTCTGGGACGTCGTCTATGAGCTTGAGGCGTTGATCGGCCGTAAAATCGGCGGCCGTATTCGAGCCTGGTGGGAGAGCAGCGGCCGGTTGTCTGAGGAAGGGCTAGAATTCAGCCGCCTGTCACCATCCTAGCCTGCCCGAAAGCGCGACCCGAATACCCGATTGGAGCGTTCATGAAAATCGACATTATGGCCCTAAACGACCATCAACAAGCCATGCTAAATGGGGCCCTTGGCCCGGCCAAGCAGATGGCAATGCGTCTGCTGCTAGACATGGCCGCTGCTGCCGGAGCGGCGGAATTGATTCCCATCCAAGGTGCCCACCTTTCGGGTGTCTCGCCTCTGACCGGCGGTATGGGCTTGCGCCACTTTCTGACCCGTTTAGCCAGAGATCCCCATGCGCGCGTGGCCGTGCCGACCACGCTCAACGCGGCCGGCTGCGACGCCGGCCAGTTTGCCGAGATGCGAATCGCTGTGCCTGACTTCCTAGAACAGAGCCAGGAAATCGTCGAACTCTATACCCGTCTTGGCGTTCGGCCGACCCAATCATGCATTCCGTACGAGTGGGAAGGAGTCATCACCAACGGGATCGCTGCCTGGGCAGAATCCAATGCTATTTGCTTCGGCAACTCCTACTGCGACCTCATGACCAACCGGGAATCAGGTCTGTCAGCCTTGGCCAGCGCCCTGACCGGTTACACGCCGAAGTACGGCCTGCTCGACGTAGCGGCGCGCCAGCCGAACCTGGTAGTGGAAGTCACCTGCGCCTTGGAAGATCCGGCCGACTTTTCCATCCTAGGCGATTGGATCGGCACGAACAGGTCTCCGGCCTGGAAAATGCCCCTCGGCCCAATTCCGCTCATTAAGGGCCTGCCGCCCGATTTGAGTCACGAGCAGCGCAAGGCGCTGACGGCCGCCGCCGCCAATTATGGATCGCCGCTGCTTTACATTGAGGGCCAGGGTGATCGGCCAGAAGAAACGGCCATCCAGGATGTTCTGACCTTTGACCAGGACGCGCTGCAGCGGCGCTACGCTGACTTGCGACCAAAGACACCCGTCTCATTGATCGTCGTCGGCTGTCCCCAGGCCTCGGTCGGCGAGATCCGTGCCCTGGCTCAACTGCTCGACGGCCGGAAAGTATCGTCGGCGCCCGATGATGGTTCCGGCCGGCCGCCACTGTGGATGTTCACTTCATCAGCCAATCTGGCCATCGCCGAGCGAACTGGCCTGGCGAAAATCATAAGGGAAAGCGGCGCCCTGTTGTTACAAAACACCTGTCCCGAGGTGGTCCCGTACGATCAGCGCTGGGTGAAGCATATTTTGACCAACTCCATGAAGGCCGAGCACTACATCAAGTCGGGCCTGAACGGCATTCCAACTTCGGTGCAACGTTTGTCCGACTGCGTGGCTGTAGCCAGCGGCGAAAAGATCATTAGATCGGCGCCAGATGACGGCGTGAACGGGTTGCAGGAAGCCGGGGGCTCCCCGTCGGCGAAGGTTCAGCCGGCCTCTCATGCTGTGCCAGCCCAACACTCCTTGCAGATAGTCTCAGGCGACTTTTGTGCCCAGGGCCATGGCCTACCGTCCCAAACTGACTTCAATATCATCGGCCCGGCCTTTGTGACGGATGCGCCCATCACGCTACTCGGCTTCGTCAACCGCCAAACGGCCGTCATCGAAGAGCCGGGACATCCGGCTGATGGCCAGTCGATAGCCGGTAAGATCGCCGTTTTTCCAAAGGGCAGCGGCTCAACAGTGGCCCCGTACGTTCTGCTCGAACTCTACTACCGCGGCGCT
Organism: Promineifilaceae bacterium (SeqCode); assembly: GCA_041570195.1. Taxonomy (GTDB): domain Bacteria; phylum Chloroflexota; class Anaerolineae; order Promineifilales; family Promineifilaceae; genus UBA11865. The sequence goes on along the minus strand of JBFFWQ010000134.1, from coordinate 6,031 downwards.
GCACCCACGGCCATTGTCAACACTGAAATCGATCAACAGAGCGCGCCGGCCTGTTCACTGGAGGGCATCCCTTATGCTTATGCGTTCGATCGGGACGTTATCGCCGCCATCAACGACGGCGACACGGTTGAATTAGCCCGGCAAGGCGAGCAGGTGACCATTCGCGTCGTGGAGCGCGTGCGGTAGAACATGACCAACGGTTGACTTTCTGAAGCGCCTTTGGCGATGTATACTGTCAAGGTACAAGGCGTCCGCCTGTCAACGTGCCAGGCAGCAAACGAGCGAGCATGACCCACGGCAACGACAATTCACTAATCGGCGAGATCATCGACAATTTCGAGATCCAGGAAGAGATCGGCCAGGGTGGCATGGGCATCGTCTATCGCGCCTACCATCAGGCGCTCCAGTTACACTCGGCCGTTAAGGTGATGCGCTCCGAACTGGCCTCGCAATCTGGCTTTTACGAACGCTTCTTGCAAGAGGCACGCACCGTGGCCCGCCTGGAACACCCCAACATCGTCGACGTCATCAACTTCGGCCGCTACGAAGACAGCTATTACCTCATGATGGGCTACATCGACGGGCCGAGTCTGCGCCGCCTGATTCAGGAAGATAAGGGCGGGCTGCCGGTTTGGGATGCCGTCCATATCGGCTGGCAAATCGCCGACGTATTGGTTTATTCTCACGCTGCTGGCATCTTGCATCGCGACCTGAAACCGGACAACATCCTGCTCACGCACAGCTTTCGGCCGAATCGCCCATACCGGGTCATCGTGACCGATTTCGGTCTGGTCAAATTGGGCCAGGGTAGTCTGTTGGAGACGCAGGAAGGGATCAGCCTGGGAACGCCGGCCTATATGTCGCCCGAACAATGCCGGGGCGACGATGTGGACGGCCGTACCGATATTTACGCCCTGGGCGCCATGTTGTACGAGGCGACCACAGGCACGCGGCCTTATCCAATTCGATCGATATTCGACGCGGCCAAGTTCCACGCCAGCGGCAAGCTGGTAACGCCCCAGACCCACAATCCAGCCATTCCAAAGAAACTCGACGTGTTGATCCAGCGCATGTTGGCGCCCAATCTCGGCGATCGTCTGACTTCAGCGGCTGAAGCCGTCGACGAACTGCAGGAGCTATTGGACAGTCTAGGTGAAGATAAATCTGGCCAGGATCGCAGCTTGTTGTTACGCGAACGCATCCTGGCCGAAAGCGAAGCCGCGGAGCCGTCGACCGCCGAACAGGGGATGTTTACGCCCTCGGCGACGCCAGCCGCTCAGGAAGCCAGGCAGTTTTTCGTCCAGGTCGCCTACCTGGGCATATTGGAAGAAAGGGTCCATCTACTGGGCGCAAAACCGGTGATTATCGGCCGGCTGCCTTCATCGGACATCATCTTGGATCGGCCCGGGCAGCGTTACGTGTCCAAACGTCACTGTGAAGTTCTGGTTCGTGATGATCGCGTGCTTATCCGTGATCTGGGTAGCACCAACGGGACCATCCTTGGCCAGGAATCCCTGGAAATCAATGCCTTTCGCGAATGGTCAAACGATGAGCAGGTCCATCTGGGGCCGTTTGTTCTGACCCTCAAGACAGATCAGGAATTGGAATCTTTGCCTTCGCCGCCCGTTGCCAGCGCGGCCGAAGGGTCGTCTGGATTGCCGACAACGAAAGTCCACGACGCGCCCAAATTGTCGTGTGCAAATGCCGTCCCCAGCCGCCTACCCCTCAATCCTGGATCGTCGATCGTCATCGGCCGGGCCGTGGACAGCGACATGGTCATCGACCATCCCCACGTTTCCAAACAGCATTGCCGGGTTCAATTGACCGAGGACGGCGCCGAAGTAATCGATCTGCGCAGCACCAACGGCACTTACCTCGGCGATCAGCGTCTGCCGCCCCATGTAGGCGTTCCCTGGCGCGATCTGTCCAAGCTCCGGGTCGGACCCTTTGAGGTCACTCTGGAGCGAAAATCGGTCTGATCGGCCCACCTGAATTCGCCCGCTGTACTTCTTTCCATGAAATCATCGATTGTCTTTCCATTGCAAGACGAACTGGCCATAGGCGATGTTGTCGTCGCCATGACCACTCTGGAGAACGACTATCGCAATCGCTTCAGCCAGCGCCCCTTGCCCGCTTTCCCCGGCACGGGGCCGGCGCGCCTTCAGCCTTCGAGGCCAATCTGGAACGGGCCATGGCCAACATCGCCGATTTGACCATGGCCTGGTTAGAACGCGTGTAGACATCTGAAGCCGCGCTTTCTTCATTCGCCAATGTTGGCCATTCCTAAAAGCCAGGCTTCTTACCATGGAGGAACCGTTTCGATGGAATTCATCCTAAGCGCATCGTGGCGACAGACCTATCCGGGCGCGGCGATCGGCGTCCTGGCCCTGGACAACGTGGTCAACCTCGATAAGCATCCAGAGTTGGAAAAGCAAAAACTGGTCTTGGAAGAAGAGCTAAGGCAAAGCTACGGCGAGGGTGATCGGGCGACGCTCAGGTCCCTGCCGACCCTGCAAGCCTATCACGATTACTATAAGCGCTTCAGGAAAACTTATCACGTCCAACTGCAACTCGAATCGATCGCCCTCAAGGGCAAACACATCCCGCGGGTGTCGACACTGGTAGAGGCGATGTTCATGGCCGAGTTGAAGAACCAGCTGTTAACGGCCGGCCACGATCTGGCAACTGTTGCCCAACCGTTTAGCGTCCATGTCGCGAGTGGAGAAGAGCTCTACAGGCGTATCCTTGGCCAGGAGCAGCGCCTGAAAAAAGATGACATGTTCATCGCCGATCATGAGGGTGTCTTGTCTAGCATCGTTTACGGCCCCGACTACCGGACCCAGATCAAGCCCGAAACGACCGAGGTCGTATTCACTGTCTACGCTCCGACCGGCATCGATCACGCAACCGTCGACGCCCACCTGAACGACATCATAACCTACATCCTGCTTTTCTCTCCCGATGCGCGGGTTCTGAGCAAGCAAGTCTACGTAGCTGATGGCTGAAAGCTGAGGGCTATTGCTGTGGATCTAGCGGTATTCGGGCAAGGGCTACTGATGGGCTTTGCGGTGGCCGCGCCGGTAGGGCCTATCGGCCTGTTGTGCATTCAACGAACCCTGCAAGACGGCCGTATTTACGGACTGGCGACCGGTCTTGGCGCGGCCACGGCCGACGCCATGTATGGCCTGATTGCCGCCTTTGGGCTCACCTTCATCGCTTCGTTCTTCCTCGACCAGCAGAACTGGATCGCACTACTCGGTGGGCTCTACCTCTGCTTCCTGGGCATGCGCATCTTCCGGTCTGCGCCTGCCTCGGTTACCGAACAACAGCACCGCGGCGGGCTATTGGGGGCGTACGCTACGACCTTTCTGCTGACGCTAACCAACCCGGTGACGATTCTGTCCTTCATCGCCATCTTTGCTGGCCTGGGCCTGGCCCAAGGCAAGCAAGATTATTCGGCGGCCGCCATCCTGGTGCTGGGCGTCTTCTGCGGCTCGGCCGCCTGGTGGCTACTGCTCAGCGGCGGCGTTTCGTTAATCCGCCGCAGAGTAAACACCCAGGCCATGATCTGGGTAAACCGTCTCTCCGGCGCCATTATCGTCGCCTTCGGTCTTTTCGCCTTAACCCAACTCGCCCTCAAATGAACCTCTCCAGCAGCCGGTCTGATCAGCCAGCATAATCCGCCCAAGTCCCCCGCGGTTCCCTCATTTCCCCTCAGTCCCCAACACTTCCGCCCACTTCCTTCACCCTTTCCGCCAACTCTTCCCGCCGCCCGCTACCATTCATATACGCCAACCCTTGTTGATGCCCCATCGTTCGGCCGACCGCTTGGGCCACGGCCGCGCTTTCCCGAACTAATTGCGCGAAGCGGGCCGGCTTCAGGGACTGCCGACCATCAGACCAGGCTTCGTCGGGCTGAGGGTGAACTTCGATGATCAGGCCGTCGGCGCCGGCCGCCACGGCCGCCTTGGCCGTCGGCGCCACATACTCCCAGCGGCCCGTAGCGTGGCTGGGATCGGCAATGATTGGCAAATGGGATAGCTGTTTGATGACCGGGATGGCGTTGATGTCAAAAGTGTTGCGCGTCTCAGTTTCGTTTGCCCGAATGCCCCGTTCGCACAGCATCACCCGATTATTGCCATGGCTCAAGATATATTCGGCACACATGAGCCACTCCTCGATAGTTCCGATCATGCTGCGCTTGAGCAGGACGGGGTGCCCCGACCGGCCGACTGCGTTCAGCAATGTGTAATTTTGCATATTGCGCGTCCCGATTTGCAGGATGTCGGCGTAGTCACAGACCATCGGCACCAACGCCGGGTCCATGATCTCAGTGATGACCGGCATGCCCGTCTGCTCTCGCGCCTCGGCCAGGTAGCGCAAGCCTTCTTCACCCAATCCCTGGAAAGAGTAAGGCGAGGTTCTGGGCTTGTATGCCCCGCCGCGCAGAATCTGCGCCCCGGCTTCCTTGCAGGCCTGGGCCAATTCCAACAACTCCGTACGTCCTTCCACCGCGCATGGCCCGGCCATGATAACCACCTCATCGCCGCCGATGGTGACATTACCCACTTGAAAGATCGTGTCCTCTGGCTTGAATTGCCGGCTGGCGCTCTTGTACGGCTTGGTGATGGGCATCACGTTCTCAACGCCCTTCATGCGGCCGATTTGGCGCCGATCGATCATCGTTCCATCGCCAATAACGCCAATAACGGTCCGCTCGGCGCCGACGATCGGGTGCACTCGGCAGCCAGCCCCGGTGACACGTTCGATAACGTCGGCGACATTCTTTTCACTGGCTTGCGGTCTCATGACTACGATCATGCTCAACTCTCCATTCTGCCTATAAAACAAAAAAACGCGGGTTTCATGCCGCGTCTTGCTCAAACTCGTCTCGTCGCCTCTACGCTAAATCAGGGCAAACGATCCTCCTCGGCCGTCGACGGCTGGGCTGATCCCGTAAAATAGAAGTAGAAGCTAAAAAAGCGTGTAAACTGTCTCATTATGCGAGCATACTATCTTTTTTGCGCGTCAAAGTCAAGCGGTTGAACGAAATTCACCTATCTCGACCAGAATACGCGAGATGCCCATGGCTCATCAACGTTGATGCCACCCATCTTGGCCGCGTTGCCACCGCCACGCAAGGACAGGCCTATTCTTGAATGGTACAATTGCCTGCGCCACCATGTGGCTAGGAGGCCGGACCGACACCATCTTCGGTGGTCCGGAGCTGCCAATTGCTTTTCAAGCGGCGAGTTTTTGGCCGGCCGGTTAAATCATCAACCTATCGTTTGCCGACTTGTCGGCAACTGAGGTAATATGAACAGCGTCAATCGCCTTGAGATTCCCCATCTTCTCACCCGCCGCCTTTTGCTGCGCGGCTTCACGCACGACGATGCGGAGCCGCTGCGGCTCATTCTGGCCGAACCGAACGTTCTACGCTATTTTCCCAGAACCGAGCCCTGGCCTCTGGAGACGGTCGAAAAGTGGCTTGAGGAACATTGGAATCACTGGCGCGAACATGGCTTTGGCTGGTGGGCAGTTGCTGACCGGCGAAATGAACAACTGCTAGGCTGGTGTGGCCTGTGTATACTCGACGAAACCGGCGAAGTCGAAGTTAAGTACCTGCTCAGGCCATCCTGTTGGGGGCAGGGACTGGCAACCGAAGCAGCGCGCCAGTCGCTGGGCTATGCCTTCGGCGAAGCTGGCTTGTCCCTGGTGATCGGTTTAACCCATCCCGGCAACATCGCTTCGCAGCGGGTGCTGGAGAAGATCGGCTTGACCTTCCGGAACAGGGCCGTGTATTTCAATTTCGACTGCCTGCGCTTTGCCCGGGAAAGTACTGCCGCCAGTCCATAAACCGACCCTTCTTATCTCCAGCCGCTCTGCCGGCGACCAGCTCCGGCGACCAGCGACCGTGCGCGTCGATCCCGTGTATAATGTACGCATCTTCGTAGATTGCCGTTAGCCGTCGATAATGAAGGGAGCGGAATGGCATCATTTGGCCAGTTACTACGCATACATCGTCGCCAGT
>JBFFWQ010000133.1:0-15448 GCA_041570195.1 Promineifilaceae bacterium (SeqCode) | reverse complement strand
CGACTGATCGAGCATCCGACCTCCAGGCTGAGTGGCCTTCAGCTTTCAGTATTCAGCTTTCAGCCACCGGCCGCTAGTGGTCAACCTTCAGCCTTCAGCCTTCAGCCTTCAGCCATAGAATTGACAGAGCAGCAGCAAGAAGCGGTCGAGATGGCCTTGACCAACAAGGTGACGGTGGTGACCGGGGGGCCAGGAACGGGCAAGACGACGGCTTTGCGCACGCTGTTGGATATCCTAGACCGCAATCGGCGTAGCTACGTGCTGGCCTCGCCGACCGGTCGGGCGGCCAAGCGGCTGGCCGAAGCCACCGGCCGGCCGGCGAAGACGATCCACCGTTTGCTAGAATTCAACCCAGGCGAAGGTTTCGGCCGGGACGAGAACAACCCGCTGGACGCCGACATGATCGTCATCGACGAAAGCTCGATGCTGGATTTGGTGCTGGCCAACAACTTACTCAAGGCGGTGGATCTGGGCAGTCACTTGCTGCTGGTCGGCGATGTGGATCAACTGCCCTCGGTCGGCGCCGGGGACGTGTTGCGGGACGTGATCGCCTCAGGTGTGGCCGCCGTCATCCGGCTGGAGACGATCTTCCGCCAGGCCGCTGGAAGCCTCATCATACGCAACGCTCACCGCATCAATCAGGGTCAAATGCCGGAGACGCCGCCTGATGCCAGTGACTTCTTCCTGTTCGTCAAGCAGCAGCCCGACGAGGCGGCCGAATTGCTGGTCGACATCGTCAAACAGCGACTGCCGCACAAGTTTGGCTTGCATCGCTTCGACGACATCCAGGTCCTGAGCCCCATGTACAGCGGCGCCACCGGCGTCTCAAATCTGAATGGCTTGCTGCAAGACTCCCTGAATCCGGCCGGCCGTTATCCGGAACGGCGGCTGGGCGGCCGCATCTTTCGGGTCGGCGACAAGGTGATGCAAACGGCCAATAACTACGACAAGAACGTCTACAACGGCGATATCGGCCGCATCACAGCCATGGACATGGAGAACCAGACCCTGACGGTCAGCGTCGACGGCGCGCCGGTGGTGTACGACTTCCTCGAAACCGACGAATTGGTCCACGCCTTCGCCATCAGCGTCCACAAGAGCCAGGGCTCTGAGTATCCATGCGTGGTAATGCCGGTGCTGACCCAACATTATCTGCTCTTGCAGCGCAACTTGTTGTATACGGCCATCACCCGGGCCAAGAAACTGGTTGTCCTGGTCGGCACCCGGCGGGCCATTGCCATCGCCATCAAGAATAACAAGGTCGCCGACCGGCATACGGCGTTGGATTGGCGGCTGACGCACTAGGGCTCGACAAACAGAATGGTTGACCGATTTCCCGGAAACTCATCAACGAGCTGCTCGTTAACGAGCTACTCCGAGATATGAGCGATCAGGATTTCGGGAGAATGATAAGCTAAACAATGCCCTACCACAATCAGCAAGCGCAAATGGAACAACTCTATCCGGATCTTCTGGATGCCCACTTGGAGGGCAATTACCAGATTCTGGACCATAGCCTACGTCCGCGGCCAGTCGGCATGCTGGTTGAGTTCGCCGGGCGGATCGGGATCGGCCGGGATATGCTAGCGCTCGACGTAGGCTGCGGCCGGGGCGACCACGCCCGTAGCCTGGCCCGCCGATACGGCTGCCAGGTGCTGGCCCTGGACCTGGCGGTCGGCAATTTAAGGCGGGCCGAAACGATAGTCCACGAGGAAGGGCTGCGCGCTCAGGTCTTGTTTGGCCAGGCGGACGTCGAATCGCTGCCTGCCCCTGACGGTGCGGTCGACCTGGTATTCTGTCGCGATATGCTGCTCCACGTCCCGGACCTGGAGAATAGCCTGGCCGAATGCGGCCGGGTTCTCAAGCCAGGGGGCAGTATGCTCGTCCTGGCCACCCTGGCCGGCGATCTGCTTGGCCAGGAGGAAGCGGCCGCTCTTTTTGCTCCCCTGGGCATCGTCAGCCGCAACCTCTCGCGCCAGACCCTGGAGTCGGCTTTTGCGACGGCCGGCTTGACCATTCGAGATGCCGAGATCATCGGCGGGGAACGGCTGGAGTACATTGAGGAAGAATACGGTTTCTACAGTCGCGGATTGTTACGCTTGTCGCGCATGCGGCGCAAGCCCGAACGCTACTTGCCCCACCTCGGCCGGCGACGCTACGAATTAGCCCTTGCCCTGTACACCTTGAGCATCTATCTGCTCATCGGCAAATCGTTCGATATCGTCTACTGGTTAGAGAAGTGATTGATGTGGAGTGAGGAAGATTCACGGGAGTTCGTTGAGTACGGCGTGTATTTCGTACCCGAACGTGAAGCCCAACTGGATACCATCTGCCGACTGATACCGGACTGCACCGAACCGTTCCACGTTCTGGAGTTGTGCTGCGGGGAAGGCTTGCTGGCCGAGGTCATTCTGGACCGTTTCCCCAACTGCACGGTACACGGCTACGATGGCTCGCCAGAAATGTTGCGCCAGGCCGCCTCCCGTCTGGCTCCCTTCGGCCGGCGCTTCGATCCCCAAAGCTTCGATCTGGCCGACGACGACTGGCGCCGCCCGCCATGGCCAATCCAGGCCGTCGTCAGCACACTGTGCATCCATCACCTGGACGGCCGGCAAAAAGCGGCCCTGTTCCGTGATATTGCCGGCATGTTGAGCCCATCCGGGGTGCTGCTTATCGCCGACCTGATCGAACCCACATCGCCACTAGGCCTGAACCTGGCGGCCGAGAACTGGGATGCGGCCGTCCATCGGCGCTCGCTGGATCTGGCCGGCGACGAATCGGCCTTCGACCACTTTGCGTCAAGCAAATGGAATATCTACCGCCATCCGGATCCGGTGGACAAGCCTTCGCCCTTGTTCGAGCAATTGAAATGGCTGGAAGCGGCCGGTTTCGAATCTATGGACGTCTACTCGATGGCCGCCGGGCACGCAGTTTATGGTGGTCAGATGCCGGCTGATTAGCTCTGGCATAAGCATGAAATCGGCCGGCCGATCTTTCCAGATTCGGCCGAGAATCCACTCCCTGGCTTTTAGTCCGTCTTACTGGCGAGTGAATCTTCAGTCGTCGTCTACTGGAGCAAACAGCTCCGCCTCGCGCCGCAGACGAAACAAGAACTCGGCCGACTTCAGATTTCGCTCCAAGATATGGCGCAAATAGAAGTGCATCGTCGACTCCAACTCGCGCCGTAGCCTGCCCCGCAGTCGCAATTCCTTCACATACTCCCACTCATGGCTTTGCAGATGGCGCAGCACTTTGACGGCCGAACTCGAGATCGGCCGGGCTCCGCGGTCGGCTCCTTGGCAGGCAGGGCACAGCAGCCCGCCCAGTTCGGCGCTGAAGAATTGATCTTGCTCTTCGATCGGTTCGCGACAGGAGACGCAGTGGAACAGTTGTGGTTGAAAGCCAGCCAGACTCAGCAGGCGCAACTCGTAGTAGCGGGCGATCAACAGCGAATTGTCCGACTCGGCCAACCAACCAAGGGCCTTAGACAGCAAGTCATACTTGGCCAAATCACGATCGGCATCGGCCGTCAGGCCATCCAAAAGCTCGGTCAAGTAAGCTGCATATGTCGTACGCACAAGGTCATCCCGTAGGGCGGCATAGGGCTCCACCAGTTCGGCCTGGGTCACGATGTCTATATTCTTGCCCTTGGCAAACATAAAGCTAGAACGCATGAACAGCTCCACATGTCCCGTCTTGCGCGTCTGGGGCTTTCTGGCCCCCTTGGCCAGGGCTCGGATCTTGCCGAACTCCCGGCTGTACAGCGTCAGCATACGGTCGGCTTCGCCGAAATCGTTCCGGCGTAAGACGATAGCTTCACTGCGATATGTTCTGACCCTGCGCATCCCGTCTATTGTACCGCACTATAGTGTGCCGCACTCGGCAAATATCCATTTGTCACCGGCCGATCAGGACGTTTGTCACTTGTGGCCGGCCGTCCATCTGGTCTAATGTACGGATGAAAGGGAATTCTTAGTTTAGCACAGTCAGGTGTTAGTCTGCATCCCATTCCAAGGAGAGCACAATGACAGAGAATCTGCGCCGACGACTGGAGATCTCTTCCGACCGCCTGGAAGCCATTAACGCCATCCTGCTAAATCCCGATATGCAGGTGATCGACGACTTTCTAGAGGTGGTGGCTCGCTATGGCACGCCAGAGGAAATCAACCGGAAGGCGGCCGAAGCCAGGCACTTGTCCACCTTACTTGATCGCGTGAAAGCGACCCGACCCGACTACGCGGCCGACCTGGCCTGGCTGGCCGAACAACGAGACAAGCGGGCTTTCATCAGCGAGGCCGAATATCGGCGCAAAGTGTTGGGCGAGGCAGCCGAGCAAACGGTTTTCGCCGACGACTACGCCGTCACGCTGGAGGTCAGCGCCTGCCAATACTTCCCCTGGGTGATCGACGCCGCCCGGCGAGCCATTGATCAGGGCTCGCTGATGCCCGGCCGGTTCATCCGGGTGCGCAAAATGAAAGAGCAAGAAGAAGACGGCGATCTGCCCGCCTTCGCAGCCGCCATGCAGATCATCGGCGCTAGCTATGTGGAGACACTGGACACCAAGGGCACCGATGGCTCCAATGTCCATCTGGGCGGTCCGGAAACGATCACCGGCTATTTCGGCGGCGTGGGCCAACCCAACCGGCACGCTTTGAAGTGGCTGGACGAGTACCTGTACTATTACACCAACTATGGCGTGCGCCAGGTCTTGAACATCAACCCCGGCACCGTGCTGCTCGGCTATTTGCTGCACCGCCTGGGCGTGGACAACGAATTTAAGATCTCGGTCTTCATGGGCAACGACAATCCTTATGCCGCTCTGTGGACGCTGATCGGCGCCAAGCTCTTCGCTCGCGACGACGGCACCTCGCCGCTGATCGGCTTCAACTGGAGCAATTCGGTAAACAACGAGTCGATGGAGATAACGGCCCAGTTTCGAAAGGACCTCGGGTTCGAAGAGGTGGTCCGTTTCGAGCACCACATCACCGAAACCTGGAAGAGTATCGTTCGCCAACCCTATAATCGCCGGGCCGAGTTGGTCGAATTGGCCGACCACGTGGCCAATATCTCGGCCAAACACGAAGGCGGCGATCCCGAGATCGACCAGGCCCGGGAACATCCGTCGGATATCCTGGACTACTTCCGCGACAAGACCGAGGTCCAGGAATCATGCGACTGGGATAACCTTGCCCTCAACTTCCTCGACAAGTTCGACGCCCTGAATCGCACGGCCTGGGCGCTGACCGAAAACGGCCTATCAGTCATCGCCGCCCGCAGATTGCATCATCAAGATAGCGGTTAGCTGTGAGCAGTCAGGCGTTGGCTGCTATTCAGGCTCCCGGCAGGTCGCCCGGGCTGAAGTGATCGGGCAACAAGGTGTGCAGATAGGTCAGGCGTATGTTACCGGTTGGATCAGTGAGAAAAACGGGAATATCGCCGCCAAACTCGCCCAGCACCTGGCGACACGCGCCGCAGGGCGCGACGGCGTTCTCCGTGCAGACGGCCACGGCCACGATAAGCGTCGCCCCGGCCGTGACTGCGCTGAATACGGCCGACCGCTCGGCGCAGATCGACAGGCCATAGGACGCATTCTCCACGTTAGCGCCGGTGAATAAGCGGCCGCCAGCAGTCATAATAGCCGCGCCGACCTTATATTTCGAATAGGGCGCGTACGCCATCTCCCGCACCTGGCAGGCGGCCTGCAGTAGCGCTTGCTTTTGCTCCTCAGTTACCATCGTCATCCCCTTGAAAGGCGCCTACGGATACTTATCCGACAACCTTGCCTGATCCTAACCTAGCAGCTCTCCATCGACTATGTGAGTGAATGGCCAAACGGCCGCGCCATCGCCTAGCTGGCAACGCTCGACAACAGCCCCTTCGACCCGGCAGCCATCGCCCAGCGTCGCATCGCGAATGATGGTATTGGGGCCAAGAACATTGTCCCGGCCAATCGTCGTCTGGCCCTGCAAGTAGGTATTGGGCCAGATCACCGTGTCCTGACCTATGGACACCGTCTGATCGATATAGGTGCTCTCGGGATCGATCAACGTGACCCCGGCCGAAAGCCAGCGGGCATTGGCCCGCCGCCGGAAGGCCTTCTCAACCGCGACCAGCTCGGCTCGTGTACCGGCGCCCAGGCATTCGTCGGCGTCTTCTACCACTTGGGCCTCAACCGGCTGATCCTGGCTCACGGCCAGGCCCACTAGGTCGGTCAGATAGTATTCCTGCCCGCCGCGCGCCTGGCGCAGCGGTAAGTCAGGTAGGTTCTGCCATAGCCAATCAGCGTCAAAACAATAGACGCCAGCGTTATGTTCCAGAATAGCCAGTAGCGTTTGTGCCTCCGGGCGTTGCCGCGCCTCAGCCACCTCGACAATTTCGACTACCTGGCCAGCCTGGCCGCGCACCACCCGGCCGAAAGTCGAGCTTGGCTCGCCCATAACGGTCAGCATCACCACGGCCGCGCCGTTGACCCGCTGCCGTTCGGCCAGGTCAACCATCGTATCGGCCCGCAGCAGCGGCATGTCAGCATAGGTCACCAGCACCTGGCGCGAGCGGCCCTCAAGTAATGGAGCAGCCATCATCGTCGCGTGCCCGGTGCCCAGTTGCTCCGGTTGTAGAACATAGCTGGCACGCTCCCCAAATAGCTCCTGCACGCCGTCTTCGCCCGGCCCGACTACCAGCAGTGGCGGCAAATCAGCCACCTTGAGGGCGGACTCAAAGACGTGGCTGACCATCGGCTGCCCGCCCACTTCGTGCAATATCTTTTGCCGCCGGGAAAGCATCCGGGTTCCCTTGCCGGCGGCCAATATGACGACTGCCAGTTCGGCCATAGGCCGCATTCCACCTGAGACAGAACGAGGACTGAGCCCTATTGGCACTACTCAGCCCTCATCAGAATCATAGTCAAGAACAGAACTGGGGCGGGAGGATTCGAACCTCCGAATGGCGGATTCAAAGTCCGCTGCCTTAGTCCACTTGGCGACGCCCCAAGAGTTGGGCAAATGCTAACACAACCAGGCCACCTTCGCAACGCGTCACAGCGGCATTTCGTCAGCCAGTAGGCGGATATTTTCGATTCGGCAGCGGAATAATGCACGCCGATTATTTGATTTGCTGATACACGAATGGCCGTAAACTTGTCATGCTGAGTGGAGTCCTCGGAACGAAGTATCCTTAGGGCGCCGCAAATTCCAGGTGATAACCGGCCGGCTGCAACGTCGTCGGCGCCCAGGCCGAAACGATTAAGATCGCCTCCCCATCGCTATCGAACAAATCTAGCGAATGAGCCAGGGTCTGGTCGGCAGCCACGTTCAGGCGCTCAACTGACGGCCGGCCATCGGGGAAGGTGATCATCAACAATTGCCATTGTTGGGGGATGCTACCTGTCACCCGCTCAAAACCCTCGGCCGTCCAACCCGCGACGTCCGTCTCCCCATCGTCGGAGAAGCCGATCTCGGGTATGGCGATGTCGTCTACGGCCAGACCGCCAAAAGTCAGCACCATATCGGTCAGGTAGGCGAAGCGGATCAAGATCTCTTGACCGGCATAAGGCGTGAGATCGACGAGCTCCCGTCGCCATTCATCGCTGCGACCGCTGTAGAAGCGCTCGGCCAGCGCCGAATCGGATGGATCTGACTCTACGCCTTGCATGTTTTCTGCCACCAACGGCTGCCAGCTCTGGCCGTCGTCCTCCGAGACAAAAAGATAGGCAAAATCATAGCCGGCTTCGATGTCATGATAAACGCTGTACTCCAGGGACGCTGCCTCCACGGTGCTCAAGTCGATTGCCCGCGTCAGCCGAGCGTGGCTGTTATTGGCCCGGTCGGCCAGCCACATCGCCTGCCCGGAATACGGTTGGCTATCCAGCACGGGCACAAGCTCACTTCCGGCGAAGTTGATGGTCACTTGTTCGTCGCCTAGCAACCGGAAGAAGTCGGCCGCGTACTGGTGAACGGTCTCGTCGAAGGCCGCCGGAAACCTGTCGACGATCTGCATGTCCGGCGAGTCGAGACCGGCCACGCCAAACTCGTATTCGTCCGGAATTTCAGCCTGACCGATCAAAGCCATGGCAACCAGCCAGTCCAGCCATAGGTCGTGGCCAGTCAACGCCAAATCATTGGCTGCCGCGACCTGGTCGATGGCCGCCAGGCCCGTTTCGTGACTGGCGCCAAATTGACGATAGAGTTCCGGCCCCAGACGATCGTAGATATAGCGGTTCAAAAGGTAACCCATGCCATAGTAGGGGATGGTATCGCCGTCGGTCCAGGCATTTAGCTGCTGATCCGGCTGGGCCAGGAAACGATTGGCCCGGCCGACCGCGTTGTCCGGGTAGCCCAACAGGTCCTCAGCTAGCATAGCCGCTCCTTCGCCTTCCCAGGCGTCGTCGCCGCGGTCGTAATTATCTTCGATCATGTGCCGCAGTTCATGGGTCAGCACATTTAGATAGAAGTCGCTGCCGAAGTAGTCGGCGTTCATGACGAACATCTCGCGGTTGTTCGAATCAGGATCGACCTCGGCTGGCAAAACGTCGTCGCCGCTAAAGTAACCGGCTAGGCCACAGGCGCCGGCATCGGCGCACAGTCGATCGGGCGCCGCGTTGACGATGTGCAGCCGCGGATCGCCGTCTACCCCGGGGCTGTCCTCCGGACCGAAAATAGCCACGCTCTGTTCATAGATCTGGTCGAAGTTCCGGCCGGTCTGCTCTAGAACATCGGCCGGGATGCGATCAGCTGTCGGGCCGTCGCTGAACCAGAAATAGGCGTGGTCGCTCACCGCCAACAGCTCGAATGGCGTCGTGCTGAAGGTGATGTCGTCGTGATTGAGAATGCGCAGCTGCTGGACTGTACCCACGGCCAACGGTTCAGTTACCGCTGCTGGCGGGCTCAGCGCCCCGTCCCAGCCCCCATACAGGCGGGCCAGTTCAAGATCATCTCGTTCGGGCGGTTCACCGGTCGCCAAACGCTCGAAACTGTCCAATTGCTCGGGACGAACTTTGGAGTTTGGCCTCGGCTCTGGCTCCAGTGCGGTCGACTCGACCGTTGGTTCAACCGTGGTCGCTGGCTTAGTCGCCGCCGCAGATTCGGCCGGCGTCGGGCTGGTCGTCGGATCCGGTTGAGTCTGGGTTGGTTCAGGTGCGGCTGCTGGCGGGTCCACATTCTCTCCAGATACAATGGCCGTCGGGGTAGCTGGCGTCACCTCCGAAACTAGTTCGTCGGTAAAACTACAGGCCAGCCCGGCCGCAGCCAGAATGGCCAGAAACAACATGAATGGAATAGTTCGCCTCATCGTCATCATCTACGATGCGCCGGCCGTGACCCGACCACGCGCGGCGAATCTTACCTCAGCCGAGCCGACGTGGCACACATTTAAAGCGAGCGTTAACAGTAGGGCGATATTGTTTATCGCCGCCGAATTGCAGATTTGGCCAACAGAGATGAATTCTCAAGAGTCGGCCGATTTCCATGTATAATGTCGAAAGCGCTATGCCAGCAGCTAACACGCCGCCCTGTAGGAGGCATCATGAGCGACCATCACTTTCTGAGTTATTCTACCGTGGACGGCTATGACTTGGCCCTGAAATTGGCCGACGATCTGGCCGCCGGACCGCCCCCTTTCAGGGCCTGGCTGGACAAGCGGGAGCTGCAGCCGGGCGTTGATTGGGATGATCAAATCGATAAGGAACTAAACGACATCCGGCCGGTAGCCGCGGTCGAGGCCTCATAAATCTCGTCGTCTATGCTCTCCCTGGATCGGCAAAACGAACTACGCGAAGCCTATCGCCGGGCCAATCCTGGCTGGCGACCGGCGACGGAAGTCTTTGCCAACTGGGTGCGGAGTAATTTGCGGCCGGAGAGCCGTATCCTGGATCTGGGCTGCGGCCGGGGCGGGTTGGTCGAGCAACTGGATCATTCGCTGGATCAGGTCGCCGGGCTCGATCCCGACTTCCTCTCGCTGCGAGAACACCGCCTGGCGGGCGCTCAACCGCCCATGACTCGGGTCAACGGCGCCAGCCTGCGCCTTCCCTTCGCTGCCGGCAGCTTCGACCTGGTTTTCGCCAGTTGGGTGCTGGAACACCTGGCAGAACCGGCGATAGATTTGTGCCAGATCGGCCGGGTTTTGCGGCCGGGCGGCGTCTTTATATTTATCACGCCCAACAAGGGCCACCCGCTGATCGGTTTCAATCGCCTGGTCGGCCGGATCGGCGGCTTGCAGGACCGGCTGGTAGAGCGACTGTACGGCCGGGCGTCGGCCGATACCTATCCCGCATATTACCGGGCCAATGATCCAGCCGCGATCGGCCGCCTGGCCAACGACGGCGGCATGGAACTGGTTGAGCTCAAAGCTATCCCCGATCCCACCTACCTGGCCTTGCAGCCGGCCCTCTTTAGGCTGGCCAGCCTGCTTGAGCAACGCTTGCCCGCCGGCAAGGCCATCCACCTGGTCGGCCTTGCCCGAAGAATTTGACTGGAATAACAGGATGGACAGGATTCTTGGCATCTTCCCGGAAATATCGTCCGGATTGACGACGCGTTCCTCGAGTAGGACCTTCATAGGGACATGCAGGCGGTGGCTACCTTTTTTCATTATGGGTGGCCAGAGGTAGAATTGGGGGATGGATTTGTCACATGCACTCCAGGTGGCCGAAGACGCGGCCGACGAAGCCGGCGCGCTATTGCGCCAGGGAATCGATGAGCGCAAGGTCGTCTCGCGCAAAAGTACGGCCGTCGATTTACTCACCGAACACGACCAGGCGGCCGAGGCATTGATCACGGATCGGCTGCGGGTTGCCTTTCCAGACCACCGGCTGGTGGCCGAGGAAGGCGAAGGGAAACCCGAAGACGGCGCCAACGCCGGCGGCGATCACGCTGGGGGCTACACTTGGTACGTCGATCCGCTGGACGGCACCAACAACTTCACCCACGGCTTTCCGGTCTTCGCGACATCCATCGCTCTTTACCAGGCCGGCCGGCCACTGCTGGGCGTCGTCTACGATCCTATGCGCGATGAATGTTTCAGCGCTGTCAGTGGCCAGGGCGCCACATTGCGTTCTGCTGGCCGCAAGCGACCGATCCAGGTCAGCCAGGAGACGGTTCTGCTGGACAGCCTATTGGCCACCGGCTTCCCCTATGACCGCCACCAGGCAGATGAGAACAACATCGCCCAATTGGCTGCCTTTCTGAAGACGGCCCGCGGCATTCGCCGGGCCGGCGCGGCCGCCCTGGACATGGCTTATGTGGCCGCCGGCCGGCTGGACGGCTACTGGGAGTTCAAGTTGAGCAGCTGGGACATCGCCGCCGGCGCCTGCCTGGTACAAGAGGCCGGCGGCAAGGTGACCGGCGTAGACGGCGCCCCATTGCAGATCGCGCCCAGGCTGTCGTTGATCGCCAGCAACGGCCGCATACACGAAGCCATGAGCTCGGTCCTGCGGGGCGTCAATGGGCAATTAAATGGCTGATGCATCCTCAAGCGGCCGTTTCGGGGCCCGATTTCAAGGCTTCCTCTACGGCTTTCTGTACGCTACCGTCCGCCGTACCTTCCTGTTTGTGACCATCAGAGCCTGGTTAAAGAATCTGCCGCTGTTCTTGGCCCTTTTCATGCTGCTCTGGCGCTGGCCCATGGCCTGGCCAATCGTCATGGTGGTCCTGGCTCTGATCCTGCGCCTGCTCTACTGGAAAGCCAAACGCGACAATTACATGCGCTTCGTGACCGAATCAGATCAACAGCCCGGTGACGACGCGCCGGCCGTGGTAGACAATCACAAAGTGGCCCTGAGGGCGACCGGCGTCTTCAGCGTCAAAGATTGGGAAGAGTTCATGCTTGGGCGTCCGGCCGACTATTGGCGGGTACCCATGGGCGACCACGCTGTTATGGTTCAATATTCGCCCGGCCGCTTCCTATACCAATTCATCCGGCTCGGCGCTATCGAGGCCATCGAGGCTGGCTCGTTGTTTCACGGCCGCCAGCCACAAAAGGCCCTGGCCGTCACTTTTTTGACCAGTTGGGGCCCGGAATCGGACGACGTCGACTTCATGTTCTACGCCCCGAGCGACGAGGACAATCGCTCGGCGATACGGCGCAAGATGTTCCTGGCCTTTGAAGACGAATCGATCAGGGCCTCTGTCTGGCGCAACTTGCTGCGAGACGGTAGCCAAACCACTTAACGGATAACTATATGACTATTAAAGCGATTATCTTTGATTTCGGGGAAGTCTTGAACCGCTCGGCTGATCGCCAGGAGGTCGCTGCCCGCAGGGCCGAGGTGGCCGCCCGGCTAGGTGTGCCAATTGAAGATCTGTGGGCTTACTTGTTCGACCGTGAATCCTCTGAGAAGTGGATGACCGGCCGGCTTACCTGGGACGAGTTCTGGACCGAAGTTCTGGCGCCCCACAACATCACCGATCCGGCCGAAATACGCGACTTTGCCAGGTGGGTCCTGCCAAAAACGAAAAGCTTGAACCCCGACATGGTCCAATTGCTGGGCGAGCTAAAAGATCGCTTCGCCCTGGCCGTTTTGAGCAACGCTACCTGGCGAGAAGAGCAAATGGGGAAAATGCTTCATAATGACCTTGAATTGCCCGACGATACCTTCGACGTCATCGTCACGTCATCTTCGGTCGGGGTGGTGAAGCCCCATCTGGAGATCTTCCGCCAGGTGCTGGCCAGGCTGGGCGTCAAGGCAGAAGAAGCGATCTTCACCGACGACATGCCCCAATTCACGGCCGCTGCGGCCAGCCTGGGCATCCACAGCCACACCTTCACCTCGCCGGCCGAGTTCCGCCAATACCTGACCACCTTTGGCATCATGACCGGCGACCCAATTTCCGATTGACAAATCTTCGACCGCTTCATATACTGCCCACATCACTCGCCAGCATAACAAGACTCTGTGTGAATTTGCACCTGATCTTTATCCAATCATATGAACTCACATGTTGCGGCATACCACCTTGACAAAAAAACTTTAGCCGCTAACGGCTAACTGCTAATAGCTATCTTCCAAGGAGAGCCGGCTGACATGAACGCTTCCGAAGCCCACATCATAGTCCATCAAGATCCGACGACACAACAGGTGTTTCCCCTGGCCGAAGGGGTGATTACCCTCGGCCGCGAGTCCAATAACGACGTCGTGCTGATCGATCCGGAGGCTTCGCGCAAGCACGCCCAGATTTCGTTCCAGGCTGGCCGCTACGTCGTGGAAGACCTGGGCAGCACCAATGGCACCTTCGTCAACGGCCGGCAAATCCAGACCCCGACGACCCTCAAAAACGGCGATGTCATCGAGGTAGGCGAAATGGCCCGCATCCTCTACCAGGGCCCAGGCGCTGACCTCGGCGAGACCGTGCTACGCGCCCCGTCTTCCAGCAAGGACGCCACCATGGCCATGTCCGACGACTTGGCGACCTTTTCCGAGCCTTTACCGGACATCGCCGACGCCGGCCTTACCATACAGGAGCCGGAACCACACCTTGAGCCGGCGGCAGTAATGCCTTTGGAGGCCGTCCCGGAGGGCGTTCCAGGTTCAGAGGCGGCCCAGGGTGGCAGGTTCAGCAGGCGCTATCTGGCCACGTGCGGCTGCCTGATTGTGCTGGGAACCATCGCTTGCGGGACAACGATCTTTTTGCTGGACGCCCTGGCGCCAAATACCATGTACTGTGGTCCGGCCGAAGGGCTCTTTGAGTTGCTAGGCTTCGTAATGGAGTGCAATTAGGCTATCGAGCCGCGTTTCAGGGGCCAACAGGAAACCATTGCTGGTAATAACTATCTAGCGATCGGCCGGCGCTTTCCTCCATCACAGCTCTGAAATCAGCGTCGCTGGCCGTCCCCCCGCCGAAACGCTCGAAGTAAGTCCGCAGGCCGCCAAAGAAGGCCTCGTCACCCATCTCCTGGCGCAGGGCATGAACGGCCATGGCGCCTTGAAAGTACACATTCAACTCAAACAGGTACTCGGCCGGCGGATCGTTCAAAGGATAGCTCTTGTCGTTGCCCTCAACTACCGAGGCGACGGCCGCCATCTGCAGCTCTAACTCTTCAGGATCGGCCCGGTTCTCCCACATAAGCTGGATGTAGGTGGCGAAGCCCTCATTGCGCCACATCTCGCCCCAGGAATCCAGGCTAACCCAGTCGCCGAACCACATGTGGGCCAATTCGTGCACGGCCGTTCGTTTGCCGATCATCGCATCCGAGAGGAGAACCAGGCTCTGCGTTTCCAAAGATCCACCCGGCACCCTGGCGGTCACGTAACCGAAGTTCTCGAGCGGATACGGGCCAAACAGCTCGGCCATCCAGTCCAGCGCCTCGCCGATCTCCGATGTGGCCGCCTCAAGCTCTTCCCGGGTCTCCGGAAAAGTGTAGTGGCGTAGCGGCACGCCACCGGGCGACCGACCTTCCATTCTGTCGTAGTCTCCGACAGCCACCGTGGCCAGATAGGGCGCCATGGGTTGGCCATGTTCCCAAATGAACAACTCGGCCGGCCGGCCGTCGGGCATGGCGGCCTGTCGCGTTTCCATCAGCCGGCCGTTGGCCGCCGCAGTCAGACCCTGGGGGACGACGATCTCGAAGCGGAACGTGGCTTTGTCGCGCGGGTGATCGTTGGTCGGGAACCAGTACCTGGCGCCGTACGGCTAGGCCAGAGCATAGATGCTTTGTTCGTCCGGATAGCTCAGACCGAGATGGTCGACGAAGCCCAAATAGGCCGATGGTTCATAGAGCGGCTGGCCGCGATAGGTAATGGCCAGCGTGAACTGTTCACCCTCGGCCAGCGGTTCCGGCAGGCTGATGATCAGCTTCTTACCGTCACGGTCGAATCCGGCCGCCAGGCCGTTTACCGTGACCGAGGTCACTTCAAAGCCGGCGAAGTCCAGCGCCAATTCGGCCAGGCCGTGCAGGTTGGCCAGGGCCCCGATGGTCGCCGCGCCCTCGACGTGATCGACGGCCGGATCCAGGGCCAGCTGCAGCCGGTAATGCTGCACATCGTAGCCGGTATTACCCAATTCCGGCGCATAGGGATCGCCGATGGAGCGTCCTCCGGCCTGCGGCGTCAGGGGCTCCTGCACGTCTGGAGTTGGCGACTGTACCGCCGTCGCCTCACCAGCCGAGGATTCGGGACCGGCCGGCATCCCTTCGCCAGCCGGCTGCGCCGTTGCCAGTTCGGCGACCAGCGTCGGTAAGGCCTCATCCGGCCGGAAGACGATGACCGCCACGACGAACAAGGCGACGCAGGCCAGGATCGCGATGGCGATGCCGCCCAGCGCCAGAATCCAGACCCTGTTCGGGTGACCCTCTTCCGACTTTGCCGACTGCTGCTCTTGCATTCCCACTCCCTTCCAAGGATACTATTTGTAGCCAAGGATACTATTTGTAGCCAAGGATACTATTTGTAGCCAAGGATACTATTTGTAGCCAAGGATACTATTTGTAGCCAAGGATACTATTTGTAGCCAAGGATACT
>JBFFWQ010000132.1:0-15502 GCA_041570195.1 Promineifilaceae bacterium (SeqCode) | reverse complement strand
TCGGTCACGGTCCAGGAGTGGAAACCGCGCCGCACGCCTAGGCCTTGCCGGCCGTGGGAGCCGGCGAAGTGATCAATGGCGGCCTGCAGATAGATGTAATCACCCAAGTCATACGGCCCCTCGTCAAAGCGAGCCAGGAAGTGAGGATTCTCGATGGTGCTATCGCCGAGCCTGGAGTAGGCGCCCGATTGCCGGCCTAGCTGCTGACCCCTGACGTAAATCTGACGCACATTGCGGCGCACGTTCTCAGGCATGACCAGGATCGTTTCAAGGGGCAGGCCATTAACGATCGTCAGAGGAACCGGGGTGCGGGACATGGTTGACTCAGGCGTCTCCATAGTCACGGCCGCGACCGGCGGCGCCGGCAAGGCCACGGCCCGGTCGATAGGGATACGCAGTTCCTGCCCAACCGTAATGAAGCGAGAATCAAACAGGCTGTTGGCGGACATGATGTCAGTCACGCTCACACCGTAAGCCAGGGATATACGGTAGAGGTTTTCGCCAGCCTGGACTGTGTGGGTGAGGGTGCCGGACGCCTGGAGTGCCGGCTCAACGTCCATCGGCGTTTCAGACGCAGTCGTCTTCACAATCGGCGTCACCCCCTCCTCACCAGCCAAGAGCGTCGAGGCGGGAGCAGGCACGCTCGGCGAAAGCGAGGCCAAACGGACATCCTCGACTGGCCTACCAAACAGCAACTTCCAGGCCACAAACATGGAGCTGGCGCAAAGAAAGGCCAGGGCAACAACGGCGACGATACCAGTAGGCGTGAGCTTGAAATCCTTCATCGAATCCGCAACCGGCGATGTCCGCCGGCGAACAGGGAAGTATAGGCGAAACAGACCTGACCGACCAAGCACTCCAAGGCAAGATATCGTCCGGGCGAAGAAGGACCGGACCGCCAAAAAAGCACCTAATAGACAGGCCGCAGACCAAGAAACATCGGCCGCCAATAGACGACGTTCACGGCTTGTTGACGCATTTCTCGATTATGCTAAAATTAGCACACTTGTTCTAATTATGGTGTAGAATGACTTCCAGCAATCGCCTGCAATTCGACCCCTACTCGAGGCATGCGGCCCCTCATGCGTCGCAAGCTTATGCACCAGTTCGGCCGGAACCTTTCTTGCAAGCGGCCGGCCCACTGCCCCCTGAGGAAAGTTCGCCGGGTCTTCGACTTGACGGCTTGGCAATTGCGGCGCTGGTCATTGTGGCTTTTCTGGTTCTGCAATCTGTGCTCGACCGTGATGGCGGCAGCGAGCCAGCCGGCTCTACAATCTCTAATGCACAGAGCGCGCCGCAGGCGGATGTTTACGCAGAGAGTCAGGCGTCGTCGGCGTCAAGGGGCGAGGAACTCAGTGAGGCTGACGCGCCTTCGGCTCCTCCAGCCGCTGATGTATTCGATCCGACCGTGATTTCCTATCCCTACGACAGCTATTGGGTGACGCAGGGTCCTCATGGCTTCTCATATGGGCACATGGCCATCGACATCGCGGCCGGCAAGGGCGCGCCCGTTAAGTCGCCGATAGATGGTGAGGTGACCGCCAACTACGTCGACCAATATGGCAACACGACGCTCGTCATCGAAAACGAAATCTTCCGGGTTACTTTGCTGCACGGCGATTTCATCGTCCAGGTGGGCCAGGTAATCAGGCTTGGTGACGTAGTCGGCGCGGAGAGCAACAATGGCTACACAACCGATATGCAAGGCCGATCGTGCCGCAATCGGAATTGCGGCTATCACTCTCATTTGAACGTGTTCAACAAGGTCATTAACGCGAATGTCAACCCGCTCGACGTATTACAGTGACGACATTGTATTATTTTGGCCTTTTGAGCCTCTGTAATAGTGAAGCGCTTGGTCAAAGCATTGCCGCTTTGATATTGACCCCGCTGGCTGGTACTCCGGCGGGGTCATTTTGCTTTTCTTTGTGCTAGGTGTGGGTGAGTCTAGTCTGGTTTGCGGGCGGTCACTTTGGCGCTAAATACGACCTTCTGTACCTCCTGACGCCGTTCTTTCGGGGCGTCGCCCAGGTCCAGTTGGACGACTGCTTGCTCGACCAGGTCCGAGTCGAAAAAGACGCGTTCTACATTGATGTCGACGAAGCCGGCCGACTTGATGGCAAGCACGTAGTCAGTCACATCCAGTGCGCCGCCGACGCATTCTGCCCAAGCGGCGAGATTTTGCTTGATTTGATCTGGCAATGGCCCATCGCTGACGATGTCGGTGACCGCCAGGCGGCCGCCGGGCCGCAGAACACGGTAGGCCTCCTGGAAGACGGCTGGCTTGTCGGGGCTGAGGTTGATGACGCAGTTTGAAATTATTATGTCAACTTCTTCATCAGCCACCGGCAGATGTTCGATTTCGCCGAGCCGGAATTCTACGTTGTCCGCCCCGACCTTTGCTTTGTTGGCCCGCGCCTTCTCTAGCATCTGGGGGGTCATGTCCACGCCGATCACGCGGCCTGTCTTGCCGACACGCTTGGCGGCTAGGAAACAGTCGATGCCGCCGCCTGAGCCCAGGTCAAGCACGGTCTGGCCGGGTTGGAGTGAGGCCAGGGTCACTGGGTCGCCACAGCCCAAGGAGAGGTTGGTGACCCCATCGGGGAGTTGGGCCGCGTCGGGCGCCTGATCATATAGAACGGCGATCTGGTCGATGGCGACGTCGGCATCGGGCCCGCAACATGCAGCCGAGCTATCGGCTGGGCTGCAACAACTGGTCGGCGAAGACTCGGTGGCTTCGCTCGCCAGTTTTCCGTAGCGATCACGGACGTGTATTCGAATGTCTTTTTGTTCTTCTAGTACGTTGGTGGCCATAGTTGGTCCTCCTCATATGGCATAACATTTCAAGGTGACAGCAATCATATTGATGATCATCTATATATTATCATATCGAAGTTTGTCGATTTGTCAAGGGCAGTAGCTGTTCGCTTTTTTGGCACTTTGGCTTTAGCTGATTTTCGTACTGAAACGAGGTCATTGCTGGATACGTATTGTATGGTAGAGGATCGCGAGGTTAATGGCGCAGTGTGTCGCGCTTTTGTGAACTGGAGAATGGTTGATGCGTAGGGGATTGTGGCTTTTAGTGGCGATGGTGCTGGTATTTGGGCTGGCGGCTAGCCAGGCGGGCAAGTCGTATCGTGCTGAACGCTTTGACGTGACGGTCGAGGTCATGGAAGGCGGATCCCTGTCGGTGGTGGAGTCGGTTGTTTTCGACTTCCAGGGCGGACCGTTCACCTTTGTTTTTCGCGAACTGCCGACGGATTTCACCGATGGCGTCGTCGACATCGTGGCCAGTGTAGACGGCCGGGTGCTGCCAGAAGGCGCAGGGCCGGGCCAGATCGAGATCGAGCGCGCGAATCCTATTCGGGTCACCTGGCACATGGAACCGATTTCGGATACCGCGCGGGAGTTTGAACTTGCCTATACGATGTTGGGCGTCATTCGCCGTGAGCAGAACGCCGACCTGTTATGGTGGCAGGCGCTGCCGGTCGAGCATGAGTATACCATCGGCCGTAGCGCGGTAGTGGTGGCCTATCCACCGGCGTGGCCCTTGGCCAATGAGCCGTCGGTAGTCGAAGGCCAGGCCACGGTCGCACTCGAACCGGGACATGTGCGCTTTGGCAGTGGCGTCCTATTAGCTAACGAATCAATGCTCATCAGCGTGCCATTCCGGTCTGGCGCGGTACTCGAAGGTCCGCCAGCCTGGCAAGCCCAGCGGCAAGCCGCGGCCACGCAGAGAGCGCTCGAGAAAACCCAGCAGGACGGCAGGGCCTGGATCTGGTTCGCCCTCGGCGGCCTGGTTCTGGTTGGCGGAAGCGTCTTGCTGTTCCGAGCTGTGAGGTCTTATCGGCGGACAGAAGAGAAACGACCGGGCCTGGCTTATGATCCACCGAGCGATTTACCTCCAGCAATGGCCGGAGCGCTCCGCGGCGATTCGGCGGCCGTCGCCTGGCAGCAGGCACTGGGCACGCTCTTTGACCTGGCCGGCCGCGGCTGCGTGACCATCGAACAGCTGCCCAAACGACGCTGGATGGGGCACGACTTTCTGATCCGGCGCGAAGCCGGTCCAAATAGGCTGCGGCCACATGAGATTAGCCTGATGGAGTTGCTGCTAGGTGACAGGAAGGGCCGGATCAAAGACGCGGTCAAGGTTTCGAGTCTCAGCAAGATGGTCACCAGCAAGCGTTGGAAAGGCTACACGGAAAGCGTAGAGGAGGAAATGGCAGCGGCTGGGTTGGTAGACCCAACGCGCAAGAAGGCCCGCGGCAGGATCATGTCACTGGCCCTCGTTCCCATGGCTCTGATCCTGGCCGTGGCCGTGATCTTGATCTTGCTGCACGGCGCCTTCGGCTGGTGGCCGTTGGTTTTAGCCGGCGCCCTGTTGATCATGGCCATCCTCTGGCTGATCGGCGGGGCCGGCATCTCGGTTCTGAGTGATGATGGGGCGCGGCTGGCGGCCGATTGGCAGCCGTTCTATCGCTATCTGAAGGACGTGTCTCGGGGAAAGGCGGCCCCGGCAAACGAAGATGAATTTGAGACCTATCTGCCCTATGCGGCCGCTTTCGGCTTGGTGCATGCCTGGGCCAAGCGCTTTGAGAAGCGGGGCTGGAAGGAGACGCCGGCCTACTTTCGGCCGTTGAGCGGCGCTGGCCAGACGTCTATGGTCGCTTTCGTGGCCATGACTGCGGCCACCTCGTCCTCGGGCGGCGCGGCGTCTACATCGGCGGCGGGCGCGGGTGCGGCTGGCGGAGCGGCCGGCGGTGGGGCAAGCGGAGCCGGATAAAGGGTGAAGGATGAAAGCTCACCGCTAAAGGCTCACAGCTCACAGCTTCCACTCCGTAAGCGGCTTTACAGAATAAGATGGGGTTCCGGGGTAGCCTTGCGGGGCGGGCGTTGACGGTCGGCCGATGATTCGTGGCTGATTGAGATGGCCGTTGAGGAGTTTTTATGCTGCGATATGCTCGCTTCGTCTTGATGATAGTGTTGGTACCCGTGGCGCTATTTGTGGTCGCCGGAACTGCGGCGGCATTGGACTGCACGGAGGCCCAGTACCCGGAAGAGTTCGGCTGCTGGAAGAAGTTCGCCTGGGAAGATTCGGCCGTGACGCGGGGGCTAACCTACCGGCTATCGTCGTCCGCGCACAATCCGGGAGCCAATAGCGGGCCACCAGTCGAAGAGGCTCAAGCATTCACGTCGCCCGTTACGGCCGAAAGCTCGGTGTTCGGCCGGATCCAGTATGGCAAGTTGGCCGACAATGCCATCGTCTATGCCGAGCCCAGCCGGGGGGCGGCGCAAGTGCGCAACGTCGGCGACGGCTTCTTGTATGCCACCGTCAATTTCTGGCAAGAGGTTGGCGGCGCGACGTGGTACCAGATCAACCAGGGCGAGTATGTCCACGAAGATGATCTCCGGCTGGTAGAAGCCTCCGACTTTCAGGGTGTAACCGTCAAGGAGCAGCCGGGGCGGCCGTTTGGCTGGATCGTGCAGGACGTCACACCCAGCAGCCAGCCGGATGGCGAACCGAACGAGGCCTTCGACGAGATGCCGCGCTTCACCTTCTTCGAGGTTTTCGACACGGCCTTGGGCGACGAGGATTGGCTCTGGTACAGGATCGGCGAGGGGCAATGGATTAAGCAAACGTTCGTCAGCCTGGTGGATGTGAGTCCCCGGCCGGAAGGCGTGGGGCCGGCCGATTTCTGGACCAAGGTCGATCTGTACGAGCAGACTTTCGCCGCCTATGAAGGCGACCGCATGGTGTACGCGACGCTGATCTCCTCGGGTCTCAACCGCTGGCCGACACGCGAAGGACTGTACCAGGTGTGGGACCGCTATGAGAATTACAAGATGTCGGGCGCCGAGGGCCAGGTGGATTATTACTTCATCGAGGACGTGCCCTATATCATGTATTTCGACGATTTGCTGGGCATCGCCCTGCACGGCACTTACTGGCACGATCGCTTCGGCTACAAGCACAGCCACGGCTGTGTCAACATGCCCATCCTGGATGCGGAGTGGACTTACAGGTGGTCAGCCAATGCCCCGGAAGCGCTGTACGTGTGGGTGCACACGTCCGATCCGATGGACATTTTCGGCTAGGGGCAAGGCAAACCGGGAGAGCAGACTGCAGATGCCCCGCATGTGCGCACCCGGATGCCTTGCCCCTACTGTCGCCAGATGGCCGTTGGCATGTTAGAATGTGATCGAAATCCCTTGCCAACATCCCAGTTTCATCAATCCAACAACAGAATAAGGAGAGATTCATGGGCAAAGTAGAAGTCAGCCACGAGATGATCGTCAGCGCGCCGGTGGAGGAAGTGTTTGCCTACTTGACCAACGCAGACAACTTCTCGGAAATCGGCGGTGGTACCGAAGAAATTCGTGGTCACAGTGGTCCGGTTTCTGAGGGAGATACCTGGCAAAGCGTCGGCAAGTTCATGGGGCGGGAGATCAAATCTGATAGCCGGGCTGTGGAGCTAAAGGCCCCCAACGTTTTTCGTTATGAATCAACCTCGAATGCGGCCGAGACGGAAACACGGTGGGAAGTGCGGGCCGTCGACGACGGTACGTTGATCAAGCATAACGGGGGCGGCGAAGTCAAGGGTTTCTTCGCCACCTTGGCGTCGAGCCTGCTGAAGAGCAATGTGAACAAGATGTACAAAAGCGACATGGAGCGCCTAGAACGGCGCTTCAACGGCGAAGACGCCTAGGCTAGGACGTCTAGGCTAAGACGTCTAGGCTAAGACGTCTAGGCTAAGACGTCTAGGCTAAGACGTCTAGGCTAAGACGTCTAGGCTAAGACGTCTAGGCTAAGACGTCTAGGCTAAGACGCCTAGGCGAAGACGCCTAGCTCAAAAGAAACGGAGATAGCCCCGTAGTTTCCTGAAGGCCTGATTACGGCCGGTCGCCGCGCCGTGGCCTTGCTTTGATCCAGATTAGAATCGCTGCGATCCGGACGGTTTCACCTCCTCGCGGATACAGACACAGCCGCGGCCGCGCTAATGTGGCGGTCCTGGACGCCGACTGGACTTGACAAAGGCCGGCCGAGGTGCCGGAGGGTTGTAGGCGTGGGCGCATAGTTTGGAGCCGGGGGAGAGCCTGGCGACATTTCGCGATGGCAGAGAGCGGGGAAATCGCAAGACAACTGGCCCGAAGCCATCAGCCTGGCCCACCGATTGCCCCGCTTCTACGATTCGCGACCCGTTTACGCTGTCATCCTGGCATTTTCCCCAATCACTTGACAAAGGATCCGTTCCGTATATAATTTAGCCATATCTAAATTCTGATTTAGAGAATTGTGCTTTTGGAATTTTGTACATGCAAGGTGGCGTGGGCAACAGGCCGGCGGTAAACGGGCAAAACCCTTGTACCTTCATGGAAGCCCATATGTAGCTTGCACACGTACGGGTGTCCACGAGCAAACAAGCCCAACAGTTCCTATAGTTCCCAGCAGTTCCAACAGTTCCCTCGCGTTTGTGCGAACGCTTGAAAGGATCTACTTTGAATCGTCAAGCCATTGAAGATTACCTGAAGACGATATACGAGCTGGCCGAGGTTGAGTCGCCGGTGAGCACCAACCGGGTGGCCGAGGCGCGGGAGGTTAAGGCGTCGTCGGCGACCAATATGATGCAAAAACTGAACCGGCTAGGCCTGGTGAGCTATGAGAAACATCGCGGCGTGACGTTAACGAACGAGGGCCAGGCCATCGCCCTGGAGACGATCCGCCACCACCGGCTGGTCGAGCTGTATCTGACCCGGGAATTGGGCTTTGGCTGGGAGGAAGTGCACGAAGAAGCCGAACGGCTGGAGCACGTGCTCAGCGAGAAGCTGGCCGAGCGGATGGCGGCCGTGCTGGGCGACCCGGCCTTCGATCCCCACGGCGATCCGATCCCCGGCCGGGACGGCAGCCTGAACCGCCCCCCCACCCGGCCGATGAGCGATTTGACGCAGGGTTCGGTGGCCACGGTGGCGCGGGTGGGTGACGACAGCAACAGCGAGTTGCTGCGCTACCTGGACGAACTGGGCATCCGGCCGGGCACGGAATTCACCCTGCTTGAATTGGCGCCCTTTGAAGGCCCGCTAACCATCGAGGTCGGGGCACATACGCGAATCGTCGGCCGCAAGGCAGCGGAGAGCATTTATGTCAAGTACGACTGAGGAAGTTTACCTATGAGTGGTAAGAAAAAAAACAATGACGGACTATCGCGGCGGGATTTTCTGCGGGTCGGCGGCGCGGGCGTCGCCGGCTTGGGCGGGTTGGCGACGCTGGGCGGACTGAAAGTCCCGGCGGCTACCAAGCCGTTGCAGCAAGACGAACACACCAACGGGCATGGTACGGCCGGCACCGTGGGTACGGTCAATCACCAGGCCAACGGATTCACGCCTGAGGATTTGCTCTACGATTTTGACTATGGCGAAGTACGGCAGGAAGACGGCCGGACGGTGCGCGAGTGGCAGATCACGGCCCTGGACCTGGAGTTCGAGATCGCGCCGGGCATCTTTTTTCCTGGCTGGGTTTATGGCAGCGCGACCTCGGCCGCTTCACGACGGGCGGGTCACGTCGTCGGACAGTGCCCGGGCCCGACGCTACGCTGTGTCGAGGGCGATTATCTGCGCATCGAATTCATCAACGCCAGCGCCCACCCGCATACGATCCATTTCCACAGCATTCACAACGGCAGCATGGATGGCGTGCCGGGCGTCGGCCGGGGCGTGATCGAGCCTGGCGGCCGGTTCACCTATGAGATGGAGGCCAAGCCTTTTGGCTGCCATCTTTACCATTGCCACGCCCTGCCACTCAAGCGTCACATTCACAAGGGGCTGTACGGGGCTTTCATCGTCGATCCGGACCCGGAGAAGTACGAAGGCGAGGAGAAGGAAATCGCCAAGACGCGCAACCATCAATACCCGGAGAACGAATCGTACAACGAGATGGTCATGGTGATGAACGGTTTCGACACCAACTTCGACGGCGACAACGAAGTCTACGCCGTCAATTCTATCGCCTTCGCCTATGGCATGGATAATCCCATATCGATTCGCCGGGACCAGAAGCAGCGAATTTACCTGGTGAACATCACCGAGTTCGACCCGATCAATTCCTTTCATCTGCACGCCAACTTCTTTGACTATTATGATCATGGCACCACGTTGAAGCCGACGCTGCCCACGGTCGACACGATCATGCAGTGCGCGGCCCAGCGCGGCATCCTGGAGTTTTCGTTCGAGGAGTTTGAACCCAGCATGTACATGTTCCACGCCCACCAGAGCGAATTCGCCGAGTTGGGCTGGATGGGGTTCTTCAAGGTTGAAGAGTAGAAGATTGGGACGCAAATTTGCGTGATTCTCAGGATTGAAAAGATCAGCACACGGATCTGCACAGAGTTACATGGATATTTCAGAGTATGAAGGCTGAAGGCCAAGAGCTAGAAGCTCAAAGCGAACGGCTCACAGCTAAACGCGGAGCAAGCTATGGAACAGACAGAAACGATTAGAACAAGTCGAGTGCCAACTTGGTTGCTGGGGGTGTTGCCGTTTGCGGCGCTGCTGGCTTTGATAGCCGTGTTTGCCCTGGCCAATCCGCTGGCCTTCTTCAGCGGCGCGTTTCCGCCGCTGGAGGAGCTGACCATCCAGCGGGTGCTCTTTCCCGAGCCGGGCCAGATTGAGATGAGCGTGATCAATGGCGGGCCAGACCCGGTGACCATCGCCCAGACGCTGGTGGATGACGCCTATTGGCAATTCGACATCGAGCCGGGCCATACGCTGGATCGGCTGGAACAGGCGACCATCCGGCTGTCGTATCCCTGGGTGGATGGCGAGCCGCTGCCGATCACGTTGATCACATCCACCGGGGTGACATTTGGCGCCGAAGTGGACGTGGCCGTGCAGTCGCCGCAGACCGAGGGCGCGACCGTCCTGGCCTACGCCTTGCTGGGCATCTACGTGGGCGTGGTGCCGGTGCTGCTGGGCATGTTAT
Source organism: Promineifilaceae bacterium (SeqCode) (assembly GCA_041570195.1). Classification (GTDB taxonomy): domain Bacteria; phylum Chloroflexota; class Anaerolineae; order Promineifilales; family Promineifilaceae; genus UBA11865. The sequence goes on along the minus strand of JBFFWQ010000132.1, from coordinate 5,529 downwards.
GGTATCCCTTCATGCGCCAGATCAACCGGCGCTGGGTGAATGCCATCCTGGCCCTGACGGTCGGGCTGCTGGTATTCCTGTTTGTGGATACGGTGCTGGAAGCGCTGGAGATCGCGGCCGCGCTGCCGGGCGTGTTCCAGGGCGTGCCGCTGGTTATATTTGGCACACTGCTCAGCGTAGGTATCTTGATGGCGGTCGGGCAGCGGCGAGGCAAAAGCACGCCGACAAGTGTGGCCACGTTGATCGCCCTGGGCATCGGGCTGCACAATTTCGGCGAGGGGCTGGCCATCGGCGCGGCCTTCGCGGCCGGCGCGGCGGCCTTGGGCTCGTTCCTGGTGGTCGGTTTTACTTTACATAATATCACAGAGGGCGTCGGTATCGCCGCGCCCTTAACCAAAGCCGAGCGGCCGAAGGTAATCACCTTTGTTTTGCTGGCCCTATTGGCCGGCGCGCCAGCCATCCTGGGCACCTGGATCGGCGGGTTGGCTTTCTCGCCCTTCCTGGCGGTGCTGTTCCTCAGCCTGGGCGCCGGGGCCATCTTGCAGGTCATTTATGAAGTTGGCAAGATGCTGTGGCGCGACGCCGAGCGGCAAGGGCTGCCGGCCGTGTCGTGGGTCAATTTCGCGGCGCTGACGGCCGGGGTGTTGATCATGTATGTGACGGCGTTTTTGGTGAAATTCTAGGTAGGGGCAGGGCAAGCGGAAAGGAACCTGCTACTGCTTGGCGGAATTCGCGCACCGTTTGCCTTGCCCGTTCGCTCGGGGCGGTCAGACAAAGCGTTACCGCCGCTTTCGCCTGGAAACGGTGACGACAAGGCCCAGGATTCCTACGAAACCGACGACTGAAGAGCAAACGCCACCGCCACCGTCATCCTCTGGGCTCGAATCTTGAGGGGCGCTTGTCGGTTCGGACTCATCTTCCCCCGGGCAAGCGAAAGGCGCGGAATCCTCAGCCTCGTCGAGGGTCCATTCCTCGACGAATATCTGCCAAGTCTCGTCGATGAGCTTGAGGCTAAACACCTTCACCCGGGCTCCGACGTTACCGCTGACCCCGGCGTAAACTTCCCACCAGGGCGATTGGCACATATCGGCCTCAAACCGTGCGTAACCCTGGGCGTTGATGTAAGGGCCCGATCCGCCAAAGACCACCAGGGCAAACTCGGGCTTGATATAGGCCCTGGCGTCCACGCTGGCCGAAGTCTCCGGTTCCTCCACCCAGAGTTCGCTCCCCGTGGAGTCAGCGATGAAGCGCAGGTCGCCATCGTCGTATTCAAGGCCGCTATCGTAAGTAATGTCGTGGTGAACAGCGCTTGTCACGGCCGCCGTGGCGCTACCGGCAACGCCCAGATAGACAGTCAACTGCGGCGTGAGCCAGATGTTGAAGCTTGTGCCGCGTATCGGGATGCCAATCGGCGCAAATGAGCCCAGAGGACTGAGCTCTATCTCCGCGCTTTCCGAAAAGCCAATCTCCGCCTCGAGGCTGATTTCAGCACGCTGGACGGTGGTATTGACGAGGCGCAATCGTTCAAGTTTGAAGCGCCTGATGACTAACTCAAATTCGAAGCTGGGATCCAGGTCGACCTGGCCGCTAGCCGTCACTCCTGGGATTATCTCTTCCTCAAAGAAATTAAGGGTGAACTCAGCGCCAGCCGGTCTTGCGGCCGGCTTGGCTGACGTCTTGCCCATGGCGGCCTGGGCGATGTAGCCACCATCCTCGGTCAAGACTACCTCGACCTGAACCTGGCCGTTGTAGATAGCCTCGTCCAAAGCGGCCTGGACGGTAGTCAGGACAACCTGTCCCTGATCGTGCTCGATCTCCACGACACGCCGCAGCAGACCGAAAGGCGCATCGTCAACTGGATCCAGGGCCACAATGTCGTTTTCCTCAAACGGCCGGCCTAGGCTATCCACAACGTCTTCATCAAATGTCAGCGTCTCACCATCGCCCGTGATGTCTATCAGATGACGAGAGGCGATACCCTCGTCGATGATTCGTGTTGTTTCAGGGATGAAGTTACGATCATCATCTGGGGGCTGTTCAAGATCACGCTCACGCTCGGTTTCAGGGTCAGTTTCGGTTAACGGTTCCTCCCGGAATTCGAGTTCGAGGGCCAACCGGTAATCCCCAGCCGATCCGGCGGTGCAGCAAGAGGTGGCCACGATGTAGTAGACGTCGTCGGCCGGTAATGGATCGGAGAAGATCAGCGAATCAGCGCTGTCCTCCCGATCGTCATTGTAATGGACCAAGACGCCTAGCCTTTCGGCAATTTCAACGAGACCTTCGGGCTGCTCAATGCCCTGGGACATAAACTGATCAAGTTCTCGCGAGCTCATACTCAGCAGTAGTAGGAAGGGGTCCAGGTCGCCATCGAGAGCGTCCATCTGGATAGAGATCTCATCTCGCTCCTGGCCGGCGAACTCCCAGACCTGGGCCACCAACTCTGGCCCAAGCCCGGCCTCTATTACATCGCCGTACTCCAGACCACCGGCAAATTCAATCCAACGCTCCTGGGCCGATTCCCCTTCCAGGAACAGTTCGTACGAACCGTAAGACCCGGCCGTACAACAACTGGTCGTCACTATCTGGTAAGCTCCCGTAGCCGGCAATTGGTAGTCGGCGATGTGGGCATTGCCGCTTCCACCCCCATCGTCGTCCAAGATGAGTAGTCCGCCAAGCTCGTCGGTTATCTCGGGCAGTCTGGTCAGATCCTCATCGCGCAAGCTGTAGAGTTCCTCAAGCAGCGAATCATCCATCTGTAGGAGCAGCAGGTAAGAGTCCAGTTCGCCCTCAAGAGCCGTCATGTGAATGTCGATCCTATCCCCTTCCTGGCCGAGAAACTCCCACACATGGGCTGGATATTCCTCCGTTAAGTCCCCGGTATCCGCGTCACCGTATCCGAGAGAGCCGTTGTATCCGACCTGGCTTGATTGGGCAGGGATTAGATCCAGAGATAACCAATAGTCGCCAAAGGAACCGCCAGTGCAGCAACTGGTAGCGATGATAAAGTACGGACCATCGGCCGGCAGAGTGACGTCTCTTATCAGTGAATTCGTCGTCTGCCCGTCGTCGTTGTATGCTACTAAGACGCCAAGCTCTTCGGCGAATTCGACCAGTGAATCAATCGCGCCCGCGCTCATGGATACCATTATTCGATTGAACAGTTCATCGTCGGCATCCAGGAGCAAAAGAAACGTATCCAGTTCGCCAGAAATAGCTTCCATCCGGATTTCGACCCGGTCGCCTGCCCGGCCATCAAAATCCCAGATGTGTGCGCTGACAGAAAAGGATAGCTCAGCCCTACGCTCATCTCCTGATACCAGGTAGTCGGCGTACTCGATGGACTGACCCTGGCGGCGGACGAGCTCAAGCGACAAATCGTAGCTTCCGCCGGCTTCGCTGCCAACAGAGGTCGCCTGGATGATGTAGTAGGCGTTGGCTGGCAGTTGGAAATTTCGAATAAGCGAGTTGTAGGCTTCGCCGCCGTCGTCATCTTCCGCCAGCAGCTCGCCCTCCTCGGTAATAAGATATAAATAAGTATCAAATGGGCTGGTGATGTCGGGATCGGGCAGGGCGATCATGGAAATGGTGATCACGTCGCCACCATTGCCCCAGAAGCCCCACTCCTGTACAGGTTCTTCGCTGGATAATCGGCCCCTGACCGTCGAATCGTACGTGATCTCACCAATCTGAGCCGCCACGGATACAGACGATGATACGAGTGCAAAAATGAGCGCAAGCAGCAGGCCCAGGAAGATCGGTACTGTTTTCACTCGCATGACACACCTCCCACCGACTAAGGATTCTTTTGGCAAAGCGGGGCAAGAAATCCTGCCCGCACTCTACCGGCCGAACAGTGTCAGCAACGAAGAGCATAGCGGCTCGACTCAACTACACTTTAGATCATTCGGCGACCAATGTCAACGCGCGCCAGATTGATAGGGGTGGCATTTATTGCCGCGCAACTTGCAGTGGATGGGAAAACGAGTGAGGGGAAAGGGGCAATGAAGCGGGCGCGGTAAGAGGGCCAGGCGTGACGACGGTTGATGGGCGACGGGCGACCGCAGGGGTCGCCCCTACGACGCTGCCGGGTCGGTGGACGGAGTTGCTTCGGCGGCGGCTTTTCTGGCTTCGGTGCGGCGCCGGCCGATGGCCGGTTTGACCACCAGGGATAGGCCGGCGGCCAGCATGGCGGCAATAATCGCGCCTGTTGGGAAAGACACCATCTGGATGGAAAACATCATCATCAGGTACCACAAGATGGCCAAGTCGATGCGCAGGACTTGGAAGCCGAAGACATGAACCAGCAGATAAATAATCAGTCCGCCAGCTAGGAAAAGCAGCCAGTCCAGGACCCGGCCGAGGCCGGAGCGGCCGCCGATGAGCAGCCACAGCAGCAGAGGCACTATCAGCAACAAGGTGAAGGGATTGATCACCGCGATGTAGAAGGCGCCCAGGCCGACAATCAATAGGGCCAGGCTCCTGGCGTGAGCGAAGGTGGGGGCAGGCCTGCCGGTCATGTAGAGACCGGCCAGGCGCCGGCCTAGCTGCAAAAGTTCCCAAAAGCCGACCAGCCACAAGATAACAGCCAGCCAACGGGGGTTGATCATGTCAGGGTCTTTCTGCGCGGCCGGATAGACCGCGAAGCTGTCCATGAGGCCGATTTCTACGAATATGTAGAGTATGAGCAATGCCCCAGTCAGCGGCAGCCATAAGCTGACGAAATGGGGCAAAGCGATCTTCAGGGCGTTTCCAAAGCCGCCGGGCAGCTTGCGGCCAGTTAAGACGCTGGCGACCACAAACAATGCGCCAAAGGCCAGGAAGAGTAGCCACAGCGGCAGGCCGCGCAGGACGGAATCCCGTTCCTGATCGTAGAGATAGGGGCCGCGTTCGGCCGGGAAGTCGGTCATGGTATTCAGCTGGCGGATGAGGGCCTCGGTGGCCAGACCGGCTTGTTGCAGCACGTCGGCCGATTGCAGCTCCATCGTATCGCCGGGGCTATGGAACGTTTCCCAATGTAGATCGGCGTAGTCGGCCGGCACCGTGGCTGCGAGGCCGAAGGCCGGCACGCCAGCGGCCACCAACGGGCCCTGGTCCATGAAGGAGATGGGCACGGCCTGGTTCAGGGCCTGGAACAAGGGGGCGCGGATCTGGGGGATCCAACTATCGCCGGCCGCCCGGGCTGACTCCTGGGCAAGGCGCTGCAGCCAGAGCGGCCCATAGCCCCGGAACTGGCCGATGGGCGACATTTCCAGGCCATCGTAAAACCATTTGCCCAGATTGTCGAGCGATACAGCGGCGACTATCTTGTCGAGATCGTCTTCGACACTCACCAGGCGACGGGTGCCCAACATGCCGTATTCTTCGCCATCACTTGACATAAATAACAAAGAGTGTGGTAGCTGTTGCTCGGCGGCAAGGATCTCGGCCAGGTGTAGCATGATGGCAATGCCCGAACCGTCGTTGTCGGCGCCTTGCACCGTCTCCGGCGATTGGTCATGGTGAGCCACGACCAGGATGATTTTCTCTGAT
>JBFFWQ010000131.1:0-15896 GCA_041570195.1 Promineifilaceae bacterium (SeqCode) | reverse complement strand
TTAGCTGTCCGACAGATTTGTTACGGGACACGGTTTTACGCAGATTTGATGGATTAGGATTGGATTGACTTCGTGCGACTTCCGTGTTCGCCCATGGTGATGGGCAGCGGAGGCTGGGTTGGTGGTCCCGGAAATTGTTTTTCCGGTACATGCGAAAGTTTTTTAACGGAACGGCGGCTGGCGGCGAGAGGCAAGTGGCAAAGAGGGCAAGCAACGGGCGGCAGGCGGCAAGTTGCCAGAGGTAGTCGAGTGGAAGGGCGGCCGGGTGGCGGGGGTTGGAAGTGGGGTTTTGCATGGGATCTAACTCCAGTAATTGTTCTGAGTTAGGTTCTCTTTACTCGAGTCGTCAGCCTGGTAATTGTTTTGAGACATTTCTTTTGAAGGCGTTGGGGTTGCCGCGTGGGGCGCCGACATTCCGGGGCATTTTGGTTGTGAGCTATGAGCGGCGAGCGGGGGCGGGCGTTGATATGGACATGGATCGCATGGTCTTTGATTGGCCTGGCTCTGAGGTAAATTATAGCACATACGTGCTGTTTTGGGGAGTTTTGGGATTGGTCTTGAGTTGTCAGTTTTGAGTTAACGGCTGGGAGTGAGCAAGCTGGGGGCGGAGGTGATTGGGCGGTGGCCGGGTTTGGCGATCGGGTTGGCGGCCTGGCCTTCAGTCCCGACGGCCGCATTTGCCAATGACGTTCACCCAACCACTTGACTTCTTATCTATGATACAATGAAAAAGCGATCCTTTGATATTGCTTGCACGACCAAGGGGCGGGCGAATGAACTCTTCCGACGGCGCCACCGAAAGTGGCGCCGGCACTGGCAGTGGCAACGACTTTCCAGGGCTGATCAACAAAGAACGCTACTGGTCACATCATTCTCAGCGCCTGTTCCATAGCGTTCTAAATCTGATATGGTTAGCGGTGAGCCTGGCCCTGATCTTTATCCTTGTCGCCTGTAGCTCGGAAGAGCCAAACGGCACGCCGCCCCGCAAAGAACCGTCACGGGTGATAGAAGATCCGACGGCCGAACCAGACGCCGCCTCGAGAGTAGCTGCGCCCCAGGGAAGGCACTCGACCATAGACGGCGTGTTCGCCCCTGGTGAGTGGGACGAGGCCCTGGAGATCGATCTGCCTAACGGCCAATTACTGCTCATGCACGCCGGCAGCTACCTCTATCTAGGAATCCGCTCTGAAAAACTCGGACTTGGCAGCATCTGCATCATTCGCGATGAACAAATCGCCGTTCTGCATTCTTCGGCCGCCCTGGGCACGGCCACTTACGAGAAAGCGGGCGATAGCTGGCGCAAATCACGCGACTTTATCTGGACAAATAGGGCGATCTCTAACGATCAACAGGCGCTGGACGAACGCCAGCAACACCTCGAGCGTGAAAAGTGGCTGGCCAGCAATGGGCTCATGGGTAACTATGACGAGATGGAATACCAGATCGCCATGCCCGATGACCAGATTCGTCTGGCCGTTACCTACCTTCTGAGTCCGGAATACACATCCACCGACTTCTGGCCGGCGACAGTGGCGGCCGGTTGCCGCGATTTCGAGCCCCTTCAAAGCGATGCCCCAGAAACGGTAGAGTTCGCCCCCGAAAGCTGGATGACGGTGATTGCTTCACAGGAGTAGAGAGTGGGGTACCGGACTGGACGAGGCGGCTCTGGGTCTGGGCCAGCAGGGCCTGGTGCATGGAGGCGGCCAGCGGCTTGAGGTATGATCGGTTAGGTTCGCGGTCGTTTTCTCCTGTTTGCTTGCAGGTAGTCTCATTGATAGAGATGTGAGCAGCGGCCGCGCTTCACTCACCCCAATGCCACAGCATGGAATCACGGGAGTTTATTGGTCAGGATACGATATAATGAGGCATCAAAATGTCAGACGAAAGTGTTGTGGAGCCGACCGATCCGTGGCAGACTTTGCGCTATTTTCTGGGGCGGTGGCAGGGAAGCGGCACGGGCAAGCCGGGAGAGAGCCGGGTTGAGCGTGAATACCAATTTGTCCTCGACGAGCAGTTCATTCAGATGACCGATCGTGCGGTTTACGAGCCACAAGAGCGAAATCCGGAAGGGGAAATTCACGAAGAAATCGGCTATTTCAGCTACGATAAAAGCAGGCAGAGACATGTTTTTCGCGAGTTCCATGTTGAAGGCTATGTGAATCAATATGTCATGGAGGAGTGGGATCCGAGTGGTAAGAAGATCGTCTTTAGGACGGAGGCCATTGAAAACATGCCATCTGGCTGGCAGACCCGTACTACTTATGAGGTTCTGGGAGAGAATATGTTTAGGGAGACATTTGATCTCGTAGGGCCCGGGCAGGCGTTGAGCTGTTTCATCACCATTGAATTTGAGAGGGATTCAGGGCGTAGCGATTAGTTACCCGGAAGAATTGCAGTGGGATGCGGATTGCCTGAGCTTCGCTCAGGAACACAGATTTCATGGATTTAGAGTTGCTTAACTATAAGCGATGGTCGTCTTCATGGATAGGGGCGGTCTGTGGACCAATCTGTCTGCTCTGTATAGTGTTAGGGTTGGCGGGTTGTAGTCAGTCGTCGGAAGCGGCCGTCGAACGCAGAAGGCACAACGTAGAGAATGGGCTGCTGGCCGATATTGGCGATCCATTCTGGGAGCGTCTGTCGCTGGCTAAGCGAATGGCACATTATAACGTGCCCGGCGTCAGTATTGCCGTGATCAATGATAACCAATTGGAATGGGCCCGGGGCTATGGGGTCATGGAAGCGGGCAGTGGAGAGCCGGTGACTCCGGATACCCTCTTCCAGGCGGCGTCCATTAGCAAGATGTTGGCGGCCGTGGCCGCCCTGGGCATGGTCGATCAGGGGGCGCTGGCGCTGGATCAGGATGTGAATGACTGGCTGGTTTCCTGGCAGGTACCGCAGAATGAATTCACAGAGGCTGAGCCGGTCACCCTGCGCCGGCTGTTGAGCCACAGTGCCGGCATCTACGAGCGGGCTTATGATGGTTATGCCCAGGGCCAGGAATTGCCCACGCTGCTGAATATATTGAATGGCCAGCCGCCGGCCAACTCGCCGCCCGTTGAAGTGGTTGTCGAACCGGGGAGCGAGCATATTTACGCCAATGGGGGGTATACCGTTGTCGAGCAGCTGCTGGAAGATGTTAGCGGGGAATCGTTTACGGACTTGCTGCAAGAAAACGTGCTTGATCCATGGGGCATGGAGGCCAGCACCTACGAGGCGCCGTTGCCTGAGGAGTTGCGGCTTTTGGCGGCGGCCGGGCACCACGTCGATGGCCGGCCTATCCCAGGGGGATGGCGCACATATCCGGAGCGAGCTGCGGCAAGCTTATGGACCACGCCTACGGACCTGGCCCAATTCGCCATCAGGTTGATGGAGGTTCAGGCCGGCGAACAAGATCCGGTCCTATCCCAGGAGATGGCGCAGGAAATGGTGACGTTCCAGATAGACGGCCGGGGGCTGGGACCGGAACTGGGTGATGATGGCGGCGACCGCGTCTACTTTTCTCACCCTGGAGACAATTACGGTTACAAGGCATTCCTGGTCGCCTACCCGCAACGAGGCCAGGGGGTGGTGATCATGACCAACGGCGAGAATGGCGCGGCGCTGTGGCGCGAGATCTTGAACGGTGTTTCGGATGAGTATGGGCTGGTCACGGGTAATACTGGATTGTATGTGGGTATCTTGATCGTCATCGTGCTGGGCCTGACGGCCGTGGTGCTGATTCGAAGGATGAGGGCCGGGTCGTGACGGCCGGATGGGGAGCGGAGGAGAAGAGGGGACGAGGAGCTGAGGGGCGAGGGCCGGGCAGGGAGACATCCCATCGGGCTCTATTCTTTCAGTTTGTCGAAATAGGACCAGCCGTCCGCGTCCGGTGGTTGGATTCCCAATTCCGTCATAATCGCCATGATCTGGGCGCGGTGTTCGGTGGCGTGGTTGATGGCCTGGGTGAGAATAATCGCCTTTGGCACTTCAACCGTCGCGCCTTCCCAGTCGATCTGTACCGTGTCGCCGTCTTGGACCTTTGGCGCCCACTCGATCAGGCCGGCACCGGTCTGGCGGGCTGATTCCACCATTTCGGCTATGGTCAAGTGGGGTGGGTTTTCTGGACGCTGGAGCGGTTGGCCAGTGCTGATGCGCGAAAAGTACGACTGTTCGGCAAGGACGATGTGCCGCAATGTTTTGTAGATGGAACCATAGGCGCCAGGAATGCTGGCCTCCAGTTGTTCACTGGTCAACTCGGCGCATCGTTCGAGCAGAAGCAGATTTGCCCATAGGTTATGAGCAAAGAGAGTCGTGATTGTATCGGTGGGTTTCATTTCACATATCTCCTTGAAGAAAGGCCTTCAGCTTTCAGCTTTCGGCAGAATCTAACTGTCTAACAGGTTGCCTAGTTCGGCGACCAGGCGGTCTATTTGTTCAGTGGTGTGGGTGGCGAAAATGGCGATTCGTAACGCACCACCGGGCGGGGTGCTGCTGTAGGACGTGACGTGGGCCAGGCAGATGTCGCGGGTAAAGAGCTCGGCCTGCAAGCGGCCCAGGTCCAGTCCCGGGCGAGCGCCAAGACAAATGATGGGCACAGGCGTGTCAGGCAGGGGCCAACCCAATTCTCGCAAGGCTGCCCTGGCATAGCTTACGTTGCGCCACAATTGGCGGCGGCGGCCGGGATCGCGGGTCACCAGATGCAGGGCGCGGGTCGCGGCCCCGGCCACCGGCAGCGGCGCGGGGCTGGTGGCCCCGGGCACGGACGAATTCCGGCCGAGTTTCTCAATCAGGGATGCCTGACCGGCGATGATGCCGCCGTGTCCGGCCAGGGCCTTGCTCAAGGTATGGGTTGTATAGCGTCGCTCGCCTTGTAAACCGTAGTATTCCAAAGTGCCCTGCCCTTTCTGGCCGATCACCCCGGTGGCATGGGCGTCATCCAGGCACAGGATCGCTCCTTCATAGGCGGCCAACACCGCCACGTAATCGGGCACAGGCGCTATTTCGCCCGAGATGGGGAAGATGCCGTCGCTTATTACCAGCGGCCTTTCGCCCGGTCGCAAGTTCGCCCGGCACTGAAGATCCAGGTCTTCGGCCGCCAGGTGGCGGAAGGAAGTCGCCGGTACAGTGGCCGCTTGCACCGCATGCCAGGCGCTGAAATGAGAATCCTCGTCTAAGAAGATGTGCTCGTACTCGCCCATCAAGCCCTGGACCAAGATGGCATTGCCCAGGTAACCGGAGACGAAGTAAGTGGCCCGTTCGGCTTCAAAGAAACGGGCCGCAACTTGCTCCAGGGTCTGGAAAATCGGATTCTCGCCATAGCCGCCGCGGGACGTGGCGATCGTCAAGCCATATTGCTTCATGACTTCGGCCGCTGCTGACAACAGTTCCGGGTGGCCTTGTAAGCCGAGGTAGCCACAGCCGGCGAAATAATCTCGCCAACGGCCGTTGATGAGCGTTCGGGCTGCTGGTGGACTTTCCATTAGATAAGCCATCGAAAATAGCCTTCAGCCGTTAGCTTTTTGACCTTCTGCGCTTGGCAATTCTCATATATGGTGGTGCGCTGACCATGGTGATGGCCTTGTACGTGTAGTCTCATCGAAAACAGCTTCTAGCTCCGAGCTTCTAGCAGCTAGCGTTTTCATTCTTGGTAGTGTGCTAGGGCGAATGTGAATCCCTCTCTCGCCAGCCTTTCCAGCCGGGGCCGCGGACCACGCGACCCGGCGTCGCGCCGGTGTGCCGACCGTCGGCCAGCACCTGGGCGCCGTTGACAAAGACGTGAATGATGCCCGTGGCCAACTGGTGCGGATCCTGGAAGGTCGCCCGATCCCGGATTTCCCCCGGATCAAAGACGACCAGGTCGGCGAAGTAGCCGGCGGCCAACGCCCCTCGCCGGCGCAACTTGAGGTTTTGAGCCGGCAGCCAGGACAGGCGCCGGACAGCTTCGGCCAGGGGCACCAGCCCCTCGTCGCGAACGTATTTACCCAGCAGGCGGGCGAAATTGCCGTAGCTACGGGGATGGGTGCTGGACTTTAAGAAGACCCCATCGGGCGCCAAAGCAGCGCCATCGGAACCGAAGCTCACCCAGGGCAAGGCGATCTGGCGGCGAATATTCTGCTCGGACATGGTGAAGTAAACGCAGCCAACGTCGTCGTCGTCTTCGATCACCAGGTCCATGGCGGTCTCTTCGGGCGATTTGCCGCGCAGAGCGGCGGCCTCAGCCAGGGTTTTGCCGGTGAACGGGCGAAGGGCCTCGCTCTTAAAGCTGACCAGAAGGACATTTTCGGCCGAGCCGGCGGCCAGGTAGGTGTTGTCCCAATCGCCGCCGGGGCTGGTCATTTCGCGCTTTACCCGTTGGCGGATGGCCGGATCTGTGAGCCGGGCGATCCAGGCTTTGTGGCCGCCTTCGTGCACCCAGGGCGGCATGGCGGCGCCCAGACCGGTGGATGAGGCCGGGTAGGTGTACATATCGGCGGTGATGGCCAGGTCCTGGGCGCGTTTGGCCTCGATTTTGGCGATGACCTGGTCGAGCTTGGGCCAGTTGGGCCGGCCGGATACTTTGAGATGGTAGATTTCGGCGGCGACGCCGGTCTTTTGGGCGACGTCGATCAGCTCGTCAACGGCCTCTAGCAGGCGGTCGCCCTCGTTGCGGATATGGGAGATGTACAGGCCGTCGTATTCGGCGACGACCTGGGCCAGGGCGATGAGCTCATCGGGTTGGGCGAAGCAGGCTGGCGGGTAAATCAAGGCCGAGGAAAGACCTACAGCGCCGTCTTCCATGGCCTGCCGGACCAGCCGGCGCATTAGATCTAGCTCGCTCGGCGCCGGCGGCCGGTCTTCGTAGCCCATGGCGTAAATGCGGGCCGTGCTTGAGCCAATGAAGGAAGTCACATTGGGCGATACCCCGCGACGCACCAGATGCCGCAAATAGTCGTCCAGGGTCGTCCATGCCACGTCGTATTTGATAGGGCCTTGCCGTTCTTTCATTTCCAGCTTCATGGCCTCGTTCAGAGGTCCCATGGACCGGCCCTCGCCCAGGACTTCCAAGGTTACACCCTGGCGGATGTCGCTCAGCGCGCGGCCGTCCTCGATGAGGGAGGTATTGGCCCAACTTAGCATATTGATGAAACCGGGTGTGACGGCTAGACCGGATACATCTAACTCCCACTGGCCCTTGATCTTATCCAGGGCCCCAATAGCGATTATCTTGTCGCCGTCGATAGCCACATCTCCGGTAAATGGGTCCCCTCCGCGGCCGTCGAAGATCAGGCCGTTTCTCAGTACCAGATCGCCTTCGGTCTTTTCGGACATCATGATCTCCCTCTTAGGGAATGGGACGCGGATTCACGCAGATTCAACGGATTTCTATAATCTCGCCTGCCGATTTCCGATACTGGCTTAGAATATCATCTCCTCAGGAAATAGCTATTAGCTGTTGGCTGTTAGCCGGTCGATCGTCTAATCGCGGATGCTCGGGCGATCGGATAACGTCAATTGAAGCTGGAAAGCCTGGAGTTACTGGGCGCGGCGCATTCACTTTGCCGATCCGTTGGGTTCCGCGAGGTTAATCCCTATGCCGATAATAGTATGAAGCCGTCTCAGGCGAAGGAGACGCTTGATCAATATTATGCCATCATGGTTTCATGGAAATGGAGTTGTAGAACAAGGCTTTAGATTCGAGCAGACGTTGCCCGGAGGCGTACTGATCTGGAAGAGACGGATCTGGATCTTGGCCAGAAGGGCCTCGTGAATGGAGGGCAGCGGATGGGTCTTGACAAATGACCGACGGTCAGTTATACTATAAATGACCAACGGTCATTTATTATAGCAGGAGGTGGTCATGGTAGTTAAGCGCAGAGCGCGAACGGACGAGCAGAAGAGCGCTCGCCGGCAAGACATCCTCGACGTTGCCTGGGGGGTTTACCAGACCAGGCGCTACGATGAGATAAGTGTGTCACAAATCGCCCGGGCGGCCGGGCTGGCCAAAGGCACGATCTACCTTTATTTCGACACCAAAGAAGCGCTCTTCCTGGCAGTCCTGGAGGAGCAGTTGGCGGCCTGGTATGACGCGGTCGACGCTGGTCTCGCGGTTCTCGCCAGCAGTGACGATATAGCGGCCGTCAGTTCGCTGTTTTGCAGGGAGATGAGTTCCCGGCCCGACTTGACCCGGCTCTTCGCCATCATGCAAGTGATCTTGGAGCACAACGTCGATTATGAAACAGCTCTGCGTTTCAAGCGGCAGCTGCTGTACCGGATCGTTTCCACCGGGGCTTTGTTGGAAGCTGGCCTGTCGTTCCTGGCGAAGGGTCAAGGCGCTCACCTGCTCTTGCAAGTATCCATGTTTGTCATCGGTCTGCAGCAACAGGCCAACCCGGCGCCGGTGATAAAAAAGGCTATCGAACAAGAAGCCGACATGGCCGTTCTCGGTCTCGATTTCGCGGCCGAATGCAATGCGTTTATGATGATCCTGCTTCATGGTACGGCAGCGTTGTCACAGGGCGCGAGTAACAATTAACAATTGACAGCTAGCGGCTAACAACCAATAGCTCGCGGCTCGTAGCTATTCTCTAAGGAGCTAAACATGAATACGACGACATTGATAACTGGCGCCAGCAGCGGCATTGGCCGCGAACTGGCCCGACTTTTTGCCCGCGATAAGAACGACCTGGTTCTGGTGGCCCGGAATCAGCGAAAGCTGGATGAATTGGCTCGGGAATTGCGGAACCGTCACGGGGTAGAAGTAATGGTCATGGTCGCGGATCTATCTACTCCAGCGGCGGCGGCCCATATCGTCGATCAACTGGCGCGGGAATCGACCCACGTCGACATATTGGTAAACAACGCTGGAACGCAGGTCTATGGGCTCTTCGCCAAAGCAGAGGCCGAGCAACTGCTGCACATGATCCAGGTCAATATGACCTCCCTCACCCACCTGACTAAACTACTGCTGCCAGGCATGTTAGACCACGGCCGAGGCAAGATCCTGAACGTGGCCTCGACCGGCTCCTTTGGCCCTGGGCCGCTAAATGCCGTGTACTGCGCGAGCAAAGCGTATGTTCTGAGCTTCTCCGAGGCTATTGCCGCCGAGTTGGCCGGCAGCGGCGTGACCGTCACTGCTCTATGCCCAGGGGCGACGAATACGGAGTTTGTCACCCGCCACGGTTTGGAGAATGTGCGCTTGTTCCAGAATATGATGAGCGCCGAGCGCGTGGCCGAGATCGGCTACGAGGCCTTGATGAATAATCGCCCTGTCGTGGTCGCCGGATGGGGCAACCGGCTGCAGGTCTGGACGCTCCAGATCTTCCGGCCGTTCTTGCAGATGATGTCGCCGGCCGTGACCCAGCGCATCGGCACTTACGTGATGGGGCCGGCCGGCTAATGGTTGGTCAGACCGGGTTGATCCAAGTTCCATACCTACCGGGAGGAAGCCATGGCACAAGAAATAGCACTTACCAGTCCAGATCGCGAAGTTAAAACGATAGACCTGACGTGGAAGAGTCTCTACCAAATTGGCGGATCGGCGGCCCTGATTTGCGCCGTGATGTATCTCATTACGTTGGGGGTCTACATCCCGGCCAATCTCGAGGGCCCACCGCCTGAAACGGTACTCGAATGGTTCATGGTTTTTGAAGAAAGCTCAATTACCGGACTTTTCTTCCTCGGTTTGGGCGACGTCGTCATCATGATTCTCTGGGGTCCAGTGGCTCTCGCGCTATACGTTGTGCTGAGACGAGCAAACAAGACCTGGGCCTTGATCGCCGCACCTCTTGTTTTTGTAGGGATGGCCGTCTATCTGGCTACCAATACGTCCTTTTCGATGCTTTCGCTCAGCCAGGAGTATGTGGCCGCGATGACAGAAGCAGAGCAATCTATCTTGCTGGCGGCCGGGCAGGCGATGCTAGCAACCAGCAGGGGCACGGGCTTCCTCTATACGGGAATGCCTCTGGTCTGGCTCGCCGGCCTGATCTTCTCGGCCGTCATGCTGCGGAGTAAGGCTTTGGGCAAAGCAACAGCGTGGGTGGGTATCCTGGGATTTGGGTTCTTGTTGGTGGGTATCCCATTTGGTGGTCATTACACGGCCACTGGGACGCCAACAGCCTTCCAGAGTGCAATGGTTGCCGTACAATATGCCGGCGGCGGATTGCTTTCGCTGATGTGGTACTTCCTGGTTGGCTTAGGGCTTCTTAGAATCGGCCGATCTTGAATGAATGCGGCAGATATACCTGAATATCGCGGTTGGATAATCGAAGTTGGATTACCTAATTGACTTAGAGGAGTAAACGATGGCGGATGAATCGAATCTGGTAAGTAATGCGTTCAAGCTTTTCATGTCAGATGCACCCGAATTTGCGCAAGCATGGGGTTCGGCCGTCCAAGCACTCGCGCAGGCGAGCGCACTAGACGACAAGAGTCGAGAGCTGGCCTATCTTGCGGTCCTGGCTGCGCTAAACCGGACAAGCGGAATTCCGTTTCATGTGGCTTCGCTCAAAGAAAGAGGTGCAACTCGAGAGGAAGTGATCAGTGCTGTTTTGGTAGGATTGCCGGCCGCCGGTCACGTGGTGACGCAATCTTTGCCAGCTGCCATTGAGGCCTATGATGCCGTGGCCCATGAGGCCGCATAGCATTCTGGTAATCAAACAAAGCGCTCGAATCTGTGATGGGATAACCAGCCGGGCTTTGGGAGCAGAGGAGAAGAGGGCTGAGGAGCTGAGGAATGCGGATGGGACCGGGGCGGGTTCTGGCGAGGGAACCTTGGAGGGTTCGGCTGACGCTTGCTAAACGAAGTTGCGGATGGCTCGCCAGGGAGGAGTGGAGTCGTAGTCCAGGTATTTGACTTTCAGTAGCTCCAAGGCGTCGGGAGAGGTCAAGCCGTGGGGAAGGAAGCCGTTGTTCAAACGAATGGACTTGTAATAAGGTGGGGAAATCTTGTTGACGGTGTCGTAATGAGGTTGGCTAAAATTCCACTGGTCTTTGGCCTCGGGGCTAGTGAACAGGACCAAATTGCCAAAGTCGCCGTTTGCCAAACGCACGGTGCTCAAACTTAGTAGGCCTTCGTGCTTGTTAAATTCTTTCTCGAATCGTTGGTCGGCTTTCAAAAGCGGCTTGACATCGGCGTCGGGTCGTTTCTGGCCAAAGAAACCGACGACCGTCAGGGATTTCAGAGAGAAGAGCAAACTGGGTTGAATGTAGTAAATGCGGAAGTGCCGGCCGGCGGGATCTGATTGGCAGACAGGTCTCTTTCCGGGGGTAAAATCACAAATGATCGGGTTGTCATAGGCTTCCGTTAGCTGCCTGGCCATCTTGCGCATGGTGGCCAGGTCTTCTTGGCTGTTGTCTGGATCTGTGAAGGGGCGATCTTCAATTCTATCGTGGACTGAAAGTAAAATTTCGTTTTCGATGCTTGAACTCCGATTGTATGAATTTGTTGGTTATATGCAGTTGCGCAGGTGCTCCTGATCGAATAATCTGTACCCAGACGTTATCTTAATCGATTTTCGTCATTCGGGCCATGGTGTTCAACATCATGGCTGCGGCGGTGGGCCGGCATCGGCCGGGATTGGCACGCCGTCAGGAATACTCCGCAACTCGGCGCAGGTGATGAATAAAACATCGCGCCAGACGTAGCCACGGTCTTCGAAGATTTCGATGGTGTTTATCCAGCGTTTTTGGCCTTTCTCGAGCAAGTAGATGTGTGGGCTGCTGGTGCATTTGAGCAGAATTGGATCGGGCTGATCGTTCTCCACCTAGGTTTGCTACTTAATGGTTTTGGTTCTAATTTCCTTCTGCCCGTGTGGATTTGTCTTGCTAGCTAATTCTTTCATTAAGTTCGCCGAGGCTTCCCACTGTTATCGTGGGTTCAATTCCCCATGGATCAAAGATAGAATCTTTTGATCGCTGAATCCATGCCGCGCGCATGCCCGCTGAGATTGCACCAATAACATCAAATGGATTACTTGAGATTAACCATGCATTACTACCTGATGCCCCAGACTGCCTCAAAAAATGACTATATACTCCAGGATTCGGCTTAAATGACTTGAGATCATCAGCGCTAACAATCCCGAGAAAAAAGCTCCTTATCCCAGCAGCTACAAGTAAAGTGTCGACAGTATCTGCACTACCATTAGAGAATGCGAATAAGCGAAAATCAGCTGCCTTCAATCGAGCCAACCCACTTTCCACATCTTTAAAAGGGGGAAGGGTCCGATAACCGTCAAGCAGCTCATGCTTTTGCTCTCTTGTGAGTGAGACTTTGTGGTATTTGCAGGCGTAGTCAAGGGCCTGACTCGTGCAAACAGCAAAGTTTTCGTAATGCTGCATTAGTCCTCGGCGAAAAGAATATTCCAGCTGCTTTTCCCGCCAGGTATGAGAAAAGTTCTTCGCTTCGGTTCCAATTATTTTTTCCAGTTTGGATACTATGCCATGCGTATCAATCAATGTTCCGTATACGTCAAACGCAAGAGTCCCTGACATTTTGTGCTCCTTTTGTATCGATCGCTAGTGTCTGCCTGTCTTGTTGGCATGGGTCACGGAATCCGTTTTTGGTGATTGCAGGCAGTGTCCTGCACCGCGTTTCATCCGATAGGCAGCAAGATCATATCCAACCTCACTCCCCAAGAACAGATGACAGCAAGGATCTTATTGAACGGCTCTCTTCGGTTCTGTTCTGGGTAATAGATTCGGCTCGTATACGCTCATCAGTCCGAGATCGAGATGCGCAGCCGGTACTCGGCCGGTTCGGCCGTGTCCCGGGTCTGGCCGGAGATGGCCAGGGCGGCCGTCTCACCTGGCGCCAGAGTGACCGTCCAGCGGCCGCTATTGTCTTGGTTGAGCGGCAGCCGTTCGACAGCATGCTCGCCGGCCTCCGGCCGCAATAGTTGCACCAGCCACTCCTGGGGCAGGATATTGGCCTGGCGCAAGAAACCGCCGGCTGCCCAGCCGCCGTCGCCGGACTCGGCATCGTGGCGATAGTTCAGTTCGGGGATCTCAATGTCGTCCAGCAGGAAACCCGGCCGGAGCGGGCCATCGTCGGTCACGTATTCGAAACGGATCTTTACGTTCTCCCCGGCGTACGACGTCAGGTCGATGCGCTCCTGGATCCAGCCGTCGCTGCGGCCGGTGTAGCCGTGACCGAAGCTCAAGCCATTCGAATCGCCGTCAACTGTTGTCTGGCCAGGCAGGGTCGTCCACTTCTGGTCGTCGGTCGAGGCGGTCACGTAGGCGTAGTCATAGCCCTCGTCGATGTCGTACCAGGTGTAGAAAGCCAGTGTCGCTTCAGTCAAGCCGGTCAGATCGAACTCACGGCTGAGGGTGGCGTCGCTTTCCTGTTCCCGCCCACCCCACCACAGGTAGTGGCCGCTGTGAGGCGCGATTGGCGCCGGCCGGACCAGGGTCGCTGCGGCGAAGTCGATCTGGAATTTGCCTGGTCCGTTCAGCGCGATGTAATCAGCCGCGTATTGGCCTACCGTGGCCTGCTGCTCAACCGGAGTAGAGCCGGCGTTAACTACCATTGCTGGCTCGATGGGAGGCAGGTCTATGTCACGGTAGCCATAGCGACCGTCAAGCCCACCGGATGGTGGGTCGGGATCGTCAAGGTAGTTGGCCGCGACCCAATCGGCGAATAGATCGTCGGCGTCCAGAGTGGCATTCAGGGTCCGCAGCGCGTCGTCCAGGCCCTGCAAGCCGTTGCCAGGATCGGCGGCCAGGGCCAATACTCCCTCTCGGTCAAAACGTTCCAGGAAATAGGCGCCAAATAGTTGACTGGCCCCATACTGAGCCGCTACCTGCTCCCCATCGGTTCCCCAGGCATTGAGTTGGAGGTCGGGTTGACTGGCGAACGCTTTTAATATGAAGGTGGCGAACTCCGCTTCCAGGTCATTGAGCGGGCAGGCCAGTAAACCAAACACCTCGTTGAGCCAAGTCGTCTCATCGCGGTCGACGGCCCACTGGATCACGTGCTGGAACTCGTGGGCCAGGGTGCAGGCGAAGGCTGGATCATCCAGATCGCCCGCCTCAACGCTGGCGGTGATCATCTCCATCTCGTTGGAAAAGGGGAAAACGGAACGGGGATATTCATCCAGGCTATTTTGATAGGCGCTCACGCCGCCGCCCAGGTCGCCGGTCAGCAGGATGACCAGGTGGGGATCGTTGTCGATGCCGGGCGACCATTCCCGGCCGAAGATTTGACGATTGGTCGGGTAAATCTCCGACTCGAAGTGCTCGGCGACGTTGTGCACCGCTCGGGAGTCGAATCCCAGGCCTTGTTCGACAAACCAATATGCGTGCGGCGTTTCGTAGACCAGACCGGCCGAAACCTGATGATAGTCGCCACTTTCTTTGTTCTGGACCCAGAAGTCGTGGCTGCCGCCCAACTCAAAGCCCCACGGTTCGGCGCGAGCCAGCCGGGGAACGGGCGACTCAACATCGGTCAGGCGGGTGGTCAAACCAACCAGGTCTCGCTCAGGCGCATCAGCAGCTGCTAACAAACGTTTCGTTTCCTGGGCCATGGTCTGGGGACGGGGGCTAGGGGCTGGGGGGTGGGAGCTGGTGATCGGTTGCTGGTCGTTGGCTGGTGGTTGGGGGTCGCTGGTGGTTGGGGGTTGCGGCTCAGCGCATGCCGTGACGGCCGCCATTATAAGTATGAAGAGGATCGTCGTCCGCAGCGCTCTTCGCTTCATCCCTCATCCCTTCGACTCCGCTCAGGACAAGCCTTGAACCTTCACCCTTCATTATATAATGTCTGGCAAGCGAGGCGGCCATGTAACCTTCTAAGCCAGTTTCATCTCTAACAGTATAGAAATGGACCAGGGCCACCTCACCCTATACCTGGGTGAGGTCGTTTCGTCGTTCGGTCGTCGGTTCAATTATGATAAACTCAAACGCTAATCAAGTGGCAGAAGCCTGACTTTTTGGGTTTGAATGGCCGGTTATAAGCGATTAAAAGCCAGGCTTCTTTTGATCAGGGGTTACGAGATATGAAACGGTTACGCAATAAGATTCCATGGTTAAATTGGCTGGTTATATCAATAATTGCCGTCGTTGCTGCTGTTCTGCTCAGCGCTTGCCAGGAGACAGATAGCCAGCCGATTGTCGAGGCGACTGAGGAGCTACAGGGGACGGCGGCCGAAGCCCGGCCGATGATGGGTCCGGGCAGTGGCATGATGGCTCGCCACCATGCTACGATCCCGGCCGAGTACAGCGGCCTCAAGAACCCGGTAGCGGCCGGCGATGATTCGTTGGCCCGCGGGGCGGAGATCTACGCCGGTCAATGCGCCACCTGCCATGGCGATGAGGGTATGGGCGATGGACCGGGTGGCGAAAGCCTGGACCCGCCGCCGGCTCCGCTGGCGCATACAGGCCGGATGCTGACCGACGATTACCTCTTCTGGCGTATTAGCGAAGGTGGGGCCATGGCGCCTTTCAACTCGGCCATGCCGGCCTGGAAGGCAAGCCTGGAAGAGAGCGAGCGCTGGGATGTGATCAACTACTTGCGGGTCATGAGTGGCGGGCGGCCGGCGCCAGGGCCATTTGACGTCCAGGCCGAGGCGGAAAAGCGGGCCGAGATGTTGGCCAAAGCACAAGAAGACGGCCTGATTACAGAAGACGAGGCGACCCTGTTCGACGAGGTACATGCGGCAATGGACGCTCTATTGGTCGAGCGACCCATGGGGCCAGGAGGCATGATGGGCGCCGGTCAAACCGACGTGCTGACCGACCTAGTCGCCCAAGGATCCTTCACCGAGGAGCAGATCCAGGCCTTTAACGTGATCCACGATCGACTGCTAGCGGCCGGGCTGATGGGGGGGTGATGGGAAGGGAGAGGGATGAAGGATGAGGATGCCTACCTCCTCTCTGGTGCTAACTGAAAAAAAGAGCTTCTGAATTAGTAAGCTAGCCTTGTCGGGCTAGCCTTGTCGGGC
>JBFFWQ010000130.1:0-15975 GCA_041570195.1 Promineifilaceae bacterium (SeqCode) | reverse complement strand
CGCGGCCGGCTGGGGCGGTTTCCAACGCAGTTCTCCCACAGGTGGTTGGGCGAAGGGAATGCCCTTAAAGATGGCGATGTCGCCCGCTTTGTCGTAGGCGCCGGTGAGCGTGCCGGATTGAATTGTTACCGGTGGGGTTGGTTTGGCCATGAGTTCCTCCCGTGTCGGAAATGGATAGGTTTCAATTGCTCTAATCGGCGCGCGCGCAGAGACGTGTGATCGGCCTCAAAGCCGACGACCGCATGATGTGCCACTGACACTGGTTTCTCCACAAATCAGATCACTGTCGACGCGATCATGCCCTTGAACGCCCGTTCATTATCCCGGCCCATTCCTCCGCGTCGAGGCCTTCCGCCGCCTGCGTTGATCCGCTGATGTCGCAGAAGAGCAAGGTCAGATGACATCGTTCACCTTGCACGGCGCCGGCGCTGTGGTCGCAACCGCAGCGCACAGGTTGGCTGATCATCTTGACGGGAGCGGCCGGTGTCGCCTATGATGTGGAAATGGGAATTCATCCTGACAGTCAAATAGCGGCGGCGACCGCTGCCCATCTGGTAAAATGGAGGGCTGACAGATGAAGGTGAGTCTAGTTATTGGTGCCGAGAGCGTTGACCCCGCCTACAGGAGCCTCTACAGAATTGGCGGCGTGGCGGCTATGGTGGCCGTGATTTTGATCTTGGGCCTGGCCATTGGTTTAGCGCTCTACCCCCAACCCGAAACAACCATCGAATGGTTTCAGCTATTCCAGGAGGACAAGCTCATCGGGCTGCTAGACTTCTGGTTGCTGGAGGTCCTGGGCTACATGATGTTCGCCCTGGTGTTCCTGGCCCTCTACTTCCTACTCAGAGAAACCGACCGGGGGCTGATGGCCATCGCGCTGGCCCTGTCCCTCATGGGGATTGGCATCTTCCTGGCCACCAACAGACCATTTGCCATGCTGTCCCTCAGCGACCAATTTGCGGCCGCGACGTCGGACGCCCAGAGGGCGATACTTCTGGCGGCCGGGCAGACAGTGCTCGCCAATACGGGCCAGCGGGTCGTCGGCGGCTTCAACGTCGGGCTGTTCCTGGTGTCGGTCGCCGGCCTGATAACCTCAGCGGTGATGCTCAAGAGCGGCGCTTTCAGCCGGGCGACGGCCTATGTGGGCTTAGTGGCCTGGGCGCTCTCTTTGCTTGACTTTCTCAGACAGCTCGTGACCCAATCGGAGATCAGCACCTTGCTGGTAGTGCTGCCGCATACGCTACTGCTCGTAGCCTGGTTTGCCCTGGTCGGCCGGCGGCTAATCCAGCTAGCACGTACCATGGTGCCGTCCAGGAGATAGATGTAGCGCAGCCGCTGGCCATAGCGGCCGGATCGTCGTCGGCCGAACCGCCGGCGATGGCCTCCAGGGCCACGATCACTATGAAGGCCACGATACTGCTTTTCTTGACTTTTTCTCCGCCTGTCGTCTATGATCTGACCAAACGAATTCATCCAGGCAGTCAGAAGGCGCCTTAAACGGCCGGGATATAAATAATACTGCCAGAAATGTAGGTGACTATGGCCAATGAAGAACAGCTAGAGATTCTAGTAGAAGGCCCGGAAGATTGGAATCGATGGAGAAGCAAAAACTTAACGGCAAAGCTTGATCTGACCGGGGCCGGGCTGGTCGGGGCCAACCTGGCCGGGGCCGACCTGAGCAAGGCCTACCTGAGCAGGACCAACCTGGTCGGGGCTGATCTGAGTGGATCTGACCTGAGCAATGCCAGCCTGGTCGCGGCCGACCTGAGTAGGGCCTACGTGACCAGGGCCAACCTGGTCGGGGCCGACCTGACCGGGGCCGTCCTGAGATGGGCCAACCTGATCGGGGCCGACCTGCGCCGGGCCAACCTGGTTGGAGCTAACCTGGTCGAGTCAGATCTGGTCAAGGCCAGGCTGGTTGGCGCCGACCTGCGCCGGGCTACTCTGCGCCGGGCCAACCTGGTTGGGGCCGACCTGCGCAAGGCCAACCTGAGCGGCGCCAACTTGAGCGCGGCCGACCTGAGCGGGGCCGACCTGAATGGGGCCGACCTGAGCGCGGCCGACCTGAGCGGGGCCAAGCTGGTCGGCACCGACCTGAGTCGAGCCAATCTGAGCCGGGCCAACTTGAGCGCGGCCGACCTGGGCGGCGCCGACTTGAGCGGCGCCGACCTGAGCCGCGCCGACCTGAGCGAGGCCGATCTGCGCGGCGCCGACCTGAGATGGGCCGACCTGGTCGCGGCCAGCCTCGTCGAGACCAACCTGCGCCAGGCCAATCTGCGCGGGGCTTGCCTGTTCCGGGCATCGCTAGTCTATACCGTTCTAGAAGAGGTGGATCTTACCGGCTCTTGGGTTTACGGAATATCTGCCTGGGATATCAACCTGACCGATTCGATCCAGCGGGATCTAGTGATCACGCCAGAAAATCAGCCTGTTATCACGGTTGACGATTTAGAGATGGCTCAATTCGTCCAATTGATGCTGTATAGCGACAAGATCGACCGAATCATCAACACTATTGGCCGGCAAGTGGTGCTCATTCTCGGCCGCTTCGACGAGGAGAGTAAGCCTGTCCTCAACGCTATACGCAACGAGTTGCGACAACGCGATTATCTGCCGGTGACGTATGACTTCGAGCAGCCGCAGCACGACAAGTTAACTGAGTCCGTGACGACTCTGGCGCGAATGGCTCGCTTCGTCATCGCCGATATCACAGATGCCAGAAGTATCCTCCCCGAGCTGCAAGCCATCTTGCCACTTCTACCTTCTTTGCCGGTACAACCCATTATCCTGGAGACCCAGTATGACCGCGCTATGTTCCGCGACTTCCAGGATTGCCCGGGCGTGTTACTACCATATCTCTATAAAGATCGGGAGGATCTCATCGCCACGCTGGCAGACAGCATCATTGACCCTGCGCAGATCAAGGCCAATGAGTTTGACCAACGCCGTCAGGAGATCGAGGCCTTGCTGGAAACAGAAATAGCACACACGATGGCGAAATAGCTCAGGAAGTGAGGCGGTCGTGATGCGCGTTGGGGGATGATGGCACTGTGGGTCAACCGCAAGCGCTACTGGTTGCGGCGCACCATGAGCGAGTGTGAGGATGAATGGGTGAGCGGAGGCGCAGGCGCAGGCGCCATCGATTGCCGATGATGCTATTCCTGACTTGAGCGCATGGTTAGCGATGTTCCCGTAGTCAATCAATGGTTTAAACGCGAAGGATTCAAAGGAGATTCTAAAATTGCGGGCTGACCATTTAATTGACCAGGGAGGAGTTATAATATAGGGAATTGGGAACCCTTGACCAGAGGACCCTGATAAACCCATTACATATTTATCGCAGCACATCTATTAGACAATGGCTTTGGGGCTAGCCGCATGGGCCGTTATATGGTTTTCAAGGAGAAATATCATGAAGAAGATCCTTGTTCTGGCAGTAGCCTTATTGTTGGTGGCCTTGATCGTGCTCCCCGCTGGGGCAGAGGGAAAGAAGCCGCCCGGATATTTCGTCGATGAGACGAAATTGCCCTTCGATCCGCTGCCGGGCGCGGCCGCCTATTGGGGTGTCCACAAGGGCGCCGGCTATCGCATTGAGGTACCCGACAATTGGAACGGCGATCTGGTGATGTGGGCCCACGGCTTCCGCGGCGACGGCCTGGAACTGACCGTCGACAACCATCCCCTGCGCGACTGGTTGGTGCCGAATGGCTATGCCTGGGCCGCCTCCAGCTACAGCCGCAACGACTACGACATCACGGCCGGCGCTCAAGATACCCATGCCCTGACCAGGCGCTTCAACGGCATTGTCGGAAACCCGGAGCGCGTTTACCTGACCGGCGCTTCCATGGGCGGCCATATCACCGCCGCCACCATCGAACAATGGCCAAGTACCTACGACGGCGCCATGCCCATCTGCGGCGTGGTCGGCGATTACGAATTGTTCGATTATTTCCTCGACTTCAACGTCGCCGCCCAGCAATTAGGCGTGGGCGTTTCCCATTTCCCGGTTGATCCGGCGACCTATATCGGCGTCACCGTGCCGAGTATCAAGGCCAACCTGGAGTTGATTCCCGGTGGCTGGCCCGTCATCTTGAACGCCCAGGGAGAGAACCTTAAGAATCTGACCGAATTGCGTTCCGGCGGCGACCGGCCGAATTTCGACGAGGCCTGGTTCTTCTGGAATACCTTCGCCAGTTTCGAAAGCGGCCCGGGCAATTTCCTGTTTGATCTGGGCACCGGGGATGGCACGCTGCCGCGCACGCCTGGCCAGGCGCTGGACAACACCGATGTGGTCTACCAATTCGACACCGACCCGGCCCTGTCGCCAGAAGAACAGGCCTTTAACGACGCCGTGGTGCGGGTGGCGGCCGATCCCCAGGGGCGGCATCCGAACGGCCTGGCCCAGGTGCCGGTCATCAGCGGCGACATCACCATCCCGGTGCTGACTTTACATAACTTGGGCGACCTGTTCGTGCCGGTGCACAATGAAGTCGTCTACGCCCAGCGCGTCGCTGAACAGGGCAAAAGTGATCTGCTGGTGCAGCGGGCCATCCGCGGGGTGGGCCACTGCGACTTCACCCCGGCCGAATTGATCACCGCCTTTGCCGACCTGGTGACCTGGGTCGAAGCGGGCGTCAAACCCGGCGGTGATGATTGGTTAGACCCGGCCGCCGTGGCCGATCCGGCATTTGGCTGCGCCTACACCGACGGCACCCATCTGTTGGCTACGCCGTGTCCCTAGACCGAAATAGACGTATTGGCACGAGGAATCATCCTCGGCCGGTCCTCATCGTTTGCTGTAACAACGTCCGGTTCTACGAACCAGGTATAAAGAGCGCGGTGGTGTGGCCTTCAGTCGCGCGGTTAAAGCCCATGAATTTCACCTAATCGTCTGGCGATCAGGTCGCGGACGTCCCGGAAGGGATTTACAGTGGAGATACCCAGCGCCGAACAGATGATGGCCATGTCCTCAACCGGGCTTAGCTTCTGCCCTTTGGACTCGCCATTGTACTCCTGCAGGATGATCTCCCGTGATACACCCCTATAGCCATGGCCAATAATGCTGGCGTTGCGCAATGCAACAAGGCGATCGATGCGGAGAAGCGCATCGAAAACAGTCGCGAAACTCGCGCCGTTCATGAATTCGGCCGTGCTCTCCTCTATCCATGGCGCCTTGGGACGGCGGTCCCGGCAGGCGGAAACCAGCTCTGATTGGAAGCCGTAACGCTTCGAATACTCAATCAGCTCCCGCGCCTTATCCGACTTCGACTCACCCGCTAGATCGTCGAAGTCAATACCAAGATCGAAGCACAGATCGGCAATCTCACTCCGGCTGAAGTATTCACAGAGTATCAGTCGTAATTGCCGCCCCTGTTTCGTGTTTTGACTACCATCGCCGGCTTGCTCCTTGGCCAGTTTGGCCCGGTAGCGGAGCGAATCCAGTACAAAACGTCGCAGGTCGGGTCGAATTGCCAGGCTGCTGAAAGTTTCCTTGAGCGTTTCTACCTCCGTATCGAATAATCCGTTGACCAGGCAGATCAGCACGGCGCCCTGGAAACGAATAAGGCGTCCTAGGAAAGAAACATACCGGCCGTTGTCCCAGGCGATACGGGCGTTGTGAAAAAGCTCCCCGATCCGGGCCTGTTCCTGGCCGTCCAGCAGTCTTAGAAAATCCCGGCGAATCTCCTGAAGCTCGCGCCGGATTTCACCCTGGCTGAGCGCTATGGCTTCTTCGAGGTGGTCATTGGCCTCGTTAAGTTCGAATCTTAGACGCGCGCTGCCGTATCCCAACAGCGCCAGGGCCAGTTTATCGGCCTGGCTCTTTCGCTTGACAAGCGTTAAAGCGGCCGGGAAATCGAAACGGTCTAACATGTCTACGGTGCTGCATTCATGCATCACCTCAAGGAACTGCCTGCCAATCTGCAGCGGCAAGATCTCACCATCCTCCTTTCGATGATACAGAACTCGAACCCGATCTCCGAAGACGTGAACGCCTTGAAGTAGCAATGCGGTTCTGCATGCCGCCAGTCCGCCCAAAGGCAGCAGATAACAGTCGCTGATCGCCGGGCTGGCGCTAGCGTGGAGTATCTTGCCATAGACGCAAAAGGTCTCGTCATAGACGTGCGGGTCTATCGGTGGCTGCGAGCCTACCAGTTCATGACGAGTTTCATGGATGCGGTCGCCATAGTGCTTGGAAACCAGGGCGGCCAGTATCTGAGCGTAGTACAAGGTGTCGGCCGCGCGCGATGGTTGCGACTCATCCGCCTGATCAGTGCCAATAAATACCAGCCGCAAGACCATATCATCGCTCCGGCGCAGGATATAGTCGAGGCCGGCAACGACACGTGGATAAGTTACTTTCTGAACCATGGCCTCTAGATTGTCCAGAATATCCTGTCCGGCATACCTGACTTCTGCACGAGGAGGTTCTCGCCCTTCTACAAGGAGCTCACGGGTACCAACATTGATGAAGACAATTGTAGACATGTTGCGCTCTCCCTCTTGACTCCTGGATTCAGATGAATTGTTACTTCATATCGCTCCCATCGGCGGGATACAGGACGTCGTCCAGCCGGCTGGACCTCCTATTGCGAAGATCCAGCATTGCCCTCACGAAGCGGGTCAGGTCCTTGTTCTTCATTCGTTTTTTTCTTGACGATAATTAAGTCTGCTTGTGAACGGCCCACTCAGAGACAATCATCCAAACCCGCCCTTGTCAAACATTATACACTATATTGCCTGCCCATGTCGCCGGTTCAAGCCTGGCCGGCAAACACTTTGATGTAGGAGGGGATGAGGGAACCGAGTCGGGTTTTGTCGGCCCGGGTGAAAGTGTGGCCGGTCTGCGGGAATCGTCGTTGATTTTGCCAGGGAAAAGGTTTACAATGTTTTTATCTCGCTTTATCGGAGCTGGCATTGGCTACGGCGTTTGCTCTTGCTTTTGCCGCGGGGACGGGAATCCCATTCTCCCGCCATTAGGAGCTGGTTTGGCGCACAACCAGCAAAGGAGTCAGTCATGAAACGTATCATCCTATTCTTGATCCTGGCCGGACTTTTGTTGGCCTTGCCTCTGGCGGCCGCCGCCAGAGACGTTTATCCTGAAGTGATCCCATTGGAGACGGGCTTTGCGCCTGAGGGCATCACCGCCGGCGTCGGCAACACCTTCTACTATGGCGCCATAAATGGTGGGGCGATCTTCCGCGGCGACTATCGCACTGGCGACTATGAAATGCTTGTCGATCCGGTCCCGGGCCGACTGGCCCTCGGCATGTCTCACGACCGCCGCAGCAATTTCCTGTACGTCTCCGGCGGTCTCGACGGCGCGGCCTATGTCTATGACGGCGACGATGGCAGCCTGGTGGCCACGATCCAGCTGACGGAGCCTTTTGCCGGCCTGGTCAACGATGCGACGGTCACCAAGGACGCCGTCTACTTCACCGATTCTTTCCAGCCCCAATTCTATCGCGTGGCATTAGGCGAGGACGGAGCGCTCGGCAATCCGCCACAGGTCGACACGATTGTTTTTGGCGGTGATTTTGTGCTGTTGCCCCCGAATCTGCCGGAGCTCGTCATCAACGCCAACGGCATCGTCGCCACGCCGGACGCCAGGTGGCTGGTGATGGTCCACACCGATCTGGGCGTCCTCTACCGGGTCGATCCGTCAACGGGTTATGCGATGGAAATTGATCTGGACGGCATCGATGTACTGACGGGCGATGGCCTGGTCATGCGCGGGCATACGCTTTACGTCGTCCAAAACTTCCTGAACCAGATCCGGGTGATCGAGCTTGCTCCGGACTTTGCCTCCGGACATTACGTGGAGGACCTGACCAGTGATGCTTTCCGCGTGCCGGCCACGGCGGCCATCTTCGGTAATGCCCTCTATGCGGTGAACGCCCGCTTTGACGAAATAGACCCCTTTAACGTTCCGCCGGATGCCGAGTTCGAGGCGGTGCGGGTTGAGATCAACTAGCACATAATGAGCTGCTTCTTTTGGTAAGATATAGCGGCTGAGGTCGGGCCCCTGGGGGCGGACTGGCCTGGCTTCGGCCGCCATCGATGGTGGAAACCTGGCGTCGGGTGGAGTGGGCGGCTGGCTGACCGTTGCCGAGCGGCGCGTAGGAGGTGTCGTGGCGATGGGTTTGCAATCAGGAGTAGTCGTCGGCGTCTTGGGACAGTGGGCTTCCGGCAAGAGCACGGCCGCCAGAACGCTGGTTGACCACTTGGGCGGTGACGACGAGGTTATCTTCTTAACCGACCGGGTGCTACTCGGCCAGCACGTGGTCAAATACGTGCTTCGACGAGAAGAATCGGAAGTGAAACGCGCAATTGAGGCCGACGGCTCTCGGCGCTTCGCAGGTCCGCTGGCCACCTATTGGCTGCCTCCGGGCGAAGAGTTGTCAACCGTCGATCTGAATTACCTGCGGTTCGATCTCCACCAGGATGTCTACGACAAGGTGCCGGCCGGGGCATGCAGCTGGCTCAACGAGGTCAGGATTGAACTGGGGCGCCAGATCCTGGCCCGGGCGGCCGAGGGCAAACCGATCGTGGTCGAAGCTGGTTTCGGCAGCAACCAACAGCCTCGAGGCGAGAATCCCTTCTGCCATAACGTCGACGATCTGTTTGTACGACTGGGCCAGGCCGGACTTGAGCCGGATCGGGTCAAGTGGATCCTGATCGAAGCCAGCTACGCGACACGGCGAGCGAGAAACCACAGGCGGATCGACGTGGTGCCAGACCTGGAGTTCGATCGATTCGCGGCTGACGGCGGTGATTTGGATCCGGAGCAGGCGCGATACTGGTCCGAGCGAGGTATCACCCTAAAACGCGTCACCAACGATCATCACGATGTCCAACGATTTAAGCGAGACATCACGGCCGCGTGTGATGAGCTGCTGGCACTGAGCGGCTAGCCCGTAGTTTTCAGTCGTCAGGCGACGGCCAAAATCCTTCGGACCTCGGATGCCGGCTGGCACGGACTGGGCTTATCTGATTACAATTGGGTATGGGCAAACCAGCTGGGAAAAGCAAACGCAAGGCGGCCGTGCTGGCGGCGTTGATGAGCCAGATGCGGCGCTCGCCAGAGCTGACCCGGTTGATGATCTTGCTGCTGGTCTGGGGGCACGTGCGTTCGAGGGGTGGTTATACCACGCTGGAAAGTGGTCCGGTTGTCCGGCCGTCTGGACGAAGAAGGGGCCAGCGCAGGAGGAGCTTTTCATTGAAGCGGCCGCGGGAGAGGTTTTTGTAGCGGCCAGCGACTAGCATCGAGCAGTTAGCCTTCATTCTTGATCCTTAATCCTACAACCCTGAGCTTTCACCTGCTGACCACGGACGTTCGCTCGCTACTTCCGTTACGGCCACCAGGCGGGCATGAAAGCGGCTTCGGCGATTGTTTCGATCTGATTGGATTCGAGATCCAGGACCATCAGGGTGGGAGCGCCGGCGCCGTCGGCCCTGGGTACGCGCATGAAGGCCAGGCTGCGGCCGTCGGGTGACCAGGCCAGCGCGGTGTGATCGTAGAAAGGATCGTCTGTTATTTGGGTCGCTGCGCCGCCGTCCAGGGGTACGAGCCAGATCTGGCGGCCGCTGCCGGTGGCCGTTCGCGCGATGGCCAGTTGGTCGCCATCCGGATGCCACGTTGGCCGGCCCTCATCCGTTTCCAGCCCCTCGCTTATATCTGTCGTTTCTTCATCGTCCAGGTCAGCCAGCACCACATGGTTGTAGAGCGACGGCCGGGTGTGCGAGATGACTTGGCCCGCCTCGTCTGCGTGCTCGTGAGGCTCGGTTTCGCCAAAGGCTAGCTCGGTGTAGGCCAGGCGCCGGCCGTCGGGCGACCAGCCAGCCATAGACTCCAGGTTGGCCGGGATAGTCAGCGTTTGCTCCCCGTCGCCGCTTGGATCCCCGATGGCGATCATATTGGCGTCCGGCCGGTAGGCGGCCAGGTGGCGGCCGTCGGGTGACCAGCGCGGAAAGCGGCCCAGGGGCGCGCTGAATCCAGCCGCGGCCAGCTCCTCGGGCACTGGCGCAGGTATCGTCTCGCCCGAAACCATATCCAGTAGCCATATTTCGGTTTCCGACAAGTCGCCAGCCAGCGCCTGGCGCTCGTAAGCCAGCCAGCGGCCGAAAGGTTGGACGTCCGGCGAGCGGCATAGGGCATCGTCGCAATCCAACAGCACTTCCCGATTGCCATCGACCGTCAGCTGAACCAGGTCCAGGGAGCCATCCTGGTCGAAAGTTGAGTAGACGACGCCGCGGCCGTGTGACAGCGGCGCGTAATCCCAAATGCCGGCCGGCTCGGAAGTCAATCGCCGCGCGGAGCCTTCGCCGTCGCGCAGCCAGAGATCGATGATCCCTGCCTCCTGGCGTAAGAAAAGCAACCGGGGCCGCTGGACGTCAAAGCGCCATTCGGCGCCGCGCAGCATGGGCAGGCGGTTGGTTCCAACGGCGCCAGGTCGCAAGGTGGCGGTATAGGTCCGGCCGTATTCCAACGCTTCGTCCGGCTGAAAAATGATCTCATCGTCCACGACCTGCAGCTGGCCGTCGACTTCTGGCGACAGTTCGAAGCGGCCGGCCACGGTCTCCGGGCGTACCTGGCGATTCACGCTTATGACTATCGGCTCCCAGGCTGATAGGGCGTGTTCCTGGGGCTGCCAATCGTCAACCCGGGGCGACAAGAAGGCCAGCAACAGCAAAACGCCGGTCAACAGACCGGCCGCAGCGACGATCCACTCCCGCATTCTCATGCGGACAACTATAGCGGATTAATGGGTAATGGTGAATTGTGAATAAGTAATGGTTAATGAAATACAGGAAGTACGGATCAGCCCGTACTCACGCCCAGCCAGAAGTGGTTGGGCAGCACATTCTTGACTGGTTGGACTTGGATCTTGCCCACGCGGCGCTCGTCTTCGACCATCGTCTTATTGACCAGGCACAGATTGGGCGCCTGGCCGTATTTCTCGCGATAGTAATCAGCCGCCCTCAGGACCTTGTCTTCCAGGGACGTCTGCTTATCGTCGTCTAACCATAACATGCCTATATTCATTGCTCCGCTCCTTGAAAGCAGCAATAAGCTGTCAGCCTTCAGCTGAGGACTGAAGGCTGAAGGCGGACAGCCCTAATGTAGTCTCTTGCGCCAATCGTCATCGTCAAGATCGCCCGTGTCCCACATGTCATCGTCGATGTCGGTGTACGTTGGTTCGACCGGCCACAGAACCTGGGCGCCGGCGCTGGGCGCCTGTCCTCCGACCGGCGGATCCGGCTCCGCGCCGGCAGATACTCCGCCAGCCGGCGCGTCCGGCGCGGAGTCCCGGTCAAACGGCAACATCTGGTAGTTTCCGGCGGCAGGTCTTCTGCCGACAGGTTTACCACCGCCTGGCAGATCCTCTGCTGGTCTGGCCTCTAACTGGGCAACGCTGGCCCTATCGTCTGGGTCTCCGTCGCCAGGCGATCCGTCTGTCGCATCGTCCTCGTCGGGAGACGAAGGCTCTTCTTGCGGCCGGGCCTGGCTGATGAGGCGTGGGCCAACGGCGCGCACGATGGGCAAATCGCCAGCCTCGGCTGGCTGCTCGGCTGTGGCTTTCGGGGTCGCATCGGCCGGGCGGCCGTCGCTTCCAGGCGAGTCACAATCCTCGCTCGCTTCTGGCGAGCGGCCGCCATCGATCAGAGTGATGGCCGGTCTGCCCGCATTGTCCATCCAGGACAAGTCGTCGAGATCTGAGGCGCCTTGATCAAAGGATGCGTCACCGTCGAAGGTCATCCGGCCCGAGCGGTCATCTGGCTCGAAGCTGGCCTGCTGGCTCACACCATCGTAGGTAAAGGATTTGCTCTCGGACGACGATGGGAACGGCGGCAACGTGGGCCCAGTGGCCACCTGCTGGGCCAGTAGAACCGGATCGGAGGCCCGATGCAATTCGGTTAAAGTCAGGTGCAAGTCGTAGTCGTCGATGTAGGCTGCCTGAAACGGCACCACGCCGGCGGCCGACACGGCCAGGAAGTCGCCCTTGCCTTCCAGGTACTGGGCATAGGTTCCTTCTCGGCCGGCGGCCGCCAGCGCGGACCGCTCATCGGCCATGCGGCCGACGATTCGCAGATCGGCGTTGTGCTGTAGTAGCGCCCGCAAGTCAGGTAGTTCCGGATTGGCAGCGCCTATGATCACGCGCAGCCCGGATTCAACCGGGGCATGGAGCAGTGCGGCCAAATGATCCGCAGTCGCGCCTCCGGCTCGGCGCAATAACATGTCTGCGTCGTCTATGAGTATGATCAGCGTCGGCGTATTGATGCCGGTTTCAGCGCGATAGGCAGCTTCGTCCACCAGGTAGGCCAGCGCATCAACCGCGTCATCCAGCGTGCCGGCCAATGGAAATAGCATATGCGGCAGATAGTTGACGGGCACAAGCGGATCGGGCTTCGAAGTGATGCCGCTGGGCGCTGAGCCAACGCTGACGACGGCCAGCTGGGCCAGTGACTGGCGGCAGGTCAGGGCCAGAGCAACTGCCACCGTGCGCATGAGCGAGCTTTTGCCCGCGCCAGAAATGCCAGTTATCAAAACATTATGTAAATCTTTTTGGGCCAGGTTCAACATGACCGGGCAACCTTGATGGTCCAATCCCAGGGCCAGGGAAAGGGCGCCTACTTCCGGCAGAAGATCCAGCAGATCAAGTAGATCGACTGGGTGAGATTCGAAACGCTTCACGGACAGGCGCAATCTGCCATCGTGACGATCCAGGCGCACCTCGGGCACGCCAAGGGCGGCGGTCAGTTCGCCCGTCAGACGGCGCAGCCGGTCCCAGCCGTCGCTCAAATGAGTCACCAGGTCAAAGCTCACCCAGTGCGGCCGGACGGAGCCGCCGCTGACGTCGGCCGGTACATGATGGCGCGACAGCACCTGTTCAATTCGCTGCGATTGAAGCTCGACCTGGTGCTGTAGCCGGTGGCCTGGCTGGAGCCGCTGAGGGTCAGGCCAGCCTTGTTCTGCTGTCTCCTCTTCTGGCTCCACCCAATTCTGTTGGTAATGCGTGCCCATCATACCTCCGCTGGACAGGATAGTGAGTAGCGATCCCGGAAAGCGAACAAATGTTCTGATCATTAAGCCAAAAAAGTGGGCGGCCACTTCGGCCGCCCATCTTCATGAGCGTTTCTTGATTCCCTGGTCAGGTATTGCGTAGAACCATCATGACTTTACCCTGGACAAGTACGTCGTCGGGCTTGACGTAGATGGGATCCATGGTTGGGTTGGCCGGCTGCAGACGCACCCGATCGCCCTCGCTGTAGAAATACTTCAGCGTGGTCGTATCGTCGGGCGTTAGCCAAATGGCCACCATATCGCCATCGCGAGCCGTTTCTTGCTGGCGCATGATGACGATGTCGCCGTCATTGACCATGGCGTCGATCATCGAGTCACCGCTGACGCGCAAGGCGAACAGGTCATCCGGCTCCTTGTCGTCCAGCAAAGTTCGGCTGAGTTCGATCGCGTCCTCCTCGTCGTAACTGTCAAAGACTTCGACCGGCTCGCTGGCGACGATGTTGCCCAATAGGGGCACGCGTACGAAGCGATCGATGGCCTCTTCGGCCGCGCCGTACAGTTGCCTGGCTTTCTCGGTCAGGCGGAGACCACGAGAAACTTCGGCATCGCGGTCGATGTAGCCCTTCTCAGCCAACTTGGTCAGGTTATAATTGACCACCGACGTTGAACTGATTTCGGCCGCCGTGCCGATCTCGCGAATAGTCGGCGGCCGGCCGGCATCCTGGATATACTCCGAGATGTATTTCAGCATTCGCTGCTGTCGCTTTGACATCTGCAGTTTCTTCGACACCTGCTGGTCCTTGGACGGCTTGCTGCTTTTCTTTGCCATGACAATACCTCAGCTTTACCCGGCCACCTCTGGCAAAAACGCCCGAGGGGCGACACAATAAGCTCATTTGTTCGACAGTATAACACGAACAAGTGTTCCAGTCAAGCACCTATTGCCGCTGTTGCCAGACCACCTATTGCCAGAGGCACCTTCTACCAGGAGGATAAGGATGGCTTATTATGTACGAGAGGATCGTGAATTCGGCCGGCAGCGCGCGCAGTACAGCCTGCCCATGCCGATCGCGCAACTCGAGACGGCTCAAATGGTTAGTGGCTGGTCATTGGTGGTCTGTCGTCTATGGTCAGCCAGAAGCAGAACGCTGATGGCTGACCGCTGACCGTTGACAGCTCTCAGGGAGAATTTCATGGACTTTGGGAATTACGCATTTTCAAGCCGGCGTTCGGACGTGCTGGGTCGCGAGGGGATGGTGGCCACGAGCCAGCCGTTGGCAGCCCAGGCCGGGCTGGAGGTATTGAAGGCCGGCGGTAATGCGGTGGACGCGGCCGTAGCCGCGGCGGCGACATTGTGCGTTGTTGAACCCTGTTCAACAGGCATCGGCGGTGATGCCTTTGCGCTGATCTGGCCGGCGGCCGAGGGCAAGTTGTATGGTTTGAACGCCAGTGGTCCGGCGCCGGCCGGGCTGAACGCCGAGCTGCTGCGGGCCAGGGGGCACAAGCGCATGCCTGAGCTCGGTCCGCTGTCCATCACCGTACCTGGCGCGCTGCGAGGCTGGCAGTTGGCCCTAGAACGATTCGGCAGCCTTGGGCTTGATACATTGTTGCGGCGGCCGATCGGCTATGCCGAAGATGGCTTTCCGGTTAGCGAACTGATTGCCCGGTCATGGGCCGCGTCGACGCGCCTTCTTGAAGGTCATGAAGATTCGCGCCGGAATTGGCTGCCCGGCGGCCAGGCGCCCAAGGCCGGCGAGGTGTTCCGTAGCAGCGAATTCGGCGCGACCTTGCGGACGCTGGCCGCGGAGGGTTACGACGCCTTCTATGAGGGTGAGATAGGCCGGCAGATCGTCGCCTGCGTCCAGGCATCCGGCGGCGTACTGGCGGCCGAGGACTTGGCAGCGTACCAGGCCGAGTGGGTCGAGCCGATATGGACCGATTATGGCGCTGGGTACCGTTTCTATGAGATCCCGCCCAACGGCCAGGGCCTGACCGCGTTACTGGCGTTGAAGCTGGCCGATGGTCTGGGTCTAGATGGCGTTGAATATGGCTCGGCCGACTACTGGCATCTGTTGATCGAGGCCATGAAGCTAGCTTTTGCCGACGCCCAGGCATACATTGGCGATCCGCGCCAGGCGTCTGTGCCCGTGGCCGAGCTGTTGGGCGACGAATATCTCAACCGGCGACGGACACTCATTTCGCGTCGTCATGCGGTGGCGCCCGCGGCCGGTAATCCGCATCAACTGGGCGATACTATCTATCTGTGTGTTGTAGACGGGCAGGGCAACATGGTCAGCTGGATCCAGAGCCTGTACATGGGTTTTGGCAGCGGGCTGACGGCCGGGACGACTGGCGTGCAGTTGCAAAACCGGGGGGCCAACTTCGTGCTGGAGGAAGGCCATCCCAACCAGGTGGCGCCTGGCAAGCGGCCGTACCATACCATCATACCGGCTTTCATCAGCCGTGGCGGCCGGCCGTGGTGCACGTTTGGCGTGATGGGCGGCTTCATGCAGCCGCAGGGGCACTTACAGGTGGGATTGAACCTGGTCCAGCAGGGTATGACGCCTCAGACGGCGCTGGACGCGCCGCGCTTTCGTTGGCTGCGTGACAGGGAAGTGGCGCTGGAAGCGGCCGTGCCAGATACCGTCCGTCGCGAATTGATCCGCCGCGGCCACGATGTGATCGATCCGGCCGTGCGGGGCGTCTCCTTCGGCGGCGGCCAAATCATCATTCGCGATCCGGACAGCGGCGTGCTCATCGCCGGCAGCGACCCGCGGAAGGATGGGGCGGCGGTGGGGATGTGAGGATGTGTGGGTGAGCGGGTGAACGGGTGAACGGCCAGGCGCGCCGGTCCTGGACGACGATTAAGGCTGACAGCTTGCTGCTGTCCACCGACCACAGTACCCTTGCCTCCGCGAGGCGCATTGTTATAATCCGGCGGTGAATTGAGG
>JBFFWQ010000129.1:0-16667 GCA_041570195.1 Promineifilaceae bacterium (SeqCode) | reverse complement strand
TCAGAACCTGGTCGGACTTGAGAGCGCTCAAAAAAGCCTGACTTCTCACCCGCGGATCGTCCACCCCAGAAGTCAGGCTTTTCAATGGACCGCGGCCGCGCCCAGGTCAGAACCAAAAAAGCCTGACTTCTCGCCCCGCGGATCGTCCACTCCAGAAGTCAGGCTTTTCAATCGAAATCCGGCCAGATTTGAACGCGGCCCAAAAGCCTGACTTCTCACCCGGCGGATCTCGCACCAAAAGCCTGACTTCTCACCCCGCGGATCTCGCACCAGAAGTCAGGCTTTTCAACCGAACGCGGCCGCGACCAGAGCTCAACCAAAAAGCCTGACTTCTTAGTCAACTGCAACCTAGTCAGACTCGAAATGGACACTTCCCGCATACGGGATCTTTCCCCAAACGGTGGGATCCCCTTGCCAGCCTGGACCATCGAACGTCCCTTGCCCCCGCAGACCAGCTTCATGAAGCGTTCCGCCAGTGAGCACCCATTTACCCACCCAGTTTGAGACCCCATCCGGTCTCGATCCATTGAGCTTCATCTCAAGACTGCCCGTTCTACCATCCACGGTAACCGAAGCAAATATGGCTTTTCCTTTGAATAACCAGGAGCCATTAGAGTGAACGACGCCAGAGCCATAGTCATACGAGGCCCCGTCAAAAGTTCCGGTCCAATCTCCTTGCTCGCCAAACGTAAAGAACTGGTTGCCGTCGGCGACCTTATAGAACACAAACTCGTCCAGGTTGGGCAGGTAGCTCCAAACGCCTCCCGCATCTTCAGGCGGGCTTGCGGACGCGGTGATCGCTGCCAAGGCAAGAACCATAACTACAGTCAGAAAGAGTAACATTTTCTTGATCATCTTGACATCTCCTATTTCCAGAAACTCGGAGTATCTAATCTCGACTACATTCAGAAAACCTAATAGCCACCTCCTTTCGAAAAGCACTCCCCGCGCCAGAGACTTTGCTAAGAACTAATCTGCTGCGCGCCGCAGATGTCGCTCGTATCATGGCTTCGGCAGGTCCGAGTTGAAACAGTCAACGGCGATCTTCCAAGAACCATCAACCTGCTTTTCCAAAATGGTCAGAAACTTGCCGCGATCCTCGATCACGTCTCCCCCCGCCTTGGGCATCATCGAAAAACCATATGTGCCGTGTGAATACGCCTGGTCCCCGAGGATTTGAACCTCATCAGGATTGACACCAAAAGCTTCAAAGTCGAACAACTCAAACAGGGGCTCAACAGCTATCCGGATCTGTTCCAGACCCACACTGGCCGGCGCATTAGGAGCCAGTCGTTTGCTATCGTCGATCCACAATGCGAGCCATCGGTTCAGGTCGCCTTCATATACGGCGGAACCATACGCTTTCCACACGTCATAGATTTGAGCGACGTCGGAAACCATTTCCCTTTCCATCTGAATTCTCCTTTGTGTGCGCCCCGCACATGTCTGCTTGAACTCGGAAATCACTCCATCCAACGGCTCAAGCAGGGCTTCGGCCCCAATTGCGTGACACTTGTCGCTGTCTTATAATGCTCAATGTGAGTCGGGCCGCTCTTAACGATTCAGTATCATCGTACAAGACCAGTCTCCACTAATCATCCACTGCGCGCATCTGGGCGCTCATGCCCGCCAGGCAACTGGCAATAACAGATCGCGCAGGAGGCAGGAGACAATGCGACAACTTTGGCTGCTGGGGCCGGCGCGGGTCGAGCAAGGACGAAACGCCCCGGCCGAAGCACCGGAAAATGATACTCCTCCGCTTCCGCGGTTTCGTTCGAGACGAACGGTGGGCCTGCTCGGCTATCTGGTTACGGAGCGGCGTTCGTTGGCTCGCAGCCACCTGGCATCGCTTTTCTGGCCTGACGAACAGAACTCCAAGGGGCTTGCCAATCTCAGCCGCGAACTGCACAACCTGGCCCAGATCCTGCCCGACTGTTGGATAGTGGACCGCCAGTCGGCGACCTTTCATCGGCCAGCCAACACAGAAGTCGACATCTACCGTCTACGTCAGCTGGAAGAACAAGAACGTTGGGAGGAAGCGGCCGATCTGCTGGGCGGTGAATTCCTGGAAGGCTTGCACCTCGAGGATAATCCCGAGTTCGAAAGCTGGCTTCTAGCCGAACGAACGCGCTGGCAAGGGCGCGCTGAACTGATCTTCGGGCGGGTCATAGACGGCCACACGCGGCGCGGCCGGTACACCGAGGCGCTGCGTCAAGCCCAGCGTTTGCAACGAATCGCACCTTGGGATGAAGCGACGCACCGGCAGATCATGCGCTTGTTGGCCTGGACGGGCCAGCGCGGCGCGGCGCTGCGACAATTCGAGAGCTGCAAACGCTTGCTGCTCGACGAGTTGGACGTGGAACCGACGTTGGAGACGATCGACCTCTGCCGGCAGATCAAGGCTGGCAAACTAGATTTGCCGCCACAGCTACCAGCCTTTCTCACCCAAGAGAAGCCAAGGCACGCGTTTGAGCGACGGATCTTTGTCGGCCGAGAAAGCGAGTTGGTGCAATTGGGCGCTTTCGCCGAGCAAACCCTGGCTGGTGAAAGTCAAGTGGCATTCGTCATCGGCGGCCCTGGTCGAGGCAAAACAGCGCTGCTGGACGCCTTTTCAGAACGGGCCATGGCAATGCATTCAAGCTTGCTGGTCGCCAGCGGCAAGTGCAATGCGTATTCCGGTATCGGAGACCCTTTTCTGCCCTATCGCGACATGATGAGCATGCTCACGGGAGACGTGGAAGGACGATGGGATGCCGGGGCAGTCAACCGTGACCATGCTCACCGGCTGTGGGCTACTTCTTCCTCTGCCGTCCAGATATTGCTGGACCACGGCCCTCACTTGCTGGATGTCTTTGTGCCGGCCGAAACGCTATTGTCCCGCGCCACGGCCGCCGGGCAAGAATATGCCCCCTGGCTTCCACGATTGAGGAGGATTGTCAGACGCAGAGCGACAGGTGAAGATGAGGTGCAACAGAGCCAACTCTTTCAACAGTTTGCACATGTGCTGCACCATTTGGCTCGGAACAAACCGTTGCTACTGATCCTTGACGACATCCAATGGGCAGATGCCGCTTCGATCAGCCTGTTATTCCATCTGGGACGCCATCTTGCCGGCGCAAGCAGCAGGCTGATGATCGTCGGCGCCTACCGGCCTGAAGAGATAGCCTTGGGCCGCGAAGACAAGCGGCATCCACTGGCCAAGGTTCTGAGCGAATTCAAGCGCACCTTCGGCGACGTGTGGGTTGACCTGGGTCGTTCTGAAGAGAGCGAGCAACGCAGATTTGTCGACGCCCTCTTGGACGCAGAACCCAACATGTTGGGGGACGGCTTCAGGGCCGCTCTGTTCGACCGCACAAGAGGTCACCCCTTGTTCACTGTCGAGCTGCTCCGTGCCATGCAAGACCGGGGTGATCTTCTCAAGGACACAGACGGCGCCTGGAACGAGGGTCCAAGCCTGGACTGGCAAGTGATCCCGGCGCGGGTCGAGGCCGTCATCGAGGAGCGCATTGACCAGCTTGATCCCCAGCTGCGGGATATCCTAACCATTGCCAGCGTGGAAGGAGATTCGTTCACAGCCCAGGTTGTGGCCGAGGCGGGAAACGCGCCGGAAAGAGCGGTGCTAAACCGTCTATCATACGACTTGGAGCAGCGCCACAGATTGGTGAGTGAGCAAGAAGAGGTTGAGATAGGCCAGAGGCGGCTGTCACGCTACCGTTTTGGCCACATCTTGTTTCAAGACTACCTTTATCGACGGCAGAGCCAGGGGGAGCGCCGGCTCTTGCACGGCCGCGTTGCCAGTGCCCTGGAACAACTGTACGCCGGACAGCAAGACAGGATAGCCACGCAACTAGCCCATCACTTTCAGCTGGCCGGTGATCGCGAACGGGCCTTTCATTACTTCTCTTTGGCGGCCGAGCGTGCAGCCAGCATTTATGCCAGCGGAGAAGCCATCAGCCATTATACGCGCGCCATCCAGCTGGCCGTAAAGGTTTCCGCTGCTCCTGCCTCGTTGGCCAGGCTACACCGCGGGCGCGGTCTGGCTTTCGAAAGGCTAGGTGAATTCGAGCGAGCGTGCCGTGACCTGGAACTCGCCTTACAGATAGCCCGTACTGCCGGAGAGAACAGGTCAGAGTGGCTCGCCCTGCTCGACTTGGGAAAGCTATGGGCCTCTCGCGACCACAACCAGGCCCGAAGCTTTTTTGAGGCTGCGCTGGAGCAGGCTCGTCGAGTAGACGATCCAGCGCATCTGGCGGCCAGTTTGAATTGGATGGGCAACTGGCACGCAAATAATGAAGATCCGCAGAAGGCAATGGCTTATCACCAGGAAGCCCTGGATATCTTTGAAGAATTGGGGAATCAACGCGAATTGGCGAACACCCTGGATCTGTTGGGAATGGCCAACTTACTAAACGGCGGTTTGGCAAAGAGCGTCCGATATTATGATTCGGCTATCGCGCTCTTTCGGGAGTTGGATGTTCGCCCCATGCTTATTACCAGCTTAACCGGCCGTGCAATGGATGCTTCGATGCTTGTATTTCTGGCGTCCATCGCGCCTCCTTCCACTCACAAAGCCAGGTATGACTTCGACGAAGCGCTTCGAATCGCGAGCGAGATTGACTCAGCGCCGGACAGCGCCTGGGTGCATTGGTCTCTAGGATTACTGTACATAGTTCACGGTCAATTTGGGCATGCTTTAGACTTGATGCATAAGGGTTTAGGCATCGCCTCCGACATCGGGCACCGGGAATGGATTGTGTGCAACCGGTTCGCCCTGGGGATACTGTACAACGAGCTATTCGAGCCTGCCCGAGCACAGGAACAGCTTGAAGAGGCACTGATCCTGGTCGAGGAATTATACTCGCCTCATTATGCGCATCTTGTAAGTGGCGTTCTAACCAAAGCCTATATTCTACTGGGCAATCACGAGCTGGCTCATGCCTGCCTGGAGAGAGTGACCTTGACTGAAACGCCCATGGACACGTTGGGCAAGCGTTACTGCTGGGTGCGGCGGGCAGAGCTGGCGCTGTCACAGGGTGATCCTGCCCTGGCCTTAGACATCACGCAGCGTTTGATCGATTCGGCCCCCGGCATGGCGACAGGCTCTGTGGTCACGTTTCTCTGGCAGCTGAAAGCAGAATCGTTGGCCGCGCTGGGCGAGGCGGAAGTGGCTTGTTCGCTTTTACGCGCGGCGATAGAGAAGGCGAAGGCATCTGAGGAACGATTTCTACTGTGGCGCCTACACGCCAGCCTCGCACGGCAATACCGTACCATGCGATGTCTGGAGGCGTCTGAGGAAGAACAGGCCATAGCGCAAGACCTCGTCGGCGAAATAGCTGCCACAGTGCCCGACGAGACGATGAGAGGTAGATTCCTTCAAACCGCCACTGGCATCGCCACCGCCAGAAGTCAGGCTTCTTTACCGAACGAGACCGGACCAGAGCGCCACCAAGAAGCCTGACTTCTCACGACCACGACTGCTCTAGTGGTATTTGTTCAAAGTCGGCTATAATCCCGCTTCGGTAGACCCATCATGGCAGAACGATTCCCCTATCTCCAGATCAAACTGCGCTTTTCCTTGGCCACGGTGGCCAGGGTTAGTTGCCAGATCGGCGCCGCTTCAGCGAATATCCTCGCCAAAATCTGCCGGCCGTGCCAAATGACATTAGGACAGACCCACGGATGAATTGCCCGAGTTGTTCGCAAGACAATCCCCAGGACGCCAAGTTCTGCAACCAGTGTGGCGCGTCACTGGCTGTCAGTTGCCCAGGCTGTGGGCATGAAAGCCCGCCGGGATCGCGATTCTGCAACCAATGCGGGCATCAGCTCACTGCCTCTACCCAATCGCCAACGGAAATAGAGACGCCTGGGCCTGTTTCCGGCAACCAGTCACTCATCTCCGACGAATTCGCCGCCAAACTCGCGGCCGCGCGCGACAGCCAGGCCATGGTCGGCGAGCGCCGCGTGGTGACCATGCTCTTC
The DNA here is from genome assembly GCA_041570195.1 of Promineifilaceae bacterium (SeqCode). Classification (GTDB taxonomy): domain Bacteria; phylum Chloroflexota; class Anaerolineae; order Promineifilales; family Promineifilaceae; genus UBA11865. The sequence goes on along the minus strand of JBFFWQ010000129.1, from coordinate 10,688 downwards.
TGTGACCTGACCGGCTCGACGGCCGCCGCCGAACAGCTTGACCCCGAGTTGTGGGCCGAAATCGCTAACCAGGTCTTTGAGCTCATGATCGGCCCGGTGTATCAATACGAAGGCACGGTGGGGCGCCTGATGGGTGACGCCATTCTGGCCTTCTTTGGCGCGCCCATTGCCCACGAAGACGATCCGCAACGCGCCGTGCTGGCTGGACTTGACATAATCGAAGCCATCCGGCCCTTCAGGCGACAGGCTGCTCGCGACTGGGGACTGGACATCAATGTGCGGGTGGGCATCAATTCCGGCCTGGTAATGGTTGGCCAGGTCGGCAGTGATCTGCGAATGGAGTATACGGCCATGGGCGACGCGATTAACGTTGCCTCGCGTATGGAGCAAACGGCCGAGCCAGGCACTGTGCAGATCAGCCAGGAGACCTTCGCCCTGGTCGAACCGTTCTTCGACTTCACGGACCTGGGAGAGATGGCGGTCAAGGGCAAAAGCGCGCCGGTCCATACCTACCGGCCGCTGCGCCGCAAGAGCCGCTCCGATCGCCAACGCGTCGTTGAGGACCTGGACGCACCTCTGGTCGGACGAGAGACCGAATTGAAGACGGTGGTGGCGGCCATCAGGCGACTTGAAACCGGTGTCGGCGGCATCGTCTGCCTAGTCGGCGAGGCCGGCCTCGGTAAGAGCCGGTTAATTCGAGAGGCCGCGGCCCAGATTGGCGCCCAGCGCGCCGATCGGGATTCGCCGGTGGTCTGGTATGAGACATCTGCGCTTTCCTACGAATCGGCGCGACCATACGCCTTGTTCCAGAGATTGTTGCGTTTCTTCTGGGGCATCGCGCCGACCGATGACCCGCGAGTTGTTCGCCAGAAAATCGCCAGGGGCTGGCCGGGCGAACCGGCCGATCAAGTGGTCTTTCAGGTACTCCTCGGGGCCGATACCAGAGCGGGATCGACGACCCACGAGGGAGAAAGCTTCAAAAAAGATCTGTATCGCACCATGGCCAACCTTGCCCTTGAGGAAAGCGCCAGGAAACCTATCGTGCTCGTCTTCGATGACCTGCATTGGGCCGATCCCGCATCGGTGGAATTGGTCATTCACTTGCTATCTCTGGCCGAGCATAAACCGATATTGTTGATTTGCTCGATGCGCTCCGACCGCGAGGCGCCCGGCTGGCAGGTCAAACAGACAGCCGAGAAGAGCTACGCCCATTGCTACGATGAAGTAAGTTTGCTCGCCTTGAGCGTCGACGAAACCAATGCCCTGGTCGACAACCTGCTCAGTGCGGCCGATCTGACACCGGCGTCGCGGCAAAAGATTCTCAAAAAGACCGACGGCAATCCTTTCTTTGTGGAAGAAGTAATCCGCACGCTTATCGATCGTGAGCTACTTGTCCCTGAGTCCGCTGCTGGTGGGACGCGCTGGCGGGCCGTGCACGAGATCGACGAAGCGGATATGCCGGGTAGCTTGAAGAGCCTGTTGGTTGCCCGTATTGACCGCCTGGATCCTGGCGCTCGCCGTACGCTGCAATTGGCCTCGGTCATCGGCCGTTCCTTCTACTATCGCGTGCTCGACGCCATCTACCATTCATCGCTGCCGGCCGACGCCCATCTGGATGATGAGTTGCTCGTATTGCAGCGCAAGGAGTTAATTCTCCAGGCCGCGGTCTTACCGGAACGCGAGTACAGTTTTCGCCACGCCCTGGCGCAAGAGGCCGCCTATAGCACCATATTGCTCCGCCAGAGGCAGCAATTTCACCGTCTCGCGGGAAGCGCCATTGAAGCGCTGTTTGACGGGCAGCTCGACGACTTCTTCGCCATCCTGGCCTATCACTTTTCCCGGGCCGACGACCCGCGTGCTGTGCGCTACGCGACGCTGGCCGGCGACGCCGCCTACCGGCTGTTCGCCATCCCGGAAGCGCTCCGCCATTACACGCTGGCGCTCGAGACATTGCGGACGAATGATTACGACGTGAGTCTGGTTGACGTCGAGGACGGTCGGGCCGAAGCCCTCATTCATCTTTTCCGGCGGCGCGGCCGCTGCCTGGAGCTTCAGTCTGATTACCGCGGTGCGGGGGAGAACTATGCCGAAATGGAACAGGTGGCCCGCGAACTGGTTGATCGGGCCATGTTGCTGGCGGCCCTGCTGGCCCGGGCCACAAACTACGCCATACCCAGCGGAGCCCATGACCCGGACGAGGCGCAGGAACTGGCCGACGAGGCGCTGCGCCTGGCCCGCCAGCTAGACGATCAAGAGGCCGAAGCGCGCGTACAGTGGATCTTCATGCTGATCCAGATGTACTCCTATTCCATGCCCGACGGCATACCTTTTGGCGAACAATCGGCCGCGTTGGCCCGGAAACTAGGCATGAAGGAGCAGCTGGCCCAATCATTGCAAGATCTGGCCCGTTGCTATCTGACCGTCGAGCGTCCGGACAAAGCGCTTGACGTCATCAAGGAATCGCGGCCGCTCTGGCAGGCGCTGAACAATCTACCCATGCTGGCCGAGAACCTGGGCATCGAAGCCCAAATCTACGTCATGTTGGCCCAATTTGACGACGCTATCAAATCGTCGGAAGAGTCGCTAACAATTGCCACATCCATAGACAATGTCTGGGGCCGCGTCACCGCCCGCTCATTTGTCGGGCTGGTATATCTTGCCAGGGGCGAAATCGACCGCGCTCTGGACGTCATTCAGGCCCTCATTGCGGAGGGGGAACAGGAAGGGCACCCGGCTCGAATTCTGGGCTGGTTCTATCTCGGCTGGCTGAATTTTCAGCTAGGCGCTGGCCGGAGGGCCGCCGCCGCAACCAATAGCGCCGTCGAAGCCACGGCCCATTTCCCGGCTCTCCGTAACATCAGCCTGGCATTGCTCGCCTGGCAGTCGATGCACGGTGGAGAAGTCGAGACGGCCGGAGATCTGTTGGCCGAAACCGGACAACCAGGCACGCGTAAGACACTGCTGATAAGCGACCTGCTGGTGGACCTGATAAGGTGTGAATATAATCTCGCCCGGCGCGATTATGGGCAGGCCGAGCAAAACGTCGATCTCTTGCTGCTCAGGCTGCAGCAGTCAGGTACACGTTACTTCCTGCCTTACGCGCTGCAGCTGAAATCCCAGGCGCTGGCAGGGTTGGACCAGGTAGAGGAAGCTAGAGTCACTTCAGAAGATGCGTTGAACAAGGCCAGAGAAATCGAGAATCGCATCTTAAGCTGGCGAATCCTGGCCGAGATGGGCGAGGCAGATGCTGCCTGGGAGATCGTGCGTTTCATCTCAAACAATATCTCCGACACTGAACTACGCGAGACCTTTCTGGACCACGCGCGCATCGAGATCGGGCGCAGCGGAGGCATGGCTTCTCACTCTGGCCAGTCGATCACTGCCGAGGACGCGCATTGACGGTTGAGAGGCGCTGTTCGTTGATCGAATCAAGCGAGGACCGCGAAGCGATGTTCAAAATACCGACCACAATCTGGTGGCTTCAATCTTGTTTCTTGCCAGTATCATTAACCATTAACCGAGTCAAAGTCGGCTTCATTTAGCCAACAATAGGGAGAGACTAATATGTCAGACAGCAAATCGACGAGCCCGAAAATGACCCGAGCCGAGCGGCAGGAAGCGGGCAAGGCATTGCGTGCGCAGGTACCTCGCGAAAGTCATGGGACGTGGGCGCAGGACGCTAACCGGCCCGATCCGATCAGCCTGCTGCAAGCGCAAGACGCCTCGAGAGTGCAGCGCCTGATACCCATCAAGTACGGCCGCATGGTGGAATCGCCCTTCGCCTTCTTGCGTGGTTCGGCCGTGGTCATGGCTTCTGATCTATCGAACACCCCATCAACCGGCTTGGAGGTCCAGCTATGCGGCGACGCCCATCTTTCTAACTTCGGCGTCTTTGCTACGCCCGAACGACAACTCGTCTTTGACATCAACGACTTCGACGAATCCCATCCCGGACCCTTTGAGTGGGACCTCAAACGCCTGGCAGCCAGCGCGGTGGTTGCCGGCCGGGCCAATGGCTTCGGCTCCAACGTAAACCGTAAGCTGGCCTTGGCCGCCGTCGATTTCTATGCCGAGGCAATGCGAAAGTTGTCCAGAGCCCGCACCCTGGATGTCTGGTATTACCACGTCGACGCGGAGCGGGTTGAGCAGGCCTTCGAACGCTCGTCCAAGAAAGCCCGCAAGAGTGCTCAAAAGATGATCGGCAAGGCCCGGAGAAAGACCCAAGAACAGACGCTGGAGAAGCTTACTCACTGGGTTGACGGCCGGCGGCGCTTCATAAGCGATCCTCCCCTGCTGGTGCCCCTTGACGAGTTACTCGCCGAACAACAGCGGGAACAGCTTACAGAGGCTCAAATGGAGGAGATGTGGAACCAATACCTGGGGAGTCTGCCGGAGGAGCGACGCCGGCTGCTTTCTCGCTTCCAGATCACCCACGCCGCCTTGCGGGTGGGAGGCGTCGGCAGCGTCGGCACGAAATGTTGGATCTTGTTGCTGGAGGGCGGTGCGGAAGATGATGCCATCATCCTGCAGCAGAAAGAGGCTGGGGCATCGGTATTGGAACCCTATACCAGCGACAGTCACTACGAAAGTCCGGCCCAGCGCGTCGTGCAAGGCCAACGTCTAACCCAGGCCGCTAGCGATATCTTCCTGGGCTGGCACAAGGGAGTACTCACTGGCGCCCACTATTACTGGCGCCAGTTGAAGGACATGAAAGGTTCGTTGGATGTGACCGGTCTAGATGAGGAGGGCTTCGAGACCTACGTTAAGGTATGCGCCGCTTGCCTGGCCCGGGCTCATGCCCGCACCGGCGACGCGGCCGCCATCTCAGGCTATATCGGCAAGGGCAAAGGGTTGGCTCAAGCCATCGCCGATTTCGCTGAAGCGTATGCAGACCAGACCGAACAGGATCATCAGGCGCTGGTGGAAGCAATTGAATCTGGTCGAGTAACGGCCGAGACGGGTATTTGATTCTAGAGCGAGACACAGTCTTGATCGGGTGAGGTTCGTATCGATCAAGGGTAAGCATTGGTGCCGATTCTGTGCTGGCGCCTGGCAAGCAGTAGGGATGAAATCACATTTCGTCCGCCAATTGTCAAATCGGCCAACACTGAAGCGTTACACTGACTTCACAAGGGCGTTTAGGGACGCCGCAACCTCGACCAGTTTGGCGCTATCAACCAGATCCGGCGTATCCAGCGCCGTGTGGGTCACGGTTCTCATCAGCTCCGGCATGTACTCGGCCGTCATGGCCATACATGGCACGCCGTTCTGGACGAAGATCATATGGTCGCCATTAAACCACGGCTCGCCCGGGCACAAGCCGTCAAATTCTGAAAAAGTTCCCTCGGCCGCCTTCTGGAGCTGATCGGGACATTCATAGAAAGAGTAAGCGGCTCTTCCTTTCCGGTAGCCCACATCGTCGATATTCACGGCCAGATGAATCGCGCCAAGCTGTTCGCCATAGCGCCGCAGATAATCCATCTGCCCGCCGACGCTGTAATGATCTTCGCCGTTAAATGCGGCGATTTCCAGGGCATACTCTCCGCGATAATCGGCCAGCATCTCGGCCGCCAGCAACAAGACGGCCGTGCCTGATGCGTTATCGGACGCCCCAGGCGTGCCTTCATAGGCGTCGATGTGAGCTGTTAAGACGACCTTCTTTTCCGCTGCCCTATTCAGCGTGGCGACGACGTTAGTAGCCTTCGAAGGCAACCGCCGGGCATTGATCCGCATATGCGCCGGACGCCCCTGGTTTTTCGCCAGCTCGTCGCCGACGTCATCCCGGCAGTACATGCTAGGAATGTCGAAGTCGCCGTCCAGTAAAAGCGGAAAAGGATAGAGCGCGCCCACCTGGTCGGGACTGCGCTCCGTGGCTGTTATGACCGCCGCCGGCTTTTTGCTCTCCAGGAGGGCGATGATCTTCTGGTGATGCTCCGGATTGTAGAAAACGAAGTTCTTGGGCATCAACTGCTCGGCGCAAATCGGCCCGCGCATCAGCAGGATCTTTCCCCGGCATTCCGCGCTCTCCAGCGCTTTTACGGTGTCGACCATCACGAGCTCGGCCGTCATTTCACAGCCAAGCGAGTAGGGGCTGGTGAATACCTCGAATGATTTGTCGCCGGCCGTCAGCGACGAACCTTCGTCGATATGGTCCGGTACGTCGAACGGCGTCGTGTCTATTTCGTAGCCAAATGGCTGGATGGTATCGGCAAAGAACTCGGTTGCCGCCCAATTTCCGGCCGATCCCGTCCTGCGATTCGGCTTCACACTGCACAACGTATTCAGATAATCGCTGGCCTTGGCGGCGTAGTTATCTCGGTCCATGTTGAATCTTATCGCCCCTTGTCTTCATACATTATTGATCAGCGCTCTGGAAGAGCGTGATCTGCAGGCCATCGGGGTCCTCGAATCGCACAGTGCGATCGCCCCATGGCGTGTCCACAGGCGGGTGGACCAACGTGGCGCCGTGGGCCAGCAAGCGCTCCACGGCCGCATCCAGGTCCGGCACCCGCAGCGCAAAGCGGAACTGGCCGCTGACCCGCCGGCCGACCTCAAGTTGATCGACGGTCTGGGCCTGCTGCTCGTCAAACACCTCCAGCGTCGCTCTGCCCAAGTCCAGCACAAGCGACCGGCCCTGATCCTCAGGCCAGACCTCCGAAGGCTCTAGCCCCAGCCCTTGGCGATAGAAGCTGGCCAATCGCTCGAAATCGCTAGTCGTCAGCGCCACGCGCAATTCCATAACGGGTGGTTCTGGCCTTATAGTTGACATAAAATAACTAGCTCCTTGGCTGTTTTATGGCCAAAAAGAATCATGCCAGCGTATGGCAGATCGGCCTGGCGGATGGAAATCTGAACTCCAGATGCGCTATCTCCACTCTGACACATTATACATGCAAGTGTCGCTCCGCTTCAGACGCCTGACGCCGTGTCACGGCCGGCTGCCATATCTGTGCTGGGAGCCAGGCTTTTGTATCGGTTATGGTTTCCACCATGTCTGTTTTAAAAAAGCATGGCTTCTCATTCTACCGGCCGGTAACGGTCGATCAACTCTTTCAGTCCTTCCAAGGGCAAGGCGTGCACCATCCGTCCTTTGTAGCCGGTCATCGTCTCGGCCGCCGTCAGGGCATTCAGGATCGCCTCTTCCACCGCTTCGGCCACGGCGTTGAACAAGGGGTTCATCAGCTGGTTGGGCAGCGTTTGTACGGCGAAGGGAGCATCCGCGTCGATCGGCAAATGGTTGCCGGTGCTGAAGGCCAGGAACAAATCGCCGCTGCCATTGTGGCCATGGCCGCCGACTCTGGCCAGCCCGACGGTCGCCCTTTGGGCCAATCTTTTGCACTGGCCGGGTAACAACGGTGCATCGGTGGCCACGACGATGATGATTGAGCCGTCGCTCTTCTCGGCTTTGCCGGGTAGGGGGATCTGCTCCGACCCAATCAGCCGGCCTACCGGCACGCCGTCAATCCGGAAGTCGGCCCGGCTGCCATAATTGGCTTGTACCAGCGCCCCAACCGTGTAGAGCTCGCCGGCGATTTCGACCAGTCGCGAGGCGGTCCCCGTGCCGCCCTTAAAGTCGTGACAGATCATGCCTGTTCCCCCGCCGGTGTTGCCCTCTCTTACCGGCCCGGAACTGGCGTCGGCCAGCGCAGCGCGAACATGCTCGGCCGTGACATGGAAGGCGCTCGAATCATTCAGGAAACCGTCGTACGTCTCGCCCACTACCGCTAGCGAATAGATGGTTGATAGCCCTTCGTCTTTCCCGTAACGGACCATAGCTTCATGGACCGTGCCGACCTGTTGGGTTGTGGTCAGCGCGATGGGAAAGCAGAGCATGCCTGACTCCGATATCCAGTGCGTACCGGTCAATTCGCCCTTGCCGTTGAACGAATGATAGGCCGCGTAACAGTGGTCGTTCCAGACCGCGCCCGCGCGGGGCAGGATCATTGTCACCCCGGTCCGAGCGACTCGCGGCTGGTCATAGACCAACGTCGCCTGGCCGACCTGGACCCCAGCCACGTCTGTAATGGCGTTAAACTCGCCCGGTGGCAGGACGCCAACGTTTATTCCCAATTCTCGTAACCTTGCCCGTTTCATGTTCAACTCCTAGTTATGTCAAGTACTAGAAGCCTGGCTTTTCTATATGCTGTAGGGTCACTCATCGCAAACATAAAAAACCAGGCTCTTTCCGGTGGATGCAATTACTGAATCGCCCCGAGGATGACGAAGATCACCTGCCAGTCATGCCTTTCGTAACTTACAAACGAAAGTCGCCTATCATTATAATGACACTGGCGCATTAGGCTCGTAATTACTTCGGCCCAAGTTGCATAGATGATTCTACCGGTTGCTCCAAAGCGACAGCAGCTGTAAGCTGGCGGCTGGGGGCTGTTAGCTGAATCGTGTGTTCCAGGGAGGTGATGCTATCACGACAAGGATAACCCTTCGTCTGCTTGTTGACTTCTTCGCCGGCTATGCTCTCGTTCCCTTAATGAGAGATTTTATTGGTTCAGGTCCTCAGGCGGCCGCTGCGCGGGCCAGCGTGCACTCACCGCCGTTAAGACCAACGCATTCGAGGAGAGCAAAATGGTTACCAAAAACAAGACGCGTTTGCGCCTGGCCTTCGTGGTCGCGCTATGCATGCTTTTGACTGTGACGGCCCTGACGGTCTCGGCCGGCGGCAACTGGTGGGACGTGACTCCTGAACCGGAAAACCCGTCACCCTATTATGACTCGATACTCTATTCCGAAATCGCGCCCAAACTGCGCGAGTTCGAGGTCAACAGTAACCGGGTCAAAGTCGAGGTCATCGGCCAATCGGCCGGCGGCCGCGACCTCTTCCTGGTCACCCTGTCGGCGCCCGAAGCCATGGGCCGCCTGGGCCAATACCAGGCTATCCGCAATACCATGCTCAAGGATCCTGACAAAGCCCAGGAAATGATCGACAAGTTCGGCGATTTCAAGGTGCCGGTCTTCATTAATGGCAGCATCCACGGCGGCGAGTACCCCGGCACCGACGCGGTCATGCGCTTGATCGAGAAACTGGCCTATGAAGACAGCCCTGAGGTGCAGAAGATCCTTGACAATATGATCCTGCTGTTCAATGTCGTCCAGAACCCCGACGGCCGGGTCGCGGGCACCCGCCGCAACGTCAACGGCTTCGACATCAACCGCGACTTCATCGCTCAGACCCAGCCTGAGACCCATGCCACGGTTAAGATCTTCACCGAGTGGAATCCCATGATCACCTTGGACCTGCACGGCTTCGTCACCCCGATGTTGATCGAGCCCTGCACGCCGCCCCATGGCACCAACTACGAGTATGACTTGTACATCTCCTGGGCTTTCTACATGGCGGAGGCCATGGAAGCCGAGCTATTCGCCCAGACCGGCCTGGACGCCCAGATCCCTTATCGTGACCGGCCGGGCGGCTGGGACGATTGGCCGCCCTCCTACGTGCCCATGTACGGCATGTATCATGGTTCCTACGGCAGTACCCTGGAAACGCCTAATCGGCGTCTGGGCGAGCTGACCGTCGACGCCCACTACGCTGCCGTCTGGGGCGCCCTCAACTACGTGGCCGAGAATCGAGAAGCCATGATCCGCGACCAGATCGAAATCTATCGTCGCGGCTTCCTCGATCTGCCGCAGATGTTGATTCCGGATGAACTGTTGAATGAAACGCAATGGGATCAGTTCAACGAAATGACCATCCAGGAATTCCCGGCCGCATACGCCATCCCGGTCGACCAGCCCTTCCAATATAGCTCTCACCAGGCCGCCCGCCTGGTCGACTTTCTGCTATTCAACGACGTTCAGGTGGAAGCAGCCAACGAGGAATTCACGCTGGACGGCGTGACCTATCCCAAGGGTACGTACATCGTCTGGATGGATCAACCCAAACGGGGCCTGGCCAACACCTTCCTCGAAAGCGGGCCGGACCTTTCGGGTATCGTAGGCCTGACTTTCTACTCGCCGCCCTCCGTCTGGAGCCATCCCTTACTCTGGGGTGTGTCGCGCGCGGTGATCGAAGAGGATATGGACATCAGCACCAATACGGTCAACAATGCGGTTAAGCCGCATGGCTCGGTCACCGGCAACCATGCTGGAGCCTACGCCTTTGAGGCGACCAGCCTGGCCGCCTTCCAGACCGTTAACCAGCTCATCGGCGACGGCGTTCCGGTATACCGGGCTGAAGGCGCGTTCGCCGACGGCGGCCGGGATTTCGAGCCGGGCACCTTCGTCGTGCCGGCCGATCCCAGCCTGGCCAACAACCTGGCCAACCAGCACGCCCTCGACGTCTTCGCCCTGAGCGACATGCCCGACGGCGCAGCCGAGCTTAGAGCGTTGCGCGTGGCTACCTACGCCGATGAGGGCGTCGAGCATGCCGTGGGTGTATTGGGCTTCGACTACACTGACCTCAGTACAAGCGACATCAACGATGGCGCTCTCGCGAATTTCGACGTCTTCGTTAACCGTGATCTAAGATGGTCCAGGATCAATGGCGACGGTCGGACATCGTTCCAGGCCTTCGTCGCCAACGGCGGCATCTACGTCGGACTGGCCAACCGCGGCCGACCGGCCCAATTCGCCATCGACGCTGAGGTCATCGACGTCGGTTACGTATATGAATCGGGCAATGCTATCGCTCGCCTGGCGTTTGACGCCGACAATCCGGTGGCCGGCGGCTT
>JBFFWQ010000128.1:0-16781 GCA_041570195.1 Promineifilaceae bacterium (SeqCode) | reverse complement strand
CCTTCACCCGCTTGTCGTAGATCTGGATCTTCTCCAGCGCCGACACATCGTCATAGATGACCATCTTCTCGCTACCCACGACCGTGAATTGGCGCGTCTTGCGTGGGTCCAGCCAACTCAGGCGCATATGGGCCAGGACGTTGCCCGGGAATTTGAGTAGCGAGTAGACGATATCTTCGACGCCTGCATGTACAAAGCCATTGCCCCGGGCGCAGACCGTGATCGGTTCGGCGCCGAGAATGTAGCGCAGGATGGAGATGTCATGCGGGGCCAGGTCCCAGAGCACATTGGCCTTGGTCTGGTACAAGCCCAGGCTGACCCGGACGGCATCCACATAGTAGATCTCGCCCAATTCGCCGCTATCGATGAGTTCCTTGAGGAACCTGACGGCCGGGTTGTACTCGAACGTATGGCCGACCATCAGCACCAGGCCTCGTTCTTCGGCCAGGTTTTTGAGATCATAGGCGTCGGCACTGTTCAAGGTGACCGGTTTTTCGACCAGGACGTGCAGATTGTTTTCCAGGCATTCGCGAGCGATGGCGTGGTGAGTATCGGGCGGCGTGGCGATCACCACGGCGTCCAGGTCCAGCTCGAATAGGTCGCGGTAGTTCTGGGTGGTCAGCGGAATTTGCGGGAAGCGCACGCAGATGGCGCTCAACCGATCCGGTTCCAGATCGGCGACCGCCCTGACGTGGGCGCCAGGCAGTTCAACGAAGTTGCGGATCAGGTTTGGCCCCCAATAGCCGCTGCCGATGACTCCAATGTTAGCTTTGTCGGACATTAGCCAGCTCCTTTTTGCGATATCGCCGCCATGGGCGTCGACATCAGAATCTTGATATCTAACAGAATTGATTGTTGACTTACATATTGCAGATCGAGATCGATCATCTCGTCAAAGGTGGTTGTGGCCCGGCCGCTCACCTGCCACAGGCCAGTGATACCACCCGGCGCGGCCAAACGCGTCAACTGATGAGTACGATACTTCTCGATTTCGTAAGCCAGAGCCGGTCGTGGACCGACCAGGCTCATATCGCCACGCAGCACATTCCATAGCTGAGGAAGTTCGTCAAGGCTGGAGGTGCGCAGGAAGCGACCGATCTTGGTCACTCGTGGATCCCTAGTCAACTTGTACGTGTTCTTTTCACTCTTGCCGCGAATACGCCGCATTTCGGCCACGTTACCAGAGATGTATGCCTGAACATAGGCTTTATGTAGGCCCGAGTCGGCGTTGGCGCGCATGCTACGGAACTTGTAAAAGGTGAAAGGGACGATTTGCCACTCATCTTGGTCACCGTTCTTGATGCGTCGGGCGCCGACGCGTTCTTGACGGTAGATGATCGGTCCGCGACTGTCTAGCTTGATAGCCACGGCGATCGCTAACATGAGCGGGGCGATAAAGAATAATGACAGAAGAACAATGGTGATGTCCAGGACACGTTTGGTGGCGTAGTAAAACGACTTTGACCCCACCTTAGCGGCCGGGATTGTAGTGCCGAGATACATCATTGATTCGCTCATACTATTGCCTCATACTAATAAAGTGCGCTGTGCAAACTCTCCCGATAAAACTGGCTCCCCGGCCAGCTCCCGAGATTCGGTCCGCATTGATCTCGCGGACTTGTTCAACGAGCGGTCCATCACCCACTAATCCAGACCTGCCCGTCGAATGACTAAAGTGATTCCAGATAACCGACTCTCCTTGAATCCATCTGGGACAATAAAGCGGTGATAAGCAAGGTTTCTTTCGGTTCCGCCGAGGTGGCTAGGCAACCCGGCGGCAATAGCCAGCCACCTGGCTTGGCAAGGCATGCCAGTATTGATTTTGATAGTCATCTTTTATGCTTTGTAGAAATTCGGCGTAATAGGCGACAGGGAACTCTTCTTGCCCTAATCGGCCGTTGCCGAAATGCATGTAATCCGGGTGGACATTCAGAAGGGCCATGCCACCTCGTTCGGCGATCCAGCGCAGCTTATCGCGCCAGATGTCGATACCGCCTTCCTGCAATATGATGAACAGGCCATGGTCCTGGGGCAGCGTGTAGGGCATTTCCACGTAAGAGTGACCGTTCGGGCCAGGAACCACGAAGGGAAAGATGGTGCCCATGCCATCGGCCTGAGGTTCAAAGGGATCGGTGTCAAAGGTCGACAGGTCATAGTCAACGTGCAAATAGCGGCCGATCCACTCCAGGTTATGGTGCATGGCCGGGGCCCTGAAGCCGCGAGCGTTCCACCGTTCCAGATAGTCGTTGATGTGCCGGGCGCGCTGGCGGAAGATGCTCTCCGAGCTAAACAGTTTGCCGTCATGGTTCAGGCCATGAACGCCGATTTCAAAACCATTTTCCGTTAAAAGCTGCCGCAGGGCCGGGCTGACTTCATAGCGCTCAGGCACGAAGTTGAAGGAGGAACGAAAGCCCAGGTCCATCTCCAACTCCATGACCGCCCGGCATTTGTCTTGGCCGGCGGCCCACTCGACGTCGTGGGTCAGCACGAGGGCGAAGCGTTTTCCGTCAGGCCAACCAGGCCAGCCGGCCGGCGGCGATCCGGCCGATTCCAGCACGGGCCAGACGTCAGAGTAGGCGGCTCGCTTGCGGGCCGCCAGGGAGCGACGCAGGCCAAGTTGCACTCGCCGGGGAATGATGGGTTTCAGTCGATAATAAACGCCGTTGGTAAGACTCATAATCAGACAGGATTTACAGGATTAACAGGATGCTGTGCTCGGTGGCACAGTGTCCCTCAGTTCCTCTCAGTTCCTTTAGTTGCTCAATTCCCTCTCGGTTCCTTCTCAGAGTAGCTTGCGCACGACGCCATAACCAAACGTGCTCAGCCGCAGCAGGCGCGGGGAGTGTTCGTAAACGTTGCGGCCAAAGCCTACCAGTTCGCCGCCGAATTTGGCCTTGAAGTCGCGCACGCCGTACACTTGCTCCGGCTTGCCGGCGCCGCCGAAGTCGAACAATCCGTACCCATCTTTTTTACCCTGGCTGATGACGTGCCAGCGCAGATATTCGTTGGGATGCTTGGCGCGATAGTCGCGGTCCATGCCGCCGTACCAGTAATAGACCCGGTCCTTGTAATACAGGTCGATGGTGACGGCGATTGGCTTGCCGTCCAGGTAGATGGCCTGAAAACGGGCCAGGTCTAACGGCCGCAATATGTCGAAAGCATTTTCGAACAGGGAAATATCCGACAACGGTACCTGGGCATTTTGGTAGGTCAGACGCAGCAGTTCGTAGCAAGTGGCCAGGTCGGCCCGATCGGTAATATCGCGCACTTCCATCTCATCCTGGCGCATGGCCTTGCGGATGTAGCTGCGGGTGCGGCGCGATACCTTGCTGAAGAGTTCCTCTTCGGGTGGAGCTAGATCGATAAGATAGTTGAGGTGCTCTTCGTAGATGAAGCCGCAACGGTTCAGCACCGGTTGCAACCGATCCAGATCGGAGACATTGCGCAGCTCGGTGAAGAGAAAGCCGGCGCCAGTGTCATCGGCATAGGCACGCAGTAGCTTTTCCAGCGCCGCCTCACCTTCCGGGCCTTCGACGGCCAGCGTGCTGCCGAAAACCACGGCGCGCGTGGCGATGCGCTGCAATGGGCCGTTGAACAACGAGATCTGCACCGGCAGCATCAGGGCCATAATGCTAGGCTCGTCCTTCGACTCGTCGATCACGGCCCAGAGATGGGGCTTGTAGCCCTTGGTCTGATCGTAGACCCTGAACATCTCGGGCGAATGAAATATGTTGCCGTCCGGGTGGTTCTGGACAAAGTCAGTCCAGGGGCCATCCTCCAACTGGCGCACGATCTTCAAACGACGTACGGCGCCTGGCATCTTTTCGTTCGCTCTCGCCGGGCGGCGGGAGTCAGGAATAACAGAATATTCACTCATAGGATTCCCTAACTAGTGCGAAGCCGATTGGCCAGCTTCTTGATCTTCTTTGAATCTTCGACTCTGGCCAGCAGATTTTTATCGATCAGGCGCAAGAGCCGGTTGCCAACATAGGTGAATGCTTCGGGCGTGGTAATGATTTGGCCGCCGAAACCGAGCTTGAAGGAGGTCACCGAACCCTTCAGGTCTTCGGGTAACGGCGCGCCGGTCTCGTAGGAGTCAGCGCCCTTGGGGCTTAGGCCGCCAAAATCATAGCTGGTGTAGCCTTGTTTCTTGGCCCATTGGATAGCGGCCCACATCAGGGCTTCATTGGGTTTGCGCTTGCCTTCGCGGCCGCTCCAAACAGTCATGCGATTGAGCACGGTATCGCCGAAGGCGATGGCCAATTGGGCGGCGATCAGCTCGCCCTGGTACTCGGCCAGGAATAGCTTTGCCTGGCCGGCCGGGGCCAAGAATTGCCATAGCCGGCGGTAGTAGCCGTAGGACGGCACGGAGAAGCCCTGTCGCTCGCCGGTCAGGGTGGCCAGGCGGCTGTAATTTTCCAGGTCTCTCTCGTCTCCGTCGCGGACGACGATATCTTTGCGGCCGGAGAGGCGAATATTGTAACGAGTGCGTGATTTAATCTGGGCCATGATCTGTTCTAACTCTGGCCGCAGATTGAGTAGCAAGGTGTGTACCGGAGCGACAGAACGCGCGGTGGGCCGCAAACCCAGGTCTTGCAGTAACTCGACCGGACCCGAACCCTGACCGTGCGGCTGCAAGATGAGCGTGCGAATGCGGGCCTGGCGGGCGGCCCTGGTCAGGGCCTCGAGCGTGAAGGCCATCAGCCCTGGATCGTCCTCCGCCAGCACCGGTCCCCGGGAGACATAACCCAGGTTGACCAAAGTGCTTAATGACCGCACGAGGATCTGCGCGCCAGCGACGATCCTTCCCTGGCGGGTGACCGTCAGGCGCAAGGGCTCGTAGCCTTGATACGCCTTCACCTTGGCCCAGAGACTGGACTGAGCGAAATAGACGCCGGGGACCTGCTCTAAGAAGGCGTCCCACTGGCTGTCCTGGGTCGGGCTGTCCTCGATCGGGCGCGAGACGGCGATCTCGTAGCTTGCGCCGGACGGCGTGGCGCCTATCGGCGTGGCTACGTCAGCATCTGAGCCTAACTCTGTCGATGCGCCTATTGACGTTGCCAGCCGGATATTTTCCTTCAACATACAACGAATTCTCCAAGTGTCCGGGCTACTCGTAACGCGGGATTGAATCTCGATCGAGTTTGCTAAACCGGGTTACGGGCTCCGGGCTTATTCCATGTAGCCGAGGGCGCGCAGGTGGCCCTCCAGGTACTCGCGTTCCTCGACGCTGAGATCGACCGTCTCGTCGGCCTGGCCGTTGCCGGAGTCTTCATAGCTTTCAATGAAGCGAATGGGACTCTCGGCCAGGAAACGGTCGTCAAGGGCATCCACCAGCACCTGGCCGTCCATGTCCTCGGCCACCGGCCGGCCGGTCAGGGCCAGGATGGTCGGGGCCACGTCGACTAGGCGGACCTGGCCTAGTTTCTGGCTCTGCTTAATGCCCGGCCCGGCGGCAATAAAGATGCCTTCTATTTCGTGAGTGCCGGTGGTCTTCTCGTTGGTGCTAACCAGGTCGGTGTAAGCATAGATTCGGCCACCCGGCGTACAGACGGTGCAATCCCTCAACTCGGGGCGGGCCGTCTTAACCTGGACAAGCAGGTATTGCTCGTCGATTAAGCAGGCCTGGAATACCTGTTCGCTGGTTTCTTCGACGACGATGCCATTAACCAGGACCAGCAGGTCGGCGACAGCGGCCGCCTGAGGGTCCTGATCGCCCAAAAAGAGGTAGAAGTCGATACCGATGAGGGCGTGCTCTCGGTCGGTGGCGTAACCCATATCTTCAAGCAGCGCGGCCAACTTAGGCCGGTAGAGATAGCCAGATGGATGGCTAATGGGCCCCATGCCATGGTCGGACATCACCAGCACGGTGTAGTCATCGCCGGCCGCCTTGACCAGCCGGCCGACAGCCGCATCCAGATCAATGTAGATCTGGGGCAGGACCTGGCCGTAGCGTTCCACGTCTTCGACGGGCACATCCCGGTAGCGCTCGGGCTCAAAGTAGTGCCAGTAATAGTGGCCGGCCGAGTCGGATTGGTAGTAAATAGTGGCCGCGAAGGACGGCCGGTAACGATCAAGTAGATTGCAGAAGTAATCGGTGCTTAGTGCAATGTCGGTTCGCTGGGCGCGAAACTTACGTTCTTTGGCCGGGCTGTTGCGGCCAAGCAAATAGGCGGCGGCCAAGCCGGCTGTGCGAGGTCGTAGGCCATAGCGCACTGCGCAGCGACCGTTGCTAAGATAATCAGCCAACGAACTGGTGCCATCCTTCTCGGAGCTTTTGAAGGATTTGATGAAGGACAATTCGGGCGGATGAGTTTTTTCATCCAGGGCCAGCCAACCCGGCACGACGAAGCCATCAAGTGACTTGGGTGGCCAGGTGACCAGGTATTGGTAAATACCGACCGTTTCGCCTTGCTCGGCTAAGATCTCCCAGATGCGCCTGGCACGCAATTGGCTCTGGGAAGAAAAGAAGTCCTCGACACCATGTTTGGCCGGCGTTTTGCCGGTGGCGATGGTCGTCCAGACGACCGGCGAGGCGCTGTAGGTGTCGGAGATCATCGTTCCGTAGGCGCCGTCCTCCATCAACTGGGCCAAATTAGGTAGCTGGCCGGCGGCCAGCAGTGGGTCAATGACCCGCCACGTGGCGCTGTCGAGGCCAATCAAGAGGACTTTTTTGCTCACAGCCATTACTATTCCTCTGCTCTAAACGACGCTCTGTCGAGTATTTAGTCTGTAGATATTCCCGGAAACTTTGAAACGTCGTAGGCAAGCAGATAAGTTTGCCACTTTCTGGGAAGATGCCAGAGACACCATAGACCTGTCAGATAGCAAGGGTCATCTTGCCGGTCATGGCGACTTCGTCAACCAGGTCGGCGTAGGTCCGGGCGATCTCGCGCCAACTATTATGGCGGTATATGGCGTCGGTATTCTGGATTAACTCGTTACGGCGAGCCGGGTCGCAGCTCAGACGGCGAATATGCTGGGCCAGATCGGTCGCGCTGCCGGGCGTGAAGAACTCAATGGTCGAATCGTCGAAGTAGGTGGCGATGGCCGGCGTGCGGGCGGCAATGATGGGTAGACCCAGGGCAACGTACTCCAGCAGCTTTGTCGGCAGCAGGGCGCCGGTAAAAATGTCGTCGCGGTTGGGCACCACGCCGGCGTTGGCGCGGCGGATCAGATCGGGCAGTTCGGGCGTGGGCACGAAGCCGTCGCTGAATGAGACGCGCTCTTCCAGCCCCAAATCGGCGACCATTGCTAGTAGTTCCTGGCGGTGGTCGCCATCGCCCAGGATCGTCAAACGTACTTCGGGAGACCCGTGTTCAATCTCGGCCAGGGCCTGGATAATCAGGTCGACGCCATAACGTGGCGTGAGCGTGCCGTGATAGATGATCTCAAACTCGCCATTGACGGCCGCCGGTTTGCTCCCGGCCTGGCGGTGATAATAGGTCGCGTCGGGCACGTTCATGACCACGGTGATCTTCTCGGCCGGCACGCCGCGCTCGATCAGGGTCTGGCGCCATAACTCGGTGACGGTGATGATTCTGTCGGCGAAGCGGCAAGATAAGCGCTCCTCGAGCTTGACCAGGCGCACGGGCCAACTGTCCATGCGGCCGCCGAAGCGAGCGGCATAGAACTCGGGCATCAAGTCGTGCAAATCGATGATCAGACGCGCGCCGCGCAATTTAGGCCAGAAGGCGGCGAAGATCAGAAAGTCGGGCAGATTATGGCACTGGATCGAACTGTAACGCCGCCGGCCCTGAAGGCTGAACAGCTTGATAACAACCAGCAGAAAGAAGGCCAGGTACTCCAGCAACTGGGAGGCCAGGCCGCAACCGCGATGGCGCCTGACGGGCAGACGATCAATGCGAACGCCGTCAACGACTTCGGTCTGGCATTCGCCCTCATCACGGAGGCAAAGAACGTCGACCTCATAGCCGCGATCGATGAGGGCCATCGCCTCGCGCTCCACCCGGGTCTCGCCCAGGGGGTAGTAGGCGTGGACAACCATGCAATGTCGTTTTAAGCGCTTGTTGTCCTTCACAGTCTGTTTCCTACCAGCAGATGCCTTCATATTGGGCGGTCATGGTGTTGGGGTTATCCAGCAGTCGTACGAGGTCGACGACAACCTGATCCGATCGGGTCTTTTCCAGGGCCCGGCCGAACTCGGCTGCCTTGTTGCCGACGACGATAACCTGGCCCTCGACGACGACCTCTTCGGGCGTGTCGCGCATCAGGCTGGCAATGTGCGGTATCTCCTTCTCGATATAGGCGCGGTTGGAGCCATGCAGGTGGGCCAGTGACACGTTGCGGTCGTAGACCGAAACATGGTAGCCTTTGCCGATCAGGCGCTCGATCAACTCGACCAGAGGACTTTCGCGCAGGTCATCGGTTCCAGCCTTAAAACTAAGGCCCAGCACCCCCACCCGCTTGTGACCGGTGCTCCGGATCATCTCAAAAGCGCGATCGATCTGGTACCGATTGCTGGGCAGAATGGACTCCAGCACGTCGGCCGAGACATCCAGGCTTCTGCTGTGGTAAATGATGGCCCGCAGATCTTTGGGCAAACAGGAGCCGCCGAAAGCGAAGCCGGGCTTGAGATAGGCGGATGAGATGTTGAGTTTGTCGTCCTTGGCAAAAATGTCCATCACTTGGTGGCTGTCGACATCTTGTTGCTTGCAGATGTTGCCGATCTCGTTGGCGAAGGAAACCTTCAGGGCATGGAAGGCGTTGGCCGCATACTTGACCATTTCGGCGACCTTATAGGGAGCGACGATGAATTCCGCGTCCAACATGGCGTAAATACCGCGCACAGCTTCGATCGCCCGGGCATCGTCGCCGCCGATGACGGTAAAGGGTGGATTGTAAAAGTCCTTGATGGAACTGCCTTCGCGCAGGAATTCAGGGTTGAAGCAGACGCCGAAATCGCGGCCGGCCTTCTTGCCTGAGGTTCGCTCCAGGGCCGGGATGACCACCTCTTCGGTGCTGCCGGGCAACATGGTGGAGCGGGCCACGATCACGTGGTAGCCGTCCTTTTCTGCCAGGGCAGCGCCAATGTCGGCGCAGACGCGCCGGACGTATTGCAGGTTCAGACTGCCATTGCCGTTGCTGGGCGTGCCGACGCAGATGAAGGAGACGTCGCTTTGGGCCACGGCCTCGGCCCCGTCGATGGTGGCCTGGAGCCGACCGGATTGGATGCCCTGGCACATGAGTTCATTCATGCCTTCTTCGACAACCGGGCTTTGGCCACGGCTTATCAATTCGACCTTTGTGGAATTGACGTCGACGCCGGTAACCTGGTGGCCGTTGTCGGCCAGGCATGCGGCCGAAACGGCGCCAACGTAACCCAATCCGAAAATGCTGATATTTGTCACTGCTTTCTTTCCTTGTGGTCTATAGAGCCTGGCTTCTCGGTAACAACTATTGGACCTGTTTGCTAAACAGAAGCCAGGCTTTTGTTGCTTAACTTTTACTCAATAGCCGGACCAGCTCGGCCGACTGGCGCTGCCATTCACGGGCCTGCTCGTCTCGCAGGTCGTCGATGCCCGCCTCGTAGTCCGGGTAGGACGCTTGCATGCTCAGTACGCCGTCTCGTATACCGGCACTGTCGTTGGATACGTAAACCGTGCCCTTGTTGAAGTAGCCGCGCAGCAAGGGCCAATCGGAGGTGATGATCGGTTTGCCCAGGGACAGGGCCTCGCAGGCGCCGCGCTGCATGGTGTGGTTGCGGGTGGTCAGGCACATGATCGCGTCACCGGAACGCATTAGCCCGTAGTAGGCATCATCCGGCAAGAAGTCGGTGAAATGGACGTTCTCCGGGGCGCGGGCCAATAACCTGGTATCGGCCTGGCTCTTGCGGCCGGTGACGTAAAAATGTGTACCTGGCAGATCGGATGCGGCGTCGAGTACTTCTGCCAACGGTTCGTCCCCGGTGAAGGTGCTGACCACGACTACGTTGAAGCTGCCGTTCAAGCCCGGGTAAGCGCCCCCATCCGGGAATGTAGTCGGAATATCGCGCAGCACCAGGGCCCGGCCGCCCCAACTCTCAAGCTGCCTGGCGAAGTGTTCGTTGGTCACGATGGTGGCCACCGCCTGGCGAGCTAAGAAACGGTTCAGAAAACGCGGCCGGGACCAGAAGCGGTGAAGGAAGGCCGCGCTGTGGGCGTCGACCACAAAACGACTGCCGGTCAACAGACAGTAGATGTAAACGAAGAGGACGGCCAGGTTGGGCGGGCTCTGGACCATGACGATCTTCGGCCGCTCGCGAAAGAGCAGGCGCATCGTCTGCACGGCCTGATAGCTGTATTTGTAGGGCGCCACCAAGGCGCCACGACGCCGTGTCGAGCAGACAAAGCGGATCTTCTCGATGCCTAGCTCCCGGGAGAAGACTTTGCTCCGCGGCCCATGACTGGGAGGGCCCCAGACCAGGAACAGAGTGTCGCCGGCGAATGGCTTAAAGCTTTCTTTCATAGCATGTAACTGGTGAAAAACGAATGATTGATTCCTGTCTGTAATCTACAGAGGGATTAGGTAAGGATTTCGTTCAAAAGACGGTTCGCGTTTCGTTGGACGTCGAATTCGGCCAGGATCAGCTGGCGGCCGCGGCGACCCATCTGGCGGCATAGGTCGGGATCGTCCAGTAAGCGGGCCAGGGCTTCTGCCAGGGCCGGAACGTCGGCCGGGGGCACCAGCAGACCGGTCTGGCCATCGCGGACAACCTCCGGGATACCCGAATGATCGGTGGATACGGCCGGCAATTCCATGGCCATGGCCTCTAGAATGACGTTTGGGATGCCATCGCGGTCGCCGTCGGCGCTGAGCACAGAGGGCAAGACGAAGAGGGTCGCCGCTTGAAACTCGGTCACGACTTTCTCATGCGGTTGGGCGCCCAGCAGCGTGACCGATTCAGTCAGGGACAGATCCCTTATCTGCGTGGTTAGGGTTTCGTGCAACGGCCCGCCGCCTACGATGTGACATTTGAAGTCATAGCCGTCGTCCAACAAGCTGCGGCAGGCCTGTAACAAATAGGTGAAACCTTTCTTTTCCTTGAGCTGGCCCACGGCCAGGATGAGCGGCTTGACCGGTCGATGGCCATTTCGGTGATAGGCGCCAGCGTCAAGGCCGTGATAAATGCGCTTGATCTTGTGCGCGTCATGACTGGCCAGGCCAGTCAGGTGGCGCTCGTTGTAACCGGTGCAGGTGGCCACGAACTTGGCCTCGGCCATCTTCTCGTCCAGCATGACCGGGTTGACGTAGATGTCGTTGGCGTGGGCCGTGAAGCTATAGGGCAGATCCAGCAGCCGGCCGCTGACCAGGGCCATCGTCGTCGCCCGATCGGCGAAGTGGGCGTGGATGTGGGTCGGATGCCAGGGCCGGATGAGATAGGCGGCGTAAACGCCTTGCAAGAAGTGAATGCCGGTCTTGATCCGGGCCTTGAACCGAACACCAGGCCGGGTCACCAGGTACCACAAGAGACCCATGAACGTCGCCGGCCGGCGCAGCAAAAAGGTGAACAAGCCTTGCAGAAACGAAAGCGCGTTCAGCGGCAACATGTAAGTCACGTCCCTGCCCAGTTGTTCTTGGGCTGGCGACAGGACGCCATGGGGCTGGCGCACCGACAGGATGTGGATTGACTGGCCTCGCTCGCGCAAGGCTTCGATCTCGCGATCGATGAAGGTTGTCGTCAGCAGCGGGTAACTGCCAATGATATATGCAAGCCGTAGATGGCTGTTCTCTTTAGTTTCGTCAGTGGTCAACATGATCTTAGTAGCCTGCCCAACGAGATTTGGATACGAACGGCATATAGTTGTGAATATCGGTCGTCAATACGAGCAATTCGTTGGAGCGGGCCAGAACCTGGCCTGACACATTCAGCACGTCAAGGCGAACTCTGTAGAGGGAATAAGCTACCATGTCGGTCAGCGTATAGCTGCTGGCCGACAATGGCACATCGTCGACTCTTCCCGGGACACCATCTACCCAGTAATTGATCGCATAGTCGACGGCTCCGGGCACTTCCGAGCCCGTCCACCAGAGAAAGATGGAGGTCAGATCGCCGCGGCCGCTGAGTCGAATCTGTCCTTCGTAGGCGCCCAGGGCCGGGGTGATAGAACGCGGCCGGCCCAGGATGTCGTCGGCCGGCGCGTAGTCCGGGTTGGCCGCACCGACGGCCGGGCTACTGGCAGGCAAGCGGCCATACAACTCGACCAGTCGCTCAAATTCCTGGCGAATGGTGGCATTGCCGCTGAGGAAGGCCCCGCCGTCCCAACGAGGCAGTATCACGTTCGAATGGTCCTCTGACAGTTGAGGATCGTCGACGAGCGGATGGCGGTCGTCCTGCATGGGGCTAACCAGTTCACCAGGCGGGATCGGCTTGCCGGCGTTCCAATAGAGATTGTTGTCGAGGACCACGTTCGTCGTCTCGGTCGGGTCGCCGTCTGAGAATTCGTTGCTTTCGTCTGGCGCTGGGGCGCCCATGCTGCCGGTGGCGTCCGACCAGATGTTGTTCAAGAAGTAGATGTTTTCGTTCTTGGGGTTCAGGTCAGTAATCGTCGCCCGAAAGGCATAGGCTTTTGAGGGTAGATCGCCCACGATCGTATTGTTGGCGAAGGTCACATCTTTGGCGCCGCGCACGCCGAAGGCGGCGGAGATCAGGCTGGGCGAGTTGCCGATCATCAAGTTATTCTCTACCAGGATATCCTTGGCCTCATGGTAGGGCTTTCCGTCGTTGCCGGTCTTAACCATTGTTTCCTCCCCACCCTGCCAGTTGAGGAAAACGTTGCGGCGAACTATCACCCGCTCCGTGCCGAGCAAGCCGTCATCGGCCTCGTTGCTGTCTTTGATCATGATGAAGTGTTTTGTGTCTTCATTGTCGACGCGGTCACTGCCGGCGAAGTCGTTGAAAAAGATGTTGTCCTGGATGATGACGTCGGTGACGCTGTTGACGTCCATATGCTGGTCGGTCGGACCCTGGTTGTAGAAGATGTTGCCTTCGACTAAGATGTGCCGCGAGCCGTTGTGAACCTTCATCAGATCGTCGTTATAGGAATCGTGGAAGATGTTGTTACGGAAGATGATTTCTTCAGACCAGATATCGTCTTTGCGCGAGACCTGGATGACCATCTTGCTGGCCGAAGGGCTATTATGGCGAAACCTAAAGCCTTCAAAGATGAGATTGCGCGCGCCGCGAGCGACCAGCGGCGAACCGCTGTCTTCCAGAATCGCCCGGTACGGATTCACGGCTTTGAAGGTGGCCGGCTGATCAAAGCGGCGGTGGAAGGTGTTGCGTCCCTCATACCGGCCGTCTTTGACCCACACAATGCAGCCCAGGTCGGGCACGTTCTCGCCGGCGTACTCCAGGGTGGCCCAGGGCCTATCAGAAGTGCCCGGATTCGCGTTGTTACCGGCCGGTGCGGGGGCTATCCAATATTGGCAGCCTGACGCGTCTTCAGAAGGCTCGGACGGGAAACCGGCCGGCATGGCCGGAGCGTCCGGCCGGGTGATTTCGGGCAAAGGCGCCCTGGCGACTGTGGCAGCCGGCGTACAGGCCACGATCAGCAGCGTGGCGATAACCGGCAAGACCAGGATCCTGGCTAGCCACCTCAGAGTGACCGGCCGGAGCTCATGTTGGATAGTATTCATTGGCCTCGTTATCAGCTTTTACTCAGGCGATTGGCCGGAATCGGTTCTCGCCAGCGCGTCTTCAGGGTTCCAGAAAGCGATCCAGCGACCATCTTGGCCGTGTTGCTGGGCAGGTCGACCAACCAGTAGCGCGAACCCTTGTCGCGGGTACGTTCGGCCGGTTCCAGTTCGTAGTCGAATTCGGTCATCAGGCCGGCCGAGTAGGTCTGGATGAAGGCGATGTCCCTGGGTTCAAGCACTTGCCGGTAGCGGCCAATGGACTTGGTTGAGATGGTGCCGGGCGCGATCTGACCGAAGGAACTATTACCCTCGGAATGGTCCGGCGCGCCGCCCATGGACAGCAGTTCGGGAACGAAAGACTCGCCCACGAATTCGCAGACGCGCAGCATGGTCTCTTCCGGCCGGCTGGCCAGCGTTTCATATTTCATGGCCAGGTAGCGGCCGGGGTAACGCTTTTCGTTGCGTCGGGCCACACGCACCGAGCGCAGCCAGCGGCTGGTGGGCCAGCCAATGGCCGGCCGCTTGCCCGTGTAGCGCTTCAGGATGGAAGCGTAGCGATCACGGGGATCGCGGATCATGTGGATGAGCCTGGCTTCAGGAAACTCGCGGAAGATGGCTTCGGCGTAGTGCTCGGTGTGCAGTGACTTGTCACCCCAGCGCGGCTTGCCTTTCCATTCGGCGTTATGGCGATGGAACAGGGCGAAAAGCGGCCCATAGCCCGGTTCGCCCAGCCAATACTCGGCCCGGATTCGTTCCGGATCGGGCTGGAGATGCCCCATGCGCTTGTAGCGCAGCATCATCAACAGGCAGGCCTCGAAGTTATCTTCCTGGCTCAAGTCGCCGAACTGGCCGTAGAAGTAGCGCCACATATTGGTCCGGCGCACCATGGAGATGTTGGGATGCGAGGCCAGCAGGGCGAACATCAAGCTCGTCCCGCTTCTGTCGGCGCCGCCGATAAAGATGGGTTTTTCTTCTTTTGCAATCATACGCGCTTCCTCAGGCAAGAGTTTTCAGTTGTCATTCTTAGGCTGACGGTTTTCCGCTGCCAGATGATTCCTTAGGGCAGGTACAGGCCATCAAGATCCGTATCGACAAGTCCCCAGATAGCGCCGGCGAAGTATAGATCCGGCTCATAGGTGCAGGCGGTCGTACCGCCCAAGGAGGACGGCTGGCACACGAAGACATCTTCGTCCTCGCCGGAAAGCCCGGTCACCGCGAAGACATTGATGGCGGAGAGGTAGATCTTGCCGTCAACGGCGATGTGAACCGCGTCAACGTCCTCTCCGGAACTGTCCAGTTCCACGTTCGAACCGTCGAAGTGTAACTGCCAACTGCCCGCGGTATTGGGGCCAAGCGACGTCGGGCTGAAGGCCAATAGGTCCTCGTCTTCAGCACTCACCCCGGGCACGCTGGCGGAGCTGGTAGTTGATAGGATCAGCGTGCCGTCGTCCAGCACGGCGATGGCGTCGATATCTTCCCTGTTCGTATCAAAGCCCACGTCAGAACCGTCGAGGTAAAGGCTGAAGGTACCGGCCGTGTTGGCGCCTGTTGACGTGGCGTCGAAGCGAACGATGTCATAGTCGTCGACCACGCCAACATCCGGGACCGTTACGCTCCGGTCAAAGGACAACAAGATAGATGTAGGACTCAGCACGTGGAGCGCGTTCACATCTCGCGTTACGCCGACGTCTGAGAAGTCAAGGAACATGGAGAAGTTCAGCCCGTCAAATTCGACGATGTCTTCGTCCGCGGCCGAGAAAGTGCCAAAGTCGAACCCTCCGGCCATTGAGAAGTAGAGCGGACCGGCCGGCGCTGGCGTCGCCGTGGGCGTGGCCGTTGAAGTCGGCGTGCTGGTCGCCGTCGGTAGCGGCGTGTTGGTCGGCGTTGGCGTGATCGTCGGCGTCGGGCTGGGCGTGCTGGTATTCGTCGGCGTCGGCGACGGCCCAGGCGTATTGGTCGGCGTGAACGTCGGCGTGCTGGTCGGCGGCGCCGGTGTTGGCGTGTTGGTCGGCGTCGCCGTCTGGGTTGGCGTCTGGGTTGGCGCCGGCGTGGGCGTGTTGGTCGGCGTTGGCGTCGGTCCGGTTTCCCCGGCCGGATGAATGGAAACAGCGCCCACAGCCCAGTGATCGGCCGCGCCCAGCTGCGTGCTGATGGTCACCGGTGAAATACCGCCAGGCTGCGTCGCTCCAGAGCCAATCTGCTTACCGGATCCGGCAATCCGATTCCAATGCTCTGCTGCCGGAGACAGCGCCGTCAACGACGTGCAGGTCTCACAGGAAAAGACGGCCAGCACTAACTCATCGGTCGACGAGTCCACCGTGACGCTGGCGGTTCCGCTGGTGTCGTTCGTCGAGGTGAAGGTTCCGAACGGATCTGCCTGGTCGACACCGCTGAGGGTCACCACGCCAACCACGGCCTGCCGCAGCAGGTCGGTGTTGAAAGTAACCACCACGTCGTGGCTGCCGATCGCTGGAGCAACGAGCTTCCAGAGCTCGACCCTGGCGTCGTCGGTTTGCGTTTCCTGGCCGACGAATTCAAGCGCCTGCCCCGCGTAAGTGACAGCGGACACCGTTTCTAAGTTGTCGTTGTTGATGGAAACGCCGACGAGCATCAGCCGGTTTGAGCCCGAGGTGTCATGCGAAAGCGTCAGGCTATTGGTTTCAGTGGTGTCGCTGGAGACATTGTCCACAGTTGGCGGCTCAGGTGCGGCTGGCGTCGGCGTATTGGTGGCCGTCGGCGGCAGCGGCGTGTTGGTGGCCGTCGGCGGCAGCGGCGTGTTCGTGGGCGTGTTGGTGGCCGTCGGCGGTACTGGCGTATTGGTCGGCGTATTCGTCGCCGTCGGCGGCAACGGTGTGTTGGTCGGCGTATTCGTCGCCGTCGGCGGCAGCGGCGTGTTCGTCGGCGTGTTGGTGGCCGTCGGCGGCAGCGGCGTGTTGGTCGGCGTGTTGGTGGCCGTCGGCGGCAGCGGCGTGTTCGTCGGCGTATTCGTCGCCGTTGGCGGCAGCGGCGTGTTGGTCGGCGTATTGGTGGCCGTTGGCGGCACGGGCGTGTTCGTCGGCGTGTTGGTCGCCGTTGGCGGCACGGGCGTGTTCGTCGGCGTGTTGGTAGCCGTAGCCGTTGGCGTGTTCGTTGGCAGCGGGGTG
>JBFFWQ010000127.1:0-16872 GCA_041570195.1 Promineifilaceae bacterium (SeqCode) | reverse complement strand
GCTTACTCTTCGTGGGCACCCTGCTCGGCGTCGTCGTTCATGGCGGTCTGCGCTTCTTGGCCGCCCAGCGCCGCGCAGCCAGCGGCGCGCCCAGCGAGCCAGAAGTCCAGGAACTCTACATGTACAGCATGTACGAACGCTCATGGCATTGGCTGCAAACGATCGTCATCCTGATCCTGCTGATCACCGGGCTGATCATCCACAAGCCTGATAGGTTCGGCATTTTCAGCTTCAGCTACGTGGTTCAGGTCCACGACATCATGGCCCTGATCCTGGTCGCCAATGCGACGCTGGCCGCCTTTTACCACCTAGCCAGCGGCGAGATTCAGCAGTTTTTGCCTCGGCCGCGAGGCTTCTTTGACCAAGCATTCTTGCAGGCCAAGTTCTACTTGCAAGGCATCTTCCGCGGCGACGAGCATCCTTTTGAGAAAACACCGCAGCGCAAGATGAACCCATTGCAGCAGGTGACGTATTTCGCCATCTTGAACGTTTTGCTGCCGTTGCAGATTCTAACCGGCGCCCTGATGTGGGGCGCCCAGCGCTGGCCCGGTCTGACGGCCAGCATGGGTGGCCTGCCGTTCCTAGCGCCCTTTCACACGTTGATCTCCTGGCTTTTTGCCTCCTTCATCGTCATGCATGTTTATCTGACGACAACCGGGCACAAGCCGATGGCCAGCATCAAGGGCATGATCATGGGCTGGGATGAAGTGGAAATTCACCAAAAAGAATCACCTTCGGCCGTCGCCGGAGATTGAGCAGGTCCAAATCTAGCTACCCAACTGACAAAGAATAGGACGCAGACGAGCGCAAAGCAAAGAAGGAAACCGTACGCATGACTACTTACACACCATCAGATAGCGAAGCCCAGCCGCCGGCCGTGGAAGGTGCCAGGGTCGAGCGCAAGGCCAAGCCTTATATCAACCCTTACCTGGCCGGCATCCTGCTCGGCGTCGTCCTGTTCGCCGCCTTCTTCATAACCGGTAGCGGCCTGGGTGCGTCGGGCGGTTTGAACCGCATCCTGGTCTTTTTTGAAGACCTGGTCGTCCCCGGCCATGTCGATCGCACGCCGTACCTGCTAGCTATGGCCGGTGGAGATAAGAACCCGCTGGATAGTTGGATCGTCTTCCTGACTGCAGGAACCTTATTGGGCGGCTTCGCCTCAGGCTGGCTCAGCAATCGCGTCAAGATGGAGACAAACCGCGGCCCACAGGTGCCGGTGAAACTGCGCTGGGTCATGGCCTTCATCGGCGGCACGTTGATGGGCTATGGCGCTCGATTCGCCCGTGGCTGCACCTCAGGCCAGGCGCTGTCCGGCGGCGCGGTGCTATCTGTCGGCAGCTGGGCCTTCATGTTCGCTGTCTTCGCCGGCGCCTACTTATTCGCCTATTCCTTGCGTAGATTCTGGAATTAGGGACCCAAATCACCATGAATGTGTTTCCGCTCCCTCTAGCGCAAATTTTGGGCCATTGGGGAGCCTATGTGGTCTTCCTGTTGATCGGTTTCGCCTTTGGCTTCGTCCTAGAGTCGGCCGGCTTCGGCAACTCGAAGAAATTGGCCGCCCAGTTTTACTTTAAGGACATAACCGTATTAAAGGTCATGTTTGGGGCCATCATCGTGGCCATGATGTTAATATTCGGTGCTTCAGCCGTGGGCTTGCTCGATTACAACCTGGTCTGGGTCAATCCAACCTATCTATGGTCGGGCATCGTCGGCGGCTTGATCATAGGCGCCGGATTTATCATTGGCGGCTTCTGCCCCGGCACTTCGCTGGTCGGGGCGGTAACCCTGAAGCTGGACGCCATCGCCTTCGTCCTGGGCGTTATCTTTGGCATCTTCTTGTTCGGTGAATCAGTCGGTGCCTTCAACTTGTTCTGGAACTCGTCCTACCTCGGCCGGCTCACCATACCCGGCTGGCTCGGCTTGCCGACCGGGGTTGTCGCGTTGCTGGTAGTGCTGATGGCCTTGTTCGTGTTCTGGGACGCTGAACAGTTGGAACGCATCTTCGGCAAGAAGGACCCGAGCAAGGCGTCCAAGTGGCGTTATGGCGCGGCCAGCGTTCTGGTCATGGGCGGCCTGGGGCTGATCGTGATTGGTCAGCCAACCAACGCAGATCGCTGGGCCATGATCGCCGACGGGAAACAGCCCCTCCTTGACGAGCGGGCCGTTCAGATTCACCCCGGTGAATTGTTAGACACAATTCATGATACCTGGCTGAAGGTTATCTTGCTGGACGTGCGCGACGAGGCGGACTTCAATTTGTTCCATATCCTCGACGCGCGACACACACCCCTGGAGACGCTGCCGGAAATGATTTCCGCGTTTCACTTCGAGCCCGAAAACGCCCTCTTCGTGACGATGAGCAATGGCGAGACGGCGGCGACTGAAGCTTGGAAGATGCTGGTGGCCGAGAACGTGCCCAATGTCTACATCCTGGAAGGCGGCGTCAATAATTGGATCGCCACCTTCGGCGAGGACCAGCTTTGTTATATCTTCGACTCCGCTCTGGGATCGCGTTATGCATCCGCTGAGCCCGATCCCCATACCCAGGAATTGCTGTACACAGCTAAGACAAAAATGGAGACCAAACGAGCGCCTTCTAGCGGCGGCTGCGGTTAAGCCAGCCTTACCCACCTCTTTCGACGACGCTTGCGCTGGTTACACGTCAGCAGGTCTCTCGCTTCTTGTGCAGACCCTGTCCGAGGATTATGTTCCATTCCAGCCGTCCGTATTGCTCGGCCTTGTGGATAATGTTATGCTTCGTTGATTCTGGCCGTTCGAGGAGAGGAACAGGCCAGATGATGAGGCTGCGCACCGTACATTGGTGACGATGAGTGTTATCTGGCGAAAGGTCAGCCGCTGGCTGGCTTTGCCCAAATTGGTGCGTGTATGGATCGTTATGATCCTCCTGGCGGGCCTGCTGTTGGCCGGCTGCCAGGCGGAATCTGAGGACGCGCCCCAGGCGACAGCCACGGCCACATCCCCGTATGCAGCCGAGATGATGGCCCAGGGTTTCGTGGAGTTGGTTGGCGATGACCTGGCGGCCGCTCCCGTCCCGGTCGAAGCCTCCCAGGCCGATCTGGGGGAAGAGGTCTACCGGCAAATCTGCCTGGCCTGCCATGGCGATTGGGGCCAGGGCCTGACCGACGCCTGGCGCGAGGAATGGGATGAAGACAGCAATTGCTGGCAATCCCGCTGCCATGCCCCTAATCATCCTCCCCAAGGCTTCCAGTTACCCAAAGCCGTCCCGGCAGTGCTAGGACCTGGATCGCTAAGTCGCTTCAATAGCGCCGCCGAACTTCAGCGAAATATCTCTGAGACAATGCCTTGGTGGAATCCGGGTTCATTGACCGACGAGCAGACCTGGCAACTTAGCGCTTACCTGATGCGCGCCCGCGGAGAGTTGGGCGACGAGGTGACGCTCGATGCCGGCAATGCGGCCGTCTACAAGCTGCATGTCACGTACAGGCCGACTCCAGATCCACGGCCCGGTATCTTCCTGTTGAGCTTCTCGTTGGCGATCGTAACCGTGGCCCTGATTCGCCGAGGCCGACCATGACAATCCGCCAACGATCGGGTAACCACGAAGACGGAGCAACCAGGCGGGTGCTCCGCGGGCGGCCGACTTTCTACCATCATCTTCACCCACCCCACATACCGCTCCGGGAAGCGCGATTCCGATACACATTTGGCCTGGGGGGCATCTCCTTGCTCATGCTGTTCGTCCTCCTGGTGACCGGTTTGTTGGAGATGTTCTACTATGTGCCCAGCTTGGAAGAAGCCAACAGCTCGCTGCAGCAGATCAAGCTCTTAGTTCCCTACGGTTCCGTGATACGTGGACTACACTATTGGGCAGCCCAGGTGCTGGTTGTCACCAGCCTGCTGCACCTGATACGCGTTGCCCTAACCGGAGGTTACAAGGGCGGCCGGCGCTTCAATTGGCTGTTGGGCCTTAGTTTGCTGGTTATGGTCCTCTTCTTTGATTTCACCGGCTACGCTCTGCGCTGGGACGAAGAGATTGCCTGGGCCTTGAAAGTTGGCACGAATCTGCTGCGCACGATCCCACTCGTTGGTGAAAGCTTATATGGTCTGGTGATCGGCGGAGAAGCGATCGGCCGGGCGACCGTCGTGCGTCTATATGGCTGGCACGTTTATGGCCTGGTCCTGGCATCGGCCATCTTCACCGGTTGGCACTTGTTCCGGGTTCGCCGGGATGGCGGCATCTCGCGCGCAGACCGGCGAGGATCGACCATCTCCCGAAATGAACTGGTCAGGCGGGAGACGCTGGCGGCGCTAATCGCTTCGATCGGCTTGTTAATACTGACCGTTTTCTTCCCTCCCTCTTTGGCGCCGGCGGCCAATTTCGAGAGTTTACCGGCCGAGGCCACGGCGCCCTGGTTCTTTTTGTGGATCCAGGAACTACTGAGACGCGGCCCGCCACTGTGGATGGGCGTGATCATACCGCTGGCGCTACTTATAGCCCTCGGACTGGTACCCTACGTTCTAGATCGTTCGGCCGAGGGCATAGGCTTGTGGTTTAACCGGCCGGGCCGGTTGGCACAGATTGTGGTTCTGTTGATCGTCGCCTTTACGGTGGCTCTCACGCTGGTCGGGACCTTGCGCTAGGCAAATCAGGCAGCCGGATCACTATGTGATGGACGAACGAAGAAGAAACGCCGTAGATAACATGGACGAGTTGAACCCGAACCAGAAGATCCGGCGGACCATACTCAAACTTGGTTTGGCGGCATCTGGGTTGCTGGTGCTAAATGGCCTGCGCCGCTTTTTAGGATTCCAGGAACCACAGCCTGGGCCGATTCGAGTGGTGTTGGAAAAACCGGAGGTGTACAGTGTTGGCAGCATTATCCCGGTGCCTGGGGCGAGCTGCTGGCTCGTACGGGATGCGTCCGGATTCTATGCCATTAATCGAGTATGCCCGCATCTTGGTTGTCAGGTCAGGATGGAGGGAACGACATTCACCTGTCCGTGTCATGGCAGCAAATTCGCCGCGGATGGCGTCGTGGTCAATGGTCCGGCCGACCGGCCGCTGCAACAACTTCAAGTTGGCCAGTCGAGTGACGGCCGGCTCGTCGTAGATGCTCGCGAGACCGTTCCGGCCGGGACACGCCTTCGACTGTGAGGATGCCCCGCCTGGCAATGCCCTCAGCCGCTCAAATAACGGCCGAACCAACTTAGGGTTCGGCGCCAGGCGTCGGCCGCCGCCTGGGGATCGTACACCGGCCGGGTATTGTTGAAGAAGGCGTGATGGGCTCCTTCGTAGACGTGGATCTGGTGGGGAACGTCATGCCGCTCCAACTCTTGCTCGAAAGCGCGCACATCGGCCACCGGAATGCCCTGATCCTCACTGGCGAAATGGCCCAGGACGGGTGCCTGTAGCCGGGCGGTGTCGGATTCATCCAGCGGCCGGCCATAGAAGCAAACTGCTGCGCCAATAGCCCCGTTCTCGGCCGCGGCCGACAGGGACAATCCGCCACCCATGCACCAGCCAACCACCCCCACCCTCTTGGGCTGTGTCTCCGGCAGCGTAGCCAGGTAACGGGCGGCGGCGGTGATTTCGGCCACTGCCTTGTCCCGGTCCAGGGCCATGGCCAGCTTACGAGCCTCGTCAGGCTCCTCGGCCGCCTGCCCATGGTAGAGATCGGGCGCCAGGGCGATATAACCTTCGGCGGAGAATCGCTCGGCCATCTCCTTGATATGCGGCACCAAGCCCCACCATTCCTGGATCACGATCACGGCCGGATGGCTCAACGCATCGTCCGGCCGGGCCAGGTACGCCGGCGTGGTCTGGCCATTAGAAGGGAATTCAATCATGTCTATCTTGATGTTCATGTGTGTGATCTCCTGAATTACAACGGTCAGCTTGGCTTTTGCTGCGCAAAGAACCCCCACCCTCTTGCGCCGGGCCATATTGTATGGCTTAACGCTGTTATACAAAAATAAGTGCTGGCTTTGGTCGAAACGAGAACAGGCATGGCCCGCCAGTAGCAGGCCATGCCTGTTGTATTTGATTGGTTCGGCCGGTCAGCGGCTCAATTCCGCTTCTGATACTGCAGGCTGGAGTTCCTCGCCCTGTGCGCCCGGAAGCCAGTCAGCTTCGACATGATCCATGATAGTGATCAGCCCGACCAGGCCCATGTTGGCGAAGACGCCGACGACAATGGGCGGCCCATCGTATTTTATGGTTCATTTGTGAGGCCAGCAAAATAGCAAAGTTTGTGACATTTGTCACGATCGATTGCGTGATAAATTTCACTTTATCAGCCGAAGTTGATATCATCCCCTGCCGATAGTGATGTCATAATCCATCTACATGGTCGACTTGGCAATTACTGATTGGCAAAGACGGGGCAGGCAAGCAAGAGCAAAGGGCTCTCTGACTGCACCGCGACGAGGTTTCTACTCAATGCAAGTTTCACTTTATCATGATGCTTCGGCAACCGAAAAGGGCGCCTCAGCATTGCGCCGGTTCTCAAACCTGGCTCTCTCGGCCCTGATCAGCACCATTCTATTGATCATGGTTGGCAGTATCGTGCGCGTGACCGGCAACGGCCTGGGCTGCCCAGACTGGCCACTTTGTCACGGCCGGGCCGTACCGCCCTTCTTGTTGAGCGCCTGGGTAGAGTTCATTCACCGCCTGTTTGGCGCAGCGGTGGTCATCCAGATCGCTGCCTTGATTTACCTGTCCTGGCGCTGGTACAAGCCCGATAAATGGATGTATCGCACGGCGATCTTCGCCAGCATCGTATTGGCCATTCAGGTCGCCTTAGGCGGCATCCATGTAATCTACGAGCTGCCGCGCTGGACAGGCTGGATTCACACCGGCGTGGCCATGATGGTCGCCGGCGCGGTCGCCGTGTGGGTTGCGATCTCCCGGACTGGGACGCGCAACCTGGGCGCGCGAACGGCGAACTTGTTTGAAGGGACCCGCCTGCCCTTATGGACGGCCATTGCCGCCGGGGCCAGTTACATTCTGATGCTGACCGGCTCTCTGGTCACTCGGACCGGCGCGTCGCTGGTTTGCCCGGATTTCCCGGCTTGCGGCCTGGAGACGGTGCCCTCAAACCTGCAAACCATCGTGCTCATCCAAATGGTCCACCGGCTGTCGGCTTTTGTCGTCGCCTTCGCCATTGTCCTGACATTGTGGCACTTGCTGCGAGCCAGCGGCCGCGACCGGGGCATTCAGCTCGTGTCCTGGATACTCATCGGCCTGCTGACCCTGCAATTCGCGCTGGGCATCAGCAACGTGCTCCTGGCCTTGCCCATGTGGTCGCGAGTCCTGCACCTGGGTACGGCCGCTACCATCTGGATCTTCCTGGTCATTCTATCGACGACGCTGACTCGCGGGGCAGATCAGACTGTGACGAGCACCGTGACCATGTCTTCTGGGGCGACGCCCGACATGCAGGGATCGGGCACCGGCTAGCGGGGAACTTCCGGTGACATCCACTTCAGACATCCCTGCCGACCAAGAAGAGGCGACCAGTGGCAAACGGCGTCTCCTCGTACTGGCCATAGCCGGCGTGCTAATAGGCCTGTTGGCCGGCTGGTTGACCATCGGGTTCCTGACCGGCGACTTGAACTTCGGCCCGTATGAGTATCGGGGGATCGTCATGCCTGCTCCTGCGGCGCCTGGCGATTTCGCTTTGACGGCTCAGGACGGCAACGACGTTCGTCTCAGTGATTTCCGCGACAACATAGTGCTGATCTACTTTGGCTATACGTATTGCCCGGACGTCTGTCCGACGACGCTGTCAACCTTTGCCCAGACATTGGACGAGTTGAAGCCGGAAGAAAAGGAGCAGGTACAGTTGCTAATGGTTTCGGTCGATCCGGAGCGAGATACGCCGCAGGTACTGGCCGATTACCTGGGCCACTTCGATCCTTCATTTTTGGGTCTGACAGGTACGGAGAAGGAAATCAGCGCGGCGGCCGAGCCTTTTGGCATCTTCTACCAGAAGGGGCCGGGCACGGTTGAAAGCGGCTATCTCGTCGATCATACGGCCACCGTCTCTGTGCTGGATAAAGAAGGTCGTTTACGTTTGCTCTTTCCGTTTGCCACACCCGCAGAAGATATTGCGGCCGATCTGCGGCATATGCTGAGAGAAGAGTGAGGTCTATCTCAATGAAGCGCTTTGCGTTATTGCTCTGCCTGCTGATTGGCCTACTTCTGGCAGCGTGCACAGCAGGAGATCAGGACAACGTGACCGTCGAAGAGGCCTGGGGGCGGCCTTCGCCGAAGTCGGCCGCCAACGCGGCCTTCTATATGGCCATAAACAATTCCAGCCGTGAAGATGATACTCTGACCAAGGCGTCGCTCGACATTTGCGGCCGGACCGAGTTACACTTGTCGGCCATCGATGACGAAGGCGTGATGAGCATGCAACAGGTGCAACAGATCGATATTCCGGCCGGCGAATCGGTAGTGCTTGAGCCAGGCGGCCTGCACGTCATGTGCATCGAT
This sequence comes from Promineifilaceae bacterium (SeqCode), assembly GCA_041570195.1. Classification (GTDB taxonomy): domain Bacteria; phylum Chloroflexota; class Anaerolineae; order Promineifilales; family Promineifilaceae; genus UBA11865. The sequence goes on along the minus strand of JBFFWQ010000127.1, from coordinate 8,393 downwards.
CGTCAGACCGAGCTTAACTCCGGCGATCGTCTTCCCATTACATTGTCTTTCGCCCATGCCGGCGAGATGGCCGTAGAAGCCGAGATCAGGGATCAATGAAGTAAGGAAGACGCCATTGTCCGAGAATAATGAGCCTCGTCCAAATAGACCAGCCTCCGGCAGCCAGAAGTGGTGGAAGGCAAATAACATCACCGCGACCGGTCCTGCGCCATCGCAGCGCGGACAGCCGTGTCCCAAATGCTATATGGTCGATCTCGACTGGGACAGCCTATTTCGTCTACACTGCCCAAATTGCGGGTATGTCGCCGAGTGCGGCGCGTTTACCTGATAGCGGGAACCCTTGGGGAAGCGTGCCTTCCTCGAATGATAAGGCTAACGGCTAACAAACACTTACTAACGGCTAGAAGCTCAGAGCTAAGAGCTATTTTCATAGGAGAATCTTTGTGGACGCTACAGTGACTTTGGATCAGGGAATGGCCTTTCACGGCACAGCCAGCAAAAGCGGCTTCACGCTCAAAATGGACGCACATCCATCAGTGGGCGGCGACGGTGACGGGTTCCGGCCGTTGGAATTGCTTCTGGTAGGACTGGGAGGCTGTACCAGCATGGACGTCGTGTCCATTCTGCGGAAAAAGAGGCAAGCCATAAGCGGTTTTGAGGTCCGGTTACATGCCGACCAAGCCAAGGATTTTCCCCACGTGTTCACTGATATAACGATCAAATTCATCATCCGCGGCCGGGACGTTGATCCTAAGGCCGTGGAACGGGCGATTGAACTGTCGTCAACCAAGTACTGTTCAGCCCATATCATGCTCGAACATGCGGCCACGATCACGAGCACTTATGAGATTGTTGATGAAGAATAGCTGAAGCAGCTTCGTCTCAATCGCCCGCCTGGGCCTGCGGCTGTTCGGTGGCGAAGCGATCCAAGAAGTCCGTCACGGTTATAATTCCAAGCATTTTGCCCGCGTCGACGACTGGCAAGGCGCCAAATTTGTAAGCACTGAGCATCTCCGCAGCCCGATAGGCTGGCGTATCCGGTTCAACGCAGATCGGATTTGGGGTCATGCAACTCTCTGCCTTGACCTGCTCGAGCAAATCCTCGTCCTGCCAGCGGCCGTGCAGCACAATGGGCGAATTCATCGCCAGGCGTATGTCGCGGTCGGTGACGATACCAACCAGATGCCCTTCATCATCCAGCACAGGTAGCTGCCGGCAACCAGTTATCTTCATGGTCATGATCACTTCCTGCAAAGGCGTATCCGGCTTCACCGTGCATGGGCTTACCGTCATAATGTCGCGTACCGTCAACATTTGCGCCTCCTACTAGAGTGGAAATATGGCGCCCCATCCATTGGTATCCGTCGCCATCCGTCACTCTAAAAGAAGTTTATCCGATTTACCCATCAAACAGTTGGTGGCGAATATCACCTCTTAGCGGTGACATTCTTCACAGAATTCTGTGCCAGGCGTTGATCGCGGATACACCAGCCACTATTTGTGACAGATGTCAGCCGCCAGCCGTTACATAAGACACTCGCCACCTGCAAGTAATACAGTACACTCGTGGCATAATCGGACTCTGCGTCCGGACAGAAGGAGACCAAGAAATATGGCTAAACGAGTAAAAAGAAAGCCGCGCGAACAAGCCAGAGAAACGAACTGGTGGTTGATCGGCGGCATCATCGTCGTCGGCGTCATCGTGATTTTCGCCTTGCTGTTTTTGGCCCTGCAAGAGCCCGAAGCTACGACGTTGACCCAGTTTTGCCTCGACAATCCCGAGAACTGTATCTTCAAAGGCGCGGCCGATGCGCCGGTGAGTATCGTCGAAGTTTCAGATTATGGCTGTTCATACTGCCGCGACTTCAATCTGGAGACAGCCGGCCTGCTCGAGGACCTATATGTAACTCAAGGCGATGTGCAATGGATCGTCCTGCCATTCGCCTTGAACGCAACCACCCTCCCAGCAGCCGCGGCGGCTATGTGCGCGGCTGACCAGGGGCGATTTGACGAGTTTCACCGTAGAATGTTTGAGATCCAGGGCAGACCAACCGCCTTCACCTCAGATGGTTTCAACCTAATATCGGGCGAATTAGGACTGGATCACGCGGCGTTTAGCAGTTGTTTAGAGAACGCCGTTTACGATAGCGTCATTCAAGACAACATCCGCGAGGCGAGCCTGGCGGGTGTCAATTCCACGCCGACGTTTTTCGTCAACGATAAGAAGTTCAGCGGCAACCATCCTTTGACGACATTCCAGGATGAGATAGCCAGCGCGTTAGGAACGGCCGATGCGAACTGATCAATGGCCAGCGGATTGGCAAGTACGACTCATCCAGTTGCTGGCCGTGCCCGGCCTGGTAATAGCCTTTTACTTGCTGCTCTATCACAATGGCGATCTGGTCAACGTCTGTCGTCCCACCGGCTGGGATGATTGCGGAAAGGTGAGTGGCCCAGATGCTCCCTATTCGGCCATTGGCCCGATTCCGGTAGCTCTCATCGGCCTTGTAGGCTACGCGCTCATCTTCCTTGTAGCCTGGTTGAAGGATTGGTGGTCGCTGCTCGACGAGTACTCGCCCGAGTTACTGGTCGCTCTAACCGGCTTCGCCTTTCTATTCAGCTTGGGCTTGACCGGTCTAGAGCTATTTGTCATTGGCGCTATCTGTCGCTTCTGCGTGATCTCGGCGTTGATCATCACCGTCATGTTGGTGCTATCCATAAGCTACCTGCGCAGCTTCAACCGGGCCGAAGCGTCCGAGAGTGACGAGCGTCGCTAACAGTTCTGAGAGCAGCCTATTAGGGGAGGCGAACGGACCGATGAACTTTGGCGTCCCAAAGGAAATCCGCGACCTGGAAATGCGTGTCGGCTTGTCGCCGGCCGGCGTCCTGACTCTGACCCAAGCCGGTCACACGGTATTTATCGAGAAGGGCGCGGGGGTCGGGGCCGGATTCAGCGACGAACATTATCGGCGGTCCGGCGCCCAAATCGTCTACGCCGCCGCCGAAGCATACGGCCGGGCAGAGGTAGTGGCCAAAGTTGCCCGGCCCACGGCCGCGGAGCATCGCCTCTTCCGGCATGGCCAGACGCTTTTTTCGTTCTTGCATCTGTCGGTCTCCTCGCCCGATCTACTGGAAGCGCTGGCCGTCAACGAAATCACGGCCGTGGCCTACGAGACAATCCAGGAAGAAGATGGGGTGCTGCCCGTATTGATACCAATGAGCGAGATCGCCGGCCGGTTGGCGCCTATCATCGCCGGTCAGTTGATCATGAATATCCATGGCGGCCGCGGGACGTTGCTCAGCGGCCTGCCCGGCGTGCCCCCGGCGGCTGTGGTTATCCTGGGCGCAGGCGTTCTAGGCGTCAATGCCACCCGCGCCTTCTTGGGGCTGGGCGCCCAGGTGACCGTGCTTGATCGCGACATCCAGGCGCTTCAGAAACTCGACGACGTGTTTGGCGGTCAGGTAACGACCATGATTTCCAATGAATTCAACCTGCAGCGGGCGGCCGAATTCGCCGATGTCCTAATGGGCTGCGTCTTGGTTCCTGGTCAACGGGCGCCGATCCTGGTGAGCCGCGAAATGGTGCGCCGGATGCGCCCGCGCTCGGTGATTATCGACTACTCCATCGACCAGGGTGGCTGCGTTGAGACCAGCCGGCCGACAACGCTGCGAGATCAGACTTACCTTGAAGAGGGTGTGATCCATTTCTGCGTGCCAAACATGACCGCTGCCGTGGCCCGCACAACCAGCTACGCTATCACCAACGCCGCCCTACCCTACTTGCTAGCCATTGGCCAGTACGGGCTGCTGAGCCAGCATAGACATATGGCCGCCCTCAGCCTGGGCATGAACCTCTACAAGGGAAAGCTTTCCAATGCGGCCGTGGCCAGCGCGCTCGGCCGCGATATGGAGATCGATTTATCCGACCTGCCACAAGCAGGAGGCATGGTATGAACTGGCAAGCAATCTATCGCCGGAAAGTAGCCGATGTCGACTCAGTAATGGCCCATATCTCGTCCGGCGATCGGATCTACCTGGGCGGCGGCGCCGGCGTGCCCAAGGTTCTTGTAGAAGGTCTGACCAGGCGGGCCAGCGAATTGCGGGACGTGGAACTGACCCATATGTTGACCTTTGGCGATGCGCCATATGTCGCGCCCGAGTACCAGGACGCCATTCGGGTGAATGCCCTTTTCATCGGCCCCAACGTCCGCGAGGCGGTGCAGAAGGGTCAGGCTGACTTCACTCCAGTATTCCTTTCTGAGATCCCAGGCTTGTTTCGGAGCGGATTATTGCCCATCGACGTTGTATTGATCTCGGTTTCGCCACCCGACGAGCACGGCTTCTGCAGCTTTGGGGTGGAAGTGGGCACGTCCAAACCGGCGGCCGAGTCGGCCCGGATCATCATCGCCGAGGTCAATCGCCAGATGCCGCGAACCCTGGGGGACAGTTTTATCCATGTTAGCCGGCTACATCACGTGGTTGAAGTCGACTATCCGCTGCCCCTGGCGCCGCAGGGTGGCAGCTCAGAAAGACATCTGCAAGTGGGTCAGCATATCGCTGAGATGATCCCCGACGGCGCGACGCTACAGATGGGTATTGGCAGCATCCCGGATGCGGTGCTACAGAATCTGGGCGGCCACAAGGATCTGGGTGTTCACACCGAGCTTTTTTCGGACGGCGTAATCGACATGGTCGAAGCCGGCGTCATCACCTGTGCCCGCAAGACGTTCCACCCAGGCAAGATCGTGGCCGGTTTCCTGTTCGGATCGTTGCCCTTGTACGAATTCGTACACAACAACCCCATCATCGAAATGCACCCGACCGACTACGTTAACGATCCCTTCAATATCGCCCAGAACGACAAAATGGTGGCTATCAACTCGGCCTTGCAGGTCGATCTTACTGGCCAGGTATGCGCCGATTCTATCGGCCCGCGCATATACAGTGGCGTTGGCGGACAGCTTGACTTCATTCGCGGCGCGGCCCGGTCTGAGGGAGGTCTACCGATCATCGCTTTCCTGTCCACGGCCAAGCAAGACGATATCAGCCGCATCGTGCCTTTACTCGCCGAGGGCGCCGGCGTGGTGACGACACGCAATGACGTTCACTATGTGGTCACCGAATATGGCGTCGCCTCCCTCTATGGCAAGACAATACGCCAGCGCGCGAGGGAGTTGATCGCTATCGCCCATCCCGGGTTCCGAGACCAACTGGCTGCGGCCGCCCACGAGCTCGGTTATTTCTAACCAGGTAGTTTCTAGCCAGGTTGCTTCAAACCAGGTTGCTTCAAACCAGGTTGCTTTTAGCCAACGGTCGCAGACAGGGCAGCAAGCCGGCTAACCTCTTCCCAGGTGCATTTCCCAGCCGGGCTACATCTTCTGATTAGCGACCCACAGCATAATCGGCCGTCTCTTTGGGACGGTGGCGAAGGGCGTTGTCTCGAGGTACTATAATCATCGATACCTTTTCCCAACTGTCTGGAGGAAAATGATGGCCTCGGCCGAACGGTCGCCGGAAGAGCAACGCGAGTTAATGGTAGCTCGGCAATTAGCTGGGCGCGGCATTACCAATCCAGCGGTGCTGGCTGCGATGCGCACCGTGCCACGCGAGGCTTTCGTCTCCGACGATTACTCTAATTTCGCCTACGACGATGGGCCGCTTCCCATTCTAGAGGGACAGACGATTTCCCAGCCCTACGTGGTGGCGTTAATGATCCAGGAATTGCAGATCGCGTCTGAGGACAGCGTCCTGGAAATCGGGACCGGTTCGGGATATGCAGCGGCGGTCATCAGCCGGATCGCGGCCCAAGTATATACGATTGAACGTTTTGAAAGTCTGGTGACCTTTGCCAGGCAGAACCTGAATACCCTGGGCTATGCCAATGTTCACGTGTATCACGCTGACGGCACGCTGGGCTGGCCCGAGCACGCGCCTTATGATGCCATCGTCGTCGCCGCCGGCGGCCCGGAGGTGCCCGAAGCGTTGAAGGATCAGCTGGCTATCGGCGGGCGATTGGTCATGCCGGTCGGCTCAGAGCAAAGAGCTCAACGGCTGATCAAAGTCATTCGCAAGACCGAACAGGAGTACGAACGGCACACTCTCAGCCATGTACGATTCGTGCCTTTGATCGGCGAGCAGGGATGGGAGAAAGAGAGCCGAAAATGGTACGACGTTTTTTAGGCTTCTTCGCTCGCCTTCGGCTCTGAAAGATGGCGGAGATGAAAGACCAGCCAGGCCAGGCCGACAACGGCCGCGACAACGGCCATGGAAAACGTCACTTGCTGTACGGTCAGCCCCAAAGCATCCTGAGCGTAACCGGCCCAGACAGTGGAAATTGACTGGGTCAGAGTTAGGGCGGCAAATTCAAAGGCGAATACGCGGCCTCTGAAGCGATCCGGCACAACCATCTGCAGTAGGGCGGCCGAAAAAACCCAGATCGTACCCGAGCCAATCGTGCGAATGAGTGTCGCCAAGCTAAAAAAGCCCAACGTCGGGGCGATGCTCAATAACACAAGACCCAGGGTCAGCAAGCCAAAGCCAAGGCTGATGGCCCATCGCTGTCGAAGCGGGGCGTCGCCCAGAAATCGTCGCAGAAACAGGGGGCCGAGGCCAGTTCCCAAACCACTGACGGCATAGATCATGCCCAGGACGGCCGTGCTGCTGTCAATGCTCGCGGCAAATGATGACTCCCCGAACGAGAAGTCGAGTTGGAAAATATCCGTGGCATAAGTGATTTCCAAAACGTTTATGGCGCCCCAGGCCAACGCGCCGCCGGCCTTTACCAGGCTAACGCCGAGAATGAAGGCATGTTTTCGCAGATAGCGCAGTCCGTCCAGAAACTTGAATGAACCGCCACCTTGTACAGTACTATTATGTGCCCTGATCGGGCCGGCGATACGACTTAGGAGCAGGCCTGAAAGCACAAAGGTGAGAGCGTCTAATATGAATGCCTGGGTGATGCCCAGCGTGGCGGCGACGATGCCGCCCAGCAGTGCACCAAAGGCCAACATGGTGCTCCAGGTCAAGCTATCGAGCGCATTGGCTGGCACCAGTTCGTCACGGCGAACGACGTTGGCCAGAACGGCCGATCTGGCCGGGGTGAAGATAGCACTCAAAGCGAACTGGAGAAAGGTCAGCACATAAAGCAACCACACCTGCCCCGGTTCGCGGACGAGCAGGAAACCCAATACGGTCACCGCGCGCAGCAGGTCAGAGGCGATCATGATATGCCGGCGTTCATAGCGGTCGGCCAGAACGCCGGCCAGGGGACTGAATAGAAACAGGGGGAGAAATCGGGCCAGGAACAGATAACTGATCGCGCTGCCGGTGCCTGACAGAGTGGCCACCAGCGACGCGGAGGCGATCAGATTGAACCAGTCACCCAACTGGCTAACAACTGAGCCTAACCAAAGCAGACGATAGTTTGAATTGTCACGTAATAGCGTGACGTATTCGCTCATGCAGTTCCTGGCTTACTGCCGCCCGAGATCATATCAGACTGAGCCAGGTAGGTCATTGTTGGCTTGTTATTGGTTTGGCTTTAGGCGCGGCCGGCCATCCCCAGGAAGCGACACACCGCCAGGCGCCAGGAGGCAATAAAAAAGGTCTCTTGGCAATGACCTACTCTCCCAGGGGGTCGCCCCCCAAGTACCATCGGCGCTGACGAGCTTAACTGCCGGGTTCGGGATGGGACCGGGTGTACCCTCGTCGCTTCTATCACCAAAAGACCTTGATCTAACAAAGTTAGATAACTAACAGAATTAGATAGTCAGCGAATTCTGTTGTTAAACAATTGAATAGGAAAACACTCTATCGCAGAAACACGGGTCAAAACCCCGAATTCTCCGTACCATATGCATTGTAAGCCCTCGACCATTAGTACGGCTTAGCTGAATACATTGCTGCACTTACACACGCCGCCTATCAAACTAGTAGTCTTCTAGCGGTCTTACTCCGAGCGCCAAAGCGCCCGGACGAGGGATCTAATCTTGAGGCGAGCTTCCCGCTTAGATGCTTTCAGCGGTTATCTCTGCCAGACGTAGCTACCCAGCAATGCTCCTGGCGGAACAACTGGCACACTAGAGGTCTGTCCACCCCGGTCCTCTCGTACTAGGGGCAGCTCCTCTCAAATCCCTTGCGCCCACAGCGGATAGAGACCGACCTGTCTCACGACGGTCTGAACCCAGCTCACGTACCGCTTTAATGGGCGAACAGCCCAACCCTTGGGACCTTATCCAGCCCCAGGATGCGATGAGCCGACATCGAGGTGCCGAGCCTGGTCGTCGATATGAACTCTTGGACCAGACTAGCCTGTTATCCCCGGGGTAGCTTTTATCCGGTAAGCCACGGCCCTTCCACTCGGTACCGTGGGATCACTAAGCCCGACTTTCGTC
>JBFFWQ010000126.1:0-16883 GCA_041570195.1 Promineifilaceae bacterium (SeqCode) | reverse complement strand
GAGCTGGCGGCCGCGCATCGTATCCTGGCCCCGGACCTGCCTGGCTTTGGTCGCAGCAGCCGGCCGTCTCGATCGCTGTCGCCGCCTTTCTTGACTTCGGTCTTGCTGGAATTGCTCGAGACGTTGGATGTTGGGCCGGCGTTGCTGGTGGGCAGTTCTTTGGGCGGCCTGCTTTGCCAGCAGATCGCGCTGGAGCGGCCGGAAAAGACTTCCGGGTTGGTGCTGCTGGACGGCACGGTAGTGGCCAGCCGCCAAGCGCTGAATCCGCGCCTTCTGCTGTTCATGATCCCCGGGGTCGGGGAGTGGATGTATACCCGGCTGCGCCGGGATCCGGCGGCCGCCTACGATACCTTGCGACCCTATTACGCCGACCTGGAAGGCCTGGCCCAGGCTGATGCAGATTTTCTGTTCAAAAGGGTGAACGAGCGGGTATGGAGCGATAAGCAGAAGGGGGCCTACTTCTCGGTCCTGCGCCAGTTGGCCTCCTGGACGCCGCGCCAGCAGAGAGAGCTGCCGGAACGCCTCGGCCGGTGCCAGGTGCCGACGCTGGCAATTTGGGGGGAACACGACGCCATCATCTCGGTCGACGCGGCCAAGACGTTGATCCGGCTGCAGCCCACGGCCCGGCTGGTCACACTACCCGGGGCTGGCCACCTGCCGCACCAGGAGCAGCCCAAGGCGGTCCTTAACGCCATCCGCGAGGATGGCCGGCTGCTACCAGTATCGTGACAGGTGCTTAGCCCGAAAATCTTGCTTGTCGCGGATCGACTTCATCTCCCAAGGGCTCCGTTAACGGCCGATACAGATCAGGCCTGCGACCCTTGCGCCATCTCCTACCGGTGCATTTTTCTAGGAGGCTCATATCAAGGTCGGCGATGACCATCTCGTCTTTTGCGGCCCATGTCTCGGAAAGGATACGGCCGTAACAATCGATGATCATGGCATTACCGGTACGGACTTCATCGTCATCCGGGCCAACGCCATTGCTGAAGACCAGGAACAGGCCGTTGTCATGGGCCCGGGATGGCAACCAGCGCATCAACCAGCCACGCCCTTTATCTCCTTTGAACTCCGCCTCGATGCTTTGCGGGTCAAACTCCCTATTGTGCCATAGCTCCGGCTCGATGAGCCCCATGGCCTGCGGACTTTTCGACTGCACGCCGCCCGTTTGATGGGGCGCCAGCAGGATATCGGCGCCCATCAAGCCCGTGATGCGCACGTTCTCGACAATGTTGTTGTCGTAGCAAATCAAAATGCCTACCTTGTAGCCCAAAGACGTGTCAAAGACGGTATACTGGTTGCCGCTTCGCACATGCTCGTTGATGAAACAATGAATCTTGCGGTGCTTGTGAAAGGCGCCGTCCACGTCGCAAACAACATACGCATTGTAAAGCGACCCGCCGGCCGTCTTCTCAAGCAAGCCGGCGCCGACGATCAGGTTGTGCTTTTCCGCTAGGCGCCGCAGCCTTTTGGTCGAAGGCCCCTCGGGCACGGGTTCTGACAGGCCGACCACCGCCTCTCTATCTAGATCACGCATGTGCCAATAGCCGCTGACGCACATCTCAGGAAATGAGATCAATTGCACCCCCTGATCGGCCGCCATCTGGCAGAAGTGTTCGATCTGGCTGAGGTTGTAGGCTTTATCACCCGCCCTATGGTTGAATTGTACGGCCGCGGCTCTGATCATGTTTCTCGTCCTCTGGCAATGGGACGCGGATTAACGCGGATTTCGCGGATAGAAGAATATCCTTGCGCCTCGTTCCCGTCTACTGTCAGTGTGCCTCCGTTCATATTGACCCCTTTGTCGACTCATACTGGCATTGCTTGGCAAAAGCCAGATCTGTGCCTGGCGTGGCCCAGCGGCTACGATCCCGAGGTCCAGCGAGGGATTCGATCTGGAAAGTCATCGGCCCCCAACTGTGAACAGAGCTGCCGTAGCTCATTCCGCGCCCCCCGCCACTCCAGATCATCTGCGCTTTCGGTGAGAGGTACGTTGGTGCGCAGCGTTGTGAGCTGCCGGTATAGGAAAGCCTCTTCCCTGTGGCGGGCAAGATTGGCGGCGAGCCGGCGCGCCCGCCCGGCGGAAACGCTCCATTGGTCGATATCGTCCGGGATGTTTTCGATGTGCTGAAAGCTAGAGAGCAAAGTCGCGGCCGACTTGGCGCCCCAGGCCGGGATGCCGGGGATGCCGTCCGCCTTATCGCCCACCAGGGCCAGCCAGTCTGGAATGGATGGCGGACTCACACCGTACTTCTCGATCACCGTAGCCTCGTCGTAGATGATTTCCCGCCGGCGATCCCAACAGACGACGCGGTTCCCCGAGACTAGCTGGGCCAGGTCCTTGTCGGGCGAGCAGATGACTACCTGATCGACGGCCGGTTCATCGCGAAATCGAACGGCGGCCGTGGCGATGGCGTCGTCGGCTTCCAGCTCCACCATGGGCCAGACGACGATCCCTAACGCGGCGATGGCTTGCTCGGCCAACGAGAACTGGGCGCGTAAATCCGGGTCGATGCCCGCGCCGGTCTTGTAGCCCGAGAATAGGTCATTGCGGAAAGACTCAACGACGTGATCGAAGGCGCAGGCGATATGAGTCGCGCCCGTATCGGAAATCAGGGCCAGCAGGCTCCTGAGCAGACCGATCGTCGCCCCGACCTCGCGGCCGTCGGGTGCCTTCTTCGGCGGTGGTCCGTAGAAACTGCGGAAAAGCTCGTAAGTGCCGTCGACCAGATGGATTTTCATTGCTTAACCCCTTGGAAGAGATATGGGACGCTGATTGACGCAGATATGACGGATTAGAAGAGAGCCAAACTGAGGTGAGCACTGTTTGGATCCACCATGCCGTCCCTGACTAATGTCTTCTGCTTCTGCTCGTGCTGCCCAAGCTGAAATGGTGCCTTATCAAGGCGTATGCTGCAAGTATTACGGGCAAACCTGACGCAAGGGTTAATCGAGCAGAAATGAAAGAGGGACGACCTGGATCGGTCCTCAGTCAGTGTGCCAGATATGTAATGGCAGCGTGTTGATCGCCACCAGCTGGTTGTCTATCTGCGGAATCTGCGTCCCATTCTTAGGGGAGGAGCGTGGCCTAGGGAGTCGCCGGGGCGGCCGCCTGGCTTAGCGGCTTGCTCAACAGTACCCATCCCAACATCCCGGCGACGACGTAGATGACGGCCGCGCTGGCCATGAGCGCAGAGGCACCTAGTGTGTCGGCCAGCATGCCGGCCAGGCCTGCGCCGACGAACATTAGGATCGTGCTGGTTGTTCCGTAAGCGCCGAAAACCCGGCCACGAAAACTATCGTCAGTCGCCTGCTGCAGAACGGTCTGCATTCCAATGATCCAGGCCATCAGAAACGGGCCGGCCAAAATCATCAGGCCAACTACAATCATTAGGGTGGGGAAGGTCACCATGACCAGGATGCCTAAGCCGGTAAGAATCAGTCCGCCAGTGATCAATAGGCTATTAGAGAACTTGGAACCAAACTGGGCAATGACGATGCCGCCGGCAATGCCGCCAATTCCACGCGCCGTTAAGAGCCAGCCGAAATCAGTCGCCGAAAAGCCAGCGACGTCTTGAGCAAAGACAGCCAGCAGCGCGCTAAGAATGGCATCGCCAAAGAGGGCGACGCCAATCACGATGAACAAATTACGCAAAATGTTGTCATCGGCGACCAGGCGCAAGCCGCTGATCCATTCACGCCAAACTTGCAACCAGCGCGAAACATTGGCCGCTGCCTCGGCCGCGGTGGCCTGGACGACAGGTTTTACGACGACAAAAGCGATGAGAGCGGCTGCTGCCAGGAAGGACAATGCGTCGAATAGGACCACGTTTCTGAAGCCGACCATGCCCAACAAAATGCCGCCCAAGGCGGCGCCGATAATTCGAGCCAGATTGTCGTTCAGGGCGTTCATTGAGTTGGCCGAAACCAGGTGCTCTTCGTCAACCAGGGTGGGCAGCAATGCGTTTTCGGCCGGGCCCAGAAACTGGTTGACGGTTGATTCAAGAAAGGCCACCACGTAAACCAGCCATATCCAGCCATTGGCATCCACCAGCAGCAGCACAGGGATGATGGCTGCCTGGATCAAGTTGCCGATCACAAGCACGCGTTTGCGATCCCAACGATCGACAAAGACCCCAGCTATCGAGCCAAACAGGGCGCCGGGGGCAAGATAGGCCATGAGCAGGCCGCTGGTGGCCAGGGCCGAGCCCGTAACGCTGTAGATATAGAAGGGCAAAGCGGCCAGCAGCATCCAGGTGCCGATCATGGAAATTAGCCCGCCAGACCAGAGCAAAAAGAAGTTTCGGTTGCGCAGGGTAGCTATCATGTGAAGTTCCTCCTGAGAAGATAGCTTTCAGCCGTCAGTTTTCAGCTTTCAGCCTTTGGCCATATGTGATAAGCCATATTCTACAGTATCGGCGCGGGGATTGTCGTCACCTTTAACGGTGAACTGGGGGGTGAGATTGGGGGTGAATTGCCTTGTTGGGGCGAGGTCCAGGTTGTGATTCGTTTGGCGTCAGCGCGGGGAAACCAACTAATGTGGTTTGAACGCCGGCGATGAACGGGGCTTTTCCGGCAGGCGGTTATTAATCCGCGAAATCCTGCAAATCTGCGTCCCAATTCTCTGGCTAGACCAGGTTCAAATCACGCGCTCTTTTGACGGCCTGGGTGCGGCTGCTGACCCCGAGTTTGCTATACAGGTTCTTGATGTGGGTGCGCACGGTGTTTTGGGAAATGACGAGCTTTTCTTCGATCTCTTTGTTGGCTAGGCCGGCGGCGATTTCCCTGAGGATCTCGTACTCGCGAGGGGTGAGATTTAGCGTAGCGGCGGCAGTTTTTTCGTCGTCCCGCCCCTGCAGCTCTGTCCTAAAGGCCTGGTAGAGGCGCTGGGCGTAAGGCCCCTCGATCTTGGCCAGTAATGGCGCCAAGGCCGGTCCGGCGTCGAGGAAAGTGCGGATAAGGCTGCCGGGCTGGGCCAGTTCGAGGGCTCGTCGAAGGGCCTGGCGCGCGGCGATCATGTCGCCCCCGTAATCCAGCACCAGAGCCTGCAAGATGAGAATCTCAATCATGTCATGCCGATAGTCGGCGGCCGACGCCTGTCGATACATGTGTTCAAGCAAAGCTGACATTTTGGGCAGGTCATCCTTGATCCCCAAGGCCCGACTTTCTGCCAGACGAACGGCAACCAACACCTGATAGTAGGAACGCTGTGTGCTGTCGGATCGGTCGGTCAGCTTGAAGTTCGAGGCATTGGCCCAGCGGACCGAATGCTCCAGCTTACCTAAACGCAGGTAATAGAGGGCGATCAGGCTTTCCGTCAGATCGATCACGTCTTGCAAGTGGCCCTGACGAGAGAAGTCACGTAAGGTTTCCAGGTGAGGTTCGACGGCCGTCGCTTCGCCGCGCTGGCAGGACAGTTGAATCTCGCCAACGAGCGCGGCGACCCGGATGTCGGAAATGCCGGTCCGTTCCGCCCAGGACCGGGCCAAAGCGAAATTGGTGGCCGCTTCCACCAATTCATTCCACTCGTAGTGCACACGTCCCAGTTCGGCATACATTACGCCAATCATGGGTGGCGTGCCGGCCGGCGACGCTTCGGCCAAGGCCAGGCCCTCGCGATACAACCCTTGCGCCTGAGCAAAGTCGGCCCGGTACAGGCTCACGATCCCTTGTAGTTGTATCGCTTGCAGATGGATATTCGGACTGGTCGCCCCCGAGTTCGCTAGCAGACGACGGGCCTGGACTAATGCTCGTTCCGCTTGATCTAAGTCGCCCAACCGCAGAAGATTGTTGGCGATCTGCATCAAGGCCACAGCTCGCAATGTTACCTCTTTTTCAGGTAGAAATTCGCCCGCCTCCTGGGCCAGATGTAGCGCCTGGCCGAAGTCGCCCTCGTTGCGCACCAGCGTGCACTTTAGCAAGGCGTATTCACCATGAACGCTTTCGATGCCTTCGCAGAGGGCCAGGTAAGTATTGAAGGGGTGAATGTCGCCGGTGACCAGGTAGGCGGCCGCAATTGAGATGAGAGACCGGGGGTGGCTCCTGAGGGACTCGGCGGGGATCAATTGCCCCCATTTCTTAAGCAGGCTTGTGTTGCCTTGATCCCACAAGGAATCGGTGGGAATGGTCGCCACCAGCCGGGCTGCTTCGTCAGGGTCGTGTCCTTCCAGAGCGTGGCGTATCGCTTCCTCCAGTAAGCCCCGTGAGGCGAACCAGGCCGAGGCCCGCCGGTGCAGCTCATCTATCTGCCCCGGGCTATGATCGCGCCGCAGGCGATCCCTGAGTAACTGAGAGAAAAGATGATGATAACGATACCAATGGCGGTGGGCGTCGAGAGGAATCAGGAAGAGATTCGTTCTTTCAAGGTGTTCAAGCAGTTCTAACGATGGTGGTCTGGAAACTGGAGCGTGTTCTGTCTGTTCTGCGTATTCAGTGCGCCGATCGCCGGTCACTGTCACATGGTCACATAGTTCCGCGCGGAATCTGTCCAGTATAGATGTTTGCAGTAAGAACGATTGTACCTCGCGCGGCTGATGGTAGAGCACTTCCTCGAGCAGATAATCGGCTACCTGGCGGTTGCTGCCACCGAAATCGGCGACGAAAGCCTGGGCGTCGGCCTCGTCCCGCAGGGAGAGAGCGGCCAGTTGCAGACCCGCAACCCACCCTTCGGTGCGCTCTTCCAGCGTGGCGACGACCTCTTGGTCTAGTTGCAAGCCCATCGTCTGTCGCAGAAATGCGGCCGCTTCGTCCGCCGTGAAACGCAAGTCGGCGGCTCGGATTTCCGTCAGCTGGCCGCGCACCCGCCAGCGGGGTAAGGGTAAGGGCGGCTCATCGCGGCCGGTGATAACCAAGCGTAGTGCCGGCGGCATGAAGTCGATCAGTCCGCTCACAGCCTGGTGAATAGCCTCGTTGTCGATGACATGATAGTCGTCGAGCGTCACCAGCAGCGGTTGCTCCAGCGTTGCCAACTCGTGCAGCAAGGCAGGTAATACCGCCTCGTCATCCGGCGGCGGCGACGTCTGAAGGCTGGACAGTAATCCCCGGGCTAACTCAGGGTAGACAGTCTGGATAGCGGCGATGAAGTAGATGAAGAAACGGGGAAAGAGATTGTCGTTCTCGTCTAGCGACAACCAGGCTATCCTTGAGCGTGCGAGCGGGCGGGCGGGTGAATGGCTGCCTGAATCCTTTTCGGGCAACCTGGAGAGCCAATGTGCGACCAACGTCGTTTTACCAAAGCCGGCCGGGGCCGAAACGAGCGTCACTTTCCCGTTGCTTTCCTGGTCAAGACGATCAATTAGACGGGGACGCGGGACAAGCAGCGGCCGCTGCGGGGGCATATAGAGCTTGGTTGGCAAAAGTCGTTCGGACACTGGGCTATTATAGTATCTGATCTGGCGCCCGGAAACTCACTAATGCTCAAGCGGAGCGACGGCCGGATTCGAGGCAGAAGGACCTTCCTGGCCTTCCTATGTGCATCAATATGTGGCCGGCTGTTCTGATTAGGGAACTCTTGCCGGCATCGCGCGTCTGTATAAGTGAGGCCGTGCGGAGGATCAGACAATGAGCATCACAGACTTCAGAAATCAGTGGCTTACCATGGGATTGGTAGCTTGCTGCGGGCTGCTACTCGTTGGCTGTTCGCTAATGACCAGTCTTCGTGACAAGGCAACATCGGTTGTGAATCCTTTTGTTGGCGCTCCGGTGACGGCCGCCATCGACGGCAAGACGTTAATCATCGCCAACAATACTGACGAAACCGTCTATCATCTGGTTCTTCCGACCGACATCCTGCCTGTGATAGAGTGGGCGCCCTGCCTTGCACCGGAGGCATGTCCGGCCGAGCAAAGGATCGAACCAGGGGACGAGAAGCGAATCGCCGTCAACTCTGTCGTCAGAGAGGAAACAGAGTCGATAACTGTGTTTTGGTGGGGCTACCTGAAGAAACTGCCGGGCGCCAGCATCCCCCCAATGGAAATGGACGAGATCGTCGTGCCATTGCCGAAATAACCTGGCGAGAGAGCAAGCAGGCAATGCGGCGGGTTCAGAGCCAGACTACTATTATTCGCCTGAAGCTAGCCATTCCTGGGCCAGAATGCCGTAGACGAGCACGTCGATCCAAGCGCCGTCGTGATGAGATGCTTCGCGCATGTGGCATTCGCGGCGCATGCCCAGGCGTTCCATGACGCGGTAAGAGTCGGGATTGGCGCTAGTTGTCTCGGCCCGGATGCGGTGGAGTTTGAGCTCGGAAAAAGCGTAATTGACCAGGCCCCGCGCCGCTTCCGTCGCGTATCCCCGGTTGCGATAGTCGATGCTCAAAGCATAGCCCAGTTCGCCTTGGTCATGTTTTCTGGTTATCAGTGTCAATAGGCCGATCACTTTGCTGTCGGCCGAATGTTCGATGGCCAGGTCAAAGCACTTTTCCCGCTCGAAGGGTGAATAGGCGTTTTGCCTGACTATGTACTGCTGCACGCCAACTTCCGTGGCCTTTATTTCTGGCGTGGCTCGAGCGACAGAGGGGTGAGCCAGGAAATGGACGATGTCGTCCACGTCGCCTTCGACGAATCTTCGCAGTAGCAGACGATCACTTTCTATCGGCAAGGCCATGTTTTACTCCTGTGAGGTTGTTGGCCGCTGGTGACTGGCCGACAGCATCGTGGCGTTTGGCGGCCACAATGAATAGGCCAGAGGCCGATCTATCTTGCTGGGGGGTAAAATGCTCGTTCCAGCGGCCGCGTGGCTCGACGGCCGTCAACACAAAGATCACCACCATGCTGACACCTAGGGCTACAAGCGTCGTGAGGAGAACGATTACGACGGCAGGGAGTTGGTCTAGAAATCGCTTCATGGCAGGTAGTTCTACAAAGAAACGTGAAGCCTGATCCTGACGCTGACAGATGCGTCCTGGCGACTACTACTTTCTCCTATAGATGGTCGCGCCAGAAGATGTATTTGGCCGTCAAATTTGGTCAATACTAGCGATCACGTTTTCTTGCGGGGCTACCTCATGGCAACCCTGCGCAACGATGAATGTTATCTTATACTCTGATAACGAGTGCCGGTTATTATCGTCCCATAATCATAACGAACTCAGCTGCGGAGAAGAGACAGATGTCTGATTGGAATAAACGAATAATTGAAGAGTTTCGGGCCAACGACGGCATGGTCGGCGGCCATTTCGCCAACACCAGGTTGCTGCTTTTGCACACGACTGGCGCCAAAAGTGGCAAGGAACGTATCAACCCGCTCGTCACTTTTGAAGATGGCGACAAGCTAGTTGTGGTTGCTTCTAAGGGCGGCGCCCCATCCCATCCGGACTGGTATCATAATCTGGTGGCTAACCCGGTTGTTGGCGTCGAGTATGGTACAGAGGATTTCCAAGCCAGGGCGGCCGTCGTTTCAGAGCCGGAGCGCACGGAATTGTACACGAGGATGGAAAAGGAATTGGCCGGATTCGCGGAATATAAGGAGAAGACCAAGCGGGTCATTCCCGTCGTGATTTTGGCCCGTCTATCGTAGGTGCGATCCGGCCAGCCTTGCTCCAAAAAGCTCCAACTGGCCAGTCTACGAACATGAAGCTCTATATCAGTTGGCCTGCCCCACTTCGGTCACCTCGCTCGTCATTCGATAGTGGCGTACCTGGGCGCCTCGGAAGTCGACCTGATCGATCAAGGTTGTCTCTGTGTCGAGCCAATCTAACATTAGATGCCCAGGGTCGGCCAGCTCTACCTCGCTGAGCATGACCCATATGTCCCCGGCGCCGGAAGTGAGATCGCGCATTTGTCGGTCGACCTGACTCCTGGCCGCTTCGACGCCAAGTTCACTCTCCGGCGCTAGGCCAGGGGCCCACCAACCCAGTCGTCGCTGGCCTTCTTGGAAGGGATTAAGGCCCTGATCGCCGCTGTAATATTGATAGGCGACATGCAAGTACGGGATCTGTATGATGAGTAGATCCTCTGGCGGCCTGTTCTCTGAAATGTACTGCACCGTGCCCCGCAAGTCGGTCTTTATCTCCAGGGTCTTTTCCTGCCAGCCGATTCCAGCCCAATAGACGACGATATAGAGCATCAAGGTTACGGCCAGGGGCCTGGAGAGGGTGCCGCGGTTGTTCCAGAAGGATTGAATACCCAAGGCCAGGAGCATCATGGCCGCCGGAGTGATCCAGATGACATAGCGCGGCAGGAAAACAGGCTGGCGAAGGCTTAGCAGGTAGATGGTGAGGACAGGTACGACTAACCAGGCTACGATGAGCAGGAGGCGTCTTCTCCACCCGAGCCCATTTGCTGATCCGGCCTGTTCGTCAGGCAAGCCCCGATAGCCAACGTAGAGGCCGGCGAGTCCCAGGGCGAAGATGGGTACCAGGTACAGGATATTGCGGGTCTCGACGAAGCTGCTGCTCTGGTAATACAGAACCGTTCTCAGGATTTCGCCAAGCGGGACGAAGTCAAGGGCGGTCCGGATTTCATTTGTCGTAAGAAGATCCCATTGCCAGACCAATAGAGGCAGATAAGGTAACGTCAGGCCGGCCAGGGCGAGAAGAAAACCTTGCCGAGAGCGTCTGCTCGCCGGCCAGGCGATGGCGAACCAGACGACGAACAAGGGGATCAAGAGGATCATGAGCAGGTGGGTGTAGATGGCCAGGCTGACGGTGACCAGGAAACCAAACCACGGACCAAAACCGCCCCGCTTAATGCCTTTCAACCAGAACCAGGCCGACAGCAGGGTTAGGAAGATGATCAGCGTGTACATCTTGCCTTCCTGACTGTACCACAGGTGGTAAGGGTTGATGGCCAGCAAGACAGCCGCGATCAGCGGAGCATTTCCCAAATTCGCCGGCCGCAACGCCCGGGCCAATACACGGCGCCAACGACTGCTGCCTGCGCTGGCTAAGTCATCAGAGGAACGCGTCATCACCGCTGGGGTGAGTACCCGGCACAATTGCCAGAGCAAAGGGATAGACAGGACGCCGAAGATCAGTGACAGATAGCGCAAGGTGAATTCGCCGCTGCCCATCAGGCTGAGCCAGGGGCGAAGACCGAGAAAGTAGAGGGCGCCGTTTTGGGCTGTATCGACGAACATCGACAGCGTGGCGGGTAAATCGCGCAACGCGAAGTAGATGGCGTCTATCTCGTCACGCCACATACTCTGCTCGGCCAGATTATGGACTCGCCAGGCAAAGGCGAATAGAACAAGGCCAAGCAGAAGCCGGCGAGTTCCCTCGATGCCACTTCTCCGCGTCATGACAGCGTCTGCGCCTGATCTCGCGAACCGGCAAAGCCGGAGCCATTACGATCGACCATACGGCCGACGCCAGGTACTCTTCGGCCGTATGGTACAGAGTAGCCAAGAGACTCTAATTTATTTCTGCCACAGGAAGGCGTGCCAACCCTCTGAGTTAGTTTCACTAGAACCAACAACCAGGCCGGCCTCGTTGACGGCGCCAGCAGAGCTATAGTACCCGCCCAGGGTGCCCAGGTCGGACATGACGCCTTTCTCCCACAGGAATGCGTGCATCTCTCCGGAGGCAGTTGCGCTCGATCCAACAATCTGGCCACGTTCGTTGATGGCGTAAGCAGAGCTCCACTGCCCACCCAGGGTGCCCAGGTCGGACATGACGCCTTTCTCCCACAGGAATGCGTGCGTCTCTCCGGAGGCAGTTGCGCTCGATCCAACAATCTGGCCACGCTCGTTGATGTCGTTCGCATGGCTGTAATAGCCGCCCAGGGTGCCCAGGTCGGTCATGTCACCCTTCTCCCACAGGAATGCGTGTGATCCCCCTGAGCCAGTATCGCTGGAGCCGACAATCTGGCCACGGTTATTGATATCTGAAACGTCGCTATAATACCCGCCCAGGGTGCCCAAGTCGATCATATCACCCTCAGCTGGTAGCGGTGGCGGTGGAGACGGGTCCGGTGGCGACGGGTCCGGTGGCGACTGAAAGGCGGCGTCTGTGAATCCGAACACGCCCATGGCGGGTACAAATAGGCTGAGTAACAGCAGGGCCAGGCCGGCTATGGCGACGAAACGAAACAGGATGGCCAATCTGGATCGAAAAACAGGAAATGGAAACATATCAACCCCCTTCTAGCCTCTAGTGGCTCGCGAAGCCAACAGGAACGATAAGCGACAGCCCTTATTCAGAAGGGCGTCAGCGACTAAAGTGATGGCTTGACATCAGCATAGATCGGCAGAATGTCTGTGTCAAGCCTTTTCAGATTTTGGCGCTTTGCTTGTATGGGCAGGCCAGACGGCCGTCGCTCATGGGACTTGCTCACAGATTCATGTCGATCACCGCCAGTCGGACATCCGCCAAATAGAAGGCACTATCCTTGCAGCATCGCAAACTCGCCGGTCGGTCACCCCGTAGCCCGGTTTGTCAAACCGGTGCGGGATACCATCCCGCGCTACGAGTTGACTATTTGATGCCTACTAAATTGTTGAACGCCAAACAGCGGTGTTGCTTCAGCCAACTACACCACTGAATATCTTTCATGAATACTATAGAGTTCCAAGTGTGCGCGAGTGTGGCAACTTTGTGCGATTTTGTGCGCAAGTGGGCGGCCGCGTCGGCAAAACCTATTTATGAGCGTCGAGTCTGGCCCTGGAATTGGGGAATCGTCCGGTCCATACTAATTCTGGCGCCACCAGGACGACGTTGCCGGAGACTTGTCCGCTCTCCATTAGCTCATTGGCGACGACACTGCTATAGCTCATAAACTACCCGTATCGCTTCCCCCGTTCAGCTGCACGCGGATCATGGTCGCGCGCTGGGCGGCGCGTTGTACTTCGTCCCAGTTGGGTTCGCCATCATCGTCGAAGTTGACCCCGTAGAACCTGGCGTCAAAGCGAACCACCCGCAGGAAGTCGCGCAAGCCCTCGGCCACAGCCACCTTGTCATCGGCGATGGCATCACCTCGGCCGGCGTAATCCTTGTTTTTAATCCGCAGCGTCACTGGCGCGCCGCCGGCCAGGTTGCGCGACCATTTGGCGCCGGTGAATGCGGTGACTACACTGCCTTCACGGGCGTAGCTGATGGGCGTGGTGTAGGTCTGGCCGCTTTTCCGTCCGGTGAAAGTGATCAACATGATTGTGCTGCTGACCACGAAATGAAATGGGGAGCGCAACAGCCCGCTCATGATACGATTCATCCATGGGGGAATAGTCGCTGATTCTTGTTGGGACATGGATAGTAACCTCAGTTGGTGTGTGCGGCGTTCTCGAACGACTACGATTTGATCACGCCGCGCCGGGCTAGCCACACTGAGCCGAGCAGGATGGGCAATCCGATGAGTAGATTGACGACGTCGTTGGCCATGAACGATTGCTGCAGGTCAACGGTCGGGTAGATATTCTCTTGAAATGCCAGACCGGCGACCGAAGTAACGGCCGCTAGCAGGGCGATCAGCAGTGAGAATACCGAGACGATTGTCAGGCTGTAGCGCGTCGGTAGCAAGGGCGAGGCATCTCCATCGCCCACGTCAACCTCCGTCAATTCGGTCGGAACTGCTCTAGATGACATGGTTCTTCCTAATCGATCTGTCTTTCTGCCGGGTCCTAAGTTTACTCTTCCTCTTCGTCCCGGCTATCGATCTTGATCTGCGCACCTTTGTTGCCGCCGAAGATGATCATCAGGCCGAAGATGAAGCCGAAGTTGTACCAGCGGCCGTTATTGTGCGCCTCATAGATGCCGATGTCGTCCTTGAACAGGGACACAATAAAAGCGAACGAGGCGATAAGCCCGTGCCACAGACCTAGCCAGAAGCCGGCCACATTTCCCGACTGGTCCTCGCTATTCTCCAGTTCGTTGGCTGATGCGGTTCTGAAGTCAATATTCATTTGGCTGTCCTCCTAAGATGGATATGTAGCGATTACTTGTACAAACTCTGCTGTAAGCCAGGACATCACGCAATTGAGCGTCTGTCTTGCCGGGTCAAGAGTGACCAGAAGTCAATACGAAATTCTTCGTGAAAAGTGTCGCAAAGTCAGTAGCTGGCGAGGTGCTGCACTGACGATGGCAAAAACAGAAGAGGCTCGCCCCTCCACAGCGGAAGGGCGAGCCTCTTGGTATCGTAGCGCCCTGGGGCGATTGGTTACGTTAAGGGGATAGCTACCTGTCCGGCTACCAAGAGCCCAACGACCATCAGCAGTCCGACCGCGACGTGCAGCAGGATCGTATAGGCGTTGGCTTTGATCAGGCTGCGATCCGCATAGTGGCGAAAGAGCGTGATGGTCGTGTAGGCAGCGATCGGCAGTGCCAGGAAGGTCAACAAGATACTCAGAGGTAGCATACCAGCTACAATGCCAAAGAGTAAGATGCCAAAGGCAGCAACAACCAGCAAGAGGTAACCCCAACGGGCATTCCTGAGACCCAGGACGACGACCAGGTTATTCTTGCCCGTGGCCTTATCGGCCGCATAGTCGGGGAACTGGTTGATCCATAAGATAGCCGTGATGAGCAGGCCAATCGGTAGACCCAGTAGGAAATCGACCCATGTAACCGTGCCGGTGAGGGTATAAACGGTGCCCCCAACCAACAGTACGCCGAAGTTCAGACCGATCAGTAACTCGCCCCAACCCTTATGGGCCACCAGTCTCAAGGGCGGCGCCGTATAGAAGTAAGCTGAGAATGCACCGACCAGACCGAAGGCGATGACCCAGGGCCGTCCGAGAACCACCAGCGCCAAACCAAACAGTGCGGCGATGCTCAGGGCGATTGCCGCCACCCGAAACAAAGCCGGTGGTGTGATCAGACCCAGCTCGATGGAGCGACTGCCACCGCTGTAAGGCAGGAAATAATCGTTGTTCAGCGGATCGCTGCCGCTTCGCCAGTCGAAGTAGTCATTGAACGTATTAGCAGCTACGTGCAAGGCCACACCGCCAAACAAGGTTAAAAAGAACAGGCCCCACGGGAAGGGTGAGGCAGTGCCCTGAGCCACAACCCAGGCCGCTGCTACCAGGATCGGAATGATCGACGCCGTCAAGAAAGGAGCCCTAGTGATGACGAACCAGGAGAATACTCGTGTTATCGGGCTTATCTCGGGCATGGCTGCCTCAACTGGTAGATCGTAGCGCGGAGTGGTTACCCCGCAGTAGCCGATCTGTTCCTTCACGCCATTCTGCTTGTGGAAAGTTGGCGTGATACGGATGTCGGCCGCGAACTGACTGCCGTCTTTCCGTACGAACACAGTCTGACCGTTGTATTCGCCACTCTCGGTGGCTTCCTTCAACCAATCGCCCACATAACCGAGGACGATCAGGCCCGGGGAAAAAACCGACACGCGCTTCCTGCCAATCACTTCATCGGCTTCGTAACCGAAGATCTGCTCGGCGCCCTGGTTGAACGTTTCGATCCGACCTTCCAGGTCAGACGTGATCACACTTTTCACAGTTTCTGATGCCATGCTAAAGACCTCGACCTTTCATAGCTTTCAATATATTCTGAATATAATGAATTATATCATATTAATCTGTGCTGATCAACCAGTCGTGCGATCCCAGAAGTGCGGTATCATAGTCCGGGAAATCATTCTCGAGCGGCTGCCGACAGAGGCATGTCAGCAGCTGGCTGTTCTACGAATGGTCGAGTTAGCGCCCCGGTTAACTACCGTGTAAGCAAATGGCAAATCAACCCGACTCGAAGCAGGTGATGGAAGTAAAGAATGGTTATCTCTTAATCTCTGATATCAGCCGCTATACCCAGTTCCTGGTTAGCTCGGAGTTGCAGCATTCCAAAGAGATCCTGGACACCTTGCTGCAGAGGGGGGTGGAGTCGATCCGGCTGCCGATACGGGTGCTAAATACCCGCGACTATGCGGTTCTGGCTTTCGTGGCGGCCGATGATTTTCTGCAATCCCAATCGTTATTTGAGGCCATGGAGGCCATCTACTTCGACTTCCGGCGACAGCTGGAGCGGATGATCTTCAATACGACCTGCACCTGCCGGGCGTGCGCCAATATGCCAGACCTTGACCTGAAGCTGTTCCTACACCACGGCGAGTACATCGAGCAGACGATCGGCAGTGCGGCCGAGCTCCAAGGGGCCGACGTCATCCTGGCCAACCGCTTGATGAAAAACAGGGTTGAGGAGAAGACGGGGCTGAATGGTTATGGATTGATCAGCCAGGCGGCCGTGCGGGCCATGGGCGCCGAAGCGCTGGTTGAGGAGATGATCGCGCATACCGAAAGCTACGAGCACTTCGGCGAAGTGACGATGCGCATCTGGGACCTGGACGCTGTCTGGCAAAGGCATAAATCGAAGCGGCGCGAGGCTCTCTCCTACGACAAGGCCTGGGTGGCCGAGAGCATCGAGAGTTCGGCGCCGCCCTGTATGGCCTGGGACTACGCCACCGACGAGGAGCAGAAGCGGATCTATTACGACATGATCAGCGTCAATCGTACTGACGGGGCGTCGTAGGTCGGCGAGGGTTCACAGTATCATTGCGTACACGAGATGGGCGACGTGAATCTCGTCATCACCGACTGGAATCCACCGGTCCATTTCGTCAGCGAGGAGATCGCCCTAGGTATCCCGATTCAATTCATGATGCAGATCCTGCCTCGCGGCAACGGCTCGCTGCTCCAGGTCATGTATGACCCACCCAAAGAAGGCGATCCTGAAGAGCTCGAGCCGCTCTTCCGCGAAGCCGCCCAGCGTGCGTTGCGACGGCTGGCAGCTATCTTAGAGGAAGCGCGGTAGCCTGTTCACCACTTGCGGTCGTCAACCGGCCGCCACGGCCGTTTACAAGACCGCCCGAGTCATGATATGATGGGGAAGTGGGCGATGGGTTTGGGACAATGCCAGGAGGATGGAGCAATGGTTATGTACGGACAGGGAACCGCGACCATCGAGGCCGGGGATGAAATAAGACTTGCCGATATGGAAGGTG
>JBFFWQ010000125.1:0-17167 GCA_041570195.1 Promineifilaceae bacterium (SeqCode) | reverse complement strand
GCCGGAGAGCATCACCAACAACATGGGTCTGGGCCATTTCCTGCTTTCGCTGGACAAGATAGAAAAGCTGGACGGCGTGCGGCTGGCCCTGGGCGGCCATGAAGAGCCCATGGAAGATCTGGCCGGCCGCATCGGGGAGATCCGCGATATGCACGACTAGCGTTTGAACCAGGTGGCCGAGATCTGTGACGAACCCAAGACCATCGCCCAGATCAGCCGGGAGCTATTTGGCCAGGTGAGCAGCTATCATGTGTTGCTGGCCTTAGAGGAAACGGGCGCCCATGTGGAATACCTCTACCAGCGCGGCGAGCTGTTGGCGGCCAACGTGGAGGAGATCGAGCGCGATCCCGAGCCGGTCATCTGTTATCAACGCTGCAGCGGCCAAAGTTGTTAACTGCCAGAAGTTCGGCTTTTTTGACACGCTACTCGCGGACCACTCCCGGAATGAAAAGCCGGACTTCTCCAGGGCTAGCCTTCGTTTACGATGAATGGCAAGAAGACGTCCAGGCCATGGTCGATGGCCAAAGCGTACAGCCTCAACGTGCTGCCCCTACCTTCGTTTCCGTCCAGGCATACAAGCGCCACGTAGCTATATAGGCTATTGTCGACCACTTCTCCAGCTGTCACTGGCGCATCCAACTTCTGTATTTCCGCAATCCCATTGCCGGTCGTAGCCGTGCTGGCCATCAACTGCGTTCCGGCTGTCGAGTGGTATGGCGCCCGCCGCAGTTCGATGCGCGAAACGTTGATATCCGGGTCCAGGCTCGGGTCGTCGTCGTAGACGTAGGCCGAGATGCCGTGCACCCTGCTGCCGTCAGGTAAAAGGATCGGCGCCCGCAGACAGACTGCTTTTTGTGACGTGTATGGCGGATCTCCATATGGTCGGATGAAGCCGCCGAACTTGTCGAAGGCGTACTGCCCAGTGTCGCCGCCCACGCTGGCGAATTCGGATGCTGGCACCAGGAGCGGCAGTTGGCCCGACATCTTGCCGGCGCCAGCCGCCGACTGGCCTAACTTGCGCTGCAACCGTTCCGCGGCTGTCTCAGCACGGGGCGCGTGGCCCGCGTTCAGCAGGACGGCCGCGACCAGCAACGCCCCGGCCAGGAGAATGGTCAGTCGCCCGGCCGCTCGATTACGTGTAGAGGCAAAGAAGCCTTTGATCCACATAGCTGCTTCGCCTCCTAAGGGGTGTAGAGCGCCTCGACCGCGTATAAACGCAGCGAGTTCCCATGATCGCCGTCGATGCAGACGAAAGCGTAGTATGAGTACGTGGCGGTATCGACCAACCCGTGATCAATGCTCGTATCCGAGATCCACTGCACCGTATTGACCTTCCCAGTATCTGTCGTATTCGTCGAAGCCATCCTTTGGCTACCTGCATCAAAAGCGGTGCCCTCCAGGTATTTGACCCGCCATAGTTCAACAGGATCGACGCGAGCGAGGTTGGTGTCGTCGAGGACATAGCCGCCGAATTCGGTGACCGTAGCCCCGGCCGGCAGGTAGACCGGCGCCTGCATGCAAATGCGCGTGTCGCTGTACGGATAGGTGTAGCCGCCCATGTCGTCGTAGATGTAGTCCTGGGTGGCCCCGCCGTCGTCGTTGAAGTCGGCCGCCGGCACCAGGACCGACGATTCGGAACTGGCTGCCGCCGGCACCAGGACCGACGATTCGGAACTGGCCGCCGCCGGCTCTTGAGCCGCCTGGCCCCGGCCAGCCAGGACCAGCGCCGCCAGGGCTAACAATCCGAGCGGCAGCAGCAGAGCGGCCGCGATCCATGTCTTCCTTCCTTCTCGTTTCACTTGGTTACCTCCGTCTAACTGGCCACTGGTCCGTCAAGTTCACGGTTCATAGAATATTACTCTGGACAGATGCTGGGTGCCAGCAATAAGCTCTGGAAACGGCCGACCCGGACGGGCGAACTGTGATATTATATGGCTGAGCGACCGCTCAAAGTGTTTTGAAATCTGAGCGACTCTAAAGGGGTGTTTAGCGTACTGTATTCTGTGCGAATGGAACATCCTTTGTCAGGTGGTCAGCGAAATGGTGACGGTCGAGATAAGCCAGAGAGAATTGCCTCAACAAATCGTTTCACTAGCTGGTACGACCTGTGACGAGCCGGCATTCCACGGATTGTCGGAAGCGGAGGTTGCCGCCCACCGCGCTCAGGGCCTGGGCAACAACGTGACCTTCAAGACCAGCCGGACCCTGGGCGAGATCCTGCGCGAGAACCTGTTCACCTTCTTCAACCTGGTCTTGTTGGTGCTGGGCGTAGTGCTGTTGCTTTTTGGGTCCGGAGTTGAGGCCCTCATCACCTCCGGCGTACTGCTGGTAAACGTCGTCATCGCCTCCATACAGGAAGTCCGAGCCAAGAAGCAGCTGGATCAGATCGCCTTGCTGAACCGGCCGCGGGCGACGGTCATCCGTGACGGCCACGAATTTGAGGTCGATCCTAGCGAAATCGTCCGTGATGACCTGCTCCAGGTGGCGCCAGGCGACCAATTCGTGGTCGACGGCACCGTGGTCAGCGACGATCGCCTGGATGTAGACGAGTCACTATTGACCGGCGAATCGCACCTGGTGGCCAAGCATGGCGGCGACCGGGTGCTTTCGGGCAGCTTCTGCGTGACTGGCCGCGGCCTGTACCGGGCCACCCGGGTTGGTCTAAATAGTTTTGCCAATAAGCTGACCCTGGAAGCACGTATTTTCACCCGCCACCTGACGCCGTTGCAGCGAGAAGTGAATCTCATCATTCGCATTTTGTTGGCCCTGGTCTTCTTCTTCGCCATCCTGCTGGTCATCCATGATACGTTGAACGATGTGCCGCCCCTGGAAAGCGTTCGTTCGGCTTCGGTGCTTTTTGGCCTGGCGCCCAGTAGCCTGTTCCTGATGATCGTCGTCGCCTATGCCGTTGGCGCGGTGCGTATCGCCAGAAGGGGCGCTCTGGTCCAGCAAGCCAATTCGGTCGAGTCGCTGTGCAACGTCGACATTCTGTGCCTGGACAAGACCGGCACCCTGACCACCAACCGCATCAATCTGGATGAGCTCGCGCCTCTCTCCAATCCAGGCCATGGCGGGAACGGCAGTCAGGCCGGCGCCCTGCCAGAGGATGAATTGCGGGCTTTACTGGGCGATTACGGCCGCAGCGCCAGGGTGACTAACCGGACCGGCGAAGCCATTCTAAACACCTGTCCCGGCCAAACCCGGCCGGTCCAGGAAGAGGTCTCTTTCTCCTCCCAACAGGGCTGGAGTGGGCTGGTGTTTGACGATCAAGAGATGCGGGGTACCTATATTTTGGGCGGACCGGAATTGCTCGAACCGTACCTGATGGCCGGGTCCGATTTAGGCGATAAGACAGACTCGTGGCGTGCCCAGGGCCGCCGGGTGTTACTCTTCGCTTATCGCCCGGAACCGCTTCCGCTGCACGACGAGGCTGACGAGCCGCGGCTGCCGGCCGGGCTGGTGCCCCTGTGCTTGCTCAACTTCAGCGATGAACTCCGGCCGGAGGTGCGTAAGACGCTGCAGGGTTTCGCCGAGGCCGGCATCAGGCTGAAATTCATCTCCGGCGATAATCCAGAAACCGTGGCTGCGCTCGTACGGCAGGCTGGCTTCGTCGAAGAAGACCAACCCCTAGCCGTCGTTTCCGGCCTGGATTTGGCCCAGATGGACGACGCTCAATTCGGTGCTACGGCCGTCGAGACGACCGTCTTTGGCCGCATCACTCCCCAACAGAAGGGCCGCATCATTAAGTCTCTGCGTGAACAGGGCCTGTATGTGGCCATGACTGGCGATGGCGTTAACGACGTCCTGGCTCTCAAACGGGCCAACTTGGGTATCGCCATGCAAAGCGGCAGTCGAGCTGCCCGCAGCGTGGCCGACATCATCCTGCTTGATGATTCCTTTGGCGTTCTACCCGAGGCCTTCAAGGAGGGCCAGCGCATCTTGAACGGCATGCAGGACATCCTGCGGCTGTACATGAGCCGTATTCTATACCTGGCCTTCTTGATCGCCGCAGTGGGCTTCGTCGGCGGTGGTTTCCCCTTCACGCCACGTCAAAACGCCATCATCTCGGTCATCACATTGAGCATCCCGGCCTTCTTCCTGGCCCTGTGGGCCAGACCCGGGCCAACGCCACATGGAAACGTGTCGACGCGCCTGGCCCATTTTGTGATCCCGGCCGTCATCAGCGTCGGCCTGGTGGGCCTGGCTATTTACCTTCTTTACCTGCAAGCGACCGGCGATATGTTTTACGCCCAGACGATGTTGACCTATACGGCCATCATCTGCGGCATTCTGCTGATCGTCTTCACCGAACCGCCGACCAAGTGGTGGGTTGGCGGCGACGTGCTCAGCGGCGACCACCGGCCGACGATCTTGGCTATTGGAATGCTGCTGCTATTTGGACTCTTCCTGGCGGTTCCGGCCCTGCGCGAGTTTTATGGCCTTGTCCTGCTGAGACAACCGGCCGATTATGCGGCAATTGCCGTGGCGGTGGTGATCTGGGTTCTGCTCTTGCGCTTCACCTGGCGGGCGCGCCTGGTCGACCGTTACCTCAATGTGGCCCTGAGCCGGGCCAGCGGCCTGATCGACTAGATCGGCTCACCGCCGTCGACATGGCTGCCGCTGCCCAGCTTGCCCGCTCCGCCGGCCGAACCCTGGCCGGATCACAGCGCCCGACCGCCCGACCCGGACTATAATGAACGAACCTTCTGAAGTTAGCCGCCGGCTGTTGGCCTGGTGGGATGAGGGGCACACTGCACTGCCCTGGCGCGAGACCAGGGATCCATACGCCATCTGGGTGGCCGAGGTGATGCTGCAGCAAACCCAAATCGCCACCGTTTTGCCCTACTACCGGCATTGGATGGCTCGTTATCCGACCGTCGCAACCCTGGCCCAGGCGCCATTGTCCGACGTGCTGAAATCCTGGGAGGGTTTGGGCTACTACGGCCGGGCCCGTAACCTGCACGCGGCCGCCAAAACCGTCGTCGATGACTATGATGGTTGCTTGCCGGCCGAGGCTGAGGAATTGATTAAGTTGAAAGGCATCGGCCGCTACACGGCCGGGGCCATCAGCTCCATCGCCTTCGGCCGGTCTACACCGGTCTTGGACGGCAATGTGATCCGCGTCTTGAGCCGGCTAGATGACCTCGAAGACGACGTGACCCGAGGCGCGACCCAGCGCCGTCTATGGCGCAGGGCCAGCGAACTGGTGCCCGACCGGCGCCCGGGCGCCTACAATCAGGCCCTGATGGAATTGGGCCAGCGGATCTGCCAACCGGCCGCTCCACGGTGCCATCTCTGCCCACTGGCCGATCTATGCCGGGCCAGAGTTCGGGGCAGCCAATTGGAGCGGCCGGTACGTCCGCCGCGCAGAAAAACACCGCACTTCGACGTGACTGCCGGCGTGATTTGGGCGTCAAATGGCCGTTTTCTCATCAGCCAGCGGCCGCTGGACGGGCTGCTTGGCGGCTTGTGGGAGTTTCCGGGCGGCAAGCAGGAACCGGGTGAAAGCCTGGAACAATCCCTGACCCGGGAAATAGCCGAAGAGCTGGCTATCGAAATCGAGGTCGGCCGCCAATTGACCACTGTTAAGCATGCCTACACCCACTTCCGAATCACCCTGCACGCCTTTCATGCCCATCATATCGCCGGCCGGCCGTTGCACCTGGGCGTGGCCGACCACGCCTGGGTCAACCTGGATGATCTGAACGGCTACGCTTTCGCGGCGACCGATCGCAAAATCATCGACGCCCTGCGCCGCGAACTTGGCTGAAAGCCGTCAAATGAATCCATAGTACTATAAGCCGATTGACACTTGGCCGCTTTTCCTTATAGAGTAAGGAATTGTACGGAGTGACCGCCGGAACCCTGGGTTATTGACGTTTGTTGGTTGGGCCCATACATCTGCACAGATGCCGTTTCGTTCAGGCAGTATCGTGAAACGGACGGCCGGCGCGACCCCCCTTGACAACAGAAATCGTTTGGCGATCCGAACCCGAGATGCCCCAGAGGAGATACGCTTCGTCATCCCTGGGGCGACTCAAGCCGGGTGAGTAGATGCAAACGCGCTTTACCCTGCAGGACAAGTACTTAGCCTTACGGGCACAAGTGAGGAGATGATCGGCCGGTGACGGAGCTTCAAGTGCGCGTCTTTGGCAAGCTGCAATTGCAGGTGGGCCAATGCCGGGTGGATACTTTTCCCACGCGCCGCGCCGAAGAGCTGTTGATTTATCTTCTCATTCACCAAAAGACCCAGCACAGTCGAGAGAAATTGGTTGATACCATTTGGCCCGAGGCCGGCCTGAGCAATGGCCGGGCCAGCCTGAGCACCGCATTGTGGCGGCTGCGGACCGTTTTCGACCGCCTGGAGGTATCGCCGGCCGACTATCTTCAGACGACCCGCGACTGGATCAGCCTAGAGCCGGCCTCGCCCCTGAAATGCGACTTCGTCGCCTTCGAAGAGCAGTTGAAGGCGGCTGAACGAACCACCGACGAGCGCCATCGGCAGCGCAGCTATCAAGCAGCTATCGAACACTACAGCGGCCCGTTTTGTGAAGGCATCTATACCGATTGGTGTTTGCGAGAAAGGGAGCGCCTGGAGAGGCTCTATCTGCGAGCCCAGGGCCAGCTCATGGCTGGCTTTATTCGCCAGAGGCATTATCTCGAGGCCATAGCCACCGGGCAGGCGATCCTGGAAAACGATCCCCTGCGCGAGGAGGTTCATCGGGCCTTGATGCGCTGTTACTGGAAAATGGGCCGGCGCGCGGCCGCCGCCCGCCAGTTCCAGCGCTGCGCCAGGCTACTACAACAGGAATTGCAGATCCTGCCTATGCCAGAGACCATCGCCCTATATGGCCGCATCGTTGAAGAGCGACAGGAAGAGCTGGGCCTTGCTGCGCCCGTTCCCTTCGATCTGGAACTGCGGACGGCTTACAGTAACTTCCTGGATGCGACCGAACAGCTCAACGCCGTCCTGGAAGCGGCCGAGACAGCCCAGGTGGAGCCATCCCTTTTCGCCGGCGACTGAGCGGCCGCCGCAGCCAGCGTCAATCATCGCCCAACCTGGTCCACATGCCCTTGTGAGACTTCTGTGAGACCCTCCATTTAGAATACTCCTGCGGAATAAATGCAGTAGTTACGACGTCGCCATTAACGCTGGCGCCGCCCTGGACGGCCGCCCGAGGTGCTCCAAAACACGCCTCTTTTCGTCCGTCAGCCGGAGTATGAACCATGGATCAAGCGGACCAAGGGATCATGACCTACTTTGAAGCCGAGGCGCATTCTTTCGTGATGCGTATCTGGCAGGAGAACCGGGATGATCCCGACGATCCGGCCGAATGGCGAGGCTGGATCGAGCATGTGCAAAGCGGGCAGCGGAATTACTTCAAGGAGCTGACGGAAATCCCGGCCATCGTAGCCGGCTACATTGGCGATGTCCCCGATCTTGACGAACAGGTCTTCATGCCCATCCAACCAAAGGGGTCGCCAAAATGACCTTGACCGCCGAACGGCGCCAATCCACAGCCCCGCAGACGGCCGCGATTGGGGCGCCGGCCGAGCCCTTCGCCGACAGCCGCCAGCAATTGCTGGCGGCCATGGCCTACGTCGATCTGCGCGTGCGCTGGGCCGTCGCCCGCGCACGGGCCCACGGGCTGGATCCCAGCGACGAATTTCGCGGCCTGTATATTTCTGAGGAGCATATCGACGAATTACTTGGCCGCGAGCTGGGCGCCTTGTGGCCCGACGCCAATGTCGTTGCGCCCGGCCTGGCCGAGTGGCCGGCCGCGCTGGCCGAAGCCCGGAATAGGTGGGTGGCCCAGTCTGAGGCTGGCCGAAAACAAGGTCATGCTCTGCTGCTCAACGAGCTGATCGAGGGCTTTGGGCTGGAGCCGCTCGAAGTGGATATCCTGCTCATCGCCCTGGCCCCGGAAATCGACCCGCGCTACGAGCGGATCTTCGCTTATTTGCAGGATGACGTGACCAAGAAACGACCCAGTGTCGACCTGGTCCTCAATCTACTGACCGATTCCTTTGAAGAAAAGCTGGACCGGCGACGATTGCTGGGCGATCAGGCCCGGTTGCTGGCTTCGCGGTTGCTCATTGTCTTTGGCGACGGTTCGGGTCGCGAGCCGGCCCTGCTGAGCCATTTCCTGCGGCCGGCGGCCGCCGTAATCGAACATTTGCTGGGCCATCCAGGTTTGGACGAAGCGTTGGCCGGCGCCGGCCGCCTGAGCTGGCCGGGCGAGCCGCGTCCTTGGTTGGCCGAAGAGCTGGTCAGGCGATTGGACGCCGCGCTGGACGCCCAGAGCCCGCCCGAAATCGCGCGCGATGTCGGGCGCGTTGTCGAACCGATTTTCGCCTTTCAGGGCGGATACGGGGTAGGCAAACGCGCCGCAGCCGACCATCTGGCCATGAAATCTCAGCGGCCGCTGATTAGCCTCGACCTGGTCGCTCTGGCCGAAAGCGAAATCGGGCTAGATGAGGGGCTGCGCCTGGCGCTGCGCGATGGCCGATTACTGTCGGCCGTGCTGTATCTGGATCATTGGGACAGCATCCTGGAAGATAACTGCCCGCCGGACAGGATCTTCGAATTGCTGTTGGCACATCCCGGGTTGATCATCACCGCCGGGCCTGAAGGTTGGCAGCCTTCAGGCCGGGGGCGCCAACGCCGGGTTCTGCCCGTCTCCTTCGCGAGCGGGGACTTCGCCCAACGCCAGCGCATCTGGCACTTGGAACTTACTGGCGACGATATCGCCGCCGACAAACAGGCCGGCCTGGCCCAATTGGCCAACCAGTTCCTCTTCTCGCCAGGCCAGATCGAAGACGTGGTGGCCACCGCCCGCGACCTGGCGCGCTGGAAGGGCGAACCGCTGGGCCTGGGTGACCTGTTTGCCGCCAGCCGGGCCCACTCCAATCAGAAGCTGGTCGCCCTGGCGACCAAGATCACCCCCCGCTATCGCTGGCAAGACATCGTTTTGCCGCCCGATACCCTGGCCCAGTTACAGGAGATGGTCAACACCGTGCGCCAGCGGCCGCTGGTCTACGGAACCTGGGGTTTCGGCCGCAAGCTGGCTCTGGGCAAAGGGCTCAGCGCCCTTTTCGCCGGCGAGTCGGGCACGGGCAAGACCATGGCCGCCGACATCATGGCCGGCGTTTTAGGCCAGGACCTGTACAAGATCGACCTGTCGATGCTGGTCAGCAAATACATCGGCGAAACCGAGAAAAACCTCAACCGGGTCTTCACCGAGGCCGAGACCAGCAACGCCATCCTCTTCTTCGACGAGGCTGACGCCATCTTTGGCAAGCGATCGGAGGTCAAGGACAGCCACGATCGCTACGCCAATATCGAGATAAGTTATCTCTTGCAGCGCATGGAGTCCTACGACGGGGTGGTGATCCTGGCCAGTAACCTGCGCGGTAACCTGGACGAGGCATTCACCCGGCGGCTGCACTTCATCGTCGAATTCCCGTTCCCCGAAGCGGCCGACCGGGAAGTAATCTGGCGGGTCAATTTCCCGCCCGAGACGCCCGTGGCCCAGGATGTCGACTTCCGCTTGCTGGCCAGGCGCTTCCGACTGGCCGGCGGCAACATACGCAACATCATCATGGCCGCCGCCTTCTTGGCCGCCGAGCAAGGTCAGGAAGTATCCATGCATCAACTACTACACGCCACCCGCCGCGAATTCCAAAAGATCGGCCGCTTGATTGACGACGAGTTGTTCGTGTAGGGCGGGTAGGAGTCGCATGGAATTGAGAGGAACTAGAGGGGCTAGAGGAACTGATGACCGGGCAACGACCGATGAATGAGGAGTGAAAACTGTCAACTGAAAGCTGAAGGCTAGCAGCTAAGAGCTCACCGCCAACAGCTTTTTCCGGGAGGTACTAAATGTCGAGCGAGCACAAATATGAAGACAAGGGCAAGGTCCGGCCCAAGCCGGCTCAGGAAATGGCCGAGCCTCAGAAAGAGGCCAAGCCTCAGCCAGAGGATCGGGCGCTGACCGCGGCCGACGTGGAAGGCAAGCTGGACGCCTCTACGTTGACCCAAATGCAGCAGACTGTCGGCAACGCGGCCGTGCAGCGACTGCTGGCTCAACGCCAGGGCGACGGCCCGGCCGAGGTCCAGGAAGAGACGGCCAACAGCATACACGCCAAGCGCGGTGGCGGACAAAGCCTGGATCCCAAGATCGCCGGCAAAGCCGGCAAAACCATGGGCCAGGACTTTAGTGGCGTTAACGTCCACACCGACAGCCAGGCCGACGATCTCAGTCGCCAACTCGGGGCCAAGGCCTTTACTACCGGCAACGACATTTTTTTCCAGTCGGGCGCCTACGATCCCGGCAGCAGCGACGGCCAGCGTCTCATCGCTCATGAACTGACCCACGTCAGCCAGCAAGGCGCCAGCCCGCCGTCCGCTCAAGGCAAACTGACCGTCAACGATCCCAATGACCAGTATGAAGAAGAAGCCGACGCGGTGGCCGACCAGGTAATGAGCCAACCGGACGAGGCGATCGCTGAACGCCAGGAGATGCCTGAGGAGGAAGAAGAAGCGGCGATGGCCATGCCTGACCCTTACCTGCAGCGCCAGGAAGAGGAAGAAATGGTGATGGGCATGCCTGACCTTGCCCGGCAGCCCATCGAGGAAGAGGAGGAAGAGCTGATGCCCAAGCTCGACCCTTCCTTGCAACGCCAGGAAGAAGAAGAAATGGTCATGGAAAAACCCGACCTCGCCCTGCAGCCCATCGAAGAGGAAGAGGAAATGCTGCAGCCCAAGCGCGACCGCTCTTTGCAGCGCCAGGAAGAAGAGGAAATGGTCATGGAAACACCCGACCTCGCCCGCCAGCCCATCGAGGAAGAAGAGGAAATGTTGCAATCCAAGCACGACACCTCCTTGCAGCGCCAGGATGAACTTCCAGAGGAAGAGATTTAGCAGTGACACGAACGCTCGCAGCGACAGAGTGAGAAGGTGAATAAGCGATGATTGCCGATCTGGACCAATCCATTAAGCAACTGCTCGTCGACGATCTGCCGATCAAGAACGGCGAGATCGACGTCAAGTTTGATCTTCCCAATCGCGAATGGAGCAATAAGTTGACCAAGCCGACGGTCAATTTTTTCCTATACGACGTGCGGGAGAATACCTCGCTGCGTCGGGCCCAATTTGATCCGGCCGGCAATGGTAATGCCCGCGACGAGCTAGCGCGCATGAAGAAGGCGCCTCATCGTATTGATTGCTTATATATGTTGACGACCTGGGCCGCCGAGCCAGAGGACGAGCACCGTCTGCTCACCCGCGTCTTGATGAGCCTGTTCCGTTACCCGGTTCTGCCAGATCATTTCCTGGTCGGAACGTTGCGAGAGCCACGCTTTCCCATCCAGACCTACGTGGCCCGCCACGACAAGCTGACCAATCCGGCCGAAGTCTGGAGCGCGCTCGATAATGAGATGCGGCCGAGCATCGCCTATACGACCACCATGACCCTCGATCCCTGGTCTGAGGTCAGCGGGCCGATCGTGCGCACCCTCACGCTACGGGCAGGCAAGACCACATCGTTGCCCCTGTTCGAAGGATTCGACGACGATGGTTTCAGCACCGAGCTCAATCACATCGGCGGCACGATCCGTAGCAAAGCGGATGACGGCCGGCCCCTTTCCGGGCTCGA
The DNA here is from genome assembly GCA_041570195.1 of Promineifilaceae bacterium (SeqCode). Taxonomy (GTDB): domain Bacteria; phylum Chloroflexota; class Anaerolineae; order Promineifilales; family Promineifilaceae; genus UBA11865. The sequence goes on along the minus strand of JBFFWQ010000125.1, from coordinate 5,510 downwards.
GGTGGCCATTAAGGGCCGGGGCTGGTTCGCCACCACCGACGACGACGGCCGCTTCAAGTTGGGCGGCATGCCGGCCGGCGACTACACCCTCGTCGTCTGGCCGGAAAAGGGAAAACCCAAAGAAAAGAAGATCTCAGTGCCGGCCGCGAAGGACGATTATGACCTGGAGTTGTAAGGCCGGCGCTATCGACGGCTGCCCCGCGCGCGGGTACAGGGCTCGAACCTTTGAGAGTCGTACCGATGTTTTGATTCATTCAAATGAGAAAGGAGCAACAAGATGAGCATCGAATATCACAAACGGAGTCGTTCGCCGCCCTGGGAGGTCGCTATGGAATGAATCAAATCGAGGGGCTTCTTCGCGACCTTTGTGCTGTTGCCAAGTGTGACCTCGATAAGGAACCAACGAACCATTCCAGCTTATCGGTTCGGGTCGGTCATTAACCGGCCCAGTTGTTGAAGTCAAATGTTGAAGCCAGCTGTTGGAATCAACAGTGGACTTTAACGAGGGAGAAAGTTAACTATGGCTGTTACATATGCATCCCCCGGGGTCTACGTCGAAGAAGTAGATCGGGGGCCTAAACCAATAGAACCCGTAGGCGCTTCCATCGCCGCCTTCGTGGGCATAACGGCCGAAGCCAGTTTGAAAGCGATCGACCCGGCGACCGGCGATAGGGTGGCGGTAGAGTCAAGGCTCAACAAAGCCACATTGGTCACCAGTTGGACCCAGTTCACCGACACTTTCGGTGGCTTTGTATCCGGCGCCTATCTACCCGACGCGGTCTACGGCTACTTCGCCAACGGCGGCGGACCCTGCTATATCACCAGCCTGCGCGCAACGGAAGAAGGCGAGGAGCAGGCCAAAGCAGCCTCGGCGAACGTTCCGGCGGCCAAGGGTACCAGCTTCACGGCGACGGCTAAAACGCCCGGCCCGGCCGGCAACGAACTCGCCGTCACGGTCAAGAATGACCTTGATGAAGAGGGCAAGCCAACCGGCTCGTTCAGCGTGAGCGTGGGTGGCGAAACCAAGACCGGGCTCAGCATGAAGAAGACCGATGGCGACGCCTATCTTGGTAATGCCAGCTTCGCGGCCGTGGAGATTTCGGATGTTGGCGCTGCCAGCGCCGTTCCGGAAGACGGCGCCTACGACCTTTCGGGTGGCGGCATTCCGCCGCTGACGGCCGGCGACTTCATCGGCGATCCCAGCGCCCGCACTGGATTCGGCGGCCTGGAAGCGCTGGATGACGTCCGGTTGTTGGTTTGTCCAGACGTGATGGCCGGCTATGACGGTTCTGAAGAGGCCGACGAGCGGGTGAAAATGGTGCAGGAAGCCATGATCACCCACTGTGAGCTCTTGCGTTACCGTTTTGCCGTGCTCGACACGCCGCCGGGTCTTAACGCCCAACAAGCCAAGGAGTGGCGCAACTACGTCAACTTCGATACTTCCTATGCCGCGCTGTACTATCCCTGGATCTCGATCGCCGATCTGAGTGGCAGCGGTAGCACCACCAAAATGGTGCCGCCCAGCGGCCATGTCGTGGGCATCTACAACCGGACCGACGGCGAGCGCGGTGTGCACAAGGCGCCGGCCAATGAGACCGTGCGCGGGGCCATTGACCTGGAGTTGCTGCTGAGCAGGGGCGAACAGGACACCCTGAACCCCATTGGCGTCAACTGCATCCGCAGCTTTCCCGGCCGCGGTATCCGGATCTGGGGCGCGCGTACCCTCAGCAGTGACGGCTCCTGGCGTTACATCAACGTCCGCCGGCTGTTCATCGTCGTCGAAGCATCCATCGACATCGGCATGCAGTGGGTGGTCTTTGAACCCAACGATCACCGGTTGTGGTCCCGGGTCCGCCGTGACACACGGGCCTTCCTGACCACCATCTGGAGTAGCGGCGCTCTCTTTGGCCTGACGGCCGACGAAGCCTTCTACGTCAAGGTCGACGAGGAACTCAACCCGCCCGAAGTTCGCGACTTGGGCCAGTTGATCATCGAAGTCGGAATCTGCCCGGTCAAGCCGGCCGAGTTTGTCATCTTCCGCATCAGTCAGTGGGCCGGCCCGAACGCCGAGGCGTAAAGGTTCGCTCTGTTGGTACTTGGTAGATGAGACGACAAGCCGTCGTCGATGAATCGTCAACGATGGGTCATCGTCGTGAACTTGGTAAACAGATTAAGGAGATGAACAATGCCAGCTAATCCATATCTTTCAACTCGCGATGCGCCGTTGAATGAAGATCCCCTTCTTGGTTTCAATTTTCGTCTGGAACTGGAAGGAAGCATCGCCGGGTACTTCACCGAATGCTCAGGTGTCGGATCGGAACACGAGATCGTGGAACACAAAGTTGTCGACGACAACGGGCACGAGATCGTGCGCAAGATCCCCGGCCGCCTGAAGTGGCAGGACATTAGCCTCAAACGAGGCATCACGTCCGATCTGCAAGTCTGGTCGTGGCGCGAAGACTTGGTCAAGGGCGACGTGAAGAGCGCTCGCAAGAACATTTCGATCATCATGATGGACCGCAACTATACGGATGTTGCCACCTGGCACTTCCATAACGCCTGGCCTTCCAAGGTGACCGGCCCGTCATTCAAATCCGATGACAACAGTTTCGGCGTCGAAGAAGTGACTATCGTGCACGAGGGAATGTATCGCGAATCGTAACCCCCAGTCGGAGAGATGGGCGGCGCCGGCCGATGATTCGGCCGCGCCGCTTACCTCTTCATCGTCGACTCAGCAGGTGGAGATGGCTTGAATGGACTTTGAGTTTGAATTACCCCAGGGTTATGTGGACAGCGATGGCGGGGTGCATCGTCATGGTGTCATGCGCCTGGCTACCGCCCTCGACGAAATCGAGCCTTTGAGCGACCCAAGGGTCGAGGCCAATGAGGCTTACCTGGTGATCCTACTGTTGTCCCGGGTTATCACGCGCTTAGGCGAATTGCCAGCCGTGACGCCCCAGGTCGTGGAAAAGATCTACGCTGCCGACCTGGCCTATCTACAAGATGTCTACCAGCGCCTTAACGCACCCCAGCCGGTTGTGGTCGGCGCGGTTTGCCCGAACTGCGATACCCATTTTCAACTGCAGGTAGCGCCACTCGCCTGACCAAGTCGAGAGCGACATAGTGATCACAGAACTTATCATGTTATCCGATAACCAGCAGACAAGGACCCAAGATCAGGGCTCCAGCGAATCAGAAATCAGCCCCGAATTGGTGCGCAAGGTAGCCGACCGCGTCTATCGCTTACTTTGCCAGGAGGCCCGCATCGACTATGAGCGGCGCCGGCCGTTAAGCAGCGCAAAACATTTCCGACAAGGAGGTCGTTAAGTGCCGGCAGAACCTACGATCCTAGACTCAATAGATCCCCTCACTACTTTCCGCTTTGCCCTGGATCTCGGCGACGGCAAGGGCTGGGCTGGTGTGTTCACCGAATGCAAGCTGCCGGACGTGGCCTGGGATATCCAGCAGGTGAAAGAAGGCGGCCAGAACACCTACATTCACCAGCTGCCAGGCCAGCGCAAGCCGGGCAATGTCACCTTGAAGTATGGCTTGACCAAGCAGTACGAATTGCTGGACTGGTACGCCGATATGATGTCAGAAAAGATTAAGGTCACGGCCAAGACGGTCACCATCTCCCTGCTTGACGCCAAGGGCGATCCCGTGTTGTTGTGGAATTTGCATGACGCTTACCCGGTGAAGGTGACCTGGCCCGAACTGAAGGCTGGCGACAACGCCGTCGCCATCCAGACCCTGGAGTTGGCCTGCGGCCGGGTCGAGTTTGACAAGAGCCCGTCGTAATAATCATGAGAACGAAACGTTTCTTGACCGGAAACAACGTGCTGCTACGGCGAGTGCGGCGCTACACCGCCATGCCCACGCTTTTGCGGGCGACTTATTTGCCAGAGCCGGCCGCTCAAACGTGGCCCGCCGGACACGAACTATCTACCGTCGATGCCGCCCACGGACCGGTTGTGCAAGCTACCCTGGAGCACGCCTCAAAGCCACCGCTCGGCGCTCCGGCGATGCAGGCGCCGCCGCAACCGGAAGCGCTGGCAGCACAGTCGCTGGCGGCACATTCGCCGCCGGCCCCAAGGCCGGTCAGCGATGTTCAGCGCCAGTTTTCGTCGCCAGCGTCACGGCCGGCCGCGGCCGAAGCGGCTGCGGAGCAAGAACATACCAGCCAAACGCCGGCCGGCCAAGAGGACGACTGGAGTTGGATCGGCCAGGACGAGTGGAATCACCTGAAGAGTGTCATGGCCGGTCACCAGGAGAAAACGGCTCATGAAAAGGCCGAGGCGGCCGATGTACAGCTTTCTCCTGAGGAAATCCAACGTATCGAGGCCGGGAAGCAGGTCCAGGCCGAGCTAGCTCGCCGACAGGAATTGGCCCGCGCCGGCCAACTGCCGCGAGCTCAAGTAGTCTACCTGTCGTCCAAAGAGAAAGCGGGCGCCCCCGCTCCGGCAACGCCCAGGCCGGCGTCGCTCTCCCCGCCAGCCGAACCGGTCGCCGATGCGAGCGCTGGCCTGGTTGACGAAACGTCTGCGGCCGCGTTGCCTGGGATCGAAGCTCCGGAGACCTCACAGTCAAGCGAGTCACGAACCTCCCTGTCCGATCCTGGTGCCGATATTGAAACGCCAGAGGCCACGGCCGGTGCGAGCGAGCCGGATCCGACCGCTGCATCTGAAACGCGCGAAACCGGGCCGGCTCCCTATGTCATGGCGGCGGCCGAGGAAACGCAGCCAGCGCCTGAGAAATCTGAGGCTCCGGCCAACGTTGGTCGGCGATTGCTCAGGGCGGCCAAATCTCTCTTCCGCCGGCCGGACGATGATGAAGAAACATCGGCCGCCGGAGCGGAAACGGACGAAGGGCCACAGATTCCGGCCGAGCAATCATCGCCCGAATCCAAAGCCGACCCGCTATCCGGCCGGCCATTGGCCGAGGACTTGCCGGCGATGCCCGAAAGCTCCCAACGGCCATCAGCGCCGGCCATGGACGAGCAGGACCCTGGGGACCACAGTGCGGCTGGCGAAGTGGAAGTAGCGGCGCCGGCCGGCTCGCCGGAACCTTCTGCCCAACCTGACATTCAGCGCGAAGCACGTGCCGACGGGCCTCAAGAAAGCGGGCATGCCCGCGAACCATCTCTGGGCGAAGAGCCAACCAGCCGCCTTGAATCGACGAGCCAGCCAGACGCCGTGCCAGTTCGGCCATCCGTATCCGAACCTAGTGAGCCCAAACCAGCAGAGCACGAGCTGGACGAGGTAGACACGGTCATTGCCCCTTTACCTTTGCAAGAGGTCTGGCCCGTTGAAGAAAAGCCGGCCCCACCCGGTTCGCAGGATCGGGCAGAGCCTGGACCGATGCCGGCCACATCCGGTTCAACGGCGCCGCCTGTGCAGCGCAAGGCTGCCGGAGGCGATCAGGTCGGCGAAGATGTCCATTCGGCCCTACGGGACGTGGCCCCCGGTCAGCGTACCGACTCTTCGAGTGAATTGGTGACTCCGCGCCGGCCG
>JBFFWQ010000124.1:0-17456 GCA_041570195.1 Promineifilaceae bacterium (SeqCode) | reverse complement strand
CTAACCGCTCGCCAGATCCGGCGGATTCTCCCAGTCGACCGGCCCGTTTTCGAATCGATATCCCAGCCTCGGCAGCACGACTTTATTCCAGGCGCTTTCGAAGTATTCGAACGCTTCGTCCCACTGGCCGCCCTCACCCCAGCCATCATGACGCAATGTGACCCGGGTCGACCCGTCGCCGGTATCGTAGAATCGCAAAATCACATGCGTCCGCTGGCCGCGAACCTCGGGCAAGGTCGGCGGCGCGTTCCAGGTGAATGAAAACATCTTCTTCGGCTGCACGGCCAAAACCCGCAATCCCTCTCCGCCCCGCTCGCCGGCCGGCGCGTCCAGGTTGAAGTACATCTCATATGGTCCATCTGGCGCCAGCTCGATCCGGCAATCCGGGGCGAAAAATGACTTCGCCCCCTCCTCCGTTGTCCAGGCCGCCCAAACCTCGTCCAGCCCGGCCGGCACGGTGACCTCGCCAAATATCGTCCTTTCCATTGGTTCAGCAGCCATTGTTACCTCCTGGTAGTACGAAGTCAGGCTTTTTTGATAAGCAGCTAACCCAACTCGTTTTCCCAGATAAGCCTGACTTCTTCGGGTAGTCGCTGCGAGAAGTCAGGCGCGGTCAAATCAAGCCTACTCTACCGAACCCGCGTCGATCAGGCCAACGATCAGACCAACCACTCGATCGAGTTCAGCTGGCGATCTCCGGGCCCACTGAGTCGGTAACGTGCCAATTGTTGGAATCTTCGGTCAACACAAGGTTCTTGCCGGAGCCGCACAGGTCGGCGCAGGTCATGAAGAAGGATAGTTGAACCGAGCCGTCTTCTTGCGGGTAAATGTTGCCCAGGGTGATGACCATGCCCTCGCCGTCCGCTATTCGCCAGCCCGGCGTTTCTCGCCAGTTGGCCGGGTCAAAGGCGGCATCGTCAAACTCCTTTATCCAGATCAGCTCGAACGATTCACCGGCCAGCTCGGCCGCGATCGCTTCTTGAAGATCGATCGACAGTAACTGTGCGGCGGCCGTCTGCCCGTCGAAGATGGCCATGTCTTCCGTGGTGGTAACCACATACACCAGGTCCCGGGCCCGCTCAATGGAGTGGATCTCGCGGATGGCGGCAGCGTAGATCTGGGCCTCGTCGTTGGATTCGGCCGGGTTGGGATCGTCTTTTGTATCTTTGGCCGGGATACAACCGGCGGCCGCCATCAGGAGCAGGAGAGCCAAGAGAAGGGTTTGTACTCGGGTCATTTTGTATCCTTTTGGGAACGAATCTCGTATGAAGTAGACGCCATGAAATGATAGGTGGTTCCCTTTTGGCGAGTTGAAAGTCGAGTCTCCTGAGCTTGACTGCCCTAGCATGCCTCTTGATATTGTCCTGGAGAAAGTGGATCGACTGCCCCCTGAGCGATCTCTCCAGGCCGTTTGCTATAGCGCTATGGCTTCGGCCCGGCGCTTATAGCCTTCGTGCTCGCTCTGAGCCAGGTTTCCCTTGACCTGGGCCAAGATTTCGGCCGCGGCGGCGCGCTCCCCCCGGACCAGGCACAATTGGATCATCCACAGGTTGATCTTGGTTTTGAAAAAAGGCTCGCCTTCCGACGGCAAGGCCGCGCGGCCTCCCCCCAGCGAGCTTGCCACCACGACGACTGACTCCTCTGCCCGCGCCACGTGACATTCGTTGCCGCAGGTCCCATGTCCATACTATCCCTTGACGTAGGACAGCATTTCGTCTATGAAATCGTCCTTCACCTGGAATATATCAACTCCCCGTACATGCCGCTTCTTTCCTGCCCCATCCAGCCATTCGTTTCTCCAGCGCATGACGCACCGTTTGCCTAAACCAAAGATCTCCTCGATCTCGGCCTGCGCGTTGGGCGACTCGCGGAAGTACTCCTGCCAGAATTGAGTGACTGCTTCCTTGCCCGAATACACGGCGCCATCGGGAGCCGGACCGCTGTTTTCAAAGATACACTCGTCGCTCATGAGCCGCATCATGCTCCCGACATCATGACGGTTGAAGGCCTCATTAAACGCAAGGACGACGCGCATCGCCGACTCCAAACGTGACATGCGAGTGGGGCTCATATCGACACAAGGCCTCCTTCAAGAATAGCTTTCAGCCCTCAGCTTTGTGACTTCCAGCGGTTGCTGGTTCATGTTGACTGCTTAGGCAACGATTTTCACGGTATCTGAACCGAGTAAGTGTCATAAATCGGCTCATTCTGGCTGTTCAGGCGGGTGAATGAGTCGCCGCCGGGCCAGCGTTGCTTGACGCCCTCAAGGGTCTCACCCTGGTTGGGCAAAGCTATGAACAATAGCTCCTTGCCCTGCTGTAGCGGGATCTCTTCCAGCGATTCCAGGTCCCGGACCTCGTCGCCGGCCAGAAATTGTATGGTGCCGTAATGGGCGAATAAGTGTGGTTGACCCAATAGAAAGGTCTGCGATGACTCACCAGCTGAGCTGAACTCCCGGGCGATAGAGTCCGCGACTAGATTGCCGGGCACCAGGTTTTGGCCAAAATCATGGAAGTAGATCTTAATGTTAAGCAATGCCACTCCGGCAAAGATGACGACGAGGAGCAGCATCATCACCCTTCGCGGGTACGCCGATAACAACTGACTGCTGCGCTGCACGAAGATGCCGGCCAGTAAGACAACAGCCGGTATCACAATCAGCAGCCGGGGTGAATTTGGCGCATCAATCGTTAGCACACCGCCAATGAATAGCCCCAACCCAAACCAGATCAGTACGGCGAACTCTTGGAAACGGCGCAAGCGAGTCAGGGCCAGTCCCAGTCCCAGCCAGAACAGAACGCCGGTTACCATGTCCAGGCCTGGCACTGTAGCAACATAAAACGGGGAGCGGTCACCATCGCCGATGAAGAAGCTTAGATTGCGGCGTGCTTGTTCCCCCAGCAGTGGCCAGACATCTCTAAGCATGGATACCTGATCTGACTGGAGGGAGTGTCTAACATTCATCTCACTCAGAATGAAAACGGCTCGCGCCCGGCTGACAAAGGGATCGGGGTTGTTGATATAAAAGGCCGCCAGGGGCAGAACCGCAAGCAACAAGCCGGCGCCGAACGCGACCAGCTGTCGCAGGTCGGTCATCCTTTTTCGCCATGTGAACAGCAATAGAAGAACCGCAATGATCAGGATGACACGGGAGCCGAAGTACATGTATTGGGCCAGGCCCACCACCAGACCGGCCAGGACATAGACCGTAACGCGCTGCGGCCGAATGCGGGTCATGAGCAGCAAGAACAGAAGCAGGAAGAGAGCACTTTCAATATTGTTCAGGCCAATGCGGCTGTAATGAACGTGCAGGTGGGCAACGGCCAGAAACCAGGCCGCGCTCAGACCAGCCACCGGCCCCCATGCGCGCCGGCCGAGTACGTACACCATTGGCACACACAACACCCCGGCCATAACCGATAACAGGCGCAAGGCGAACCCGGTCCGACCAAAAATGGCCAGCGGCACAGCCTGCAGATAATGAAATAGGGCTGGATGGTCAAGAAACCCGGTGGCCGTTGGCGGTGGCGCATCGCCGGTCAAAACGCGTAACGCGAATAGTCCCATCTCGCCCTCGTCGCCGTGCAAGGGCGGATAGGCGTCTAAGCGGTATATTCGCAGGGCAAAGGCAACCAGGATGATCGGGATGAGCCAGATATAGCTATTGAAGGTCGTGTCAGTCTTCGATTGACCTGTTGCCGCCTCCCGGGGCAGAGCGCGGTCCAACCTTACGGCCGCCACCAGGCCAATGACCATAGAGCCAATCCACAACAGCGGGATGAGTGGATCGTGGACGTCCCGATGCGTCAATACACCTGCGACGCCGGCCAGAAACAGCGCGCCAAATACCAGGAAGTAATAGGTCGGAAGGACGGGCAAGGGCGCCGCGTCGGATAGCCGGTAAAATGCGGCGATTACGGCCATTAGCCCAATCCCGACGGCCGGCAAACTACGGGTGAAGATGCCAAAAAAAATAAGGCCTGCAGCGGCCAGCAAAAGACCAAATCGTATGTAAGATGCTCTGCTTTCTGTTTTGCCCAAATCACTTACAGCGGTCAGCAAAAGAGTAAATCGTTGGCGCAACCCTTTGCTTTCTGTTTCGGTCGATTCACTTCCGTTCGACACGTCAGTCATGTTTTGATCCCGCTATCTATGCGCCTGTGCAAATCGAGGTTTGTTTTGCCTTCTTAAATGGTACTGAATAATCCGCATGGTGACGACCAACTCTAGTACTACTACTATCGTGGATGCACTACAACCTCGAACACCCCCTCCCTTCGGCCGTAGAAGCCATCGACAACACCCCTCGGTGACTTGAACCGCTTGCTTAGAAGCGCGAAAACAAGGTCTTTATCCTCCAACGACTGCTATTCTCATCTAGCGTGGCGCACAGGATACGATTCCCATCAGTCCGGACGTTTATCAGGCCATATATGAGTCCGCCGACCACTAGAGCCCTTCCCAGACTAACCCTGTCTCTTTTCGCCTTTGAGATTTCAAGGACAGACCGCGACAGTGCAACTCCGCTGAGTGTATCTGCGGTTTGTCCTTGTGCATCGCGCTCCTCAAGTCTTTTCGGATAGCCCAAATCGACACTTCGGGCCAGTTCAGTTGAGTAGATCAAAGGCGTGAGCAGATCGTCTCCGTCCAGTTCAAGGTAACCGGTAGTCGCGCTGGCGGCGATAACACTTGGTCGAGGATGATCGTGGCCTTCATTGTCACCAGAGGAGATCACCGTTACCGCCGGCCTCAATGCCTGCAAGAACTGGTAGGAAATATCGTCGCTTCCATGATGGCAAGACTTGGCCACGTCGCACTGGAATTCCTGGCCTGAGCCGGTATAGTCATCTAGCAGCATTCTCTGGCTCGCCTTATTCAGATCTCCGGTGAGCATAACCCTGCATCGTCCGTAGTCCACCCTCAAGAGTAAGCTGACTCCATTCGTGTTGATCGAGTCTCCACCAGAAAACTTGCGTATGGCCGGCGCTCCATCGACGGTAAAACCCACGGGGCCCAAAACCCGAACGGTTGGCTCGCCGCCGGCCGATGAATCGAATCCCGGGATGAACTGATCCTGATTACTCAGCCGCTTCACTGGGGTTGGTTGGCCTGCCTTCGTTTTTGTGGCCAGAACCGTGCGAAGGAAATCAGCCCACCAACCATGCAGTCACCTCCAACACAAAGCCTCTCCCAACGCCGATAGTTATTGAATCGGATCAAAAAGCCTATGTGAACACGAATCTGCTGATTCATCAGAGGTCAAATAGCCGCCCCAGAAGAAGACACCCCGATCTGAACCTAATGCAGCCGCGGTCTATTCTTCTGAGGAATCATTATAACATAGGTCGATCTTCCCCATGCCGGCCGTGATCCTGTTCACCGTGGGCGAGCAGGACATCGGTCTGTATGACCCACTTCCGCCTACCCATGCCGGGGCGGCCGGAGGAATGCGGCCAGGGAAATGAGGTAAATCACTCAGAAGAAGTGCTTTTTGATACTACCCGGCCGACGCCGTCCGAATTATCGTTGTCCTGGATCACTCCGTTGCTGGGGTCGATTCTGGAGAATTTGGGATGATGGAACCAGGGCGTGGCCGGATCCTAAGCCTGATAAGCGGACTCCTGATGGCGATGGCCCTGTCCTTCTGGATGGGCGCAGGGCCCTGGTCTGTGACCGGATCAGGGTTGCCGGTCGCTTTCGCCCAGGGGGCTGAACCCACGCCGACGGCCGATCCCCTGGCCATACCGGAGCTGCCAGAGAACCCTACCCAGATTGATATCGGCCGCCATTCTTACTATTACAACTGCATGCCCTGCCATGGTGACCAGGGCCAGGGCTTGACCGATGCGTGGCGGGCGACCTGGGTCGACGACCACCAGGACTGTTGGGCGCGCGGTTGCCACGCCGGCCGAACCGAAGAGGGCGGCTTTCCCATCCCGACCGTCGTGCCAGCGGTGGTCGGTTCGGGGAACGTTCTGAGCCGATTTCCTTCGGCCGGCGCTTTGCACGACTATCTCGACGACACCCACCCGCCACAGCGACCGGGTGCCCTGACTGAAGAAGAGTACTGGGCCCTGGCCGCCTACCTGCTGGCCGAGAATCAGCGGCTGCCGCCCGGAACAGAACTGGGACCGGCCGCGGACGGCGAAGACGAGAGGACTCCCTCCTCTACACCGGCCGGCGCCGGGCCAGTTGGCGAAGAAACGACTACCGTTGATGGCAGAGGGTTCAATTTCGTACCGGCCGGAATGATACTGGCTTCAGGACTTCTGGTTGGGATGGTGGTCATGTTGATCTGGCGGGGACGGCAAACAGCGGGCGGGTAAAGACCTGTGACACAGGATCTCGGTCTGCTCAAGCCCGGCCAACACGCCGTGCTGCCATTGGCAACTTATTCATGAATTCAACTGCACCCCCTGGTCAAACTCTCCCGCCTGGCCCGCGACCTGGACGGCCGGATACTCGCAGAGCTCGAGTATCTTTATGCGTAAACACTTCTCAGAAGACGCCAGGGATATTGCCCCTAAATGGGTGACAGAATCGCTGAAGAATAACATTCATACGAAACCAGGTTGACTTGAAGCTCCTTTTTTTCCTGTGCTGACAGAATGAGCTTCGAGATGGACGGCCAGCCGCAAGACGCCCGTCGAACTCGCGGGATTGCTCGCCGATGCCGGGTACAGAGTCTTCTTTTGGCATAGATATGACTTGATCGAACAACGTGGCTAGGCGCGCGACGAGATCGGCAAATTTGCTCCTGATGTCGAACTATGGCGCGGAGACGCGCTCATACCTGCCCCTTTTATCTTCCCCGCGATAGGTCCGGTGCTTGGGGTTGCGGCGTGGTGTTGGCCAATGCGCCGAGCGCCGAGATAGCTGTTTGCGAACGGCTTGGGCATGCGCTCGAACGCATGAGCGCCAGTGATTTCCTCGACGGCAACGATCCAACCCGACTGAGGTTTCAGATAATGCCGTAAGCTCCCATCTGTTGACAGGGAGCCAGTTCGTAATAGAACAATTCGGGTTGGCGTCTATCAGAATGCCAGATCAGTGGCAAAAGCAGGCTCTAGCAGCCCATGCTATGATCCAACCGTTACCGAAGCAGTGCCCCCTGCGCTGGACGTGACGGTCACGACACAAGGACAACCCGGCAAAGAATAGTCGAGGTGATAATGGTCTCCCCTTTCCTCCATCACCCCACCTGGCGACGCCTTCAAGGTCACGGTCGGCTGATAATCCCCGTTGGACGTAGCATCTAAGTGAAGCTCCTGGCTTTTGTACTCCGCCTTAGTGATAACCACCGTGTCATTCGCTTCACACCGGCCCCGGTCACCAGGTAACTGGTTGACAACCTGGCAATAGGCGGCCTCGACAGCACTTCCCACCAGCGTAAGAGCGACAATGATGACAACGGCCACCAGGCTCAGGAGTAGAGCATATTCAGTTAGCCCCTGCCCGCGCTCTTCAGGCAGTGGCAGTCGACAGTGGGTAAAGGGAAACATGGGATCAATTCTCCAGATCAATAATGAAACTGACGGCTTTACCCGGTTTCTGATACTAGGCTAGATCATCAGGTGAAGTGACGTCAATAGCCGTTAGGTTCCATTTCAGAACATCTGACCCATATTCGGGATGAGGCGGCGTAGGACGTAGGTGGGAGAGACAATAACCACCTACCCAAACTAGATAGAAGCCACGTGACCGGAATATGTTCGAGCGCTCTTCCAGCCGTTTGGTATACTGTGGTTTGCCCTTCAAAGATCTTCTTCAAATCCTTGAATTCTGTGTCAACCCGTGTCCTATTTCTGAAGGTGAATGTGCCATGAACCCGAACACCCTCCTCCCCTCGGCCGTCGAGGCCATCGGCAACACCCCCCTGGTCGAACTCTCCCGCCTGACCCGCGACCTGGACGGCCGGATACTTGCAAAACTGGAATATCTCAACCCCGGCTTCTCCAAGAAAGACCGCATCGCCCGCCAGATGATCGAGGACGCCGAAGTGGCCGGTGACCTTCAGCCCGGTCAGACCGTGGTCGAACTCACCAGCGGCAATACCGGCACCGGCCTGGCCATCGTCTGCGGAGTCAGGGGTTACCCCTTTGTGGCCGTCATGTCCCGCGGCAACTCCATGGAACGCGCGCGCATGATGGCCGCCCTGGGCGCCGAAGTGGTCCTGGTCGACCAGTTGCCTGGCTCCGAACCCGGCCAGGTGTCCGGCGGCGACCTGGCCCTGGTCGAAGAAGCGGCCCAGCGCATCACCGAGGAGCGGGGCGCCTACCGGGCCGATCAATTCCACCTGGCCGGCAATAAGCGAGCCCACTACTTGCATACCGGGCCGGAGATCATTCAACAATCCGGCGGCGACTTCGACCTCTTCTGCGATTTCGCCGGCACGGGCGGCTCCTTCGCCGGCTGCGCGGCCGCCTTCAAGGAGCACAATCCGGCCATCGCCTGCTACCTGGTCGAACCCCAAGGCGCGGCGGTCCTGGCCGGCCAGCCGGTCACTTACCCCAACCACCCCATCCAGGGCGGCGGCTACAGCATGGCCGACCTGCCCCTGCTCGACCCCGATCACGTCGACGGTTACTTACAGGTCTCGGCCGAAGAGGCTATCCACATGGCCCGCCGCCTGGCTCGCGAAGAAGGGATCTTCGCCGGCTTCTCCTCCGGGGCCAACACGGCCGCGGCCGTCCAGCTGCTGGCAACCAGCCACCCAGGCGCCACGGCCGTGGTCCTCATGTGCGACTCCGGCCTCAAATACCTGTCAACCCAACTCTATAAATGATGAGGCCGCCAGTCACTCCTGTAGCTACTGTCCTCTAGCGATCTTCCAACTTGACAAGCTCATAGCATTTCCTTATAATATCCCTATTTCCCAGTTTTTCGGGAAATAGGGAGATAGCATGAGCAGACTTCCTTTTAAGGGATTTCCAGGTTTCTCGGTCATGTGGGCGGGCCAATTTGTGTCCCTGATTGGCACCTCCATGACCCGATTCGCCCTCACCATCTGGGCATTTCAGACGACCGGTTCAGCCACCGTATTGGCCCTGGTTGGCTTTTTCTCGTTCGCGCCGGCCGTTTTGTTCAGCCCCCTAGCCGGCGTACTAGTAGACCGCTGGCCGCGCAAGAGCGTGCTGATCATCAGTGATGCAGGCGCCGGATTCGCCACCCTGATCCTGCTCATCTTGGCCCAGACCGGCAACCTGGCCATCTGGCACCTCTTCCTGGCTGGGGCCATTGCCAGTACGTTCGAGTCCTTCCAATTCCCGGCATTCTCGGCCGCCATCACCACCATGGTCAACAAAGAGCAATACGCTCGCACCAGCGCCATGCGCAGCGTGGCAGATTCGGCGTCGACGATCATCGCTCCCATCATGGCCGGCATCTTGCTGACCAGTATCGATCTGGCCGGCATCATGTTTATCGATGCCGTCACATTTGTCATAGCCATGGGTACCCTGGCGCTGGTTCATATCCCCCGCCTGGCGAAGTCAGAAGTAAGTGCAAAAAAGCAGGCCAATCTAAAACAAGAGATTCTTTATGGCTTTGGTTACATCTGGAGGCGGCCTAGCCTGTTAGGCCTACAACTCATCTTTACCCTGATAAACTTGCTGATCACCATGGCCTTCATTCTGCTGGCGCCCATGATCCTGGGCGCGACCAAGAACAGCGAACTCTCCTTAGGCACGGTGCAAATGGCCGCCGGGATAGGCGGGCTCACCGGTGGTTTACTCCTCAGTATCTGGGGCGGGCCCCGGCGCAAGATCCATGGCGTGCTGTTCGGCATGATTTGTAGCGGGTTGCTGGGACAAACCTTGATCGGATTCGGCCAAGCGCTTTGGACATGGGCCTTAGGTGCATTTCTGATGATGTTCTTTTTCCCTATCGTCAACAGCTCCAGCCAGGCCATTTGGCAAGTCAAGGTGCACCCCAGTGTGCAAGGGCGAGTCTTCTCCGTCCGTCGCCTGATTGCCCAGTTAACCGCGCCCATCGCCATGTTACTGGCGGGACCCCTGGCCGACCGGCTCTTTGAGCCAGCCATGATGCCTGCCGGCGCTCTGGCGCCGCTATTTGGCGGTATTATTGGCACGGCGCCCGGCTCAGGCATCCGGCTGATCTTTGTTATCACCGGCTTTCTCGTTATGATCGTAGGGGCGCTGGGGTACGCTATCCCGGTTGTGCGCGATATTGAAACGATCTTGCCGGACCACGAACCGGACACCCAGGTAACCGAAGCAGACGAAACTGGTGAACACTTTCAAGAAAGTGCTGCTTCAGCCCAATTGGCAGGATGATCTTTTTGGGATTGGCTGGCGACTGCCGGGTAATCAATCCCTGGTCTTCTAGGAAAACATGCTACTAGTTCCCAATACAATTCTCCCTCCTGAACCCGTCACCGGCGTTGTCACCTTAGCCCCAGCCTATAATGTGCTGACGACCATGGCGCTTATCAGCGCAATTGAGGAAACGGCCGATCTCGGCGAGTGGGTGGTACATACTGTCGCTCAACTCGACGAAGAAATCCTGAGTCGCCAACACGTCATCTTTTGGGGACTTGGGCTCGAAAGCCTTGCCAATGCCGTCGATCTCGATCTCAGCACGTGTGGATTTCCGGACTACCTGGAAGCGCTCAAAGCAGCCGATCCAGGCCAATTGCGCGACCGTATATGGCGAAATATCCGGAGTTCCTCCCATGTCCAGATTATCGTCGATGCGCTCCTTGAGCCACTGCCGGACGATATCCTGGAAAACAAAGAGCGTTTCGTCGCCTTCTTTTCAGAAGCGCACAAGAAGCTCGGCCTCGCCCACAAACGAGACGCCGTCGAAACATATGCCGAAGTTCATGATTTGCTCGTCGACCCGGCCGCGCTAAAGGGTCTATTGGTCGCCCATCTCGGGCACTTATGGCGAGACCATGTCGAAGCAGAATGGCAGCGCATACGGCCGTTGCTCCAGGACACGGTCGACGCGCTCCAGCAGATCGATCTGCAAAATCAGCCCGTGTTCGAAATGATCCAAACCGTGACCAGGCGTGATATGCGAGCCATCTTCAACGAAGACGTTCTGCTACGATTCCGCCAGATTCAGTTCATCCCCAGCATCCACAACGGCCCCTACGTCATGTGGTCGGGCAAGGACGACACGTTTCGCCTTACCTTCAGCGCCTACATACCCCGGGGTATCCCCAGCCACAGCGCCGCCCAACTCAACCAGGCGGAGCTGCTGAATCGCCTTAAGGCCCTGGCCGACGAGAATCGCATCCAGATCTTGGACCTGCTGCGCCAGGAGGGCGAAATGAGCACCCAAGAGATCATGGAGCGACTGGGGCTGAGCAAATCGGCCCTATCCCGCCATCTCCGTCAGCTGCGGGCCAATGGCTTCATTAGCGAAAGGCGTGTCCCCGACGGGGTCAAGAAATTCTATCGCCTGGATCCCGCAAACGGGGAGCGGACGGTGGCCAGGCTGTCCGATCTGCTCGATGCGGCCGCACCCCCCTGATCGAACTCTCCCGCCAGAGTGGCGACCTGACCCGCGATCTGTACGGCCGGATCCTGGCCAAGCTCGAGTTTCTGCATTCCTAAACAGTTCTCAAAAAGCGCCGCGCATGTGACCCTGACCGCGCTGCTGCCATTGTGATCAATTCCCCAAAATTGACTTCCATACTCCTGGTCTGCTATGCTTTTGCCCGCACAGCTTGGAAAACAGGGTTTGGAATTGAAGCCCCTTACTTATCACTTCAGTCAGTATACAACTACATACACCACAAGGATGTTACGGGAATGATCAATGGTATTTCTGGGAGGACATGATCACGATGCAGCATAAGCTTTATTCCAGTATTAACGAGATGACACAACCCGAAGTATTAAATGGAATGGTGCAACGACCAGTGAAAGAGACTTGCCTGGTGCCCTTCGAGACGAACGGTTGGTCATCGACCGAAGCAGAGTTTCTCGGTGTCACCGGATGTAACGGGGACCAGCCACACTTCATCATCAAACGGTTGAGACGAGACAAAGATTGGGTCATGGAAGCGACCAATGATGATCATTGGCGTTCAATAACTGTCTGGCAGCAAGGGCTACTAGATCACCTACCACCAGAAATCGACCATGGGATTGTTGCCTGTTCGGTTGATGAAGATGGCTATGCAATAATGATGCGCAATGTTTCTCAAGATCTTCTGCCCGAAGACGAAACTCTAGCAGAAACGGACAACGCGTTTGTTCTGGAAGCGTTGGCCGCACTCCATGCTGCCTTTTGGGAGGACAACCGGCTCTATAATCAGAGGCTAAGCCTCTGCAAACCGGAAGATTTCTTTGCCCACACTTCTGTAACAAGAGCCCGGCGGATGGCACAGAAAAATCCATCATTCGTCCTTGACTTGATCATTGAGGGGCGGCGCCTGATTCCAAAATTCGTGGACACAGATATGGCCGAGCTGATGTACGACCTGGTTCATGATCCAACGTCGCTCTGCACTGCACTTGAGCGCTATCCACAGACGCTGGTCCACAGCGACGTTCGAAAAGCCAATTTGGGCCTTGAGCGCGGCAAGCGCCCCCGCCTGATCGTTCTTGATTGGGCTCGCCAGACACGAACAGTGCCGGCCGTTGATCTGATCTACTATCTAATCAGCATCAGTTGGTCAAGATTCCCCATCCCCTTCGAAAAAAACATTGACCTTTACAGGCAACAGCTGGCCCAGCGGCTTGGGGAGCGTTTTGATGAGTCATGGTGGCAACCGCAGTTAGAACTCAGCTTGCTCGGCACATTCTCCACGATGGCTTGCTTTATGGCTTGGGAGGCGCAACACTCGGATGATGCGTCTAGCCGGGAACATAATCGAGCAAATCTCCAATGGTGGGCGGAACAGGCGCGGCCCGGAGCCAGGTGGCTGGCGTAATCAATGAATGGCCCTCGAAATGAATAGATCATACCCCCTCTGACCAGCAGTTCCGACTAGGCTATAGTTGCCTGAGGGTAGTCGGAATAGAAAAAGCCAGCGAGTGTGGCTGAAGTAGACTCAGCTTGGCACTCCTGACTGTGGCCAAGCCGGGCGATTGCGGCGCCCCTCAGCCCCTCCGCTCCTTTTCTCCTCACCCCTCTATTCCCCACTTTCCATGATCCGCTTCAAATTCCGATAATCGGCATCCACCGAGCGCTGCACCATGCGCGCCAGCAGCGGCTCGGCCAGTTTAAAAAAGCCGCTGGCGTCGCCCTCGATGACGGCCGACACCTTGGCGCCTCCGTCCCGCGCCTCGACCATTCGGGTAAAGGTGATGGGGAACGATCCAGACGTGCTGGCCGCCTTCACTTTCCGACCCGGTTCATACGCCAGCACTTCAAACGTCGATTCGATGCGCCGGCCGAGAAACTTGGCCACCTGGTCGTAGGTGGACCCCACCCGCAGCGGCCCTTCGGAGGTGAATCGGGCCTCGACCTGGCCCGACTGCCACAACGGATTGTTTTCGAAGTTGGAGATGAAAGCGAACACCTCGTCGCTCCCTCGGTTGATGTGGACGCTGGTCTCGACTCGCAGCATGATCTTATTCCTCCCTTCTTTTTCTGCTCGTTTACTTTTACCAAAACCGCTCCCATTCCGCCACTACGTGATTCCGGACAATGTACAATGGGTTCGTCCTGGTTGAGAGTAAGCCAGGCGAGGCGCGGACCAGTATGCTCAAAATAACGATCGCCAACGTAGGCTACCGCTCGACCAACTATTGGGTCGTCAGCGCCGGCCCTTCGCGCTTGCTGGTTGACCTGGGCTGGCCGGGCACGATGGGCAAAATACGAGCCAGCCTGCAGCGCAAAGATGTGCCGCTGGAGGAAATACGCTACGGGCTGGCGACCCACTACCATATCGACCATGCCGGCTTAGCCCAGGAACTGAAAGAGGCCGGCATCCCGCTGCTCGTGCTCGACGTGCAAGTTGAGGCCATTCCTTTGATGAAAAGGTGGACCAAACCCCAGGATCACTATACGGAAGTCGCCATGCACGACAACGTGGTGATCTCTTTTGAGGAAAGCCGGCCGCTGCTGGCCGACATCGGCATCCCGGGCGAGATTCTGCCCACGCCGGGACATTCTGATGACAGCGTGTCGCTTCTCCTTGACGATGGCTCCGTTTTCACCGGCGACCTGACCCATCCGGCATTAATCGGGCAGGAAGACGCCGCGGCCGTCACCGCCAGCTGGCGCTTGCTGCGCGAGCGCAGCGCCACGCGCGTCTACCCCGGGCATGGTCCGGTTCGGCCGTTGGAATTTTATATTGACTGAACACTCGCTCAACTATATTCCGACAACAGTACCGCTCACGGACAGCCTTGCTCCTCTTCTCCTCAGCTCCTCTTCCCCACAGCCCCGGCCGTCTCTGGATTAAATTCCTTCGGCCAGGTTGTTCTATCATCATAGACGGCCCCGGTGATGTCGGTCCAACTGAGGTTTACCTCGAATATGACTGCCCCCCTCAGGTCTGCTCCGCTGAGATTCGCCTTCTCCAGGTTGGCTCCGCTCAGGTTGGCCTCGCTCAGATCTGCCTTGCTGAGATCCGCCAATTTAAGGCTGGCCCGTCTCAGGTCCGCTCCACTCAAATCCGCCTCGCTCAAATCTAGCCCATATGCGCCACTCTTGGCCTTTTCCACGGCTGCTTGATCCGCCATTTCACTACCCCCTTCTACACTGTTTTAGCTATCCACTCTCTTCTCTATCGCGCGCCGCGCCAATCGCCAAGCCGAGAGAAATGCCCGCGCCCACAAAAACCGGGAAGAAGACGATGCTATCCGTGGCCATCCACAGGACCAATCCCAGCGCCGTGCCAAAGATCAAGCCCAGCGCCAGTCCTCTTCCAGTGTCGGTGACTTCCTTTGACGATCGGCCGTTTCCATCTTCCGCCATCAGCCCAGCTCCTTTCCACGCTCCATGAATATCTTACCACAGCCGTCAATGCTCAAGTCCGACCCCTCTTCCCCTTCCGCCCTTGCCAACCTCAGGAAATATGGACTATAGTATGTCGCTGTACCATCACAGCCCTTGATCGCACCTGGTATCTGCAATCGCTCGCCAAGGGCGAGCCCGATTTTCATATCATTAGCTTTTAAATCCGTGCAATCTGCGTCCCATTTTCAGGAGACGACACGCGCCAGTCCATTACCATGGGCCCATTACCATGGGGCGCGCACCACCATTGACGAAAACGCTAACCGCTAGAAGCTCGTAGCTAAGAGCTATTTTCAAAGGAGGCGAAGGCATGAGTCACATCGATCCTAGCGTCAGTCGTTGGATTCAAGAGGCCAAGGACGATCCAGACGGTTTTTGGGCCGAAGCGGCCGGCCAATTAAACTGGTTCCGCAAATGGGACCAGGTCTTCGAGTGGGATTACCCGGCCTTCCGCTGGTTCGCCGGCGGCCAGACCAATCTGGCCTACAACTGCCTTGACCATCACGTAGCCACCGGCCGCGGCGACCACACCGCGCTGATCTACGCCAACGAACGGGGCGAGCATCGCCAACTCACCTACGCCGAACTGACAGATGCCGTCGAAGAGGTTGCCGCCGCGCTGCGCGGGTTGGGCATTAAGAAAGGCGACCGGCTCACCATCTATATGCCGGTCTCGGCCGAGGCAATCATGGTCATGTTGGCCACGGTCCGTATCGGCGCCATTCACTCGGTCATCTTTGCCGGCTTTGGTGAAGGCGCGTTGGCCGACCGCATTCAGGCCAGTGGATCGCGCCTCGTATTCACGGGCGACGCCACCTTCCGTAAAGGTAGCGCGGTTCCGCTAAAGGGGATCGTCGATTCCGCCCTTGAGATCGCTGGCGACAGCGTAGAGAAAGTGATCGTCTTGAATCGCACGGCCGAGGGTGCGCCAATGATCGAAGGGCGCGATATCAGCTGGGCCGACTTTCTGGCGCTTGGCGACGGCCATAGCGGCGAGCACATTTCGATGGAGGCCAACGAGCCGGCCTATATCCTGGCCACCTCCGGAACGACGGCCACGCCCAAACTGACCATCCACACCCACGGGGCCTACCAGGTGTACATCTTCAGCCAGGGCCGCTGGTGCTTTAACATGAAACCCGAGGATATATGGTGGGCCACATCTGACATCGGCTGGATCGTCGGGCACAGCTACATGGTTTACGCGCCGCTGCTGTTTGGCTGCACGACGATAGTCTACGAGGGCGCCTTGGATCACCCCGATCCTGATGTCGTCTGGCGATTAGCCGAGTTATATCGTATTTCGGGCGTGTTCACCTCGCCTACAGGCGTACGCATGCTGATGCGCTATGGGGAGGAACGTTCACGCAACTATGACCTCTCGTCCGTGGAACGCGTCGTCTCGGCCGGCGAGGTGCTCAATCCGCCTGTATGGGAATGGCTCCAGAAGAAGGTGTTGAACGACCAGGCGCCGGTCATCGATCACATGTGGCAGACCGAGACAGGTGGACCTGTATTTGGCAACCCCCTAGGCATCTCCATGATACCTATCAAGCCCGGAGCGGCCGGCATTCCGCTGGCCGGCATCGAGGCTGAGGTTGTGAAACAGGATGGCCGGCCGGCCGCCACTGGGGAGAAAGGCATTGTAGTCGTCAAGCGGCCGTTTCCCGGCCTGACGGCCAGGCTCTGGGGCGATACGGAACGCTATGGACAGGATTATTGGGAGCGGATCTCAGGCGTATACTACACAGGCGATTCGGCCCATGTCGACGAAGACGGCTACTTCTGGTTTGCCGGCCGGGCGGACGAGATCATCAAGATCGCCGCCCACCGCATCGGCACGATCGAAGTCGAAACGGCCTTTTTGAAACATCCGGCCGTGGCCGAAGCGGGCGTCACCGGCCGTCCCGACGAGTTTCGCGGCGAGGTTATTTCCGCCTTCGTGTCCCTCAAAGAAGGCTATGAGCGATCGGACGAACTCAAGAAAGAGTTACTGCTCACCGTGCGGCAGGAGCTGGGGCCGGTGGCCGTGATCGGCGAGATCAACTTCGTCAATTCGCTACCTAAAACCCGCAGCGGCAAGATCATGCGCCGCGTGTTCAAGGCCGTCACCCTCGATCAAGACCCCGGCGACATCACCACCATCGAAGAAGAAGGCTCGGTCGAAGAGGCCCGCCTCGCCTGGCAACAGATGAAGGACGAAATCGCGGACAATTAACCGGGGTGGCGACGTGAAAACGTTGCCTTTACCCGATAAAAAAACACCCGGACTTGTCATTCCGACCGCCCCCCTTGTCATTCCGACCGAACGGGAGGAATCCCTAAGACCCTGCAATGAAACACGATCGCCGAACCAAACCACCATACCCACCTTGTCATTAGTATCTGGAAAACTGGGATAATAAGTGAGAAAAGGACACGGCAGATCGCTTGTCATTAGGTCCGAAAGACCGATTCGGAGCTCTGATCGCCGTGTCCCTAACCAAATTAGCCCGAACAGTTGTCTGGACCGT
>JBFFWQ010000123.1:0-18070 GCA_041570195.1 Promineifilaceae bacterium (SeqCode) | reverse complement strand
ATCAGGATGGCCGCGTTCATGGCGTCGGCGTCGAAGAGATCGGGCGGTACGCCGAAACGGTCGATGGTTTGTTCCACCAGCCAATCATTGATTTCGTTGTCAGCGAGGGTGTAGTGGTACAGGATGCCGCTGGTGGTGCCGATGGCATCGGCGAAGAAGGCCGGCATGACCACGTTGTCGACGAAACCGGCCGCGATGGGGATCTCGTCGGTCACGCCCAGGTCGTTGGCCGCCTGGACCAGGGGAACGAAACCGCCGCCGGCCCAGGTGACGATGAGCGCTTCGGCGCCATTGTCAACAGCATCTAGTACCGGGTCCATGTAGGGCGTGAAGTCGGTCGTATCGGCTGGAGCGAAGATGTCGTCGGCGACGAATTCGCCGCCGAACAGGGTACAGGCGTCGCGGAAAGCGGCCGCGCTGCCCTGGCCAAAGGAGTAATCGGGCGCGATCTGCACGAACGTGGTGTAATCCTTGGTGAGGTATTGGCAGATGTTGACCGCGTCCTGGTAGTTGTTGCGGCTGGTGCGGAAGGAATTCTCGGTGAAGGTGGCACCAGTGAGGTCATTAGCCGCCGCCGGGGCAGCGATGTGGATGACGTCGTTCTCGCGAGCCAGCTCCTGCAAGGTGGCCGTTGCGCCGGAGCTCACTGTGCCGACCAAGATGTCAACCCCTTCAACTTCGATCAATTCCCGGCCGACGGTGGCCGTGACCTCTGGATTGCTCTGGTCGTCGCGCACGAAGACCTGGATCTCGCACTCATCTAGCATGTAGCTGGTGTGGCCGTCGCCCTCCGTGCCGGTCGCCCCTGTGGCATATTCCATGCCCAACGGGAAAGCTCGCAGCACATGGGCGCCGTAGATGGCCAACGAGCCGGTCTCGTCGGTGATAACGCCCACCTTGACCGGTTCTTCGCAGCTAAGGGCTGCCATCTCTTCGGCCGGCTCCTCTGCTGGTTCCTCGGCCGGTTCTTCAGTTGGTTCTTCGGCCGGTTCTTCAACTGGCTCCTCGGCCGGCGCTTCCGTGGCCGCTGGCTCCTCAGTTGGTTCCTCTTCATCGCCGCCGCAGGCTACTAAGATCAGCGCCAGGGCGACAAACAAGGCCAGGATCCAATGATATTTCTTGCGTCTCATTTCTTTCCTCCAAAGGAAATCATGCCTCCGGTTCGATCCGCAGACCCATCAGTCTGCGTCCAGGATCTCAATGATCCTGGCTTACTGGGACTCATGGCTAACTTTCTCGATAATAGTGGATGCTTGGCGTGACTGAGGTTGACGATCT
Source organism: Promineifilaceae bacterium (SeqCode) (assembly GCA_041570195.1). Lineage (GTDB taxonomy): Bacteria > Chloroflexota > Anaerolineae > Promineifilales > Promineifilaceae > UBA11865. The sequence goes on along the minus strand of JBFFWQ010000123.1, from coordinate 16,792 downwards.
CTTCACCTCCTCTCAACTCGGAACACACTCATTTCAGAGCCGGCACAGTTCCGGTCACTCTGCAGTGTATTCTACCGCAATTCTCGATTTAGCTCGACGTATACCTGCTATTATGCACCTCTATCAGGCGCCTACGAGATGGTTATGAGGTCGCTCACGAGCACCAACGCTTCGCCCGTGCAGACGACCTGCCCGGCCGGGTTCAGGCACTTTGACCTCAGATTGACCAACTCCTTCTCCGGCCGCAGGCGGATGATCTGCACTTGGGCCGTTATCTCCTCGCCTGGGTAGGATGGTTGGATAAAAGCCAGCTGCTGCTTGAGCCAATTCGTACCTCTACCGGGTAGTTCCGTGCCCAATAGATATGAGAATAACCCGCCGAGCAAGCCGCCGGGGATCATCACTTGCTTCAAGCCGGCCTGTTGGGCATAGGCGGCATCGCCGAACAAAGGATTGTGATCGCCGGTCAGGTCGCGATATTCGGCCAGGACCCGATCGGTGAACGTGCGCCTGGTGACGGCCGTCTGGCCAATACTTAGCCCCTTGAACGTTTTCGCTTCCGAAGGCCTGGTCTGCTTGTTGACATTTCTGCCTTGACTCAAAAGGCGGACGTCCTGGCTAACTGTGCTTTGCCCCTGGCAGGCGATCCGGCCGTCTGCATGGCTGATCGTCGTCTCCAGAATGGCCACACCGTCGCCCGGCCGAACTTCGTTCACTTCGACGTCGATGGTCATCTCTTCGCCGGTGAAGGTCGGCGTCGGAAACATCAACGCTTGCTCCAGCTGCACTGCGCCCGGTCCGGGCAGCTTATCGCCCAACACCTTGCAGATAGTGCTATAGAGCAGCATGCCATGGCACACCGTCCGGCCGAACTTCGTCTTCGCACTGAATTCAGGATCAACATGGATTGGATTAACATCCCCGCTCAACGCTGCAAAGCGGTCAAAATCCGCCTGGCTGAAAGTGCGCCTGGCCGTGACGTGCTGCCCAACCGCTAACTGTTTGCTATTCACCAGCTACTCACCACTGTCCACTAGCCACTGTTCTCGCAATTCCCGCTTCAAAACCTTCCCGGCCGCCGTACGCGGTAAGACATCCATAAACGCGACCGACTTCGGGATCTTGTAGCGAGCCAGCTTATCTTGGCAGAAGGCGATGATCTCTTCTTCCGTCACGCTTTGTTTCTCCTTTTTGACGACGATCGCTTTACCTACTTCCTGCCACTTAGGGTCGGGCACGCCGATGATAGCCACCTCGGCCACGGCCGGATGCTGATAGATGACGTTTTCCACTTCGGCCGGGTAGACGTTTTCCCCGCCAGAGATGAACATATCTTTCCAGCGGTCGACGATGGTGTAGAAACCCTCTTCGTCATACTTGGCGGCGTCGCCGGAATGCAGCCAGCCGTCGACCAGGGCCTCGGCCGTCGCCTCCGGCCGGTTCCAATAACCGGTGGTCACGTTGCCGCCGCGCACGCACAGCTCGCCGACTTCATCGTGCCCTAGCTCGTTACCCTCACGGTCCAGAATGCGCACCTCGGTATGCATGACCGGTTTACCCACCGAACCGGCCTTGCGCAGGGCGTCTTCTTTCGTGATCAAGAAAACGGTCGGCCCGGTCTCGGTCATGCCGAATCCTTGCTGGATGATGATGTTCTTGTTGGCAAATTCTTGCACTAGCGAGGGCGGCAAGGCCGACCCGCCGCTGCCCCAACTGCGTACGCTGGAAAGATCGTGGCGGTCGAAATCTTGATACTGGGACAGCATGAGGTACATGGCCGGAACCAGCAGGATCACCGTCACCTGCCATTCGTCGATCAGCCGCAGGAGCCTCGCCGGATCGAAGGTCCGCATGACGATCACCGTACCGCCAGCGTGAAAGGTTGGCGCCGCATAAAGACCGAATCCTCCAGAGTGGAAGGCCGGCAGGGCGTTGAGATTGATATCCTGAGAAGTCAGGTCGATGGCCATGCCGATGCCGATGGCGTTGTAGAAGAAGTTGCCATAGGTGACCTGGGCGCCTTTGGGCCGGCCGGTGGTGCCCGACGTGTAAAGGATGGCCCAAGTATCGTCGTAGGTCAGCCGGGGCATCTCGATCCCTTCTGGTGAGCCGGCCGCCAGCGCCTCTTCGTAGGTCCATTCCCCTTCCGGCGCTTCACCAGCCAGAACGATGTAGCTTGGGTTCTCGATCTTTGGGCGCAAAGCGTCGACGGTATCGGCGAACTCAGGCTCGTAAATCAGCGCCTGGGGCGCGCAGTCACTCAAGATATACTCAAGTTCCGGGGCCACCAGCCGCCAATTGAGGGTATTGAGAATGACCCCCGCCTTTCCACAGGCGAAGAGCGTTTCATAGTAGTCCGAGCTGTTCTGGGCCAGGATGGAGACCCGGTCCCCGGTTTCTAGACCCAACTCATCCTTCATGAAGCTGGCCAAACGGTTTGCCCGCTCGTTGAACTGGACATAGTTGTATTGGCGACCGCTGTGGACGTCGACCACGGCCAATTTATGGGGGGTTCGCTCGGCGTGTCTCTGCAACCAGTCAAAATGGTACATCGTTTACTCCGTTATCCTTCAGTGCCGTTCCCGCCATGCTTGACCAGAAAACCGAGGATCAAGGTATTGAACACGCCGGCCTGCTCCCAAAGAGCGGCGTGACCGGCGTTGGGAATCAGGGCCAATTCAGCGCCCGGTATTTCTCCGGCGATGATTTCTGAGTAGCGTCGCGGTTTAAGCATGTCCAACTCGCCAACGGTCACCAGCGTTGGCGTCTGGATCCGACCCAATTGCCCCGTGATATCAAGCTCCGAGAAGCACAGCAGCAAAGCCAACATGGCGTCGAAATCAATCATCTTGTACCGTTCCCTGGCCTGCTCCAATATAGGCTGGTTGGCCGCGATCCAGGCTTCAGAGAAAGTCAACGGATAAACGGCTTGATAGAATAACTCCGGATCCTTGGTCCGGGCGGCGGCGATCCAGCCGCCGATCAAACCATCCAGGATCGGATCGATGTGACTGACGGCTGAGGTCACGATCAGCGACCTTGCCCGCTCAGGGTATTTCAAGGCGAAGACCATGCTGATCTCGGCCCCATAAGAAGTGCCACCGATGTGGGCTTGATCGATACCCAGCCCGTCCAGCAAAGCAGCCAAATCGTCTGCGTGCAGCCCCATGCTATAAGGTCCTGGCGGATGTTCCGATTGCCACATGCCCCGGCAGTCGTAGAGGAGCAGGCGATAATCACGCGACAGATCGGCGATCTGGTAGGCCCAGCTGGCGGTGCTCATCAAGACGCCGTTGGACAATACCAGCACCGGCGCCCCGGCCGGGCCGTGCAGTTCGTAATAGATTTGAATGCCGTTGACCTCGATCTTCGGCATGTCTTCTCCGAAAATAGTGGTCAGTGGTGAGTGATCAGTGAAAGAAACTGTTCACTCACCACTGTTCACTCACCACTGTTAACTTCAAATGCCAGAAAACTCTTCGCCTCTTCGCCTTCGCCGCGTTCGAGGAATACGGCGTTCAATGGTGCGCCAATCGGAATCTGCTCCGGTTGGGTGACGTCGACGCCCACGATCTGGGCGCTGATCGAGGGACCCTCGTCTAGCTTGACGATGCCGCTGCAGCAGGGATTCTCCCGGCCGTAACCGGCTTTGATCATGGTGCTGGTCGCTATGTGTACAACCGTATAAGCTCGCAGCTTGGCTTGACCAGCCATCTCGACCCATTCCATCGTCTCGCCGAAACAGTTCGAACACAGCGGCCGGGGCGGCACATATAGGCTGGCGCACGTCGAACAGCGCGAGCCCATCAGCTTCTTCTCGCCCAGATAATGTTGAAAGGATTTGTTGTTGAATTCCCGCTGGGGCATGGTGCTATCTCCTTTCAAAGATGTGAACGACGCAGGTCTGGCCGGTGCCGCCAACGTTATGGGTCAGGGCCAGGTCAACATCCTGGGTTACCTGGCGCTCGCCGGCTTGTCCGCGCATTTGATTCCAGAGTTCGACGACCTGTCCAGCGCCCGACGCGCCAACCGGGTGACCTTTTGACTTGAGACCGCCGGAGGTGTTGATGGGTTTCGGCCCGAAGCGGGAGGTCAATCCCTCTTCGGCCGCCTCGTAGCCGCGCCCGGGTTCGAAGAATCCCAGGTCTTCCGTGGCGAAGATCTCGGCGCTGGTGAAACAGTCGTGTACTTCGGCGATCTTGATGTCGGCCGGGGTTACGCTGGCCATCTCGTAAGCCTGCTGGCTGGCCACATTGGCCGCTTTCAAGCTGGTCAATTCCTGGCGGTCGTGCAGGGCCACATCGCTAGCCTGACCGGCGCCGGCGACGTAGAGCGGATCGTCGCTGAATGACCTGGCCAGCTCTTCGCCCACCAGCAGGATGGCTGCCGCGCCGTCAGAGACCGGCGAGCAGTCGAACAGGCGCATGGGCCAGGCAATGACCGGGTTGGCCCGGTCGTCGTGTAGAAACTCCATTTCGTTGGACCATGTTGGTACAGGGTAGCCTTTCTTTTCCGCCTTAGCTATTTTCCCGGCCATGATGTCGGCGACCCGCGTCCCGAATTGGGCCTTGGCGTTGAGCGCCCCATTGTCATGATTCTTCAGGCCTACGCTCATGAAGGATTCCGGCGTCGCCCCGTAGCGGTTCATGTAGGCCGTGGCCATGGCCGCGTAAAAACCGGGAAAGGTGAAGCCGGCCGAGATCTCGTACTGGATGTCGGCCGCCGTGGCCAGGGTGTCGGTGACCTCTGATATGGGCAGGTCGGTCATCTTCTCGACGCCGCCTACCAGCACGACGTTATATAGACCTGAAGCAACGGCGATGATACCCTGGCGCAGCGCGACACCGCTGCTGGCGCAGGCATCCTCGATCCGGGTTGCCGGCCGCGGCGTTAAACCGACCCAGTCGGCCATGAGCGGCGCCGTGTGGGCTTGACCCTCAAACAGGTCGCTGCTGTAGTTGCCGATGTATAGGGCTTCGATATCACGCGGATCCAGCCCCTTGTCAACTGAAGCCCGCATCTGGGAAAACGCTTCGACGAACAAATCGCGGGATGATCGGCCCGGAAAGGCGCCGAAATTGCTCATGCCCGCCCCGATGACGGCGACGCCGCGGGGCAACCCTTTAGTACTTGCTGCCATGTTATCTTCCTTGGGTCACTTTATTAATCGGTATCCTGTAGAAGCCTGGCTTTTTGAGTTGAACATGCTGGAGCGGATCGAATGGGTGAGAAGCCAGGTTTCTTTTCCTGCATCACCTAAACACCCTGCAAGAAGGTGAGAAGCGTCTGCTGGAACTGCTCAGGCTTCTCAATGAGCGGACTATGTCCTGAGTCTGCGATTACTACTTCTTCGTAACGACCGCCGTTAGCCTGGTACTTGTCTAGCACGGCCCGCATCTGTGAGACCATTGGCTGGGGCGGGAAGACATCGGCGCCAGGCCAACCCGGTACCAACTCCATCTGGCCCAGTGTGCCGAAGTCAAAGAAAGAGGTGTCTGAGACGATCTGGTCCTCCTCGCCACGTATCCACAAAATTGGCGGTTTGTTTTCCGCGCTGACGATGTCGCTGCCATTGAAATACTTCGGCGACGTGGCATTGATCGGGCCCCATACGCCCGGAGCCACGTTGGGCCAATTAGCCGAGGGCGTGAAGTCGCCTGGGTAGCGGTCGTCGCCCATCTTCTCCAGCATCGACGCGGTCAGGAACGCCTCTTCCCGCTCGGCCTGGTACGGCGGTTTGAACAGGAAGGTATTGATCACATTGCGCGGCGAATTGGGGTCTTCGTCGCTGCGATCCCCTTCCTTGATGCGCCTAACAAACTCAGGATTGACGACGCCGCCGCCCGAGCCAGCGAAATCGTCGTAGCAGGGCGTGCCGTCCAGATCTTTGCTGCCGCCAAAGCCATAAGGGCTGATTGGGTCAATGAAGGTCTGGGAAAGCACCAATTCTGGATGGTCGAGTTGGAACTGGATCGCCGCCGCCGTCCCATTCGACCAGCTAATCAGGTGGCCCGGCTTGTCGCCCAAGGCATCGGATAGAGCCTTGAGATCATCTGACCAGTCGCGGGCGCCGCGCGTCGCGTCGATGGGTAAATCCTCGGTGTCGCCGTAACCACGAAGATCTGGCGCGATGCAGCGATAATCGGCCGGCATGGCCAGCATCGTTTCCTCGAAATAGGTCGCGGCCGAGAAGTTACCATGGATAAATACCAGCGGGATCCCGTCTTGCGGTCCGCTGAACAGCACGTGGGTCTTGATCCGCGCCGTAGGGATTGTCTTGCAAGTTGCGCCGGGTAACGTTGGAACGGTACACATCGATTGATCTCCTTGTTCTTAAGTTGGTAAATATGATTCTCGCAGTTCTCGCTTCAAGATCTTGCCCATGCCGGACAGCGGTAGCGACTCATAAAACACCACGCTTTTCGGCACTTTGAACCGGGCCAGATTGTCTTTCATGAAATTGATTAGCTCGTCCTCACTGGCCGATTCGCCCGGCTTGAGCACGACGCAGGCCAGGCCAACTTCACTCCATTTCTCGTTGGGCACACCGATCACGGCGCACATATGGACGGCCGGATGCCGGTAAAGCACGTTTTCAATCTCCACCGGGTAGATGTTCTCGCCGCCGGAGATGAACATATCCTTCTTGCGGTCGACGACGTAGAAGTACCATTCGTCGTCGTAGCGCACCATGTCGCCGGTATGGAACCAGCCTTCGTCATCGATGACCTCGGCGCTGGCCTCGGGATTTCCGTAGTAGCCAGAGCAGCGGCTGGGCCCTTTGAGCACCAGTTCGCCTTCCTGGTTGGCGCCTAGCGGCCGGTTGTCGTCGTCCACCACGCGTACGTCGACGAAGTAATTGGGCCGGCCGATGCTGCCCGCCTTGCGAATGGCGTCTTCCGGCGGCAAGGCGAACAAACCCGGGCCGAATTCGGTCATGCCAAATCCTTGCTTGAAGCGGATACCCTTTTCCCGAGTGTACTTCTCTACCAGGGGTACGGGCAGGGGGGCGCCGCCGCTGGTGCAGAAGCGCAGAGAGCTCAAATCGGCCGCTCCCCAGTTGGCCGCCTGGGTCATCATCTGGTACATGGTGGGCACCCCGGCGAATACCGTCACGCCTTCGTCCTCGATGAGACGCAACACCTGCTCGGGATCGAATTGCCGGGTTAACACCGTCGTATTGCCGAAAACGATTTGTGATGACAGGTAGGCGAACAAGCCGCCGGTGTGGAAGAGGGGGTAGATGTTCAGGTAAATATCGTCATGGTGTAGATCGTGAATCACCGTATTGAGCACATTCCAGCAAATCATGCGATGGCTGATCATTGCCCCTTTAGGTAGACCGGTCGTACCGCCGGTAAACACCAGGCAGGCGATATCCTCTTGGTCCAGAGACTCGGTGGCGACGGGATTGGCCGGCGATCGTTCAAGAGTCGTCCCGAAATGGTGGCTGCCGTCCAGCCCCTGGCCTTCGACGTGCAGGTATTGGCCGATGGGAAACGAGGTGTCGCGTAGCTCTGTCTCGATTTGAGCCACGCTGTCCAGAAAATCGTCGGAGTAAATCAACACTTTCGGCTGAGTGTTTCGAATGATGCCCAGATGTTCGCGCCAGTGCAGTCGCCAATTGAAGGCCGTGTGGACGGCGCCCAGCTTGCCACAGGCGAAGAAACAGTCGAGATGCTCCACACCATCCCGAGCCAGGATCGCCACCCGGTCGCCTTTACCCACGCCGGCCGTACCTCGCAGCCAATTGGCCAACCGATTAGCCCGCTCGTTCAGCTCTTGATACGTGAGCCGCAATTCCGGCTCTTTGCCCACGTCGATGATCGCCAGCTTATCGGGCGTATATATTTCTCTTCGTCCCAAGTAGTCTCCAATGTACATGTCGCTACTCCGCCGTCCACTTCCACACGCTCACAGCCATGGCCAGGCCTCCGCCACTGGCGCAAAACAACACGTTATCGTCCGCTTTTGGCCCGATGCCCTGGGTTAGCGCATCATCCAGCGCGGCCGGGATACAGGCCGAGCCAAGATAGCCCCACTTGTCCATGATGGTGTGGGTCTTGCTCATTGGCTGGCCCAGCTTGTCCATAACAAACTCTATCGTCCGCAGATTCAGCTGGGTGAAAACGTAGAAATCGATTTCTTCCAAATCGAGACCGGCTTTCTCGACAGTACTCTCGATGAGCGGCGGCCAATTGTCGCTGTTGAAGGTCGCTGGGAATTTGCGGACGAATTGCACTGTCGGTTTGCCAAACTCGGCCACCGCTTCGGGCGTTGCCGGCCGGTAAGTGCCGCCGCTATAGATGCCCAGGGCGTCGTGATACTCGCCGGCCGCGGTCAGCTTGCTGGCCATGAAGCCGGGCCTATCGCCCGCGCCCAGGATGGCCACCGCCGCGCCGTCGGCGAACAGCGTACAGGTGTATTTGTCGCTCCAATCCACGTAGCGGGTCATGCCGTAACCGCCGGCAACCAGGACCGTGTTATAGTCGGAGTCGGTGGCGATATAGCGGGCGGCCGCGTCCAGCGCCGTGACCCAGGCTGCACAGGCGCAATTGATGTCGTAAGTGCCGGCCTGCCTGGCGTTCAACTTAGCTTGCACCACCGAAGCCGTCGCCGGGCTGATGTAATCGGGCGTGTCGGTGGCCACCAGGATCAGATCCAGCTTATCGGCCGTGACACCCGCGCGCTCCATCGCCTGCCTGGCCGCGGCCACGATCATATCCGACGTCGTTTCGTGGTCGGCCATGATATGGCGCTCGCGGATGCCTACATTTTCGACCAACCAGTCGCCGACATTTTCGCCCAGCATCTCGTTCAATTCGTCATTGGTCAGCACCTTCTCCGGGATATAGCGGCCGGTACTGAGTATCTGCGCGTAGCGCGTCATATGCTTTCCTTCCCTCTACAAATGGTTGCGTATTACCGGAACGTAAAACGAACACCGTCATCAATAAAACTAGCTATCGCGCCAGAATAAACCAGTCCTTATCTGCGTCATCTGCGCTAGTCCGCGTCCCATTCTCTTATACGCTCACTTCAAAATCGACCGACTTGGCCCTGAAGAAAGCCAGAACGGTAGGCCAGAAGATGTCCGGCCGCTCCATGTAAGTCATATGCCCGCTGCCTGGCAACAAAACCTGACGACAATTGGGCAGGATCTCCAGCAACTTTCCCTGCTGCCAGCCTGGAATGGCCCGGTCCTGTTCGCCGGTCAGGATCAGCGTCGGCGTATGGATGTTTCGGTAGGCGTTTGGATGGTCGTCGATGTGCTCAAAGAACGGATCCTGGGCCTCCGTCAAACGGATCAGGCAATAGCGGCGATCGTGATAGCGCTCAAAAAAGCGTACCCGGCCGGCCTCCAGCTTCTCACCATAGAGCCGGCTGGTGAAGGCCTCGCCAAAAATGCGCTCGTACATGTAATGGGTATAGATCTCAAAGGCCGGGTCTGGCTTCCGGTAGAACAGCAGCGACAGATCCTGGTACATTTGGAAGCCGGTCTCCCGGGTCAGCAGAATGCCCGACAACGTCAGCGTATGCAGGCGACCCTGAAAGAGCCGGCCCAGCTCAGCGGCGATAAAGCCACCATAAGAGACGCCGATCGGGTGAACCTTTTCGATTTCCAGTTCATCCATGATCAGGATCAGGTATTCGGCCAACTTGGGGATGAAGTAGGGCTCATCTTCTTGCGACGATTGGCCCTGGCCGAAATAGTCGTACAGTAGCACGTCGTACTCAGGGTGCAGGAAGGGCACCGTGCGATACCAGGAGCGGGTCAGCATGGCCAGACCGTTTAACAGGACAATTGCTTCTCGTTCGCCCCGGCCGAAATACTCCCAGTAGACGCGCCGGGTTCCGCCTTCGACGGACACAAAACCGGTTTTATCAGGCGCCAAACGTTTCGATTCGCTCATGCCGTGGCTTCAAGCCTTACGTCTTCAAGAAGTCAATGATTATCCGGTTGGCCGCATCAGGCACTTCCAGCGGAAAGAAATGCCCGGCGTCTTCCAATATCCTTGTTTGGCTGCCGCTTATCCCGCGAGCCAACAATTCTGCATTGCCCGGTGGTACGACCTTGTCATGTTCACCGAAGAGAATCAGGGTCGGCGCCTTGACATTCTTCAGCCGGGGCTCGAAACTGGCCTCAACCGTACTCAGCGACAGACCCACAGCAAGCTGGGCCTGGTAGCCTTGCGGATCGAGCGGGTTTTTTACCCGGTGCGCCACCCAGGCCTCCGCGAATTCCGGGTTGGCTTCGGCGAAGCCTGGGGCGCAACTGATCGCGATACCTCGTCGCAAGCGTTCAATTGGATCGGCCTGCATATCCATCAGAACGGCCAGCGCCTCCCGCGTCACTGGAATATGATTCGGGCCGCCGAAATTGGTGGCCGAAAGGATCAATTTGTCCACCAGCTTAGGCTGGCTGAGGATCAGCGCCTGGGCCACGAAGCCACCCATTGAATGCCCCATCACGGCCGCTCGCTTGATATCCAATGCCGCAAGCAGGCCGGTAAGGTCGTCGGCCAGCATCTGCACGTTATACGGACCAGTCGGCTTGTCGCTCCGTCCGGCGCCGCGGTTGTCGAAAACGATGACCTGAAAATGATCGGCCAGGTCAGGTAGCATCTTATGCCACATCCACAGGTCGTATCCCAGCCCATTGATCAGGACCAGCGGATCGCCTGAGCCATGAATTTCGTAGTAAATGTTGATGTCGTCAACCGACGCGAACGGCATGGAGATCTCCTAAGCTACAAACTGCTTCTTCAATTCCTGTTTCATAACTTTGCCGTAGGGCGAGTAGGGTAGCGCGTCGACGAAGATAAACTGTTTAGGCACCTTGTAACGGGCCAACCGCTCCTGGCAGAATGCCTTGAGTTTTACCTCTTCGACCGATTGCCCTTTTTCCAGCACCACGACCATCAGGCCAACCTCGCCCCACTTCTCGTCCGGCTTGCCGATGAGCGCCGCCTCGGCTACAGCCGGATGCTCCACCAGAACCGCTTCCACTTCGGCTGCATAAACGTTCTCGCCGCCGCTGATGATCATATCTTTGAAACGGCCGGAGATATAGAAGAAGCCATCCTCGTCTTGCCGGGCCATGTCGCCGGTGTAAAACCAGCCGTCGCGCAGCGCCCCGGCCGTCGCTTCTGGATTCTTCCAATAGCCGTTGCACACGTGTGGCCCCTTGATGATCAACTCGCCCGTCTGCCCGGCCGGGACGTCAATTCCTTGATCATCCACCAGCCGCATCTGGCTATGAAAGGCCGGCTTGCCCACCGATCCGGCTTTGGTGACCGATTCTTCGTCGGTCATGGAGAAGCAATTAGGGCCGACTTCGGTCAAGCCGTAGCCCTGGCGAAAGACGACGCTCTTGGCCGCCCGCCACGCTTCCATGAGAGAAGGCGGGCAAGGGGCACCGCCGCTAATAAAGAAGCGAACGTGGTCGAATTCTGCGCTCGTGAAGGCTTCAGAATCCAGCCATAGCTGAAATAGGGTGGGCACGCCCAGGATCACCGTACATTTTTCGTTCAGGATGATTTGCAGCGACGCTTCGGCGTCAAATGTCCGGGTTAACACGATCCGGCCGCCGAGATAGAAAAGAGGTGTCAAAAACGCGAACAGTCCGCCGGCATGGAACATGGGCGTGAACACCGGCGAGACGTCATCTTGGGTCAGCCCCCAGCTAATGGCCGTATTGATGCAATTCCATAATACCTGGCGATGAGAGATGATCGCCCCTTTCGGCCGGCCGGTGGTGCCTGAAGTGTACAGGATGCAATGAGCGTCTTCGCTACTTAGTGCTGACTGAGGGGGTTCATTTGCATCCGCAGAGGCTATTTCTTGCTCGTAAATCCAGGCCCCGGGAATTTGGGCCCCTTCCAGGCTGACGATGTGGTCGACGTAGACGTCCGGCCGCATCTCGGCCAGCATATCCACGAATTCCGGGCCGCAAAGCAAGGCTTTCGAACCGCAATCGTTGACAATGTACGATAGTTCCTGGGCCACCATCCGCCAATTAAGCGGGGCAAGAATGGCCCCGATCTTGGCTAAGCCATAGAACAAGTCTAGATATATCACGCTGTTATGGGCCAGGATGGAGATCCGGTCGCCCTTCTGCACGCCCAACCTGCCTTGCATGAAGTTGGCCAGGCAATTCGCCCGGGCATTGAGTTGGGCGTAGGTGTATCGTCGACCGGTTGCCACGTCCAGCAGCGCTTCCCGTTCTGGCGTCAATAGGGCCCGCTTACTCAGCAGATCGACGGCGTGCATATCAATCCTCCGAAATCAGGAACATATCCTTATCGGTCCGAACGCTCGCCGAGCCAGGCGGCGACCTCTGGCCATAGCTTGTACTTGGCCCGACGGCTGATCATGATGCCCACATGGGTCGCGGGGATGACTATTAGCCGTTTGTCCTCGCTCGATATCCGGTCCATGATGCCATCGGCCTGTGATTGGGCCACCAGGTGATCATGCTCGGCGACGATATTGAGCAGCGAAGCATGGATATTGGCCAGGTCCACCGGCTGGCCATCGACGGTATGTTCGCCCTTCACCAGTTGGTTCGCCCGGACGTACTCCTTCACGAATTGGCGAAAGGCTTCGCCGGCCACTGGCACAACATCCTCAACCCAGCGGTTGATAGCCTGCCAGCTCCAAACGGCCGTCTTGTCATCCAGCATCTTCCACAGATTGACGTAGACGCCGACGAAATTCTCGGCCGGTTTCAACAACTTGGCCCACTGGCGGATCAGCTCGCCCGGCACATTGCCCAAGGTGTCAACCAGCTTGTCCACGTCCAGCCGGTCTTCGTCCAGCCACACGGCCATCGAACCCTCGGGCTGCTCCGAGAAGTCGATGGGCGCCGTCAGCAGGATGATGTTGCGAATGGGCGCCTCAGGATAGAGGCCAGCGTAAATCGTCGTCAATGTGGCGCCCAGGCAATAGCCGAGCAGGCTAAGCTCTTGGGCGCCAGAGATACGCAATACCTTGCGCACGGCCCGGCGCAGGTAGTCGGTGACATAACCGTCAAAAGTGATGTTCTTATCTTCCGGGCCCGGCGAGCCCCAGTCCAATAGGAAAACGTCGAAGCCGTTATCCAGCATGAACTCGATGAAGCTCCGGCCGGGCAGCAAGTCAAAAACGAACGGCTTGTTGATCAGGGCATAGACAAGTAGAAGGGGGATAGGCTGGCGCTGCTCGGCCGGCACGCGAGGGTGGTAGCGATACAGCGCGGTTTTGTTAAGTTTCCAGACCTGGTCCCTAGGGGTGAGGCCAACGGGCACATCTATCGATTTGACGATGGCATTGGCGCCCTCAACGTAGCGGCCGTAGGCCGCCTGAGCCGCCTCGCTCGAGGCGCTCGTCGACGATTCTAGTTGAAAGAAGAAATCCTCCCAGGGAGAAGCCATCAGTTTATTTAACTTTGCGTTCTCTTCAACTGATCCAGAACTTCGTCTACCTTCGCGTCGATATCGTCCAGGCGCATTTCAATCGTCGTCAGCCGTTCGGCCAGGCTGACCACTTCGCTCTGTGTGGGCAGGCTCATCTGCTGCAGGTACTGTTCCATCGCTTCGCCGACCTGGCGACGAACCAAAGACCAGAATTCCAGGCTGCCTTCCGTTTGCTTGGCCATGGTCTCGGCAAAGCGTGGATTGGCCACCGTTTCGCTCATCGAATTGGCCCACGTCTTGGTCCACTGTTCGTAAAACTGCAACATGTTGGCCATGGGATCCGCTTGCGATTTCTCGGACTTCTCTTCGCTCATTGGCCTATTTCTCCAAAACGTATGTGCCCGGTGCATCCATGATAGGTTTGAATTCGTCGTTGCCGGCCGCTTCTGGTGGTGTTACCTGCTTTCCCGACCGCTCCTCAAGCCACGGAATCCAGTCCAGCCACCAACTGCCTTCATGCATGGTTGCTCCGGCCAACCAGGCGTCGGCGTCGTTCTTCTCGTCTTCATTGATCCAGTAGCCGCGATTCTTGGTGGGCGGGCTGATGACCCCGGCGATGTGCCCGCCGCCGCTCAATATGAAGCGCACCGGCCCGCTCTGCAATTGTCGTACCAGGAACGCGCCCCGCCAGGGCACGATATGATCCCGGTCGGCCGAAACGACGTAGGTCGGCGTGGTGATGCGACCCAGATCGATGCCAACGTCCTTGACCTGAATGCCCTCCGGCTCCTTCAGCTTGTTATCCAGGAAGAATTCGCGCAGCAGGTATGAATGTACCTTGCCCGGCACCCTTGTGCCATCGTTGTTCCAATAGAGCAGATCAAAAGAAGCCGGTTCCTGGCCTAGTAGATAATTGTGGACCACGTAATTCCATAACAGGTCATTGGCTCGCAGCATGTTGAAGGTGGCCGCCATGTTCCGGCCGTCCAGGTAGCCACCGCTCACTTTCATCAACCACTCTAGGAACATCACATCCAGCCGGCTGATGAAGACCGAGATCTCGCCCGCATCGCTGAAATCCTGGTGGGTGGTGAAAAAAGTCGCGCAATTGATCGAGTCGTCGCCGGTAGCCGCCAGGTAAGCCAGGGTGACCTGGGAGAGGATGCCGCCCAGGCAATAGCCGACCAGGTTCACCTCTTCGACGCCCGTGATTTCCTTGACCACCCTCAGCGCTTCAAGCGTGCCCATTTCCAGGTAATCGTCCCATTCCAGGTCGAGAACGGTCTCGTCAGGGTTTTTCCAACTGATGGTGAACAGGGTGAAGCCGGCATCGACCAGGTACTTAAATAGCGAATTCTCCGGCTGCATGTCCATCACGTAGTACTTATTGATCCATGGCGGTACGATCAAGATGGGGATTTCGTGAACTGTTTCCGTGGCCGGCGCGTACTGGATCAGCTCAATCAGGCGGTTGCGATAAACGACCTTGCCCGGCGTGATGGCCAGGTCCTTGCCTACCTCAAAGGCATCCTCCGGAACCTGAGTCAGCCGGCCGCTCTGGGCATCCTTTAACAGATTCTGCGCCCCCTGGATCAGGTTCATGCCGCCAGTGCGAGCTACCTCTTGCATCACGACCGGGTTGGTCATGGCGAAATTAGCCGGGCTGGAGGCATCGACCAGTTGCTGCGTCCAGAAGCGGGTTCGTTGGTGCAGATCGGGATCAATAGACTGCCAGCCGTCGGCGATTTCCATCAGCCACTGGCTGGTGATCAAGTAGCTTTGCTTGAGTAAGTCGGCAGCCATATTCTCCGACCAGGCCTCATCTTTGAAGCGCCGATCGGCCGGCGCGACCTGTTCGGCCGGTTGACCCCACATCCTGGCATAGGCGCTGGTCGCCAATTCCATGCTCTGGGTAAACGCCCGCATATTCGCTTCCTGTATCTGCGCCGCGGCCGTCATCGTCCCGCTCATCCAATTGAACATCGATCCCCACAACTCACCCATGTTGTCAAAACTGTCTTTTGAGCCCATATTCACACCTAATCGAATCTTTATCCTGCAAATCTTGTTCCTGAGCAATGCTCAGGCAATCTGCGTCCCATTCTTAAGTGCCGATGACGATGCCGCCATCGACCCGCAGCACGGCGCCAGAAATATAGCTTGCTTCATCAGAGGCCAGGAACACATATGCATCGGCCACGTCGCGTGGTTCGCCCAGTCGCCGAATAGGCGTCCGACCCTTCATGTTGTTCAAGATCTTCTCCGGCATCTGTCGTACCATTTCGGTCAAAATGAAGCCCGGGGCGACGGCGTTCACCCGGATGCCAGATCGGCCGAGCTCGCGAGCCCAAACCTTGGTCATGCCGATCACGCCCGCCTTGGTGGCCACGTAGTTCGTCTGGCCGAAATTGCCGTCGAGGCCGACGACAGAACTGGCGTTGAGGATGACGCCGCTGCCCTGCTTGATCATGACCGGAGCAACGGCCTGGGTGCAATTGAAGACGCCTTTCAGATTGACCGATATGACCAGGTCAAAGTCGGTCTCGGGCATCTGTTTCACCAACTCGCCTTCCTTGAACTTGACCAGCAGCCCATCGCGCAGAACTCCGGCGTTATTGACCAGGATGTCTACGCGGCCGTATTCGGCGGCCACCTCATCTACCCAGGCCTGCGCCGCCGCACGATCGGCGATGTCTACCTCGTAGAAGCGAATGGCCTCGCTCGAATCGGCCAGCGACTGGCCGGCCTCGGCATTCACGTCGCAAATGACGACCTTCGCCCCTTCCTCGACGAAACGTTTGGCCGTCGCCTTGCCAATACCGGCCGCACCGCCAGTGATCAGAGCTACTCTATCTCGTAATCGCATTCGTTGCTCCTTTGAAAGATCGTTGTTGAATGGTCTCCTGTTTCAATTGAAGTGCTTCAATCGACTTTGCTGTCGGGTGGTTTATCCTCGTCCAACTCGACATAGTTGGCCACAAAACGCAGGGCATCCTTGATATTGGTGAAGCGGATCTCTTCTTTGCTTTGCACGTGTCGGATAACGCCATGCCAAGGAGCGGCCACTGTGCCATCAGACTGGCCTTTCTCCTGCACAAAACGCACGATGAAGGAATCGACGCCTGTTTGTAGCATGACGTCCATCATGATAGCAGGGGGCGGTAACTGGCAAGTAACGGCGCACTTGAATTCTTGGCAACGGATCCCTGACCTCTTGAACTGAAGATGGAAATGGGCCTTATCCATACGACGCCTCTCATCCTGGCTTGTACGTTCGGCCCCGAACCAGGGCTATACGATTCCCTTCTCAGCCCGTTTGGGCAGCGATGTTGGCGCCCTGGACCCGCGTCGCTGTTCCTGTCCCTATGCGCCGACCAGGCGGTGGCCGATTACCT
>JBFFWQ010000122.1:0-18347 GCA_041570195.1 Promineifilaceae bacterium (SeqCode) | reverse complement strand
ACGTCGGCCCAGTGCTGGCCATCGTCATGGGTCAACGTGGCTTCCATCTGTAAGAGCCGATAGATGGTCTGTTGCTCTTCGGGTTCATTGATGGCCAGGTCTGCCCCTTCGTGCAGTAGGCCGGCGTATTCTTCGATAGTTTCAAGGTCTTGCGCGGTTGGTACTTGGTGATCCATATCCGCCCGTAGTTCCTCGATAGCTTGCGTCAAGTTGCCTATCCGCTTCTCAATGCGAGTCTTTTCCCCGGCGATGTCATCCAGTGTAAGCGCCCCGGCCGCGTAAGCCTTTACAAGCCGCTGTTTCTCCTCTTCCAACTCTACGAGATGCGCCTCATTGGCCTCTATCATGCCTAGAATCGGCTGTAAGGCGTCTAGTCGCTGGGCCTGGTAATTATATGCCATGCTTCGCGTAGTTTCTCAGGGGAGAGCAGAATCCCCGCCACCCATTGCCAGATGGCCGCGTCTACTTCGGCCACTTTGGCCTGGGGATTCTCGCACTTGAACCCGTAGCGCTTGGCCTGGTGTCGAGCGTTGCACCTGTAGTACTGGTACGGCTTATCATTGTGAAAACTGGTAATGCCCGAGATGCCATTGCCACAGATGGCGCAGGTCATGATACCGCTCAAGGCGTAGGTATGGCAGCGGTTCTTACTCTTGATCCGCTTATTGGCTTCCCTTCGTTTCTGGGCAACCTTGAAAACCGGCTCAGGCAAAATTGCCGGTACTTCAATCAGCATCCATTCATCCCTTGGCCGGGGCATGTTGCGATAGGTGCCGTCAAGCTGCTTAACTCGTTTAGTCTTGCGATAATACCAACGGCCAATATACGTTTCATTGTTGAGAATCCTACCGATTGTGCCTACTGACCACTTCGCCTTGGTCGTCAATTTCTTGTGGTTGCTGGCTTTGGCCGGCTTGGGTATCTTGTGTTCATCCAGGTACTCGCCGATGCCCTGAAGCGAATAGAGATGATTGGCATAAAGGTCAAAGATAACCCGCACGATGTTGGCCTCTGTCTCATTGATGACCAGCACGCGGCGGCCATCCTCTTGCGCCATATCATAGCCATAGGGCGCATTGCAGCCGCCAATCGTCACATTCTTGGCCGCCACGGATCGCAGTATGCCGCGCCGCGTGCGCTCGCGTGTTTTCTGGCGCTCGTATTCGGCAAACTCCGATACCATGCCCTTGAGCAGTCGCCCTTCGGCCGTGTTCTCGTATTGGCCAATGACGTATTCGACCTCTACGCCGTGGGCCTCTAGGTCAATCTCAATATTCATCTGCTTAAAGCGATTTCGGGCCAGCCGGTCAACCTCGCGCACAACCAGCACGTCGAACGCCTCTTGCTGGGCCAGTCTCAAGATGCTTTCGATCTCAGGTAGCCAATCAGCACCCGATGTTCGCTTGTCCGGCGTCTCGAAATACTCGCCAATGTTTTGATAGCCTTTCTGCTCGGCATACTTCCGGCAGTCGGTTAGTTGGCTCTCAATGCCCGAAGTAGCATACTTGCTATCGTCGCCGCTTACCCTTGCGTAAATTACTGCTCTTCTCATTGCTCTGTCCTCCAGAATAGGCCGGGCAGGTTGCCCCGCCCGGCCACTATCACAAACTTGCTATGCTGAAATCGCTTCGGCCTTCCGGCGGCCATTGGCCCCGGCCATGTTGCCGCCCATGCCCTCTATCTCGCCTGCCTGGTAGCAGGCGAGGCAGGCCATATACCACATCTGATTAATGGCGCGTATGCTGGCAATATAGACCGCCTCTGTTTCCGGGTCGTCACGGTTGACGCCGGCAACCTTCAGGAATCGCTTTTCGGCCTCGCCGACTCGCTCATCATAGGCGTCTAGGACGGCCTCGACGGCTCGATCCACTATCTCCGGTGTTTCCGCTTTTTTCACGATTAGCATGATGTATAATCCTTTTGCATGTTAGGGCCGCCCCGTTAGTTCTGCTCTTGAAAACAGCCAGAACTCCACCGGGGCGGCTCTCCCTTTGTCAGTTCCCTGTCATAGCACCTCCAAAACGCAAAAACGCCCACCCATTGCCGGGTGAGCGTTCGAGGTGCTAAAATCGTATTTAGCGCCCATTGCCGCCTAGTTCGGCTTTGGGTGTTAGGGCCGATGAGGTGCTACCAACACCTTGCCGGCCCGTTTCTTGGGTTTTTAATATCCTATCGTCAAATAATTATAACACAGTTTGTCAAGTCATTCTATTTTGGCTTTGGCCCGCGACGTTCGCCCTTATCCTCCATTCGCGCAACATAATCCAACAGGCTAGCACGGTCTACCTGCCACACTGGCCCAAACTTCCGGCTGGCAATGTGGCCCCCCTGCAATAGTTTGCGGACATACTCAGGATGATACCCGCTCAGTTCGGCCGCTTCCTGTGTCGTTATCCAGTCCTCAGGCATGGGCCAATTCTATCCTCTAGAGTTGTAAAGGACACGTTATCAAACGGGCCATGCTATAATACAATCATGCTACGCAGGCGGGGCCAGGGCTGTGAAGGAAGGACAACATGAAAGAAGTGAAGCTGGTAAGCTTTAGTGATCTGACGAGCAGCGAATACTGGTCCCAGCAATATAGCTCTGATGAAAAGCTTAGCCGGTATGAACAAAGTCGCCAGGATGAGGCCAGAAGGGAAAGACCAAAGGTAGAACAAGGTCTGGCCGACTTCCTGAATGATGGCTGGCATATCGCTGGAATCGGCGGCGATAGTCTGCGTTCTGCCTTTGTCATATTAGTTCGCGAAAGCGGAGCTTGATCAGTCAGTGAAGGGCGCCATCCTCGAAATCCAAGTCTCCGCCGGCCACGACCTCGGCCTATTTGAGTTGGTTGAATAGGTGAGAGGTAGATACGAGGCCCAGTGCCAGAAGTGTGGGCAAACGGTCTGGGTTGGGAAGCCGGGTGATGTATTCGTTGCTAGTAAAGAGCTGCGCTCGAGCTACACGAGCTGCAAGATGGCTAGATTCTAGCTTAGACGACAATATGAGTCTGCACACTTTGAGTGCTATCGGATGTATCATGAAAGGCAGAGTCGTGGGTGAAGGCCGCGTTCATACTGTGGGGATCTTCTAAAGCAGCATAGATCATGAAGAAAACAGTATTGGTTACAGCGCTGATCCTCGTAATTGCGCTACTTGGCATCAGCGCAGTTTCTGCTGACAGCAGACCGCTTACAACCCTAACGTTTGATGAATTACCTTTTCAGCCTGTCGATGGCCTAAGTTTCCAAGGTGTAAATTTTGGTTTTGAGATCGGTGGGGTGCCGTCTTCCGATGCACATTACAACTCGTTCGGTCCCGGGTGGGTTACACACGTACAGGATCCATCTCTGGAAGGCAGTGCATTTGGGACACTAAGCCTCGAATTTGACAAACCGACCACGATAATTGAGTTTGGCGTCGCACAGAGCTGTGGAGGGCCGTCTATACCTGATGCTGTCACAGTAACCTTGCATAGACCGGGTAAAGGCTTTGTCCGCGAAACGGTTGATCTAACCCTCGATCCTCTTGTGTCCTTCGTCGAGGGCCAATACGCATATCGCGGCCCCGCGGCAAAGACGATGGTCGTAGATTTCACAGATAGTTGCGGTAGGTTTGCGTTTGACAACCTCGTTTATCACGAAGGTGAGGAAGACTAGATTAGAAAAGGTTCTCTGGTCTGTTCACAGGCCTTCACCCGGTTTGTAATCTTCATCACCTCTATAGCTAATGGAACGCTGAAACTCTTTCTGAGCAGAGAATGGCAATGGCTCCCATTGCCCGCGCAGTGCAGCAGGTTCTCCTTGAGTATCCGCTCGGCCCCTTGCTGGCTGGTCTTCATTAGCTCGTGATAGCTTTCGCAGACTTGCAAGGGTAGACCGTACACGCCGACCATTTTAGTGCAGCGCTCTGTCTCGATGATGACCGTGGCCACGTCGGTGACTGACACAATGAGCCGGGCCGCGATCAGTTTGGCGATCTTCTGCTCTTCGGCATTCAGGCGCTGGAGGTCGGTTTGCATGAGGCGATTCGACACCTTCCAATTGTGAACCGCACGTGATAAGATGTTCACAGCGGGTGCATCAGCCCCGACCAGCCCCGCACAAAATCGCACAAAGTCGCCACACTGGCGCACACAATTGCTATTATGATTGGGGGAGCAGGTAGATAGCCTGCCTTTTCGCTGGATAGTATAAATACAAAGATGTTCTTGCGGGTTAATAAAGAGTTAGACGGCACCATTGAGTCAGCAGCGCACAACCTACATGTTTCTCGGGACGGCTCGCGCCCAACTCGCGAGCACTGGCTTTCCCCCGGGCGAACGTCATGCAATCATCGCCTTCGCCCTCGCGGAGCACCTTGACCAGGCCGCACAACTCGCTCAGCGCCATTTCGCGGACTCCGGTTGGGGCGATGTCGCGCTCGAACGAGGGGCTGAGCTCGATCCGGATAAGCTGATTACGAGCGATCCGGTAGCGGCTCAATCCTACGAGGACTGCCTTGCACACGGAACTGCGGGCATTGTCTTCAGCGATCCGCTCGACGAGTAGCCGCCCGACTACTCTGCCAACGCCCGTAACAGCGCCTCGACTCGCCCTGTGAATGTCGGGCGCTCAGAGCCGTTCTGGAAAAAGGTCCTTTTATCCCCCAGGCCATGCTTGGACCGGTCGCCTGGGGGATTCGCACCGCTCCATCTGCAACTGGTGACATAGATCATATTGACGCCCAGAGGAACTTGCCGGCCTGAGCGAATAGTCTGTTAAGGTACTTCCAAAGCCCGGCCGCAACCAGAGTCGCACACTTTCGCACAAGCTCGCATAAATTCGCCATACATCAACAAATAATTCGTGACGGTCTTATGGTATGATTTGAATGAGTTCATCTATGCATTAGGTTCTTAGCTAATGGGGGTTCAAAATGACGGTCGAAGAGTCACCATTAAGTGGGGCAAGCGAGGACGGAACTATGAGTTGGTGGGAAGCCTGGTCTACCGCTCTCTCAAAGCCAAAGCAGGCAGCTTATGAGTCGCTAGCGCGTAATCCCAGCATCACCACTAAAAAAGTTCTTTTGTGGGTCATGATCGCGAGTTCAATATGGGGGGTTGGGACGTTGGCATATAGGCTTATTTACAGCCCACAAGATTTACCCCCTCGATCTGTAATGCTTTGTGTGACGCCCATTGTTGGCTCATTACTCGGTTTGGTAGTTTTCCTGATAGCAGTTGGTGTAACGCATGGGATCGCAAAGAATCTTGGAGGAGATGGACACTTAGAAGAGCTAATTCGACCAGTAGGGTCATTTATTGCACCATTCATGATCATTACGACCGTCATCTGGTTAATACCAATAGTACGATATGCGACCATTATCTTATCAGTCTATCAAATTGGCCTGGCTATCCTTAGCGTCAAAGCCGTTCACAGACTCAGTTGGAATAAGGCCACGGTTTCATGCATCATCTTTATATTACCTGCTATGCTTAGATAAGTAATACCTGGTACTTTTCCTCAAATTGACGACGCGACCAGAGCCGCACACTTTCGCACAAAGTCGCCACACTGGCGCAGACAAACCGTGCTATGCTAATTTGAGATTCATCTTAGTTCTGGAGCCAGGAAACGCGATGCAGTTTCCTTCGGGAGTTGTACTATCTACCTTGGGAGGTTGAGTCATGAAGAAGTTCACATCTTTATTATTAACTCTTCTTGCGCTGATAGTGGTCGTGACTGGCGCTACCGCGGAGGATGCGCCTGCCTGTAAGGGCTTGTTGAAGGCTCTTCAGAGTATACCGGCCGATAAGCCAGGCTATGCCGAAGTGCTTGAATTGGCGCAGGAGCAGTGTGGTGAGGCTCTAGACCGTGCCGCTCTTGTGGCCCTGTACGAAAGCACGAATGGAGACGGGTGGGAGCAACGGGGCAACTGGCTGGACGAAAGCGTCCATCACTGCGATGGGTGGTATGAGGTGATATGCGATGGCGAAGGGCGTGTGTCCAGGCTTGACCTGGACCACAACAATCTCAGAGGGCCTCTTCCACCTGAACTGGGTAACATGTCAAAATTGATCATCCTTGAATTGGGTGCAAATGTCCTCGACGGACCGATCCCGCCTGAAATGGGTAACATGTCAAGTTTGACACGTATAAGCATATATGAAAGCAGTTTGAGTGGATCGCTCCCTGCGGAACTAGGCAAACTGTCGAATTTGAGATTCCTTAACATGGACTCCAATCAATTGACCGGACCCATTCCGGCCGAGTTGGGCAACCTATCGAGTCTGACGAGCCTTCGCATAGGGGAAAATAAGTTGACCGGACCCATACCGGCAGCGTTGGGAAACCTGTCGAATTTGAGACATCTCTACATTTCCCACAATCAACTGACCTGCTGGGAAACCGCAGATTTGCTGGCCTGGGCGAACCAGCTTTACAGTGGTTATTGGGACTACCCGAACCCTGGCCAACTGGTCTGCCCGGCTGACAGTTAGCATTTCGAATTAGCGAAGGAGCCCCGATGAAGTCGGGGCTCCTTTCCCCCTACCGTTGCGGCGGAATACTGTTGCATGCCTCCCTTCGCAGCAAGGTTGTTTCCGCCTGGCGCCGTCTGGTACTACGATAATTCGCTTGTTGTCGGATGTGGTAGTAACATGGCGCTTCCACCAGAAGCGGCGGGCTATCGACCTCCTCCCTGCCCAATTGCTCTTGAATCGGGTATCTGTCAACGGTGTCAAAGGTAAAACCCTATTGCACAGCACCAATGACGGTATCTTATTAGTAAGCCCTATATAGGAAAAACCCGTGACACCCGTGACACCTTTGACGCTTAGGGGCTTATTTGCGACAATCCGCCGACTTGAACGAATAAGTGCTCGGCCAAGGCGTCGCCGCCTATCGGTAGCCGAGCCCCCACTATGCAACAGCGTTGCTTATCATAAGTTATAATGGGTGGGTCATTTGACGATTACCAATAATGGAGCAACATGTCAGGTCCGATATTTTGGCTGTTTGCCGATCCACCTCAGATCGCTCAATTCATCGCTTTTGCCATCACGGCGATTTTGGCTTTTGCCTACCACGAATTCGCCCATGCTATCGTCGCCGATCGTTTGGGCGACCCGACGCCGCGTTCGTTCGGCCGAATCACGCCCAACCCATTTGTTCATCTGAGCCTGTCCGGACTGGCCTTTTTGTTCCTGATTGGATTTGGCTGGGCGCTAACGCCAGTCAATCCAAATCGACTACGTGGAAACCCGCGGCGGTCGATGGCCATAGTGGCCGTTGCCGGCCCACTGGCGAATCTGGCAATGGCCATACTATTCGCGTTGCCTCTCAGGTTTGGGCTTGTGAGCGTCGCCGAGTTTGGTACAGTTATACCTGCGCCGTGGGAACTGTTGACGATGGGTCTTCGCATCAATCTGCTGCTTTTCGTTTTCAATCTAATGCCGATTCCACCGCTGGACGGTTTCACGATTCTTCAGGGCCTGCTACCGCCAGACATGGCCTACCAGCTGGATGGGCTGCGCCAATATGGCACCATGATTCTTCTGGGCGTGCTGATAATACTACCTCTGATTGGGTTTGATGTTTTTGGCGTGGTGATACTGCCGATAATGTCGCAGCTAGCCGCGCTCCTGGTGGGCATCGGTTAGGATGAGCATCACCAGGCGGGGAGCGTACCGCGCCTGGCAGTTCTGGCAGGCCATATGGGCCCGTCCGCTGCCTTTGGAGGCGCGGCGAGAAGTAAACGAGGTGCTCAACGAAGAACAGTTGGTATTGTTCGAAGAGCAGTCGGATGCGGGGCAGCAGCATGGTTACCGGGTCATGCGCACGCTGGCCCAAGCCGGTCATGACCAGAATGATTTGATGATTGCGGCGCTTTTGCACGACGTTGGCAAGAATCGAGTGCGTTATACCTGGCTGGACCGGGTAAAGGTCGTGCTGGCCCAGCGCTTCGCGCCCGGGTTGTCCCGGAGATGGGCGGCTGGCAAGCAAGAAGGATGGACGATGGCATTCGTAGTTAAGGAATCCCATCCAGAGTGGGGCGCGGTGGCGCTGGAGGCCACCGGCGGCTCGGCGCTTAGCGTCTCTTTGGTGCGGCGACATCAAGAAGTCTTGCTTGCTCCATGCGAAGACAACGAGGAGAATCGTTTGCTGGCTCTGTTACAGTGGGCAGACGACTTAAACTAATAGAGGAAGGGTATGAAGGCAGAAGTTGTCGGCATTATCGGCATTGAGAAAGTGAGTGCATCAATCGGCATGGCGCTGCGGGCGGCTGACATTGGCTTACAGATCGTTGGTACAGACCGCGACAAAGCCGTTGTACGCGAAGCCAGTGATATTGGTGTGCTGGACAAGCGCAGCGGCAGTCTGCTGGATGTTGTCAAAGCATCCGATATCTTGATCCTGTCTGTGCCGGTGGCGGAAATGGACGCAGTCTTCCACAGTATCGGCCACGATGTACAAGCGCATGCGATCGTCATCGATGTGTCAGTTCTTAAAGGCCGAGGATTGAAGCTGGCCAAACAACATCTGCAGCAGGGTCATTATGTTGGGATCAGTCCTGTTCTTGCCGCATCGGCGTTGGCAGACGGCCGTACTGATGTTGGCGCTGCGCGGGCGGATTTGTTCGCGAACAGCGTCCTCTGCATCATGCCGTCCGGCATGGCAGATCCAGACGCCGTGAAGACCACCGTGAACCTAGGCCGGATTCTTGGGGCCACGCCGTTCTTCCTGGACGCTTACGAGTATGATAGCCTTATGCACGGGGTTGAGACGGCGCCTGCGCTGCTGGGTGCGGCCATGTTTCGCGCCGTTACGCAGGCGGCCGGTTGGCGCGACATGTTGCGGTTTGCGGGTTCCACCTTCGCCATGAGCACCGCCGGGCTGGAGAGCGAGAATCTTGGCGGGATGGCGTATCACGACAAGGCGGCCACGTTGCGCTGGCTGGATTCCGTTCTCGAAGAACTTCAGGAGCTGCGCCGCTGGCTGGCCGACGAGGACCAGGAAAGAGTCTCGCTGATTCTGCAAGAGATGGCCGTGGAACGGGAGCGATGGCTTCAAGAGCGGCGGCAAAATGATTGGGTAGAGGTCGAGCCGGCTGATGAGCTGAGTTCAATCGGCATTGCCAGCCAGATGTTCGGATTCGCATCGCGAAAGAAGGACAAGAAGAAGTAGCTGTGTTGTGATTGATCAGGCGTCACACGCCGCGTCGTCCGAAGACGCGGCGCTGAAGATCCTCATGGTTGCCCCGACCTCGTTCTTCAATGACTATGGGGGTCATATCCGCATTCTAGAAGAGACGCTGGCCCTACAGGGTATAGGGCATAGGGTCACGGTCGTTACCTATCATATGGGCAACGACGTGCCGGGACTGGATATTCGGCGCACGCATCCGCTGCCCTGGCGGGCCGACTACGAAGTTGGTTCGTCGAGGCACAAGGTCGCTTTTGACCTATATCTGGCGGCCAAGGTGCTGGCCGTAGGCCGTCGCCTACGGCCCGATATCGTGCACGGCCACATGCACGAGGGCGCGCTCATTGGCGGCCTATTGGCCAAGGGCCTGGGAATACCGGCCATTTTCGATTTTCAGGGTAGCCTGACCGGCGAGATGGTGGATCATGGTTTTCTTAACCAAAACGGCCGCTTTTATCCCTGGATGCGCCGAATGGAGCGCTATATCTGCAATTTGCCCGACGCCATTTTAACCAGTTCAATTCGGGCCGAAAGGAATTTGATCGACGGCTTTGGCGTTGAACCAGAAAGCATTCACGCTCTACCTGACTGCGTCGATACCGATCGCTTTGATCCCAGGCAGGTTAATATGCAGGAAAGGGCCACGCTCAGGCGGCGATTGGGTATCCCAGAAGGGCGAACTGTTGTCGCCTACCTGGGACTGTTGGCCGACTATCAGGGTATTCCCCAATTGATCGAAGCCGCGGCCGAACTCGTGCGGCGTGATGCCGATGTCCACTTTTTGATCATGGGTTATCCCAAGGTGAGTCATTACAAAGAAATGGCCCGAATTGCCGGCATTGCCGACCGTATGACATTCACCGGCAAGATCAGTTATGACGAGGCGCCGAAATACCTAGCCCTTGGCGATCTGGCCGTCTCAGCCAAGGTATCGGCCACCGAAGGCAGCGGTAAGGTGCTCAACTATATGGCGATGGGCCAGCCGGTGGTGGCCTCCGACACGCCGGTCCACCGCGAGTATCTGGACACATTGGGCGTCTACGGACCGCCGGGTGATGCCGCTGGACTGGCGGATGGCGTCGAGGGCTATCTGAAGGATGCTGACCGAGCCCGGAAGACAGGCGAACTGCTTAGAGAGCGCGCTCAGGAGCATTACAGTTGGCAGAAGGCTGGCGAGCGCATTAGTACTATTTACACAAGTCTGATCCAGCGACAGCGCAAGGGACCAGGTTAACGAAGACCAATCCGCAATAATCCCGTATTTTGATAGCAGACCCTTGGGCTAACGTGCTAGCTATCAAACGAGCGAATCTACCATAAATCGTCACAGAACGAGACTGGCAGGGTTGCCGGAAAACCGAAGAAATCAGTATTTTGACAAGCTGAGCACGGGTTGCTATAATACTTGTTTGCATATTGGCGGCCCTTCAGGTGGGAGCCAGCACATACAGCCTCAACAAAAACAACGATTGTTAATTGCAGAACGATTTTAGCGTAAGCGTCAACGAGGGGTGCAACAGGCCTGTTGCACCCCTCGTTATGTGGAAGTGGATTCCTTACTTAAGCTTTGCAAGGAGTAGGTGAACAATTGATGGCTCATTACCCAGTCAAAACGTATGCTCGTACGACAGAACCTTTAGAGTTGCCGACGCTGATCGACGTTCAAATAAACTCCTTCCGCACTTTCATTGCCGATGGTATGCGGGAGTTGTTTGAAGAGATATCGCCGATCGAGAGCTTCAGCGGCGATCTGAAACTGTATTTTCCGGGTGAAAACAAAGACTTGGAAGGCTTTGATCTTCAGTACCGGTTCGATGAGCCGAAGTACAATGTCGACGAATGCGTCGAGCGTGACATGAGTTATGCGGCACCCTTGTATGTTAGGGTGGTGCTACACAATTCCTCAGAGGATAGCTTCATAGAAAGCGATATTTTCATGGGTGATTTCCCTCTCATGACGCCGTCTGGCACCTTTATCATCAATGGTACGGAGCGAGTGGTGGTCAGCCAGTTGATTCGCTCACCGGGCGTCTACTTCGAATTCGAGGAGGAAAGGGCGACCGGCCGCCCTCTGGCGATGGCCAAGCTGATCCCAGACCGCGGGGCCTGGATGGAGTTTGAGACGCGCAAGACGGATTACCTGACGGTAAAGTTTAACCGGAAGCGTACCGTGCCGGTAACGCTTTTCTTGCGTGCCCTGGCAGCCGTAGATGATGGACTTGGCAACGCGTTGATTAAGGAAGGAACAGATGATGAGATTCTGGCCCTCTTTGAGGACGTGGATACCAATCCGGAGCATACGTACATTCAGGGTAGCATCGAGCAAGAGCCTGCCTGGGAACTTGACCAGCCACTGGCCGAGCAAGCGCTGATCGAGTTTTACAAGCGCATGCGCCCGGGCGATCCGCCAACATTGGACAACGCAACCCAGTATATGGTCGAGCAACTTTATGATCAGCGCCGCTACGATCTGGCTCGCGTCGGCCGGTACAAGTTGAATAAACGCCTGGATCTGGAAGAGATCGTGCCGCCAGAGCATCGCACGCTCACGCAGTACGATATCGTACGCTTGGTGAAGCGCATGGTTTTGATCAACAACGGGCTGGAAGGCGCCGATGATATCGATCACCTGGGTAATCGCCGGGTGAAGACGGTGGGCGAGTTGCTCCAGGCCAAGCTGCGTGTAGGCTTGCGACGCATGGAGCGCGTGGTGCGCGAGCGAATGTCGATCCGTGATGCCGAATCGCTAACGCCTGTGTCGCTGGTGAATATCCGGCCGGTGGTGGCAGCTATTCGCGAGTTCTTCGGAAGTTCGCAGCTCAGCCAATTCATGGAGCAGGCGAATCCGTTGGCCGAGCTGACTCACAAGCGGACTCTGTCGGCATTAGGTCCTGGCGGTCTGCGTCGCGAGAGAGCGGGCTTTGAGGTACGCGATGTGCATCACAGTCATTACGGCCGTATATGCCCTATTGAAACGCCCGAAGGCCCCAACATTGGCCTCATCGGCCGATTGGCGACCTACGGTCAGGTCAACAAGTATGGTTTTATTGAGACTCCTTATCGCCGGGTGCTGAACACATTGCCTGGTGACAGCAAAGAGTTGGCCGGTCACGACGCACGAGAAGATGTCGTCGACCCAGAGACCGGTGAACTCCTTGTCAAATCAGACCAGCCGATCTCGAAAAAGGCAGCCAAGGCAATCAAGGATGCCGGTATTGAAACGGTTGCTGTTGTGCCTTTCTTGACCCAAGAGATCGTTCACATGTCGGCCGACGAGGAAGATCGCTACACGATCGCCCAGGCGAATGCCGAGCTAGATGCCAAGGGACAGTTTGTCGGCACCCGTATCTCTGCGCGGCGTAATCAACAATTCCGCTTTTCGTCGGTGAGGCGCATTGATTTTATGGATGTCGCGCCGCGTCAAATCGTCGGCATATCGGCCGCGCTCATTCCTTTCCTGGAGCATGACGACGCCAACCGGGCGTTGATGGGATCGAACATGCAGCGCCAGGCAGTGCCGCTTCTGCGACCGGACGTGGCCACAGTTAGCACCGGCATGGAGTGGCAGGCGGCCATTAATTCCGGACAGGTGATCGTTTCCGACTGTGATGGCGAGATATTGAGCGTCACGGGCGACAAGATCGTGATTATGACGGACGATGGCCCCCGGACTTACAATCTGCGCAAGTACGATCGTTCAAACCAGAGTACGTGCATTGACCAGAAGCCGATCGTGGTTCAGGGTCAGCGGATCAAACCAGGCATGGTATTGGCCGATAGCTCGTCGACGCAGCATGGCGAACTGGCGTTGGGCCAGGACGTTGTGGTGGCCTTCTTGTCATGGGAAGGCGGCAACTTCGAGGACGCTATTCTGGTAAGTGAGCGCATGGTTCGCGAGGACAAGTTCACGTCAATACATATCGAGAAACATGAAGTGGAAGCCCGCGATACAAAGCTCGGGCCTGAAGAGATCACGTACGATATCCCCAACGTAAGCGAAGAAGCGCTCAAGGACCTTGACGAGCGCGGGATAATTCGCGTCGGCGCCAACGTCAATGAAAATGACATCCTCGTGGGCAAGATTACACCCAAGGGTGAGAAAGAGCTTAGCCCTGAGGAGAAGTTGCTACGGGCGATATTTGGCGATAAAGCGCGTGAAGTGAAGGATACAAGCCTCAGGTTGCCTCACGGCGCGCGTGGCAAAGTTGTGGACGTGCAGGTGTTCAACCGGCAGCAGGATCGCGATTTGCCGGCCGGCGTAGAGACGATGGTGCGGGTGAGCGTTGCCCAGAGGCGCAAGATCGCCGAGGGTGATAAGATGGCCGGCCGACACGGCAACAAGGGCGTTATCTCCAAGATAGTACCCGTAGAAGATATGCCGTTCCTGGCTGACGGTACTCCTGTCGACATCATACTCAATCCCATTGGCGTGCCTGGCCGGATGAACCTAGGCCAGATCCTAGAGACTCACCTTGGCTGGGCGGCTGGACGACTGGGTTTTCGAGCCGTAACGCCAGTTTTCGATGGCGCGAATGAGAGTGAAATCGCGGCCGAGCTTGCACGCGCCTGGCTGGTTGACTTGGCCTGGAAGGAAGCGACTGATTGGGCCTGGGATTGGTTAGAAGAGATAGAGTACGACCTGGAGTCACTTGAGGACGATAAAGAAGCGCGCAACTTATTCATTGGCGCCTGGCTCGGAGAGGAAGGCTACGATACGGACCGCTTACTGACCGATCGGCAGTATGGACGTATGTCGGTCGCTCGAGAATGGCTGAAAGGACGCGACTGGGATCCGGACCAGATCTTGCCATTGAAGTGGGAAACACTGCGCAAGGCGGACTGGGTGCCCTTCAATGAGATGGCTATCGAGGCCTGCATCCGCGAGTGGAGCGGAGTGATGTTGGAGACTCACGCCGACGACTTCGAAGAGGCAACCGAGATCGATGTGCGCCAAGTGAGTTTGGGTGATTTGCTTCAATTAGCCAGCAAGATCGCCCTGGAGACCGGTGTACCGGCGCCGACGCTAGGCAAGGAAAGACTGATCGACGGTAAATCCGGTGAGGCTTTCGCTCAGCCGGTGACCGTTGGCGTAATCCATATGTTGAAATTGGCTCATCTGGTTGAGGACAAGGTTCACGCCCGTTCCACTGGTCCGTACTCATTGGTCACCCAGCAACCGCTGGGCGGTAAGGCTCAATTTGGCGGGCAGCGCTTCGGCGAGATGGAAGTTTGGGCACTTGAGGCTTATGGAGCGGCTCATACTCTGCAGGAAATGTTGACCGTCAAGTCGGATGATGTTCAGGGTAGGGTAAAGACGTATGAGGCGATAGTCAAGAATGAGCCGATTGAAGATCCGAGCATTCCGGCTTCCTTCCGCGTGCTGGTGAAAGAACTGCAGAGTTTGGGCCTGGCCGTGGAGGCAGTTACCGAGGGCGGCGACGTGATACGCTTTGGAAAGGAAGATGACAAGCGGCACCGTCACTGGGTCGGCACGGGCCTAATGGACCTGGCGCGCAGCCGGCGCTGATACTCATTTTTAGTCTTATATGCCACTGCGGTCGGCTTGGCAAGCATAGACACGGCACTGCTCAGTTCCTGCGCTGACATTGGCAGGGAAGTATCAAAATCCGGGTTATTGTTGACTTCCAATTTGCTTATGGTACAATGGTTGTTTGGACTTTGTAAGCACGCGTAGCCGGGCTCTGGGGATTTCTTCCCGGCAACGAATTGGATAGGTATATCACGTTGGAGGCCATCGGACAGCGTTCGATGGCCTCCATTGTCGAGAAAATCAGGTGCGCCGGCGATGTTTGAGGCGGCCGCGCCGACGGGAAGTAAGGATAGGCTAAGTCTCCCTGTTGAAGTCGAAAGGAGAGAATAAAGGTGCCGACGATAAATCAATTGGTGCGAAAAGGGCGAAAACCTAAGCCGAAGAAGAACAAAGCGCCTGCGCTGCAATATACGTTTAATTCGTTCAATCAACGGCGCACCCGCCAGCCAAAGGGTGCGCCGCAGAAACGAGGCGTTTGCACTCAGGTGAAGACGATGCCGCCCAAGAAGCCTAATTCAGCGCTGCGCAAAGTGGCCCGTGTTCGCCTGTCAAATGGCATCGAAGTGACGGCCTATATCCCAGGCGAAGGGCACTCCTTGCAGGATCACTCGGTGGTATTGGTACGCGGTGGCCGAGTCAAAGATCTGCCTGGCGTGCGCTACCATATCGTTCGTGGAACCCTTGACGCAGGTGGCGTAAGTAATCGTTCTCAGGGTCGTTCCAAGTACGGCACCAAATCGCCGAAATAGTTCTATCTAGCGGAGTAGAGGAAAAATGCCACGACGTTATCGTCCAGAAAGGCGTATAAGCCCACCTGATCTGCGCTTTGGCAGCCAGGTGGTTCAGATGTTCATCAATCGCATGATGAAGGGCGGAAAGAAGAGCACCTCGCAGCGAATCATGTACGGTTCCTTCGACATTATTGAGGAACGCACAAAGCGCGCCCCGCTCGAAGTTTTTGATCAAGCGATGCAGAATGTGACGCCCCAAGTCGAGGTCAAGCCGCGAAGGGTTGGCGGGGCCACGTATCAGGTCCCGATGGAAGTTGCGCCACACCGACGCACATCCCTGGCCATCCGCTGGCTATTGGCGGCCGCTAGCAGTCGTAACGGCCGTTCGATGGCCGAGAAGTTGGCTGCTGAGTTTATGGATGCTGCAAATGGTCAGGGTGCGGCGGTCAAACGCAAAGAAGATACTCACCGCATGGCCGAGGCCAACCGAGCCTTCGCCCATTATCGATTCTAGGAGAAAAGATTACTGGCTGTTGATGGAAGGCAGCCAAACGGTTTATTGTCATGTCTCGCTATCCATTAGACAAGGTTCGTAACATCGGCATTATTGCACATATTGATGCCGGTAAGACGACCACAACTGAGCGCATCCTATACTATACGGGTCGCATTCACCGCATGGGTGAAGTCCATGAGGGCACTGCGACCATGGATCACATGGTTCAGGAGCAGGAGCGAGGCATCACCATCACCTCCGCGGCGACAACAACATTTTGGCTGGACCACCAAATCAATATCATTGATACGCCAGGGCATATCGACTTCACGGCTGAGGTCCAGCGCAGCTTGCGGGTTCTGGATGGCGGCGTGGTAGTCTTTGACGCTGTCGCCGGCGTCGAGCCGCAGTCGGAGACCGTGTGGCGCCAGGCCGACCAGTATAGCGTTCCGCGGATTTGTTTCGTGAACAAGATGGATCGGGTCGGCGCCGATTTCGAGAATACCATCGGTATGATTCGCGATCGACTGAAGGCCAACCCGTTGCCGATTCAGTGGCCGATTGGTCAGGAAGCTGAGTTCCGGGGCATCGTCGACCTATTGACCATGGAAGCCTCTTTGTGGAAGGAAGAGGACCTGGGCGCTAGGATAGAGATCATTGATATCCCCGAAGAAGTTCGGGCTGATGTGGAGGCCGCTCGCGAGCAGATCATGGAGAATATCGTCGTGACTGACGATGTGCTGATGACTCGTTACCTGGATGGCGAAGAGATAACCGTTGATGAGTTGCGCGGCGCGCTGCGTAAGGCAACCATCAGAGGCGACGTCACCCCGGTGCTTTGCGGCTCGGCTTTACGCAACAAAGGCATTCAGCGCGTTATGGACGCTGTGGTTTATTATCTGCCTTCGCCGGCCGATGTTGCGCCGATGACGGGCACCGTGCCTGGCTCTGGTGAAGTTGTCGAACGTCCGCCAGAAGATACGGGCCCAATGGCCGCGCTGGTCTTCAAAATTGTGACCGATCCCTATGTTGGCCGACTGGCCTATTTCCGGGTTTACTCGGGCACTTTGGAGGCCGGCTCGAACGTTCTGAACACAACGAAGGGCCGGAAAGAGCGAATCGGCCGGGTGCTGCGAATGCACGCTGACCGGCGCGAAGATCTAAGCGAAGTTCAGGCCGGTGACATTGCCGCTACCCTAGGCTTGAAGAATACGTTCACCGGGGAGACTTTGTCCAAGCGTGACGCGCCTGTCATACTGGAATCAATCGAGTTTCCCGAACCTGTTATACAACTGGCTATTGAACCAAAGACGAACCTGGATCAGGACAAGATGGCCATGGCATTGCAAGCCTTGGCCGAAGAGGACCCGACGTTCCAGGTTAGAGTTGATGAGCAGACCGGCCAAACCATTCTATATGGCATGGGTGAATTGCACCTCGAAGTGCTTGTGGATCGCATGCTGCGCGAATTCAAGGTGGCCGCAAATGTCGGCAAGCCGCGAGTGGCCTATCGGGAAACTATTACGAGGCCAGTAGACAAGGCGGTCGGGCGTTTTGTTCGCCAGACCGGCGGACGTGGTCAATATGGTCATGTCGTCCTTCAGCTTGAGCCGCTCAAGCCCGGCGAAGGATTCATCTTCGAAGATAAGATAATCCGCGGCGCGATTCCGAAAGAGTTCATCAAACCTACCCAAGATGGCATTCGTGAGGCTATGACCAGCGGCGTGTTAGCCGGTTACCCGATGGTGGATGTTCAGGTGACACTTGTCGATGGCTCGTTTCATGAGGTTGATTCATCCGAAATGGCTTTCAAGATCGCTGGCTCAATGGCCCTTAAGGATGGGGCTCAGAAAGGACAGCCAGTACTACTCGAGCCTATCATGGAAGTGGAAGCAGTCGTGCCCGAGGAACATACGGGTGACGTGATTGGGAATTTCTCGGCCCGGCGGGCCGAAATTGAGGGTATGGAGTTGCGCTCCAACGGTGTGCAGTCCATCAAGGTCCGAGCGCCCCTGGCGGAGATGTTTGGCTATGCGACCGCCCTACGGTCAATGACTCAGGGCCGCGGAACCTTCACTATGGAGTTTTATCACTATGCGCCGGTCACCAGGGACGTGGCCGACATGATCATGAAAGGACATCGATGATCAGTGGACGCCTGTTTTTGATAGGCGATCGCTGGCCAGTGTTTGAGAGTTTCTGTACTAAACTCAGTACTAGGATCAGTCCTGAGAACAGCAACGAGAGGGAATGAGGATTATGGGCAAGGAGAAATTCGTACGAGAGAAGCCCCACTGCAATATTGGCACGATTGGGCACATCGACCATGGCAAGACGACCTTGACGGCGGCCATCACCAAGGTATTGAGCCTGAAAGGCGGCGCCAGTTTCAAGGCTTT
>JBFFWQ010000121.1:0-18428 GCA_041570195.1 Promineifilaceae bacterium (SeqCode) | reverse complement strand
TATATCATTCAAGCGGGCGATGACATCTGGGTCGTTAATTCCCAAATTGGCACCCATAAGGCCAATGGTCTCATACTCCAACGGTGTGTCCAACGTCTCGCCATCCGGTCCAACGTAGACGTTTGAGCACTTGATGATGCAGCCAGGCATGCAGGCGTGGGCTATGTCTCCGCCGCGGGCCAGGTTCAGGTCATGAATCGCTTCACCGCTGATTTTCTCAGCGTCTTCAAACCGGCCGGACGAAAAGTTGCGGGTCGGTATGCCGCCAAAAGTATTGGCCATCTGGACCATGGCCGCTGTGCCATAGTAAGTATAAATCTGGCTGGTTTGAGGATGCTCTTGCAGGCAATTCAGGTAGCGTTTGGAAGCATCCTTGAAAAGCTTCGGGTCGACAACTGGCGGCTTGTTACTGCGCGGGTGATCAAAAACGATGGCTTTGAGATGTTTGGCGCCCATGACCGCGCCCAGGCCACCCCGGGCAGAGATGCGGGTGAGATTCTTGTCATTATCGACGTGAGTGATACCAGCGGCCCGGTACAGGCGCTCGCCGCCCTGGCCTATGGCTGAAATGGCGATCTTCTCTCCATAGCGGTTGATCAGTGCTTTGGCAGTGTCCTTCAGACCTAGTCCCACGAGATCGGCCGCGTCTTCCAAACGCGCGCCATCGTGGTCGATGTATAGTATTTTCCAACCGCCATCGGCCGGCGCCTCCCCCTCGATGATCAAAGCAAATAGGCGCAGCCAGGCCATATGCAAACCGGTTGTGCCTCCGGCATTAGCCTCCTTGACCCCTCCCGTCAGCGGGCTTTTGCCGCCTACTGAGATCCGGTCAACGCTGGACAGCATGTGACCGACCAACAATCCAGGCGCCCAGATCAGCTTGTTGGATGGTCCGAGCGGATCGCAGTTAGCGGGCACCTCATCCAACAAGAAGCGGGCGACAAGGGCCCGGCCACCATATCGTTTCCAACCCTCAGGAATATCCTCAAACCGAACTTCTTCAGAAGCCATGTTGGCGCGTAATACCTTCATCGATAGATCTCCTTTCATCGCCACTGAATTGGATAGCTGAATTGGTGAAGCTGCCTCATTGGCACCTGGGCTGCAGACATCTATCAAGGTGCCGATCAGATAGGGTGCTCTTGCATCATGGAGTCTGCCCGGCGTATTGTACTCTGATAATACTCGCGGCTGGTCATTCTCCTTGACAAACCCTACAAATACTACTATGCTATATTTGCGTTAAATTGGTTAGACCACTATACCACTAGCCCACTATATCACATCTCCAGTCGTGTGGTATTGGAGCGGATTGAATTTTATGAGTGGTGCGCCGGATCAACACCCATTCGAGAGTCTGCGAAGCTCGAAGTATAGTGAGCAGATCAGCCGTCAGTTGCTGCAACGAATCGTCGACGGTCACTTCCAACCAGGCGATCGTTTACCTCCAGAGCGGGACCTAGCGTCCATCTTCAACGTAAGCAGAGTAGTCGTCCGCGAATCGATTGGCTCGTTAGAAGCCAAGGGAATTGTCAGCGTGCGCCAGGGCCGGGGTACGACCGTGAACTCGGTAGATGAGTGGAATACGCTTGATTCCCAGGTGCTGCTGTTACTTCATGGGGATGAGATATTCAGCCAACTGATGGAAACACGCCGGATCTTTGAACCAGAGATGGCGGCTCTGGCGGCCAAACGAATTCACGACGATGAAATGGAACCTTTGCGCCTTTGTTCCGAACTACCGGAAGATGATTCGATAGAAGAACATGTCGAACATGACATGGACTTCCACTTGATGATCGCCAAGGCGACC
This sequence comes from Promineifilaceae bacterium (SeqCode), assembly GCA_041570195.1. Taxonomy (GTDB): domain Bacteria; phylum Chloroflexota; class Anaerolineae; order Promineifilales; family Promineifilaceae; genus UBA11865. The sequence goes on along the minus strand of JBFFWQ010000121.1, from coordinate 16,615 downwards.
CATAATCCCGTGTTGCTAATGGTACTATCCTCAACGTCCGAGTTACTTCGAGAGGGTCGAAGGCGCATCTTCATCGTCCCTGGCGAACTGGCCAAGGCCCGCGAATGGCATCATGCCATCTACACCGCCATAAAGAATCGAGACCCTGCCGCCGCCCGGGAGGCTATGGCCGGTCACATGGAGCAAGTGCACCAAGGCCTGGAACGATTCAAGTCCGAGGAGTAACAGACAACGACTGACAGACAACGACTGACAGACAACGACTCACAGACAACGACTGACAGACAACGACTCACAGACAACGACTGACAGACAACGACTGACAGACAGCGAATGACAGACAACGACTGACAGACAGCGAATGACGGATCACAGCCCAAAAGCTATTCCAAGGCGAACTAATGAAACAGTTGGAAGAATTATCTACACCATCACTCGGACAGACTGACTCTACAGATCCGCCACTTGACCTACTCCTGGATATGTACGGACGAATGGTGACGATTCGCCAATTCGAGAATACGACTTACGACGTGTACAGTCGCGGCACCATGCCAGGTCTGGCTCATCTCTATACGGGTATGGAAGCGGTTGCCGTGGGCGTCTGTATCACCCTCAACAAGCAAGACAATATCACGAGCACCCATCGCGGCCATGGTCATCTCCTGGCTAAAGGTGGAGATCCCAAACGTATGTTTGCAGAGCTTCTGGGCAAGGAAGCCGGCTACAACCGGGGCAAAGGCGGCAGCATGCACATCGTCGATATGAGCTTGGGCATTCTAGGCGCTAATGGCATTGTGGGCGGAGGGTTGGGAATTGCTACCGGCGCCGGATTGTCGGCCAAGCTCATGGGCGAAGATCGGATATCGGTCTCCTTTTTCGGCGATGGCGCCCTGAACGAGGGTCTATTCTACGAAGCGGCTAATATGGCTTCGCTCTGGGATCTACCAGTTGTGTACATCATGGAGAACAACAACTACGGCGAATACACGCCGTCGAGCAAGGCGACGGCCGGTAGCGGACCTGCCCGCGCCGAAGCCATGGATATTCCCACCAGGAGTGTTGACGGTAATGATGTGCTTGCCGTTCACCAGGCAGCGATCTGGGCTACCGAGCGGGCGCGGGCCGGGCTGGGCCCCTCGTTCGTCGAATGCAAGACTTATCGCTGGCGCGGTCATCACATGGGTGACCAGGGTGACACTTACGGCTATCGCAGCCAGGATGAAATTGAAGAGTGGATGACCAGATGCCCGATCCAATATTTCCGGAAGTACCTTCTCGAGAATGACTTCACAGAAGAGTCAGCCTTGAATGATATCGACGAACAGGTTCAAAAAGAGATCGACGCGTCAGTGGAGTTCGCCAAGCAAGCCCCCTACCCTGATCCCTCCGAGGTATTTGAACATGTCTACGCCTGAGCGTACCGGAACGATTAGAGATGCAATCAATGAGGCGCTTCATGAAGAGATGGCGCGCGATGAACGGATCTTCCTCATGGGCGAAGATATCGGCGTGGCTGGCGGCGTTTTTAAGGTAACCGCCGGTTTGCGTGACGCCTTCGGCGAAGAACGCGTTCGTGATACGCCCATCGCCGAAGCGGGCATCGTCGGCTTGGCCGTCGGCGCGGCGATGACTGGCATGCGGCCGGTTGTAGAGATCATGTTTAGTGATTTCACGACTCTGGCCTCCGATCAGCTGGTAAACCAGGCGGCCAAATTACGCTACATGACCGCCGGGCAGACCATGATTCCAATGGTCATCCGGACGGCCATGGGCGCCGGCCGGCGAGCCGCCGCCCAGCACAGTCAAAGCCTGCATGCCTGGTACTGTCACATTCCTGGTCTAAAGGTCGTCATGCCTTCAACACCGGCCGACGCTAAAGGATTGCTCAAGAGCGCTATCCGCGACGACAACCCGGTCATATTCATGGAAGACAAGATGATGTATGGGCAGACAGGGCCCATCCCGGATGGCGACTACACGACGCCTCTCGGCAAGGCGAGAATACAGCGCGAAGGCGAAGACGCGACGGTCATATGCACGTCCAGCATGTTGTACCCGGTTCTCGAAGCGGCCGACATACTCGCCGCTGATGGCATCAGCATCGAGGTCATCGACCCCCGTTCGCTTTCACCTCTGGATGAAAAAACCCTGGTCAATTCGGTCTTAAAGACCGGTCACGCCCTGGTGGTCGACGAAGGTTACCAGAGCTTTGGCGTGACGGCCGAGATCGCCGCTCGTCTGCAAGAGAAGGCATTTGATTATTTGGACGAACCAATTCGGCGCCTGGGCGCGGCCGATGTGCCGGTACCTTTCGCACCTAGCCTGGAAGACTTGACCATCCCTTCCACCGATCGCATTGTCGATGTCGTCAAAGAGATGAGGCTGTAGAGGCAGAATCATGGCTTTTGAAGTTGTTTTGCCCCAGCTAGGCCTTTCCATGGACAGTGGACAGATCATAGCCTGGTTGAAACAGCCCGGTGACCACGTAGAGCCGGGCGATCTCTTGTTGGAAATCGAAGGCGATAAATCAGTTGTCGAAGTTGAGGCCGTCGAGATGGGCTTTCTACAGGTAGTGAAAGGGCCCGATGATGGCACTATTCCGGTCGGCGAGGTAATCGCTTACTTGCTGGCCGAAGGCGAAGAAGCTGTTGTTGGCGCCGGACCAAAGCCCGCTCTTGAAACAGCGGTGAAGAATGACAATGTCAAAGCCGTCGATCATGCACATTCCAAAATCGAAGCCAGCGTTGGCATGAGGGACGATAGACCACCCTCTAGCCCAGCGGCCCGGCGCAAGGCCGGCGAGTTAGGGGTCGACTGGCGCCAGGCCAATGGTACCGGCAAGGGCGGGCGGATCAAAGAACGGGATGTAATCGCGCTTGTACAGAGTGACGCAGCCACCCCCCCACAGCTTGCAATGGCCGAGACGGTAATCATTACGCCGGTTGCCCAGCGACTGGCCGAGTCAGCCGGACTAAACATGGCTAGGCTGGCTGGCCAGTTTCCGGGCAAACGTATAGAGCGTGGTGACGTCGAATTGGCCATCAGGCAGGCCGTACAGGGTTATCAATCTAGCCCTGAGGCGTCGGTACAACCAAGCGCAACAGACCCGACGGCGGTTGAACCGCGCCGCGAGCCAGTGAGCGGTCTTCGTCGTGTGATCGCCAGTCGCATGGCAACCAGCGCCCAAAGCATGGCCGCTGTCACGCTAACAACGGAAGCCGACGCCACCGAACTGGCCCGCATTCGCCAGGACAAAAAATCGGATCCCCGGGCAGATGTCGTGCCCAGCTACAACACCTTGATCGTCAAGCTGGTTGCCAGGGCCTTATTGGAGCACCCGGCCCTGAATGCATCGCTGGACGAGGAAACTATCGTCTACTGGCAACACGTCAATATCGGCGTGGCTGTGGATACCGAGCGAGGCCTGGTCGTCCCGGTCATTCGGAATGTTCCAGCTAAGTCCATCAGCCAATTAGCCACCGAGATGAATGAACTCTTGACCAGGGCTAAAGATGGCAAGGCGATGCCCGATGATTTGACGGGTGGCACATTCACCATCACCAATCTCGGCGCCTACGAAATTGACGCCTTCACACCGATCATCAACCCGCCCGAGTGCGCGGTCCTGGGCATCGGCCGGCTGCTAGATCGCTACGTGGTGATCGACCGAGAGCCAGCCATCCGAACCACGATGGCCTTGAGCCTCACTTTTGATCACCGTCTGGTAGATGGCGCACCTGCTGCCCAGTTCCTCCAGCGAATAAAACACCTGGTAGAGCGACCCTATCTATGGCTGGCATGAATCAATCGACGATGGACGGTCAAAGCGCCGTCATCACCGGCGCCGCACGAGGCATTGGCCTTGAGGTGGCGCGGGCATTGGCCCAGGCTGGGGCCAAAGTCGCCCTGGTCGATCTCGATGAAAGACAAGCCGGGCGAGCGGCCGAAGGATTATGCAGCGCGGGATATGAAGCGGTATCGGTCGCGGCCGATGTGAGCGACCCATACCAGGTACAACGCATGGCTGACCGGGTTCGCGAGCAACTGAGCCGAATCGACATTCTGGTCAACAACGCCGGCATCTGTCCCATTACCGCTATCGAAGACATCACTGCCAACGAGTGGGATCTCGTTTTGGGTGTTAATTTGAAGGGCGCCTTCTTGTGCAGCCAGGCCGTCATTCCATTCATGCGCCAGCAAGGTGCTGGCAAGATCGTCAATATCGCCTCCAGCGCCGGGCAGATGGGCGGACTGGCAGTTGGGCTGCACTATTCCGCCTCCAAGGCTGGGCTTTTGGGCCTGACAAAAGGACTGGCCCGGATCCTGGCGCCCGATATCCAGGTGAATGCGGTATCGCCGGGAACGACCGAGTCAGAAATGACCAGCGGCTGGACCCAGCAAGCCATCGACGGTATTGTCAGTGGCATTCCCGCCGGAAGGCTGGGCCGTCCAACCGATGTGGCCGCGGCCGTACGCTTTCTTGCTTCCAATGAGAGTAACTTCATCACCGGTCAGACGTTGAGCGTCAACGGTGGTCTCTTGATGGTATAGGTTGATCGTGGACTTCAAGTTGCCATACGGACAGCAACAACTTAACTTGACGCTCGACAGCGATGGGCAGCAGATCATGCTGTTGGAACCCAACGAGCCACCCTACGATCCTATCCGGCTGGCGCTTGCGGCGCCGATCGGTAGCCCGCGCCTGAGCGAGATGGTGCGACCGGGACAGCGCGTGGCTATTGTCACCAGCGATATCACCCGGACATGCCCCACCCACTTGCTTTTGCCGGCCGTGATGGACGAACTAGCCGAAGCCGGCATTAGGGACGAGGATGTGCAACTGATCTTCGCTCTAGGATCTCATCGGGCACATACGGCCGAGGAACGGATCAAACTAACCGGTCGTGGGATGGCCGAGCGCCTCACTCTACTGGATTCCGACCCTAGACAGACGGTATTTGTTGGCACCACATCACGCGGCACGCGCATTGAGGCGTTCAAACCGGTGGTCGATGCCGACTTCCGTATCGCCCTGGCCAACGTTGAGCCCCATTATTTTGCGGGCTACTCTGGCGGCTCAAAGGCGCTGGTGCCTGGGGTGTGTTCGCTGGCGACGATTCAAGACAACCACGCCATGATGGTTCAGGAACGAGCCGCTGTAGGCGTTTTGGATGGCAATCCGGTACGCGAAGACCTGGAGGAGGGCGCAGCGCTTATCGGACTGGACCATATTCTCAATGTTATCGTCGACGCCAACCATAGCATCATCGCCGCGGCCGCCGGGCACCCGCTGCAAGCCCATCGCTGGCTCTGCCAGGTACTGGATTACCAAAGAAAGGTTGTTGTCAATCAACAAGCCGACATTGTCATCGTAAGCGCCGGCGGCTTTCCGAAGGATCTTAACCTCTATCAGGCCCAAAAGGCGCTCGACAACGCGGCCGCCACCGTAAGGCCTGGCGGCTGCATCGTCTGGCTCGCCGAATGCCCCGATGGGCTTGGCAATCCGATATTTGAAGAGTGGCTGGTTGGCGCCGAAGCCGACGACATTCTGGCTCGCATTCAGGAGCGTTTTGTTCTAGGTGGCCATAAGGCGGCTGCCATCGCCATTGTACTTAAGAAGGCGTCAGTTATTCTGGTCAGCTCGCTGCCTCCGGCTCTGGTCGAGGATTGCGGACTGAGACCATATGTCGACTTCGATTTGGCCTTGAATGCGGCGCTGGCAGATGCGGGACCAGACCCAGTAATTACGGTGATACTCAGCGGATCGGCCGTTCTGCCGGCAACAAGACCAACACCTTCAGCCATTTCAGAAGAGGTAATGGCGAGGTAGCACTCGCGAACAGCAAGACATTGCAACTGGCGTCTAGTCTGCGCCAGCCAGTAACCGTAGTGTGAGGAGAATATCAATGATCGAAAGAAAACCAATCGTAGATCGCTTTAAGGGAAAAGTCGCCATCGTTACCGGCGGCTCCAACGGTATCGGCCGCTCTATTGTCGAGGAGCTGTGCAAAGAAGGCGCATCGGTAGGATTCACCGGCATAAGTGATGCTGGGGTGAATACGGCCAAGGAACTGACCGAAGCCGGCTTTGACGTACTCTTCTGCCAGGGCAATATGGCGGATGAAGACTTCTGCAAGAGCGCCGTTTATGCCGCCCTGGATAAGTGGGGCAAGGTCGACTACCTGGTCAACAATGCGTTTTCCTTCACCGCCAAGGGCCTGGACGCGACCCGTGAAGATTGGGAGAGGATTTTCAACGTTGGCCCAGTTGCTTATGCGGTAATGGCCCAGTTGGTAACTCCTTCGATGAAAGAACAAGGCGGCGGCTCCATCGTCAATATGTCCAGCATCTCCGCCTTCATCGCCCAGCCCAATCGCTGGACATATAATGCGGCAAAGGGCGCGGTGCACACCATGACCAAATGTATGGCGCTCGATCTGGCTGATTTCGGCATCCGGGTCAATAGCGTGAGTCCGGCCTGGATCTGGACTCGCGAAGTGTTCAAGGCAGCCGACCTCGATGGTGGCGGCCGTGAGAAATGGGATCCTATCTGGGGCAAGTATCATATGTTGCGACGTTGCGGCGAGCCAGTCGAATGCGCTGGCCCAACGCTATTCCTATTGAGCGACGATGCTTCCTTTATCACCGGCACGGATCTGGCGATATGCGGCGGATACCAGGCCATGGGCCCTGAGGGGCTGGGTGAAACGACGCGTCTAGCCGGATCGGATTGATGGAGAAGCGCCATGAAAAGAGTTGGATTTCTGCTAAAAGTTAAGCAAGACAAAATAGACGAGTACAAGAAACATCATGAAGCCGTCTGGCCCGAGATGCAAGACGCGCTTCGGCGTTCAGGTTGGCACAACTACTCTCTGTTCATTCGTGAGGACGGGTTGATATTCGGCTACTTCGAAGCGCCGGTCGATTTCCAGACCGCGCTGGACAAAATCGCCGAGGAAGATGTCAATCCCAAGTGGAATGCCTTCATGAATCCCTTTTTTGAGAATCTAGGTGACGTGGAAGTTGACGAGAGCATGATTGAATTAGAGGAGTACTTTCACCTCGACTGAGTTATCGCTCGACATTGGTGCTATGCTAGTGTGCTGGCGAATGTGCTACGGAGGAACCGCTATGTTGCGCCTGGTTGATCTCTCACAGGATATCTTTGACGGAGCGCCGACCTTTGAGCCGGACCCAAAGACGCATATCAATGCCCACTTGAAGATCTCAGATCTGAACTACAACATGACCGAGATCATCATGAGCGCCCACTATGGCACGCATTTGGACGCGCCGTTTCACTTCTTCGACGATGGTGTCACTGTCGAGAATCTGGACGTGCGTAAGGGATTCGGAGTTGCCCATGTGCTGGATTTCAGCCACAAGGGGGCCGGTGAGCCAATTGGCGTGGAGGACATGCAGCCCCATGCTGACAAGGCTACAGAGGGCAGTCGCCTCATATTCAACACCGGCTGGGACAAAATCCTACCCGATCCGAGCTACTTCGGCGGACAACCATACCTGACCGTCGAATGCAGTACCTGGATGGCGGAACGGAGCGTGGCATGCGTGGCCCTAGACACGCCAACGACATACCCAGCGGAGTATACGGCCTCCCATCATTCATTGCTCAACAGCAACGCGGAGGTATTGATCATTGAAGGGCTACGAGGTCTTGACCGGCTTCAAAACGACCAGGTTATCCTGATCGCTCTGCCCTTACGTATCCGTGGACGCGATGGCTCCCCTTGCAGGGCGGTAGCGATTGACGGAGACATTGGCCCACTGGCAGAGTTATTTGAAGAGCTTCTGTATGATTTCGCTTACTAGGCAATAGCAGGTTCAACTTATGACAGAAAACTCACCAGTATTAACAACCCACGGCATCTATATGTCATTTGGTGGCGTGAATGTTCTGCGAGACATTGATTTTGAGATCTATCCTGGCGAAATTCACGCGCTGGTCGGCGAGAACGGCGCCGGTAAATCAACTTTGCTCAAGAACATCGCCGGCGTCCACGTCCCAAAAGCCGGCGAAATCCACCTAGATGGCGAGGCCGTCAGCATCCCTAATCCCCAGGTCGCTGCAGAGCTTCAGATAGCGTTGATACACCAGGAACCGCTAACTTTCCCCGATTTGGATGTGGCCGAGAACATCTTCATCGGCCGCCAACCGATGCGAAATGGACTGAAGCGACTTGACTGGTCAACCATGTACGCTCGCTCTGGTGAGATACTAGACTCGCTAGGCGTGAAGCTCGATCCGCGAGCCAAGGTACGCGGCCTTTCAATCGCCGACCAGCAAATGGTAGAGATGGCAGGCGCGCTCTCGCAAGACGCGAAAATCCTCTTGATGGACGAACCTACCGCGGCCTTGACACCCAGCGAGGTCGAAGATCTCTTTGCCATCATGCGACTGTTACGCGACCAGGGCACAGCCATCGTTTTCATCAGCCACCGGCTGGAAGAAGTGTTCGAGATCTGTGACCGGATTACGGTGTTGCGCGACGGCGAGTTGATCGGACAGCGCATGATCGATGAGGTATCGGTGGACGAGGTCATTCGCATGATGGTCGGCCGGCCGTTGAGCACCCTGTTCGAAAAAGGTGCGTCGGCCGAATTCGGCGAGCCCGTGCTACAGGTTGAAAGTCTCACGCGCACGCTGAAATTTGACGATATCAGCTTCGACGTCCGTGCCGGCGAGATTGTGGGTGTGGCCGGCCTCGTCGGTGCCGGACGGACCGATGTAGCCCGTGCATTATTCGGCACCCTAGAGACCGATTCGGGCACAATACGCATTAATGGACAGGAAGTGACGATCAACCGGCCGCGCGACGCGCTGAAGCACGGAATGATCTACGTACCTGAAGACCGCAAACAGAACGGTCTATTGATGCCTATGAGCGTGATCAAGAACATGACGCTATCTGTGCTCGATCGGCTCTCGCGCAATGGCTTTCTTAGAGAGCGTCAGGAAGAAGAGGCAAGCCTTGAATACGTAAACAAACTAAGTATCGTTCTCCGCGATCCTAACCAGCCCGTACGAGAACTATCAGGTGGCAATCAACAGAAGGTCGTGCTTTCGCGCTGGCTGATGGCTGAGCCCAAGGTGATGCTGCTGGACGAGCCCACCCGCGGGATCGATATTGGCGCAAAGGCCGAGGTCCATCGTCTGATGAGTGAACTTGCCGCTCAAGGCCTGGCCATCTTGATGATTTCTTCTGAACTTCCCGAGATATTGGCTATGAGTGACCGCATCATCGTGATGCGAGAAGGGCGCATCAGTGGCCGTTTCGACAAGGACGAAGCAACAGCCGAACGCGTAATCGCTGCCGCAGCCGGCCAAGTTCTGCAAGAAGGATAAGAGTCATGGCAACGACGACAGATACTATCCACAGAAAGAGATCCAGCGACATCGCCGTCCGCCTGGCCCGGTTCCGGGAGTTGGGCATTGTTCTGTTCTTGATTGCAGTTTTGGGCGTGACCATGGTGTTCCAGCCTGACTTCCTGCTCAAGCCGATCAATATCCGCAGCATCCTGCTTTGGATCCCTTTGCTAGTCGTGGTGGCCATGGGCGAAATGATGGTCATCATAACCCGCGGTATTGACGTCTCTATCGGCTCGATGCTGGCTTTCGCTGGGATCGTCGTGGGTATGATCTTCCGCGACATACCCGACTTCAATATCTACCTTGGGGTGCTGATCGGCATATCGCTTGGGGCATTGCTCGGCGCAATAAATGGCGGGCTCATTGCCTGGTTCAAGATTCCGCCCATCATTACCACCTTGGGCACCCTCAGCGTCTACCGGGGGTTAGTATTTATCGTCAGTGACGGACGCCAGATCGATCCAAATCACGTGCCGACAGCCGTGATTCGCTGGTCACAGCGTGGGCCGTTTGGTATCCAATGGGTGCCCTATGTCGTCCTGGTTGCCGTCGTCGTAGCCTTTCTGGCCTATGCCTTCCTGCGATATACAAAGGGCGGCCGCAGCATCTATGCCATTGGCGGCAATCCCGAAGCCGCCAGGCTACGCGGCGTTCCCGTTGAACTCACAACTTTTTGGGTCTATATGATTACCGGCGCGCTCTGTGGGCTGGCCGGTATACTGTACGCATCGCGCTTTGGCTTTGTGAATCCTGGCGAGACCGGCGTTGGTTTTGAGCTAACTGTCATTGCCGCTGTCGTCATTGGCGGTACTAACGTTTTTGGCGGTTCCGGATCAGTACTAGGCGTATTTCTGGGGTGCTTGCTACTAGGCACCATCAACGTAGCGCTAGCCGTGCTGGGCGTCGCTTCTACCTGGCAACTGGCCGTTTACGGATTTGTCATTCTTCTGGCTGTCACAGTTGACGCCGTCATTCGGCGCGAATTGCGACGGGCAACCACCGGAGAGTAAGTGTCGATGAGCACAGAAAAAACTCAATCCCAGACAACGGTCGATACCGTTCAAGAACAGTCGAAAGGTGTGCCCAAGCCGAGCCTCATCCGCAGGGTGGTGGTGCAGCCAGAATTCATCACGGTGATACTCCTGATACTGGCCTTTATAGGTGGCTCCATCATTTCACCTTACTTTCTGGATCTGGACTTTCTGCTTAACTACACCTCGCTGTATATTGAAGTAGGTATCATGGCGCTGGGCATGACCTTTATCATCATCAGCGCCAATATCGATTTGTCGGTGGCGTCCACACTGGCCCTGGTCGGGTCCGTTGCCGGCGTACTCTTCTTCGACCTGAGCATTCCCATGGGGCTCACGATTGCTCTCGCGCTGCTTCTAGGTGCGGGATTGGGCGGGTTAAATGGTTTACTGGTGACTCGTATGAGACTGCCGGCGCTGGCGGTAACGCTGGCTACCCTGGCCCTGTATCGTGGCGCGGCCCAGGTCTTGGTCGGCGACGACTCACGTCCGAGGCTGGCTTGGAGTCGCGACATTGTATTTCCCGAGTGGTTTGTAGGCATTCACCGGGTTTACATTCCGGGCACTTCCATCCCCTTGCCGCTAGTGCTTTTCATCGTGTTGGCCATCGTGCTGGGCATCGTTTTGCACAAAACGACCTTCGGCCGTTGGGTATACGCTATTGGAACAAACGAAGAGGCCGCCCGTTATGCGGGCGTTCCAACTAAAAGAGTGAAGCTAGCTATTTTCGCACTGATGGGTCTGCTCTCTGGATTAGCCGGATTGATCATGGTATCCCGTCTTAGCGTGGCCCGATACGATCACGCGCGCGGCTGGGAGTTAGACGTGATCACGGCCGTTGTTTTGGGCGGCACGTCCATCTATGGCGGCCGGGGAACCATCTTTGGCTCGGTCGCCGCCTTCTTCCTTATCATATTCCTGCGTACCGGCATGGGTGTGGCCAACGTAAAGGCCGAGAGCCAGCTAGCCGTGATCGGGACGCTGCTCATTGTCGCCATCCTGATCTCCAACTTAACGAAACGCTTTCGAAACTGATAGCAACCAGCCCATAGCTGGCGGTTGGAAGCTATCCTCTAAGGAGGTAGACCATAAGATTAACCATCAACAAGTACGTCAGGTCTTTACCGTGTCCGTTTAATACCAGTGGGGTTATTAATACCCTACCAGAGGGAAAAAGGAGAACGAAATGTTGAAGAGACTCTACCTTATCGGTGTCATTTTGCTGGCACTGTCCATGATCCTTGTGGCTTGCGGTTCTGACGAACCGGCGGAAGAGGAAGTTGCCGCTCCCGCCGAGGAAGAAGCGGCTCCGGCTGAAGAGGAAGAAGCGCCTGCCGAAGAGGAGGCGCCTGCTGCGGACGAAGCCTTGGATATCGTCTACATCCCGAAGAACACGGGTAACCCGTACTTCGACTCGATTATTCGTGGCTTTGAACAAGCATGCATAGAGATTGGCTGCAACTTCACCACCACTGCCCCGGCCACAGCCGAGGCCACCTCTCAGATCTCCTTCGTCGAAGAGCAGATCCAACGAGGTGTGGATATACTGGCCATCTCGCCCAATAGTCCAGACGCTTTGAATGACGTCTTTGACCAGGCCGCCGAAGCAGGCATTGTTGTGCTCATCGTTAACTCGGACATCCCAGGTAGCGAAGACCACCGCGATGCGTCCGTGCTGCCCATGGACTTTGACATCACCGGCGCCAGCCAGGTTGAACTAGTGGGTTCGCTCATCGACTACGAAGGCAAGATTGCTATCTTGAGTGCGACGGCCGATGCGCCCGACCAGAACTACTGGATCGAGGGCATGGAAGAAGCCCTTCAAGATGAGAAGTACGCGGGGATGGAATTGGTCGACATCGTCTACGGCGACGATGATCCTCAGAAGAGTCTGACCGAATGCGAGGGCTTGCTGGCCAATTATCCAGACCTGCGCGGTATCATTTCGCCCACGACCGTTGGCGTGGCGGCTTCGGCGCAATGCGTTGAGTCGGCCGGCGTCTATCCCGGTGGTGAAAATGCGGTTGGCGGCGGCCTTCAAGTAACTGGGCTGGGTACTCCCAACCAGATGCGTCGCTTCGTCGAGGACGGAATTGTTGAAGCTTTCGCGCTGTGGAGCCCTTATGATGAGGGCTACCTCGCCACCTATCTGGGCGTTGACCTGGCCAATGGTGTTGTTGAAGCCGCCGAAGGCAACAGCTTTGAGGTTCCCAATCTGGGCGAACGCTCCTTCCGCGAGATGGCTGTGGTCATCACCGGCCCGCCGACGGTCTTCACCATCGACAACATCGGTGACTTTGACTTCTAGGTTCCACAAGACCGGACCTGCAAGCATGACTGCTTGAGCACGACAGCTTACAGCAAATCCGGTCTCGCGAGATAGGCTCTGGGAGCGACAGGCATTGAATGCTTGTCGCTCCTTACATCACTCTGACAGACAGTCAAGTATGATGGTATAATCCCTGCTAGTACAGTGCCAACATGAATAGGTGAAGAAGATGAAGCGAACGCTGCTCTTGATCTCATTGATAATGATTATTGCCCTGGTGGCCTGCGGCGGGGGAGACGATGGTCTCGGGGCGGGGGGTGGTCAGTCGCTTCGAGAGGGCTCTACTGCCCCTTATCACTCGTCGATTGCTCAGGATGAAACGTACCAGACTGTGCTTGGGCTCAATATCCTACTATACCCAGCTCCGGTCGATGAGGAATCATTTGATGCTTTCGGTTCGCCTCATTGGGAACTTGACCCTTCAGAATTCACCCAGGCAACGCTCGACGTCTTTGATGGTGAAATGAGTGAAGAGTCCGTTTATGAACCTGTTGTTGAGACGTTGCAGGATGACCCGTTCATCGCCCAGATTCAAGACAGCATTTACGGCGGCGAGCCGGTCCAGGTGGGCTGGATATATGGCAACAACGGTGATCTGGAGGTCATGTACCACAGCACCGTATCCACCACATTGATAACTGCCAACGATATCATGCTATTTGCCGGCTCAGACGGCGATCTCGACGCGGCCGCTGGAACGATCGATTCGAAAAATACCAACCCGTATTTCACACCGCATAACTCGGTCATTGAAATGGGTCCTGGCTCACTCTTCTCGATTCCTGTTCGGGCGATCAAAGAAAGCGGTCAGTTGACGGTTGTGATCGTCCCTCAAGGCGTTGAGCTGGAACGGGTTACCTTGGCTGGTAATGGTGTCAGCATCGAGGCGGCCGACACATCCGCGCGCTTTGAATAATCGACGCTTCAGTTACCATAAGGGATTCGCCCATCCGCGCCGCAGGTCCTCACCATTCGGCTTTGTACCACTGATGACCCTTCCCCACACACAAAACTTGACCTGGCAAAGGAATGGCCGTCGTCAGAAATCAATGAACAGATGAATTCCGGGGCATGAAGTGAACCACATTGAAGCAGCCTATCAACTAGCGAACCAACGATATTCCGAAATCGGCGTAGACACAGAGGTAGCGCTGAAGACGCTGTCCACAATCCCTATTAGCTTACATTGCTGGCAAGGGGACGACGTCGGCGGCTTTGAAGACCCAGGACGCGGGCTCACCGGCGGCATCATGGCCACCGGCAACTACCCCGGCAAGGCCAGAACGGTAGCGGAACTGCGCCAGGACCTGGACATGGCCTACACGCTCATTCCAGGCGACCACCGTCTCAACTTGCACGCTATCTACCTGGAGTCCGATCGCAAGATCGAGCGTAACGCCCTCGAGCCGCACCATTTCGCCAGCTGGGTAGAATGGGCCAAAAACAGTAGCCATGGCATTGATTTTAACCCCACGTGCTTTTCGCACCCCTTTGCTGACGACGGATTCACACTTTCTCACCGGGATGAGGGCATACGGCAATTCTGGATTGAACATTGCATCGCATGCCGCAAAATAGGCGAGTACTTCGGCCGCGAACTGGGTACCCCGGCCGTTACCAATATCTGGATCCCAGATGGTTACAAGGATACGCCGGTAGATAGAAGTTCGCCGCGACACCGGCTGAAGGACTCCCTGGACAGGATTTTCTCCGAGCCGGTTGATCGGCGCTTCAACTTGGATGCTGTTGAGAGCAAACTTTTCGGCATCGGGTCCGAGAGTTACGTCGTGGGTTCGCACGAATTCTACCTGGGCTATGCGGCCGCTAATCAGATACTGTTGTGCCTAGATGCCGGCCACTATCACCCCACCGAATCCATAGCAGACAAAATCTCCTCCAGCCTACTCTATGTGCCCGAACTCCTGCTGCATGTGAGCCGTGGCGTACGTTGGGACAGTGATCACGTTGTCACCATGACCGACGATCTGAATTCGATTACCCAGGAGATAGTTCGTGGCGATTATTTGCCGCGGGTCCATGTCGGCCTAGATTTCTTTGACGCTAGTATCAACCGCGTTGCTGCCTGGGTCATCGGCACCCGCAACGTCCTACGCGCGCTGCTCATGGCCTTGCTAGAACCGCAAGAGCAAATGCGGGAGCTGGAGCGACAGAGCGACTATACCGCGCGCCTGGCCTATCTCGAGGAGTTGAAGGCCATGCCCTTTGGCGTCGTCTGGGACTACTACTGCTTGCAGCAAGATGTTTCCGTGGGTGTTTCTTACATCGACGAGATTCACGCCTACGAAGATCAAGTTCTGGCGCGAAGAGACTAGCCCATGCAGGTGAGGCTCTTTGGCAATCTGCGCCGGTCTACTGGGCAGACTTCCGGCCGGATCGCGGTCACGGCCTCTGGCGCGACGGTGCGCGACGTTCTACTAGATCTGTGCGCCACGTATCCGTCGCTGCAGGAAGAGATCTTCGACGGGCAAGTCCTGGGACCACATGTGCGCGTCATGATCAACGGCCACGACATCGAGTTTGCTGATGGCCTTGACACAGCAGTCAGTGATGAAGACCAGTTGGCCATTTTCCCGCCCATCGCCGGCGGTTAGAGTTGACGGCCAAAAGTCCGTCTACAGAGGAGTTATGCTTAATGGAAGGTTGGGCGGGTAAGATTCTGACAGTTGATTTAACCAGTGGTTCGGTAGAAGTGTTGCCGCTTGACATGGAGATGGCTCGCCAGTTCCTGGGCGGCCGGGGTTTGGGCGGTCGTCTGCTTTGGGATTTGGTCGGCCCCGATGTCAAGCCATTGGACCCCGAGAACGCGCTCATTTTCACAACCGGCCCGATCACGGCCAGTGGCTCCCAAACCAGTAACCGCTTCAATGTCAGCACCAAGAGCCCGCTGACGGGCACATTGCTCCATTCCAACAGCGGCGGTTGGTGGGGTATGCAGTTCAAACGCACCGGCTATGACGCCTTGATCGTTCGCGGTAGAGCAGAGACGCCGGTCTACATCGCCATTAACCGCGAGGGCGTGAGCATAGAGGATGCAAGCCATTTGTGGGGCAAAACCGTCTTTGAAACCACGGACACCTTAGGACAAAACCGCAACAAGCGCAATGTTCTGTGCGTCGGCCCGGCGGGTGAGAATCTGGTTCGAATCGCCGCTATCATGAACGATAAGGAGCGCGCTCTTGCCCGTGGCGGCCCTGGCGCTGTGATGGGCAGCAAGAACCTGAAGGCGATCGTTGTCGAAGGGCACGAGAAGAACCAGCCTGCGGACAACAGCCAATTCAAGTTCATGTTGTACGAAACACGCAAATTGTTGAAGGCTAGCCCGCTCACCTCGCAGGCTTTGCCCGAGTTTGGTACGGCGGTAGTGCTCAATGTTATCAATGAGATAGGCGCCCTGCCCACCCGGAACTTCCAGCAGTCCCAGTTTGAGCATGCGTACGAGACTAGCGGCGAGGCTATCACTGACCAAATCCTGGTCAAGAATCAGGCCTGCTGGGCCTGCCCAATAACCTGTACGCGAATCACCAAAACATCGAGTGGCAAGGAAGGCGAAGGACCTGAGTTTGAATCTACCTGGGCCTTTGGCGCCCAATGTGGTATCGATGACCTGGATATCATTGCCGAAGCCAATTACCTAGCTAACGATATGGGAATGGATACCATTTCCATGGGCAATATCATCGGTTGCGCTATGGAGTTGGTCGAAAAAGGTTATCTCGACGCCGATTTACATTTCGGGCAAGGAGAGAAACTAGCCGAGCTCATCCGAGATGCCGCGTACCGGCGTGGCCTGGGGGATGACATGGCCGAGGGCAGCTACCGTATGGCCGCCAAGTTCGGCGCACC
>JBFFWQ010000120.1:0-18609 GCA_041570195.1 Promineifilaceae bacterium (SeqCode) | reverse complement strand
CGGCCGGTTTGAATTCGTCGGCTACCAGGTGGCCCTGGGCCAGCCGCCGGAGTCGCCGGACGAGTGCGACGCTTATATCGTCACCGGTAGTCCGCGCGGCGTTTACGATGACGATCCCTGGATCGCCCCGCTGGCCCAGTTTTTGCGCGACTGTTACGCGGCCGGCAAGAAGTTGATCGGCATTTGTTTCGGTCACCAGATGCTGGCTCACGCGTTGGGTGGCCAGGCTTGGAAGTCGGAAAAGGGTTGGGGGCTGGGTCAGAAGCGTATCGAGGTCAGCGGCGAGCGGCCGTGGATGGCCGGCGACAACGGGTCGATCAACCTCTATTTTGCCCACCAAGACCAGGTCACCAGCCTGCCGCCGGGCGCCGAATTGCTGGGCGGCAATGATTTCTGCCCCATCGGCTTTTATGACATTGGCGAGCAGGTGCTGGCCATCCAGGGCCACCCGGAGTTCACGGCCGGGATCATGGAAGATATCTTGAGCCGGAAGGAAGGCCATATCGACGATGAGTTGTACCGGGAAGCGGTCAGCTCCCTGGACAACGGTCGGCCGGATGGACAACAGGTGGGGCGCTGGATGGTAAACTTCCTGACCGGATCCTTCTCGTAGCGCGGGATGGTATCCCACACCGGTTTGATAAACCGGGCAACGGGGAGGGCGGCCAGCCAAACCCACTTGCTGCCGGGAAAATGACCTTCATTTTGTAAGTGTCCTGCAAAATCGGGCTACGGGCATTCAATGGCAGATGCCCTGCGAAACCTCCAGAGGTTTTCGCCGTAATGTTTGACAGACGGGACGGCCGGCATTATGCTTGGCTCTTACTTTCAGTGAGTGAGAGACGGAATGATTGACTAATTCACCTTCAGCTGGTTTCTAGCATTTGGCCCAGACAAGTGGGCTTCAATGCAAGCTACACGATAGCCGTTTCGGCTCTTGGAGGTGGATATGTTTACCGTACATCAACTCGCGAAATCTTTCGCCCTACATTCTCTATTCGACAACGTAACTTTCAGCATCAACCCCGGTGACCGGGTTGGCCTGGTCGGGCCGAACGGCTGCGGCAAGAGCACCCTGCTGCGGATCATCGCCGGCCGGGAGACGGCCGATAGTGGACACGTATCGGCTGAAGCCGCTTTGCGTATTGGCTATTTGCCCCAGGGTTTCGAGCTGGACGGCCGGGCGACGCTGGCCGAGGTGGTGGGCGCGGCGGCCGGCGACGTCGACGTCCTGGAAGCGGAGTTGGCCGGCCTGGCCCAGGCGCTGGTCGAGCGGCCGGATGACGCCGGTCTGCAAAGGCGCTACGACGATCTCCTGGCTCGCATCAGCTCGGCCGATACCGGCCGGGCGGCACGGATCCTGGCCGGGCTGGGCCTGGATCGGGTCGCGCCCGATCGGCCGCTGGCTCGCCTGAGTGGTGGCCAGAAGACCCGCCTGAGCCTGGCCCTGACCCTGCTGGACGATCCCCAACTATTGCTACTGGACGAGCCCACCAACCACCTGGACATCGCCATGTTGGAATGGCTGGAGGAATGGTTGGCGGGTTTCAACGGCGGGGCGCTGATCGTGTCCCATGACCGGACATTTCTTGAGCGGACGGTGACTCGCATCCTGGCCCTGGATCCACACCAGAAGACGGTGGAAGCTTATGATGGCAACTACACGGCTTACGTGGCGCAGGTCCAACAGGCGCGGGAGAAGCAGTGGGCGGCTTATAACGATCAGCAGGCCGAAATCCGGCGCGTCAAACAAGATATTCTACGGGCCAAGGCCCAGGCGGCCCGTACCGAACGCGAAGCCAGCTCGGTCCGGATTGGCGGCGAAAAGATGAAGGATCCGGGTTACAAGGATTACCAGCAGAGCATCGCCAAGAAGGTGGCCAGGAAAGCCAAGGCTCGCGAAGGTAAGCTGGAGCGTTACCTGGATTCGGAAGATCGGGTAGAGAAGCCGGCCGGCAAACGGCGGCTGCGGCTGGATTTCGCCAAAACGGCCCACCTGGGTAAAGCGGTGCTGGCCTTGCAGGATCTAGGCGTTGGTTACCCTGGGGCGCCGCCGCTCCTGACCGGTTTGAACCTGGAAGTGCCGGCTGGGGCGCGGATCGTCATCACCGGGCCCAATGGCAGTGGCAAGACGACCTTGCTGCGGACCATCGCCGGGCAATTGGCGCCGATGGCCGGCCGTGCCTACCAGGGCCCTAGCGTGAGTTTGGGCTTCATGACCCAAGAGCAGAGCGGGCTCGACCAGGCTCTCACCCCTTTGCAGACGGTGCAAGACGCCTTTGATAATCAGACCAAAGCCCGCACCTTCCTGGGCTACTTCCTGTTTAGCGGCGACGAGCCGTTGAAGCCCAATAGCCAGCTAAGTTACGGTCAGCGAGCACGGCTGGCCCTGGCCAAGATGATCGTCGCCGGCCGCAACGTCTTGTTGTTGGACGAGCCGATCAACCATCTCGACATCCCGGCCCGGGAGCAATTTGAGAAAGCGCTGAGCGGTTTCAGTGGCACGGTGCTGGCCGTGTTGCACGACCGCTACTTCATCGAGCGCTTCGCCAGCGAGATCTGGTGGGTCGAGGATCGGAGTATACGGCGGGAAATACGCGATTAGCCGGCCGGTCTGTCTTCCCGTAGAGCAAACTGGGAAGTTTTCTCGGTCAAGCTGGAAGCATGACCTACGAGTAATTCACGATAGCCCGAAGCCTAACGGGAAGAGGGGATCGTCCTCGCCGATGTTACCCAGAGGGATTTGGTCCATATCCCGCGGCCAGGTGTAGGGTAGTTTTCCGCCAAAGGGGACGTCGCCGAAGAGTACGTCGGCCAGGCCCTGGCCTTCGGTACCCGGTAACCAGGCCGCGATCCACGCGTCCGCTACCGGCAACTGCTTAGTAATGATCAGCGGGCGGCCTGAAAAGATAATAACTACCAGGCGCCGGCAGCGAGCCCTGACTCGCTCGAGCAGGCCGATTTCTTCGTTGTTTAGCCTCAAGTCAGCCCGATCGCCGACGCCTTCTGCGTATGGCGGTTCGTGCAGGCAAACGATGCCTACTTCTGCCTCAATGCTTTCCGGGAATCGGCCCGATTTCTCAAAATGAATTGTCGTTTCGGCCGACACCGTTTGGCGAATTGCCTGAAGAAGGGTCGTGCCTTGGGTGATATTGTCTGTGCCACCCAACCATTCGATGGTCCAGCCACCACACTGAAGACCAATGCTGTCCGCGGCCGCGCCGGCGATGATGATCTGCGCCGTATTCTTGGCGATCGGAAGTGTGCTCCCATCGTTTTTTAACAAGACTAGCGATTTGCGAACGGCTTCTCTGGCCAGTTGACGGTGTTCGTCCGAACCCACAATATCTATCTTGGGTTCGTCTTCGATATTATTCTGAAACAGGCCCAGCTCATATTTCGCCGTCAGGATCCGGCGTACAGCGTCATCAATTCGTTCGAGAGGCACGTCGCCTGACTGAACCGCTTCGGTAAGGGTATCGATGAAGCGCTGGTATTCAAAGGGCACCATGATCATGTCGAGCCCGGCATTGATGGAGGCCACAACGCACTCATGATAATCGGCCGAAAGTTGGTTAATAGCCTGCCAGTCAGATACCAGGAAGCCACTGAAACCAAATTGACCTTTCAGCACTTCCGTCAATAGGTGGTGGTGAGCGTGTAACTTGGCTCCGTTCCAGCTGCTGAAAGAGATCATAATAGTTCGGGCACCGGCCTCGATTGCTTTCAGGTATGGCGGGAGATGCGTCTGGTACAGCTCAACCTCGTCCATGCGCGCATCGCCTTGATCGATCATGTAGCGTTCGTCGACCGCTTGCCAGTAGTTGTCCAGCCAGTCGTATCTTGGGGTTGATCCCCAGCTCGTTCCGCCGTCGGCGATGAAATGCTTGGGACAGGCCAGGACCGAGCCGGCCGCACTCAGGTCGTCACCCTGCAGCCCGGTCAAGTAGGCCGCGCCCAGTTCCGTCACCAGCTGTGTATTTTCACTAAATCCTTCATATGTTCGTCCCCAGCGAACATCTCGGGGCACGGCAACGCAAGGGGCGAAGTTCCAGAAAACGCCGGTAGCGCTTAATTCCAGAGCAGTAGCTCGACCTATGCGCTGCACCAGAGCGGCGTCTCTGGCGGCGCCCAGACCGATGTTATGAGGGAAGATCGTCGCCCCAACTACATTGCTATGGCCGTGAACGCCGTCTACGCCGTAGATGAGCGGAATGCCCAATCGCGTTTGCCGGGCGGCTTCGAGGAAACCACCCACCATTTCCTGCCAGCCGGCCGGGGAATTATCTGCGGGATTTCCGCCGCCGCCGCTGAGTATGCTGCCGATGCCATGCCGTTTGACGGCTTCGGGATCGATGCTGTTCTTTTCCACCTGGGTTATCTGGCCGATCTTCTCTTCCAGGGTCATGCGGGCCAGCAGGTCCTTCACCTGGGAAGAAACTGGCGCTGAAACATCTTTGTAGAGTGGCTGGGAGGGCGATGAATCTATGTTGGTCATGTTAATTTCCGATAGTGGCGGTCACTTGGATTTCTTTGGTTCCCTCTGGCGGCAGGTTAACGATTGTTCCCTGGATGGATTCGCCGTCTACCTCTAGCCGGACCTCATTGCCAGGACCTTGCCGTTTGACCTGGATGACATAGCGGACGCCGCGGAAAATACGCGTTACCTGAAGATGGTCCCATGACGACGGGATAACAGGGTCGATCTCCAGGCCATCGAATGCCGGCCGGATGCCCAGGATCCATTGGCTGATGGCGACATAGTTCCAGGCGGCCGTGCCGGTTAACCACGAGTTCTTGGCTTCGCCATGGGTTGGGGCGTCGCGGCCGGCGATCATTTGCGGATAAACGTAGGGTTCGCATTTGTGCACGTCGCCGATTTCTTCCCGGGCCGAGGGGTTGATGCGCAGATAATAATCATGGGCCCGGTCGCCGCGGCCGATCCTGGTTTCGGCGATCATGATCCAGGGGTTGGTGTGGCAGAAGATGCCCGCGTTTTCCTTGTAGCCCGGAGGGTAAGACGAAATCTCGCCCAGGTGCAAGTAGTACCGGCTGAAGGCCGGCTGTTGCAGGACGATGCCATGGGGCGTGGCCAGGCGCTCCGACACCGACTCCAGGGCCAACTCGGCCCGGCCGTCTTCGATTCCCAGCCCGGCCATGACGCAAATGCCCTGCGGCTCAATGAAAATCTGCCCCTCGTCATTGACCTTCGAGCCCACTGGCTCGCCAAAATCGTCGTAGGCCCGCCTGAACCAAGATCCGTCCCAGCCGGCCGACCAGATGGCTTGCTCCATCGTCGACGCAGCCTGGCGATAAGCGTCAACATCGGCTGCTTGCCCGCGCCGGCCGGCAATGGCGACCATTTCGTCTGCCGCCAGAATGAACAAGCCGGCGATAAACACGCTCTCAGCGACCTTGCCCTCTTTATTGGTGGTCGTCTGGAAGGACTGGCCTGGCGAATCGGAAAAGCAGTTCAGATTCAGGCAATCGTTCCAGTCGGCGCGGCCGATCAGCGGCAAACCGTGAGGCCCCAAACGATCGAGCGTGTATTGAATCGAACGCCGCAGATGGCTATAAAGCGACTCTTCCGTGCCGGGAGTGTTGTCATAGGGCGCCTGTTCGTCGAGGATATCCCGGTCCCCGGTCTCTTTAATGTAGGCCGCCACGGCCAGGATAAGCCACAACGGATCGTCGTTGAAGCCGCTGCCAATATCGTCATTGCCCCGCTTGGTCAGCGGCTGGTATTGGTGATAAGCACCGCCGCTAGGCAGCTGTGTCGCGGCCAGATCCAGTAAACGCTCCCGCGCCCGGTCGGGAATCAGGTGGACAAAACCCAGTAGGTCCTGGTTGGAGTCGCGGAAACCCATACCCCGGCCGATGCCGGATTCGAAATAGGAAGCCGATCGCGAGAAGTTGAAAGTGGCCATCACCTGATAAACATTCCAGATGTTCACCATCCGATCGGTATGAATGTCGGGCGTCGATACGTGCAGCTTGTCTAACAAGCCATCCCAATAGGCCCGCAGCTTCTGGAATGCCCTTTCCACTTCGACGCCATCCAGGTAGCGGTGGATGATCGGTATCACACTACGTTTATTTATCGTCGACGAGCCTGGGGGATCGAACTTGTCGTCCTTCGGATTCTCATGGTAGCCCAGGACAAAAATGATCTGCTTCTGCTCGCCGCCCTTCAGGCTGACTTCGACATGCTGCGCGCCGACAGGTTGCCAGCCGTGGGCGATGGAGCCGGACATCTGGCCCCTTGCCACGGCCGCCGGCGAATCCCAGCCCCGATAAGGACCCAGGAACACTTCTCGCTGGGTATCAAATCCGGCCAATTCCTCGGAACAGGCCAGGTAGGCGAAGTGGTCGCGGCGTTCGCGATATTCCGTCTTGTGGTAGATGACCTGGTCCACGACTTCGACCTCGCCAATCGAGTAATTGCGCTGGAAATTACTGGCGTCATCCTGCGCGTCCCACAAGCAGAATTCAATCGCCGAGAATATGGACAAGTTCGCCGGCCGATCCCGATGATTGGTGAGGGTCAGTTGCCAGATTTCCAGATTTTCGCCCAGGGGGATGAAGGTGCGGATCGAAGATTCGATATCGGCTACTTCGGATCGAATAGTCGTGTAACCCAATCCATGGCGGCACTCGTATGCGTCGAGCGGATGGCGGACCGGCTGCCAGGTCGGCGACCAGAAAGAAGCGCTCTCTGACGGCGAGGCGGCATCGTCGTCACGCAGGTAAAGATAGCGGCCGTTGGCATCCAGCGGCGCGTTGTTATAGCGAAAACGCGTCAGCCGCCGCAGGCGAGCGTCCTTATAAAATGAGTAGCCGCCCCCGGTATTTGAAATGATGCCGAAGTAATCTTCACAGCCCAGGTAATTTATCCAGGGCAGGGGCGTGTCAGGCCGGTCGATCACATATTCGCGATTTGTATCGTCGAAGTTGCCGTATCGCATAATGCAGCCTGCTAATTGTTTCTGGAAGGAAGCAACACTGAGCGATCACCAGTTGGCGAATGAGCCGTCGTTGCGTCTCTGCACAATGTATTGTTCGCCAGGCCGACGGGTATGCAGCAACACAATCGACTTGACAGCCATTTTGAAATATGTTACTCTTTTCACAAAGTTGGGAGCGCTCCCAGCTACGGACGGAATATCGCTGCATTTATTGTCACACAAATCCGTTCGTTGGTCAATATTGGGAAGATAATGGCCAAAATGAATGAAATAGTGGAAGCGCTCCCATTACCAGGCGGACCTTATTGGTTGCGATGAGCAGCATTACACTGGAAAAAGTCGCCGAATTGGCCGGGGTTTCACGATCAACGGTATCTAGAGTCGTAAATGACCAGGTTGGCGTCCGTGACGACGTCCGCCGCCGCGTTTGGCAGGTCATCGACGAAACGGGCTACCGGCCCAATATCGCGGCCCGCGCCCTTGCTTCGAACCGCTCGGGCATCATCAGTCTGGTCATCCCTCATGCCTTTACCACCCTTTTTGCCGATCCTTACTTCCCGCGTCTTACCCAGGGCATTTCGATGGCCTGCAATAGAAATAAACAGAGCCTGACGCTTTTTTTGTTCCATAACGAAGAGGAAAAGGCGCAGCTTACCAGGCGAATCTCGAATGTCAGCCTCTTTGACGGGGTGATCATGGCCTCCTCCCAATATGATGATCCGCTCATCCCACACCTGATAAGAAACGAGGTCCCCTTTGTTGTTATCGGGCGCCAGGATTGCTACCCGCAAGTCAGTTTTGTTGACAGCGATAATTTGAATGGCGCTTATGCCGCCGTCAATCACTTGTTGCGCCTGGGCTACCGGCGTGTGGCCCATATCACCGGACCGCAGAATATGGTCGCCGGTGAAGATCGGCTGGCCGGTTACTGCAAGGCGCTTAGCGATCGCGGCGGGACCTATAATGAGGATCTGGTGGCCGAGGGAGATTTCACTGAAGCCGGTGGCTACCTGGCCATGAAACGCTTATTACCGGTCAGGCCTGAGGCCGTTTTTGCCGCGTCCGACCAACTGGCCCTGGGGGCATGGCGGGCGATTCGCGAGGCTGGGCTGCGGGTGCCCCACGATATCGCCCTCGTTGGTTTTGACGATTTGCTGCCCGCTGGCGCAGGACAGCCGCAGCTGACCACTATTCGCCAGTCGATCGTACGAATGGGCCGTGAAGCGGTCAATGTCTTGCTAGATATCATCGAAAACGGCCCGACGCCACAGCGCCGGGTCATTTTTGATACAGAATTGGTTATCCGCGAGTCATGTGGTGTCAATCTGGCCACGCGCTAGGCGATTTAGGCCCACATGATGATGTTTAGATAGTAGATGATGGCAACGAGTGTTTACCAATAGTCGATAGCTGACGACTGACCGGCTACTAAGGAGGTGATTCTTCAAATAAGGAGATTTCTTCAAGATCAACTTCAGCGGGGAGATGAGAAGGTTTTGTTCGTGTTTGTGTTTTGCTTGCTGATAAAGCCCTTAGGGGTGAAAGGAGATAAAAATGTATAAAAGGTTGTTCCTTTTAATTTGCTTGCTGCTTATGGCTGCCGTGGCTCTGGTCGCCTGCTCGCCGGAGACCGAGACCGTTGAGGTCACCCGCGTGGTCACGGAGACGGAGACAATCACCGAAGAGGTTACCCGCGTGGTGACCGAAGAGGTCGTAGAAGAGGTGGAGGTTACCCGCGTGGTAACCGAAGAGGTGGTCGTCGAAGCGCCGGCTGATGAATCCGAAGATGTGCTTCCTCGCGACGAAACCATGTTCTTCAATGGTCTACAATGGGGTTCGGTTGTCTGTTGGAATCCATACAACGCCAACTGCAACAACGCCATGGCAGTGACTGAGAATAACAACGCCCTGGTCACCATGTTCGAAACCCCATACCTGTACAACATGCTTGATGGCCAGCAGTATCCTCTGCTCGCCGATGGCCCGTACGAATGGAACGATGAAGGGACGGAGATCACCTTCAAGATCAAAGACGCCGCAACATGGAGCGATGGCACCCCGGTGACGGCCGAGGATGTCGCCTATACCTGGGCCACTCACGTCAAGTACGAAACCAATGCCGGCGGCGCCAATGGCCCTTATATCGACACCATTGAAGCCCTGGATGACAAGACGGTTTTGGTCAAGGCTAAACTGGATGATGAGGGCAACGCAGTCAATCCTCTGATCGTCTCTTCTTACTTGAGCAGCAACTATGTCGTCCAGAAAGCCTGGACCGAAACACTGGAAGCGCGCGTTGGTGAAGATCCCACCGAGTTCCAGGCGGATACGGCCGAGGACGTCGTGTACTCCGGCCCCTATCACCAATTCTTCACCGACGATCAAAAAATTATCCTCGTTCGTGACGACAATTACTGGGGTCAGGATGAGAGCATGTGGGGTCAGCTGCCTGTTCCGAAGTACCTGGCGCACACGATCTTCAAAGACAACGCCGCCGGTTCTGTTGCCCTGGCCAAGGGTGAAGTGGATGTCAGCCAGCAGTTCAATTCCAATGTTCAACTTCTGTGGGAGAACTATGGGCTGCCCATCTCCACCTACTTGCCTGAGGCGCCTTATGGCATTGGCGCCAGCCTGCCAACCGCCTTTTACAACCTGAATTCCCCAGGTTTGGACCAGGTTGCGGTGCGCAAGGCTATCGCCATGGCCGTTGACTATCCCACCATCATCGCTAACGCCATGACCAACCAGTCAGCTACCTTCGATCAGGTACCGCGCTCGCTCATGAACCCGACCCCGGGCGAGCAGGCCATGTACGATCAAGAGGCCGTGGCTGACCTGCAGTGGGCTGGCAACGACATCGAAGGCGCCAAGGCTCTGCTGGATGAAGCTGGCATCGTCGATACCGATGGCGACGGCTGGCGTGAATACAACGGTGAGAAGCTCAGCTATGTAGCCACCTGCCCCAATGGCTGGTCCGACTGGCAGGCAGCCATTGAAGTGGTGGCGGCCGCCGGCAAGGAAATCGGCATTGACATCACCACCAACTTCCCCGAATGGTCCGTTTATCAGACCGTCGTCACCAAATCGGATGAACCGCTGCCCGAAGGCTATGACATCTTCATGATGTGGAGCGATGGCGCCGGCCCCACCCAGCCGTGGGGACGTATCCGCAATTTACTCAGCTCTGAATTTGTCGGCCAGCCGGTTAACTGGAGCGGTAACTGGGGTCAGTATAGCAATCCTGAGCTAGATGCCATGATCGAGGCCATCCCCGGTGAATCCGATCCCGAGGTACTAAATCAACTCTACACCGATTTGGTCGAGGCCTATCTGACCGACATTCCCTCCTTCACGCTCATGTATCGTCCTGATCTGTTCCATACTGTGAACGAGACAGTTTGGACGGGCTTCCCGCACCAGGATGACGGTACCGACCCGCCGGTCCCACCGATGGTTTGTATTCGAGGTTATAGTATCGCCTGTCTCTATAACGTAGAGCTGGTTGAACAATAAACCTCTACCCAATAAACAGCCATGTCCCTTTCACGGGACATGGCTGTTTACTATTCGTAGCTAACGAGCCTTAACTCTTCTCGAATTAGATCGAGGATGTATTATTAATTATCGTCCCAAGAACTTAATGAGGTGCCGGCTTGAAAGGGTATGTACGGTATTTCGCCGGAAAGTCGCTTTGGTTCCTGATCACATTGTTTTTCGCATTCATCCTGAATTTCATGTTGCCCCGCCTGATGCCAGGCGATCCTGTAGCAGGCATCGTCGCCAGGATGGCCCAAGGTATGAGCGAGACGGCCGGGGTTCAGGCGATTTACGAACAATACACAGAGTTGTTTGGCCTGGACAAACCCATATACGAACAGTTCTTCATATACGTGAGCAATGTACTTCGCGGCGATTTCGGCTTTTCAATCGCGCAATATCCCAGAACGGTGGCCGACGTTATCGGATCTTCCATCTTGTGGACAGTGATACTGCAACTCCCGGCGATCATCGTCGGCTGGCTGATCGGAAACTTCCTAGGCGCCTTGGCCGCTTATCGTAAGTCGGGCTTTGACAAAGTCCTCATGCCTAGCAGTCTATTTATGAGTAGCTTGCCGGCCTTTGGTATGGCCGTTATTCTGCTGGTTGTGTTTGGCGTCACACTGGAATGGTTGCCAACCTCTGGTGGATACGGGTTTGACATGATTCCCAACCTTAGCTGGGGGTTCATATGGTCCGTGTTTCTTCATTATCAATTGCCATTCTGGTCGATCGTGTTAGTCCTCATCGGCGGCCAGGCAATTGGCATGCGCTCCATGGCGATCTATGAGCTGAATGCGGACTATGTAAAATTCAGCCGCTTCATGGGCATCAAAGACCGCAAGATCCTCCGCTATGTATTTCGCAATGCCATGCTTCCGCAGATAACGGGTTTGGCGTTGGCCGTCGGCACCCTGGTTGGCGGCGCGCTGGTGGCAGAGATCATCTTCAGTTACCCGGGGCTTGGTACGACTATCCTGACCGCTGTCCTGGGGGGTGATTATCCGCTGATCTCGGCCACCGCTTTGATCATCACCGTGATGGTATTGCTCACAACATTCATCATCGAAATCCTTTATGGCGTTATTGATCCGCGCATAAGAGCGGCGCAGATTGAGGATTGAGGAGTGATACTGTTATGAAACATACGCTTCGACAGGTCTTTCGCTCCGGTAAGTTTGTGGTTGGCTTTGCCATCTTTATGGCAATATTACTGTTCGTGATCATCTATCCGCTGGTCGTGAGGTACCCGCCGCTGGAGATCATCGGCCAGGGCACGTTTTTTCCACCTGGGGTCTATGTGAATGTATATGACAGTGTCGATTCCAGCGACCTCTATACCCTCAATTTGGATGATGCCTCTGCCAAGCGAATTGCCGGCAAGCTGAACGACGAGGACCGGCTGGCCATGAAAGAATGGCTCGTGGCAGCTGGCGTTTCCGAATCCGAGATCGATGCTTGGGATACCCCAAAGCTGATGGATCAGTGGGTAAACCATTATGATTCCACGGAGAATATTCCTGGAATGACAAATGCCCAGCGGAATTACTATATCCGGCTCGATGCCTCGCTTGATGGGCTCCTGTCAACCGAGGGGGCTATCATTGCAGCAAAGAACCCGGACACAGGCGCGCTGGAGGAGAAAGGCGTCATCGAACAAACTGATTACGTGAATTTGAGCCAGGCCGCCAATATACGGGTGTTACCCCTTGGAACCGATAATTTCGGCCGGGATGTCCTGACCCAGCTGGTTAAGGCCACCGGGGTATCGCTGTTGATCGGTCTTGTCGCGGGGCTAGTTGCAACCACCATCGGTTTAAGCCTGGGATTGCTGGCCGGGTACGTCGGTGGCCTGATGGATGACGGCATCATGTTCGTCACAAATCTCTTTACCGTTATCCCGACCATTGTGTTGTTGATCTTGATCTCCTTCAGCATCGGGCAGGAACATCGCGGTCCGGTTACGATCGCGGTGGTGATCGGCTTTACTTCCTGGGTGTGGACGACCAGGGCTGTGCGAGCGCAGGTGATCTCGCTGCGCAATCGCGATCATGTCCACCTGTCGAAACTGTCCGGTCATTCGACCATTCGTATCATCCTGCTGAGCATTCTCCCTTTCATCGCCTCTTATGTGGTCATGGCGCTGATCCTGCAAATTTCGGCCGGGATATTGGCGGAGGCTGGGCTGTCGATCCTTGGGTTGGGACCTAGAACTACGGAAACGCCAACCCTGGGGCTGATGTTGAACTGGGCCTTTATCTACCAGGCCCAAATCCTGGGAAAATGGTGGGCGTACATCCCTGTGATATTGGTCATTGCGCTGATTGCGTTCTCATTGAATTTGATGAACACTGGTCTCGACCAGGTATTCAATCCGGCGTTAAGGGAATAGCTTATTGAAATGACAAATAGGGTCATATTAGAGGTCAAAGATCTAACAACAAAATACATCACCCGCTATGACGAAGATGTTTACGCGGTGGACCACGTTTCTCTGAAGGTCGAAGAAGGGAAAACGCTCGGAATTGCGGGTGAATCGGGCTGCGGCAAGTCCACGCTGGCTCTCAGCCTGATGGGTTATTACTTCCCGCCACTGTATTATACAGATGGCGAGATTATCATCGACGGGCAGAATATTTCCGGGATGGATCCAGATGTGGTTCGGAAATCGATATTGGGGAGGGAGATCGCTTATATCCCCCAATCGGCGATGAATGCCCTCAATCCTACACAAAGGGTCATCAGCATTATCGAGGATGTGGTTCAAGCCCATGATCCATCAAGAAGCAAGAAAGAGATATATGAACTTGCCTCAGAATGCTGCAGTGTCTTGGGATTGCCACCGGAAGTACTGCAGAAGTATCCCAGTGAGCTTTCGGGCGGCATGAAACAGCGCACGGTGATCGCCGTCGCTACGATACTTTTCCCCCAAGTGCTGATTGCCGATGAGCCTTCTTCTGCGCTTGATGTCACTTCACAGAAGATGGTCATCAAGATGCTAAAGACCTTGATGGAAAATGGTTCAATCAAATCGCTGATTTTTATTACGCATGAACTCCCCTTGCTCTACAACGTAACTGATGACATTATGGTCATGTACGCCGGGCAGATCGTAGAGAAGGGGACAGCAAAAGAAGTGGTGTTTGATCCACTCCATCCCTATTCCAAGGGTCTCATGGGCTCGATTATTGTGCCGGAAAGTGGTGTGCGGGACGCTAAACTGACCGCCATACCCGGGGTGCCCCCCAATCTTAAAGACCCACCGTCTGGCTGCCGGTTTGCCGATCGCTGCAAATATGTTCAAGCGGCGTGCACGGCAACTACTATCGCCCTCAAAGAATTAGGCGACGGCCGCGCGTACCGTTGTATCCTATCGGAAGAACAACTAAGGGAAGCATATAAAAATGACGAATGAAAAAAAAGTGATCCTTAGCACAGTCGATCTGACCAAGATATTTGGTTTTGGCCGCAACCGAACCCTGGCCGTTGACCGTGTCAATATCGAACTGAATGAGGGCGAAATCATATCGATCGTGGGCGAATCGGGTAGTGGAAAAACCACGTTAGCGAAAATGATTCTGGGATTGCTCAAACCCACTGAGGGCGAAATTTACTTCCAGGGAAAGATACGCGACATCCGCACGCGCAAGAAGAAAAAGGAATACTGGAAGAATATTCAAGCGATCTTCCAGGATCCGTTTTCTTCATACAATACATTTCAAAAGATCGATGCCGTGCTTCTAGACTGTCTTCGTATGCGTGGCGATGGCAAGCTTCCAAAAGAGAAAAAAGTAGAGTTGATGACCGAGGCCTGCAGCTTTGTCAACTTGAAATTCGCAGAATTAACCAATAAGTATCCTTTTGAGCTTTCTGGTGGGCAGATGCAGCGTTTGATGATCGCCCGTATCTTCCTGCTGAACCCAAAGATCCTGGTGGCGGATGAACCCACGTCGATGATCGATGCCTGTTCACGGGCCACCATCCTTGATGAGTTGATGAAACTGCGCAATGACATCGGAATGTCGATAATTTTCATCACCCATGATATCGGCCTGGCATACTATGTTTCTGACCATGTCTATATTATGGAGCAAGGGAAAGTTGTTGAAAGCGGATCCGCGGATGCCTGCATATTGAATCCTAAAGAGCTTTATACCCAACGTTTGATCAGTGATGTTCCCAAGATTCATGAAGAATGGGATCTCTCAACTGTGTAAGTCGATCTCCCAGTTTTTTTGATTGATTCTTCCATCGTGCCATCTTCCCAGCCTTGGTTTCGGGTGCCAGTCGGGGGGCGAGTACACATTTTACAGCTAACTACCATTGAAATATGAGTATGTCGACTAATAGTCGAACAAACCGATTATTAGGGTATCCGGCTGATGCACGTCTGCTGATTATCAACGCTGATGATTTTGGGATGTGTAACTCGGTAAATGAGGCTATTGTTGGTGCGTTGAAGAAGGGTATAGTCCGCTCAACCAGTTTGATGGTCTCGTGTCCCTGGTCGTTGCACGCCATGCATTTCCTCGCAGATCACCCAGAAATCCCCTTTGGCGTTCACCTCACTGTTATCTCTGAATGGGTCGATTATCGTTGGGGACCGGTAACCCTCAGAGAAAAGGTGCCCTCGCTGATTGATAAAGCAGGTTATTTTTATAACTTTGAACAGATGCCCGGTTTTTTGGCGCAGGTCAGCTTAGATCAACTGGAAATAGAATTCAGGGCGCAGATCGAATTCGTGTTGGCAGCTGGACTTAAGCCTACTCACTTGGATTGGCATTGTTTACGTCTCGGCGGTCGCGAGGATATATTTGATGTGATGCTGAGGCTGGCAAAAGAATACGGACTGGCGCTCCGGGTTGCCGGCCGATCCTGGATCGAAAAAGTGCAAAGCCAGGGCTACCCCACCAATGATCACGATTTCTTGGATAGCTATCTCCTGGACCCAATCACAAAAGCCGCGCAGTATGCTGAGCTTTTGCGCGAGTTACCCGTTGGTCTGAATGAGTGGGCTGTTCATCCCGGTCTGGACACTTCTGAGTTGTTGGCTATAGAGCCTGATGGTAATCATATTCGCCAGACAGATTTTGATTTTTTAACCTCTCAACGAGCGAAAGATGTTGTAAGGGAAGAA
Source organism: Promineifilaceae bacterium (SeqCode) (assembly GCA_041570195.1). Classification (GTDB taxonomy): domain Bacteria; phylum Chloroflexota; class Anaerolineae; order Promineifilales; family Promineifilaceae; genus UBA11865. Next base: position 2,970 of record JBFFWQ010000120.1, on the reverse strand, counting down.
GGCATCGTCCTTTTGGATTATCGAGCCTTACAGGATGTTTGGAGAGAAATGTGAGTTCATAGGAAAACACATTATGAAGATGCTATCTTTGGCATCCGGCGGTGAAGGCAACTTGCTGTATTGAGGATAACCTGTACTTCGGTTGATTAAAAGGAGTCCATCGTGACTGATATTCAAGCCATCGTTACTAAAATGACTTTGGAAGAGAAGGCTGCGTTATGTACTGGGGCCAGCGCATGGACGACCATGCCAGTCGAACGTTTGGGTGTACCTGAGATGATCGTTTCAGATGGACCTCACGGTGTCCGCCGGGTGCCTGATGTCAACTCGCTGATGATGACAAGCCTGCCGGCCACCTGTTTCCCTACGGCATCCTGCCTTGCTTCAACCTGGGATGTGGATCTGCTGCACAAGATGGGAGAGGCTCTGGCTGAAGAGTGCATCGCGCTAAACGTAGATGTGCTGCTTGGTCCCGGCGTCAATATGAAACGGTCTCCATTGGGAGGCCGGAACTTCGAGTATTTATCTGAGGATCCTTACCTTGCCGGGGAGATGGCTGTTAGTCTGATCGATGGCGTGCAGGGGAAAGGCGTGGGTACCTCCCTCAAGCATTTTGTCGCTAACAATCAGGAATCCCAGCGTTTTAGCATTAGCGCCGAAGTGGACGAGCGGACTTTGAACGAAATCTACCTGGCGGCATTCGAAACCGTTGTAAAAAGGACGCAACCCTGGACAGTGATGTGCGCTTACAACAGGCTCAATGGGTCCCATTGTTCTGAAAACCATGAACTGCTGGTAGATATTCTCAAGAATGAATGGGGGTTTGAAGGGCTGGTAATCTCAGATTGGGGCGCTGTGAATGACCGGGTCGCCTCGCTTAAGGGGGGGCTAGATCTGGAAATGCCCGGTCCACAAGAGTACCGCGTTCAAGCTGTTACTGAGGCGGTTCGTTCAGGTGAGTTAGAAGAGCATGTTTTGGACGAGGCCGTCCGGCGCATACTGAGTATTGTGTTCAAGGCTCAAGAGACACCCAAAGGCGGCGATTTCGATGTGGAAACGCACCATATGCTGGCGCGCAAAATCGCCGCGGAAGGCATGGTCTTGCTCAAAAACAATGGCATTCTTCCATTAAAAGACCAGCGGCATATCGCGGTGATTGGCCGGTCAGCCAAAGAAGCTTATTTTCAGGGCGGAGGCAGTTCACATATTAACCCCACGAAAGTAGCTATCCCGTTTAAGGAATTACAAGAGCAAGCCGGAGAAGCCGAGCTGAGCTATGCCGAGGGTTACCCGGCCGATGAAACTCCCCGCCAGGATCTGATCGATCAGGCGGTAGACTTGGCGTCATCGGCCGATGTGGCTCTGTTGTATATTGCCTTGCCCTCCTCTAAAGAATCAGAAGGCTATGACAGGGCCGACCTTGATCTGACTGAACAGCAAAATGCACTGATTAGGGCAGTGGCAAAGGTGCAGCCTAATGCGATCGTCATATTGAACAATGGCGCACCAGTAGCGATGAGCGCCTGGATTGATGATGTCGCCGCGGTGCTTGAAGCGTGGATGATGGGTCAAGCGGGTGGCGGCGCGATTGCCGATATCCTCTTTGGCAAGGTGAATCCTAGCGGCAAACTGGCGGAAACCTTCCCGATCAAAACGGCCGATACCCCTGCCTACATTAATTGGCCGGGCGAGGCGGGCCTAGTTCGGTACGGGGAAGGATTATTCATCGGCTATCGCTACTATGACACCAAAGAGAAGAAGGTGCTGTTCCCCTTTGGTTATGGGCTGAGTTACACTAATTTTGTTTATGGCAACCCTGCGCTTTCGGCCACTACCTTCAGGGATGTTGATGGCTTGACGGTGACCGTGGATATCACCAACACAGGCAACGTAACCGGGAAGGAAATCGTTCAAGTCTATGTGCACGATCTCAAATCCGGGTTGGTGCGTCCAGAAAAGGAACTGAAAGGTTTTTCGAAGGTAGAACTCCAACCAGGCGAAACAAGAACCGTCTCTATCGAGCTTGATTTCCGCGCCTTTGCTTATTACCATCCTAAATATCAACAGTGGATCACCGAAGATGGGGAATTCGATATCCTCATTGGCGCTTCAGCTGCCGATATCCGCCACACTTTGACGACGACACTCAAATCGACGCTGGAGTTGCCCAGCCTTATCGATAAAGAGTCCACCATCCGCGAATGGATGGCCGATCCATACGGCATGGCTGTCTTAGGACCGCTTTTCGAGCAGTTCCAGGCCCAGAGTCGTGAGCTCTTTAGCGCAGAGGATGACGGGGGCATCGGCATGGATGTGATGAATATGATGGTGGAAATGCCACTCGTGAATGTTCTGAGGTTCCTGCAGAGCACATTGCCTATGCCCGCTGATGAGATAATAGATGGCCTGCTGATGCAGGTGCATGGCGCAGAAGCATAGCTAATAGAAGTCGTATTAGGATGACGTGAAATGATGGAAACTGTGACCTTAAACGGCCGTTGGCAAGTCAAACAGATCGACAAAGCAAATGCAGAATGGTTGGCAGCAGCCGTGCCGGGCTGTATTCACACCGATCTGCTGGCGGCCGGAGTCATCCCCGATCCGTTTTACCGTGACAATGAGCATTCGGTGATGTGGGTTGGCGAGACCGCCTGGCTATATCGCCGCACCTTTTCCGTTTCATCAGAACTGCTCCAGCATAACCGGATCCTGCTCCACTGCGCCGGCCTGGATACCCTGGCCACTATTTGGCTCAATGGCCAGGAACTTGGTCGAACAGACAATATGTTCCGCACCTGGGAATTTGATGTGGGATCGATCTTGCGGCCAGGGGATAATGAGATCACGGTGCGCTTTGACTCGGCCTTACGATTTGGCCAGGAAAAGCTGGCCCAGCACTACATCCATAGTTGGAGCACCGACACCCATAAGCTTCCCGGCGGTAATTATGTGCGCAAAGCCCAGTGCCAT
>JBFFWQ010000119.1:0-18840 GCA_041570195.1 Promineifilaceae bacterium (SeqCode) | reverse complement strand
TGTTCGGGTTGGTCAATCCCTAGCGACGCTGACTAATCAACAGCTGACGGTCAATTGTTAGTTGTTGACTGTTGCCCCCGGCTCCGGCACGCGGGCCATGATGAACTGATAAGTCCGCTCGGCCAGATCATCCCAGCCCCTGTCGAGGGTCATCACATGGCCACACTCGTTCATCTCGACGACCTCATTGTCCTCCGAGCCAATTGTATCTCGCACCATGTATGCCCCTTCGGGCGTGACGGAGCTGTCGGCAGTGCTGTAACAGATCAGCGCCGGACTGGTGATTCGGGGCAACGACTTTTCCACCTCGTCGCGTAGCTTAAACAGCTGTTGTGTGCCGCCGACCGGCCATTCGTCGTAGGCCCAAATCAGATCCTCGGCCTGTGGATCGTCCCAATGTTCATCATCCTTAGCGACAGTCTTGACGAACAGCTTGATGATGGGCGCGAAAGGGCGTCGCCAATCGGAAATATCGAGCGCAGGCGCGTAGACTGCGATGCCCGGCAACTCAGGATGCCTGGCGGCCAGATATAAGGTCAGCAGGGCGCCCATGGATAGGCCGGCGACGAAGACGTGTGCGCACCGTTCACGTAGATCAACCAGGGCTTTCTCCACCGCCGTGGTCCAGTCGGGCCAGCTGATCTCGTTCAGGTCTTCAACTTTGGTACCGTGGCCGGGCAGCAGAGGCGCTGACACGGTTAGCTCGCGATCGTTGAGATATTGGCCTAACGGCCGCATCTCGGCCGGCGAGCCGGTGAAGCCGTGGATTAGCAGCACGCCGATGTCGCCGCCCTGCAGTTCGAATGGAGATGGGTCGCCTTTGCCGATTATGCCCATGGAACTCCTCCGGAAGTAGCTGGTTGCTAGTCGCTAATCGCTCGTTGCTGGTGGCTGTCAGTCGCCTGACAGGGGCGAGGTGGCGATGTCAGCCTGCTGCTGTAAGGTGACCCGTTCATGTACAAACCATTCCTGGCTGCTGAATGGAAGGGCCTCTTCGGGTCCCAGCAGCTCGCGTCGATCATAGGCGCCATCGGCCAGCAAATCGTAGCTCTTGTTGTTGTCGCGCAGGTAGACTTGCAGGATATTTTCCAAGATTTCTTGTCGCAATAATGCGTCGTGGATCGGGAACAGAACTTCAACGCGGCGATCGATATTGCGCGGCATTAAGTCGGCGCTGCCTACGTACAGATCCGGTTGACCCATGTTCTGGAAGTAATAGACGCGGCTGTGTTCCAGGAAGCGGCCGACGATGCTGATCACCCGGATGTTGTCGCTGACGCCGGCCAGCCCCGGCCGCAAGCAGCAGATGCCGCGCACGATGAGGTCGACCTGGACGCCGGCCTGGGATGCCCGGTACAGCGCCGCGATCATCTCGGCGTCCACCAGGGAGTTGATCTTGATGATGATCCGTCCGTCAGCACCGTGGGCCGTTTCGCGCGCGATGAACTCCAGCATCCGGCGACGCATATTGACCGGCGCTACGAGGAACTCGCGGTACACCTCTTGCTTGCTATAGCCAGTGAGGTAATTGAATAATTCCGAGGCGTCGGCGCCGATGGCCAGATCGCTGGTCATCATGCCGATATCGGTGTAAAGACGAGCGGTAATCGTATTGTAGTTGCCGGTTGACAAATGAACGTAGGGGCGGATGCCCTCGCGCTCGCGGCGCACGACCAGGCAAACCTTGCAATGGGTCTTGAGGCCAATCAGACCATAGACGACATGGACGCCGGCTTTTTCCAGAGCGCGGGCCCATTCGATGTTGCTGCGCTCGTCAAAGCGAGCCTTCAACTCAACCAGTACTGAGACCTGCTTGCCGTTCTCTCGGGCGCGCATCAGGGCCTGAACGATCGGCGGATCCGGTCCGACGCGGTAAAGCGTCTGCTTGATGGCCAGCACCTTGGGATCGTCGGCCGCCGCTTCGACGAAGTCGACCACCGGCAGGAAGCTGTCGAAGGGATGGTGTAGGAGCACGTCCTGGCGGCGCAAGATAGCGAAGACGTTTTCGCCTGTGCGGAAAGGCGGCGGTAGCGAGGTCTGGAGCAGGGGATCTTTCAGCTCCGGCCGTTCCAGCTTGAGCAATTCCCACAGGCTGTATAGGGCCAGCGGTCCGTTGACCTGGTAAACGTCAAAGCTGCCAATCTGCAGATTGGAGCGCAAAATCTCGCGGATATTGTCAGGCATACTGTGGTCGATTTCCAGCCGGACTACGAAACCGAAATGCTGCCGGCGCAGGCTCTCTTCAATGGTCAGCAGTAAATCGTCCGCTTCCTCTTCCTGGATCTCCATGTCTGTATTGCGGGTGACCCGGAACGGGTAAGCGGCTTCGATCTCCATGCCTGGGAAGAGCCGGTCCAGGTTGGCGGCGATGACTTGCTCTACCCAGACGAACTTCTGGACCGTCGGCGGCAGCAATTCGTCGGGATCCAGCGGCTTTAACGGCACAAGGCGGGGCAGAGTCGAGGGCACTTTGACCCTGGCGAAGTGGGTTTCGCCGCTATCAGGATCGCGCACCACGACGGCCAGGTTTAGGCTGAGGTTGGAAATGTGGGGAAAAGGGTGGCCGGGATCGAACAGCAGCGGAGTGAGGACCGGGAAAATCTCGCGATCGAAGTAGGCGCGCACTTTCCGTTGCTGGCCGCGCTTCAAATCGTTGTGGTTGAGGATGCGAATGCCGGTCGCGTCCAGCTCAGGCCAGATATCGCGGCTCCAGTAAAGCATCTGTTTGTCCACCAGCTTGGTGACTTTCTTGTGGATGGCCACCAATTGCTCGCGCGGCGTCAGGCCGTCGGGCGGTGTGTCGGTGATGCCCAGGTACACCTGTTGTTTGAGGCCCGAAACGCGGACCATGAAGAATTCGTCCATGTTGCTGCTGAAGATGGCCAGAAACTTGGCTCGCTCTAGCAACGGATGGTTTGGGTCCAGAGCCTCGTCCAGCACCCGTTCGTTGAAGGCGATGCTGCTTAATTCACGGTTGATGTAGAGATCGGGATCGCGCAGGTCGATTTCTGTCCCACCAGGTTCGGCTACCGCTTCTTCTTCGGCCGGCGATTGTTCTTCGGCCGACGGATCTTCCTTAGCGGCTACTTCTCCGTCGGCCGATGGGATCAGCTGTTCAATGATATCTTCTTCAGTCGTCGTCTTTTCGACTGTTTCCATTCGTTTCCTTCCCGTAGGCCGTGTTCTGTGATCCGGCCGTCGCCCCAGCTAAGCTGGTAAAAGTCGTAAGCTTGGACTACATTTAAGCAGGAACGGCCGGATTTGTCCAGTGTTATGTTGAGCGGCTGGCGACGAGTAGCTAGCGTTCAGCCGACACTTATCAGTGGACGGTGGTCAGCTGGCAGACGCCAGCTTTCAGCAAACAGCCATCAGCTGTCGCCTGTGGATATTGCTAGTTTATACCTGGATAGTCTTGGTGATGAAGAAGTTGCCCTCGTCGAGGATCTTGGTAGCAGTTATTGTGCTGGCGCTGGCGGCCATGGCCTGTACTTTAGCGGATACGTTGCCGACGCGGGCGCCGACCGTGGAGCCGGCGTTGCTGACGCGGCCGCCAACGCCGCCGCTGGCGACCGTGGCCGCCGGGCCCGGCGACCAGGTCGCGCCGACAGTCCCACCGCCGCCCACAGCCACAGCCACCGTGCCACCGGCCACCGATTTCTTGCTGGCGGCCGGTGCAGGTGTGCCGGCCGAACTGGCGGCTGTGGCCCGGGGCGTGGCCGGTCAAAATCCGGCTCACTTTGGCTGGCTGGACGGCCAGCCTGGCCTGGAAGCGGATCTGCAACTCGTCGCCAATGGCGGGACGCCGCTGGCCCGCTGGATATACGCGCTAGCCGCGCCTTTCGCCACGGTGGCTGACGACATCAGCATGGCCGAGGTCACGGCCGGTTGGCAGGCGGGCAATAACAGTTACGGCCGGCTGGTGATCGACGCGGAAACGGCCGCAGCTTTCAGCACTATCTGGGACCCGCCGGCTGAGGGCGCCCAGGTCGTCGAGCCGGACAACCTGATGGAGGCGCTATGGGCCGCCCGACCGTCGTGGACCATCATGCCCTTCGAGCGCCTCTCCCCGGAGTTCAAAGTGCTGCGGCTGGATGGCCAATCGCCGCTGACCCACGATTTTGACCAGTTGAACTACCCGCTGGCCATTCAGTTCGGGCTGGAGGGAGAGGGCACGGCTGCGGCGCTTCTGTCTTCGATATGGCCTGGGCCGGCGAGCAATCGCGATCCGGCCAAGCTGAGCCGGGTGGCCATGAGCGGCGTGACGGCCCTGGGCCGGGCCACAGCCTACCAGATGGAGATCGGCGGCATCACCACGCCGGGCCAGGTGGTGGGGCCGGTCATGGCGGCGGCCGATATCGCCCATGTCAGTCACGAGGTGCCTTTTGCGCCCAACTGTCCCTATCCCAACCCGGTGGGCGACCCGATTTTCTGTGCCAAAGATAGTTACCTGGAGTTGCTCACTTTCATCGGCACAGACGTGGTGGAGCTGACCGGCAACCATGTCAATGACTGGGGCGCCCACAACCTCGTTCACTCCATCGAACTGTATGAAAAGGCGGGCATGCTAACATTTGGCGGCGGCCGGAACCTGGCCGAGGCCGAACAACCGGCCGTCTTACAGCACAATGGCAACCGGATCGCCTTCCTGGGCTGCAACCCGGTGGGTCCGGCCGGAGCCTGGGCGACAGTCGACCGCGCCGGATCAATGCCCTGTAACTACGAGGACTTCAAAGCGCGCGTCGCGGAGCTGGCTGCCCAGGGCACCCTGGTCATCGCCACGCTACAGTACCCGGAGTTCTACCACTACGCGCCCACGGCCCAGCAGGAGGCGGATTTCAAAGCCATCGCCAACGCCGGGGCGGCGGCCGTGAGCGGCAGCCAGGGCCATCACGCCCAGGGCTTTGGCTTCCAGGACGGCTCATTCATTCATTACGGGCTTGGCAACCTGTTTTTCGACCAGATGCAGATGCTAGGCACCCGGCAGAGCTTCGTCGATACGTACGCCATCTACGACGGCCGCTTGCTGAGCGTGGAGCTTTTCACGACGCTGATCGAGAACTATTGCTGCCCGCGAGCCATGAGCCCGGCCGAGCGGGCAGATTTGTTGAATACGGTGTTTGGGGCGAGTGGCTGGTAGATGTTAGCTGCGAGCTTCTAGCTTTTAGACATTAGCAAGCAGCGTTCAGCTGACAGCCGTCAGCCGACAGCCTTAAGCTGCCAGCGCCCGTTCGCTAGCTACCAGCCCCAGCCCCTAGCCACCAACCCCCAGCTGCGCCATCAAAGCCGGTATCTCGAAATAGACCCGGCCGCGCGTGATTTGCTCGCCTTCGACGTCATAGGTTACGCACAGGGGCACGTCAACTTCTTTGCCCGTGGCCGGGATGCCGGCGAATTCGCCAATGTGCTTGCCGATGAAGCGAGCTTCAAGGGTGGCCCCACTCTCGCCAAAGACCATGTTGTACGTTTCGGCATGAGCATCAAAGGCGACATTGTAGAAGTAGTCCAGCATGCCCATGACGCCTTCCCGGCCCTTGTGTTCCTGGCCGGTGGCCATGATGGTGAAGACGACGTCCTCGGCCATCATGCTGACGTCCTCGTGGTCGGCTTCGAAATAGCTGGTGATTACTTTGCGCGTGTTCTCGACTGACATGTTTTTCCTCCAGTGTAAGAAATGGGACGCAGGTTTACATTATTCTCGGGATGAGGAAGTCTATTGCTGGTAAGTGTGCTGGGTTAGATTTGGACGTATCCAATAATACCCCAAAACACCGGAAACGGCAGTTCCTGGAGAGCTGGGACGGATAGCGGTAATTGGTGAATGGGAAAGAGTGAATTGTTTGATGAAGGACGCCATGTGCGGGACGAGTCTCTCAAATGGGGTCCTGGTGAAGCCATGTCCACAAGAAGAGAATGAGAGCTCATACGCGACGATTTGTGCAATAGTAGTAAATGATTGATTAATCGATTGATGGATATGGAGGTCCAGATGGAACGTACGGTTAGCGCCACGGAAGCGCGGGTGCGATTCGCAGAGATGCTGAAGCGTGTGGGCAGCGGCGAGACGCTCATAGTGATTCGCGGTGGCAGCCCGCAAGCTGTGATACTGTCGCTTGCCGAGTACCGACAGCTGAAGGCGGCCGAAGCGCAACAGGTGGCATGGCCCGAGCAACTTCAGGCTGTAAGGATTCGCATTGCGGCCGGTCGGCTTTTCGCCGCGCCCGGGCTGCTATTCGATGAAGTCGCTAACGCTTTGTACCAATATCAATGTCATGCTTACTTGAGCGAAGAAACAGGCCGTGAGGCGCTGGCTACCGCTCTCGACCTGCCCATTTAAACAGATTTCGACGCTGATCTGCACAGCAACGCGCTGCGCTTAGCCGAGCGTTTTGGCTTGGGCGCGACGTATGATGCACACTATCTGGCCCTGGCCGACTATCTGGGCGGCGAGTTCTGGACGGCCGACCGGCGGTTGGCCAAAGTCGTGCAAAGGGAGCTGGGTTGGGTGAACAGTTGGCCGGTGGCTTGAGGCTTGTCTACCGGGCTTCAGTTATTCAGTCGACGCGCGGCGGTCCTTGCCTGATGCGCTGGCGGACCACTTCGACGTCGCCTGGATCACTATAGAAGAATTTCCAGACGGCTTCCACCCACCAGGTGGCCCCGGCCTGGGCGTAAGGGCGCACGATACCCGCGGCCCGCGCCGAATCGCCGCCGGCCGTGTCTCCTTCCAGGATTATGTCAAATGATCTGTCCAATGTCCGGCGCTGATCGACATAGGCCTTCATCTCGCGCACGTCGTCGGGGGTCATGCCGCCGGCCTGGGCATATCCGTCATCGGCCAGGCTCTGGCCATCGGCCGTCATTTTGACCGGTAGTATGCCATCCCAGTGGATCGCGCGGCGTATAGATTTTTCCCTCGGCCAGGCGCCGACCACCCAGACCGGGATCCTGGGTTGCTGAATAGGACGCGGCAGGAAGGTCATTTCCTGGCTTTGATAGTGCTTGCCCTCGAAGCTAAACGGCTGGCCGCTCCACAATCCAGCAAGGATCTCCAATCCTTCGTCGAGTTTTTCGGCTCGGATTCGACGATCCAGTTCCTCGCCGACCTTGGAAAAGGCGCCGTCCTCCACCGCGCCTAGACCCACCGGCAGGATCAGCCGCCCGCCAGACAGATGATCGAGCGTGACGGTCTCCCGGGCCAGCTTCCACGGCCGGCGGCGGGCGATGGGCGTGATCATCGTTCCCAGGCGAATCCGGCTGGTATTGGCGGCCATGGCTGCCAACGCGATCCACGGGTCGTAGGTAGCCCGGTTGCCGCGGTTTTCTAAGTCAACCTGGACGCTGTCCCATACGAATATGGCGTCCCAGCCGGCCGTTTCAGCCTCCAGCGCCAAGTGGGCCAAGCTCTGGGCAGAGCCATAGGCGCCCATATTTGGCAAGTCAATACCGAACCTCAACTCTCGCTACCAAATCTCATCTTGCGTTGAGTTCAAAGACCAGCCCGTCGCGAGCGGGCGTGACTTCGTATGACGGCTGGAAGGCTTCGACTTGCCCACCCAATAACCGGTCAAGGTCGTTGTCGCTATGCTTGGGATCGTGATGGAAGGGCACGAAGTGCCTCACCTGGGTCAGCTGGCCGAACTGGAAGGCGTGGGGGATGGCGCTGTGACCCCAGCCGATCCGTTTCTTATATTGCGCCAGCGTATATTGGCAATCGTGGATCAGCAGGTCGGCGCCTGCGGCCAGATCGTAACCCGACGTCCACTCAGGGTCTGTAAAGGGCACCGGCGTGCCCAGGGCCGGTTCGTGGTCGGGAATGTAGACCATGACGCCATCGGCCGATGCGACGCGATAACCGACCGTCGGATCCAGATGAAAGACCATGGCCGAGTTGACGGTGAATTCGCCGATCTGGAATTGGTCTTGGGCCACCTCGTGCAGAACGACTCGCGAAGGCAGGTCGCGAATATAGATCGGAAACAAGGGCGGCGACAGATAACGGGATAGGCGATCGCTCAGGCTCAAGGTCGTGCTGGCCGGTCCCCAGATGTGCACTTCGGCCTTGGAACGGCGCAACGGCCCGAAGAAGCCCAAACCCTGGATGTGGTCCAGGTGCAGATGGGTGAGTAAGATGTCGACGCGCTCAGGGACGTGGGTCAGGGAGGCGCCCAGGGGTAAGATGCCGGTTCCGGCGTCGAGTACCAGGAGGGAACCGTTGTTGCCGGTGACGGAAACACAAGAGGTGTTGCCGCCGTACCTGGCCTTATCCGGACCAGGAGTGGGTACCGAGCCACGTGTGCCCCACAGCGTGACCTGCATCAGTCGTCGATTTCCCAGAAGATGGCGATGGCGCCCAGGAAGCGGCCTGCTTCGACGATCAACGGCAGGCAGGTGGTCTGGATGTGGCGTTCGATGTGATCAAGCCCGATCATCCACAGGCGCATGTGCACCGGTCGGTGTTCCCGCAGGGCGACAGTGAGGGGCAGATCCTCGGGCGGAATGGGCTTGTGGTCTTCGTCGCGCATCTGGTAGATCGTCGACCATTCGGCGGCGCTCATCTTGCCCGTCTCGGCAAAACGCCGGCCGAGCACGAGTTCGGCCGACTCGTTATAGAAGAGCAGATTGCCGTCGGGATCAACAAGAAAGACTGGTGTGTTCAAATAGCTGGCCCAATGCCGGCTCAAGATCAGTTCGATTTCTTGTTGTCCCATATGCTTGTGTGCTGTTTCCTAGTTCCCTCGCCGATCGCGCCTTCGCCCACTTGCGACCGGGTCATCTCTCGACTCTATTATACACAGAATGAGATGAGATCTTGGGCAGTGTAAAATGCTTTACAGCCGAGGGCCGCAACGATGTCGCAGGAGACGACCGTCAACGACGTTCCAGCGCAAGATCCCATCACACGCGCCGGTGTTCGCGCAGCACCTGTATGCGCCATGGTACAGATGGTATTGCATTTCGTCGCCGACTTGCAGAATCGCCACTACGATGCGAGCGAGCTGTTGGGACCCAACTGCATTTGGCCGGCCGCTTCATGAAATCGGCTCTATGATGCTGTTTGCAGGTGGTCGAGTAAAGCTCGCAGGCCCAGCGTGTAACTAAGCGCGCCGAAGCCGCCAATCTGGCCCAGGCAAACCGGGGCCAGCAATGATTTGTGCCGGAACGGTTCGCGGGCATAGATATTGGATAGGTGGACCTCGACGCAGGGTAAGCCCACGGCCGCGATGGCGTCGCGCAGGGCGACGCTGGTGTGGGTGAAGGCGCCGGGGTTGATCAGGATGCCTGCCGCCGTACCAACAGCCTGGTGGATGGCGTCGATCAGGACCCCTTCGTGGTTGGATTGTTGAATGTGCAGCTCGGCGGCGCGTTCGACGGCCGCGGCTCGCAGCATGGTATTAATGTCATCCAGGGTTTGGCGGCCGTAAACTTCGGGCTCGCGTTGCCCAAGCAGATTCAGATTGGGTCCGTGCAAGACGAGAATCTTGATCATCATTAGCCAAGGATGGGGCGTTTTGGCGACTTTGTCAAGGATACGCTCAATTCAACTCTAGACATGTAAGCTGCACCTGATCTATACTGTGAGTGAAGGAACTGCTCCAGGAGCTTGTTTCGGTCGGTAAGCTTGAGGGGTCTAGATAACCACAGGAGGGTGACATGCCAAAGATCACGATTAATGGCGCGGAATTGTATTACGAGCAGCATGGGAGCGGGGAGAAAACGCTTGTATTCGCTCACAGCATGCTATTCAACTGCCGCATGTTTGACGCGCAGGTGGCGGCGCTCAAGGATCGCTACCGCTGCCTCCTGTACGACTTCCGCGGCCAGGGCCAGAGCGAGATCACCGCCGATGGCTACGATCTGGATTCCCTGTCTGAAGATGCGGCCGAGCTGATCGAAACATTGGGCAACCCGCCCGTGCATTTCCTGGGCTTCTCGATGGGCGGCATGGTCGGGCTGCGGCTGGCCATCCGCCGGCCGGAGTTGCTGCGTTCGCTCATGCTGCTAAACACCTCGGCCGATCCCGAAGGGTCGGAGAATATGCGCCAGGCCAAGATGCTGAGATGGGCGACTCGCTGGCTGGGCCCCCGGATGACCGTCGGGCAGGTGATGCCATTCTTCTTCAGCGAAGGCTGCCTGAAGGATCCGGATCGTCAAGATCTGGTCGACGAATGGCGTGGACACTTCATGGCCAACGACCGGGTCGGCGTTTCGCGCGCCGTGCAGGGAGTCCTCGAGCGGGAAGGTGTGGCCGGCGAACTGGACAAGATCCAATTGCCGACATTGATCATTAGCGGCGAAAATGACCTGGCCACCACGCCGGAGAAATCACAAAGGATGCAGGCCGGTATCGCCGGCTCGTTATTGGTTCAGATACCCAGGTCCGGGCACATGACCCCGGTGGAGGAGCCAGAAGCGGTGAATGCGGCGCTAGAGGCGTTTTTGGGGGAAGTGGACAGTGAACAGTGAACAGCTTTCAGTCATCAGTTTTTAGCCGTCGGCCGATCCCTGATCCCCGGTCCCTAATCTCCTTGCTGGCGCAGCGCCTCGAGGGTTTGGCGCACGGCCGTTTCGGGTACCTGGTCGCTGACGAACACGTCGCCGGGCTGGCGGATGAGGACGAACTGTAGCCGGCCGGCGGCGCGTTTTTTGTCGTGGCCCATGGCTTTTAGCAGGGCCTCGGCTGGCAACTCGGTTGGGATTCGTGCCGGCAAGCCGATCTGGGTCAGGATGCTCTCAATCTCCCCTTGCAGTTCCGGCCGGGCGTATCCCAGGGCGGCCGAAAGATGGGCTGCGGCCACCAGTCCCATAGCTACCCCTTCGCCATGCCGGACCGTGTAGCCACTGACCTGCTCGATGGCATGGCCGAAGGTATGCCCCAAATTGAGTACCTTCCGCCGGCCGCGCTCGAACGGATCAGCCTCGACCACGTCACGCTTGACCAATATGGCGTCGAGAATCAGAGGCTGAAGGCTGAGGGCCGAAGGCTGAAAGCTGAAAGCTGATAGCTGACCGCTGATCAATCCATGCTTGACCACTTCGGCCAGGCCGGCTTTGTATTCGGCCGCGGGCAGGCTGTCCAGTGCCTCGAGGTCGGCGACGACCGCCAGGGGTTGTTTGAAGGCCCCGACCAGGTTTTTGCCCTGGGGCAGATCGACGCCGGTCTTGCCGCCGACGCTGGCGTCGACCATGGCCAGCACGGTGGTCGGGCATTGCACGAACTCCACACCGCGCAGGTAAGTGGCGGCGGCGAAGCCGGCCATGTCGCCCACCACGCCGCCGCCCAGGGCGACGACGGTCCCCGTCCGATCCAGGCCGGCGGCCAGCATCTGGTCGTACATGATACGGACGGTGTCCAGGCGTTTGTTTTCCTCGCCGGCCGGCACGGTGATCACGACCGCCGGATCGAGGCCGGACAGCGTACCGGCGTACAACGGGCCGACGTTGTCGTCCGTGATGATCGCGATCGGGCCAGGATCGATGCCTGCGCCGGCCAGCAGCTCGCCCAGGCGGGGCAAAAGGTTGAAGCCGACCAATACTGGGTAGCGGCCGCCAGGATGGGCTACGGACAGACGGCCGATGGGCGGCTGCCGCCACTCGTCGCCTGCTTCGGCCAGCTCGACGCGAGCCAGGATATCGCCAACCACGTCGCGGACCCGGCGACGATTGGTATCTATCTGGCTGAATTGGCCATAGCCCTCAGCCCGCTCGGCCAGCAGGTCGCGGACCTTTTCAGCCGGCCGGTCGATCTCCAGCAGCGGCCGCCGGCGGTCGTCAACGGCCAACCGGGCCAGGATCTCCTGCGGGCTGGCAGTCAGGCAGTAGACCAGCCCGCCCCGGCTGAGCAGCAGGGCGTTGACCGGGTCGAGCATCATCCGGCCGCCGCTGGCGATGACCAGCTCTGTCTGGCCGGAAAGGTCGCGGGCCACCTGCCGTTCCATGGCCCGAAAGACAGCCTCGCCCTCCTGCTCGAAAATCTCGGCGATGGTCACGCCGGCCTGCTCGACGATCAGGTCGTCGGTGTCCACAAATATCCGGCCGGAATCCTCGGCCACGATGCGGCCGACCGAGCTCTTGCCCGTACCCATGAAGCCGGTCAAAACGATGTTGGGTCGCTTCATGGGCGAATTATAGAGCAGCCATCAGCTCTCAGCCATCAGCCGTCAGCTTTCAGCTGCCTGGCGTAGCGCATGTCACTTATCGTAGAAGTCAATTTGAGGTATGCTTGGCGAGGATCAGTCAATCCGCGTAATCTGCGAGAATCTGCGTCCCATTCATGTTTGGAGGAATCAGCTAACTATGGACGGCGGAACAACCACTTTCGTCATTTATGGCGCGTCGGGCGATCTCACGCGGCGCAAGCTTATCCCATCGCTCTTCAACCTGCACTGCAAGGGCCGGATATGGGGCAAATTGCGGGTCATAGGCGTGTCGCGCTCGGTCTTCAGCGATGAAGAGTTCCGCGAGCGCATGCGCTGTGGCATGGAAGATTTTGCGCCGGAGAAGTATAACCCGGACCGCTGGATGGATTTCGCCCAGCATCTCTACTACCGGCCGGGCGACCTGGCCAATGCGGCCGACTACCAGGCGCTCGATAAGGAGATAGCCGAGTTTGAGGCCCGGCACGAGGGGCCAGCCAAACGGGTCTACTACCTGGCCATCGCCCCCCGCCTGTATGAAAAGACGATCGCCCACCTGGGCCAGGCCGGCATGGTGGACGAAAGCCAGGGCTGGCGGCGGGTGGTCATCGAGAAGCCGTTCGGCAGCGACTTGCCTACCGCGCAGGCTTTGAATGAATCAGTGCATCGGACGCTGCGGGAGTCCCAAATCTACCGCATCGACCATTACCTGGGCAAGGAAACAGTGCAGAACATCCTGGTCTTCCGTTTCGCCAATTCGCTCTTTGAGCCGGTGTGGAATCGCAACTATATCGACCACGTGCAGATTACAGCCGCCGAGACGGTCGACGTTGGCCGCCGGGCCGGCTACTACGACGGCGTGGGCGTCATGCGGGACATGGTCCAGAATCACGTCTTGCAGCTTCTGTCGCTGGTGGCCATGGAACCGCCGGCCTCCTTTGAGGCGGACGCATTGCGCAACGAGAAGGTGAAGCTATTTGGCTCGTTGCGCCACATTGAGCCGGAGGAAGTGGCCAGGCACACCGTGCGAGGCCAGCACGAGGGTTACCTGACATGCGAGGGCGTGCTTCCAAGCTCGCAAACGCCGACTTACGCCGCGCTGCGCCTCTATGTGGACAATTGGCGCTGGCAAGGCGTGCCCTTCTACTTGCGTTCGGGCAAGGCGCTGGCCAAGAAGACGACCCATATCAGCATCTTCTTCAAGCGGCCGCCCCACGTGATGTTCCCCATGCCGCCCGGTTCGCAAATCGAGGCCAACGACCTGTCGATCTGTATCCAGCCCGACGAGGGCATTCACTTCAGCTTCCAGGCCAAGGTGCCGGACACGGCGGCCGATATGCGCACGGTGGAGATGAATTTTCACTATGCCGACGCTTTCGACGAGATGGACATACCGGACGCCTATGAGCGACTGCTGCTGGATGTGCTGAAGGGCGACGCGTCATTATTCACCCGCGGCGACGCCATCGAGCTGGCCTGGGCGTTGGTGGACAAGGTGATCTGCGGCTGGGAGAGCAAGGTTGCGCCGCCGCTACACGTTTACGAGAAGGGCAGTTGGGGGCCGGAGGCGGCCGCGAAGTTGATCAGCCACGATGGGTATGATTGGTCGTTGGGGTGTGGGGAGTAGGCTGATTTTGCAAATCAGCGATGAAATACAATTTCACCCTACTCAAACCGGCGACGAAATGCAGTTTCGTCCTACTGGGTACTGACAAGCCGGAGGCATATCCTACGACTACCGGTACTGACAAGCCGGAGGCATGTCCTACGATTAACAAGAAACCGCCCCCGGGTGTTTGGCCCGAGGGCGGTTTGGTGATTATGGGAATCAGGACCGGTCAAGGCGGCCAGTGGCCGGCGGCCGATCCTGAATCGGGACCAATTAATTACGGAGCGTCGACCGCGATCAGAGTGAAGCCAGTCAGGCCACTGCCGTCCGTGTGGGAAACCAGGCCGTAGTTCGTGCCGGCGGCGGCGCCAGTCCAACTGAGGTCGATGACGCCGACCGTGCCGGCCGTGGCCGAAGCGGGCGCCGAGTCGATGACCAGGTTGCCGCCTGAGGCCAATGGCACGTCCCAACTGTACATGTCGAACGGCAGCGGCTCATTGGGCACGGACCAGCCATGAACGACCATGGTGTAAGTGTCGTCGGCCGGCAGTGTCAGCTCGATCAACTCGTCAGTACCGCCGTTTGTGCTGGCGGCAATGATGGTACCGGAGGAATCCTCAAGGAACAGGTCGATGTCATCGGGGCCGGGGATAACCAGTTCCCAACGGGCGTAAGCCGCGCCGCTGATGGGGAAGTCGAACTTCTGAACCCCGGGGAAGGCGTCGTCAGCGCTCGGGTAGGTCTGGTCTGGATCTTGACCGGCCAAGCCAGAAGTTATCGTCTGGGCGGAAAGGCCATGAGGCGCGGCCGTGTAGGGGCCGGTGTAGCCGAAGCGTACGTCGAAGCTGGCCGAACCAGATTCGCCACTGCCAGTTACTGCGTCAGGCGCAGCAAACAGCGCGCCCCTGACGGCGATGGGGCTATAAACGCTATACTCGCCGTTCATCTCTTCCCAGGTCAGCGACCCAAAGCGCCACTCGCCGGCGGGCGCGCCCGCGTTGGTGACCGTGACCTCATATGTCGCCGTGTTGCCTCTCTTCAAAGTGAATGAGGATGGCGAAACGGTGACGTCATAGCCAGGAGGCGCTTCAACCGACACATGGTAGGTGCGGTTGCCGTTCTCCTTGGCCACGCTGGTGACCGTACGCATCACTGTCTTGCTGCCGGGCACGTCGGCAATGCCAATGCTTGGCATATTCAGATTGTACGACTCGCTCGGTACGCCGATGGCTTCTAAGAAGTCACAGCTACCCGGCGTGAAGACGCCCCAATCCATGCCGCAAGTGAAAGCAGCATACTCGAACAGGCCGGCATCATAGACCAAGCCGGGTTGGGAGATGGAACCTTTAGACCATTCGCCGCCCGGGTTGACATGGCCGGCGCCCAAATCGAATGGATCGGCCGGCGTTACACCGTCTTCTTTCATCACGTCCTGGTATGCCGTGGTCATGATCGCCGACTTGGCCATGGCCGGGCTCCAATCCGGATGGGCTTGCTTCAATAGGGCGAAGACGCCGGCGATGTGCGGGCTGGACATCGAAGTACCCGCGATCGCGGCAAAGTACTCACCTGGCACATCACCTGGATCGGGGAATGGCGACCATCCGGCCAGGATCTGGACACCGGGCGCGGTGATATCCGGCTTGACGATATCACCCGAAAGCCTGTTAGGACCGCGAGATGAGAACGCAGCCATCCAGGGTGCATCCACGGAGATCTTTTCTCCGCCGTTGATCTGGGCAACGGGATTCGAAGAGGTTGCGATGTAGCTCTTGATCACGAGTCCATCGGTGTTGTTGATATGCACCGAGGGGACCCAGTGTGTATCAGTGACCTGGCTCTGGCCATCATTGGCATTGTACAGGATCATGCCAGCACCACCGGCCAGGTAGACCGCATAACCTTTTGCGATACGAGCGATCGCGCCACGTTTGCATAGGACGATATTCCCAGCTACAAGCGACGGATCCAGAGCGCCTGGAATACAAAGTTCAGAGCCAGCATCAGTTGAATCGACCAAAGGCAGCTCAGACGTCCCAGCAGTAATAGAGGCACCGAAGAATTCCCAGTCATCGCTGGAAGAAGCCGAGCCCTGGAAATAGCGGTTCTGGGTGCTTGCACCAACACTGGTTAGCCAGGGCACAGAGGCCGGGGAGCCTGTCGTCGCTGCGCCTGGGCCGCTATTGCCGTTGGAGGTGGCCGCGAAAACGCCGGCATCCGCGGCAAACAGGAAGGCAATGTCATCAGCACCAATGGCAAAGGAACCGGAACCGATCGAATAGTTGATCACATCGACACCATCGGCAACCGCCTGATCGATGGCCGAAGCCAAGTCAGAAGAAAAGCCGCCCAGGTTGCCCAGACCTTTGTAAGCAATCACACGGGCGCGGGGAGCAACACCGGAAATCGTACCACGTTCGACGCCCAGGACATTGGCTGTGACACCAGCATTACCAGCAGCGGTGGATGCGGTGTGTGTACCATGACCATTGTCATCGCGGGCGGAGTCGAACTCGTCCGGATCAGCGCCAATCAAAGCCCGGTAAGTGCTCAACATCTGGCGGGCGCCCAACAACTTGTTGTTGCAGGTGAAGGGTGCGTCGTCGGGGTTATGGGCTGTATTGCCAAATTCGCAGGGCAATCCTGCATAGCCAGGAAGGACAGAATAGCTGCCATCATCCGCAAAACTTGGATGCTCGGGCCAGATCCCGTCGTCGATGACGCCCACGACGACGCCTTCGCCATTAAAGCCCCGTACCCAGGGACCACCGTCAGCGTCCAGGCCCAAGAAGGCCGGGCTGCTGTCGGTCGTGCGCTGGCGCATCTCGTCCTTCATCACCAGCACGACGCCATCCTGACCCTCGATTTCCTTGACTTCGTCCTCGGTTAGCAGAGCCGAGTAGCCATTGAGAGCTACAGTATAGCTATTGATCTTGGCGCTCTGGTCGACGCCGGCCTCAGCCAACGATGCTTTTTGATTCTTCTGCAGGAATTGCTCGTATTTGCGGACATGAGCGCTGTTGGGGTTGATCTTACCGCCCTTGCCCGGTTTGGTGGCCTCATAGCCGTCGACTGAACCGTCATAGGCGACGATGGGTAGGCCTTCTAGCAACACAACATAGGATTTCACTTCGCCCTGGGCATCGGCCCGCTCGGCGTTGGAACGCGCCGAGGCGGACACGCTGATGGACAGGGCCACAACTATCAACAGAAGTACCAATAGGTATTTGCGTTTCACTAGCTTTTCCTCCGCAGGATATTTATCCGGCTATCGCAGGATGTCTCCCCAACTGTCTGTTTGATCGGGGTAAGTAGCGCCAAGCACGTGCGCCTTACCGGATTGCAATTGAACGTGCTTCTTGGCTTCTATCTCAGAAGATGGCACCTCCTCGTTGTCCACGTCCGCGGCTCCCCCGAACCGCGCCAGATACTCAGCGGCTGGTGAACTGTCACCAGCCGGCGACCATGGGCCGAACCAGCACAAAATGCCAGCACATCTGGCCCTGCGCTTTTATGTTGCTTCATTTGTGACAGGTTGGCGTAGCTGTGCGCCAATTAGACTCCGCAGGTCTGCAATGGTTCCGCGATGCGGCGACCGTGCGGCCGCCATTGGTCAAGTACCTAACTCCTATTCTAACATGGTGTTAGTGGCTCGCGCAATTGGTACCTAAGTACTAATTTGAGGGCCTGCCGAGTTTTCCAGGGCGTTAGCGAATTCATGGGCGATATGAACACCGAGCAAGCTGATTCTGCGACTCAGTACTTGAGACAAGCGTGGCATCCGGTTGCTTTCTGGATCCAGCCTGATTGAGGCATTAAGCTCATCTTCCAGGCCAAGCCGCCGGCCGCGAAGTTCGACACCAGATGGAACTTTGCATGGCAAATAGACGTCACTATGTTACGGAATAACCTTCCAATTTAAGGAGAGCGCATAACTATGCAAAGAGTTCCTGACTTCCAGGCGCCGAATATTCGTCGTAGGCTGGCCACTTGGGCAGCGGCGTCGATCCTGGCCGCGCTACTGGCGGGGGGCTGCACGTCCTCTTCGCCAGCGGGCAGCGCCAGCGACGCGCCAGCCGACAGCGCAACGGAGCCGGCAACCGAACCGGCACTAGCCCTGACTGAAACGGCCGTCGATGCTGTGGATGATGGACTGGAACCGATGATTCAATCCCGCGAGGACAGATTCGAGCTGGGGACGCCAAAAGCGCTGCCCGAGGTGGTACCTCCAGAAGACGATAATCCGGTCATTGGCGAGGTTCCGCTAGAGATCCTTGACGCCATCGTGACCGACCTAACGGAAAGCGAGGGACTATCCAAAGATGGTATCCTTGTCACAAGGGCGGAGTCGGTCCTCTGGCCGGATGGGTCCCTGGGCTGCCCTAAGCCGGATGAGATGTACACCCAGGCGGAAGTGGAAGGATACTGGGTGGTGCTAGAGGCGGAGGACCAGGTCTTTGATTACCGGGTGAACAAAAGCGGCTACTTCTTCCCTTGCGAGGGTCCGGGGCTGGTGCCGCCTAAGTCAGCAACGCCGGCAATGTGATTCGGTTGGTATTTCGCAAGCCTGGAGGCATGCGCTACGAATAGGGCGCGACAAAAGAAGAAGCGGCATCCCGTTCGGGATGCCGCTTCGCTAAAGGCTTCTTAGACCGGCCAATTAGTCCGGTTAGAAGCTAACCTATGGAGTGGTGAACAGCAGCGCTTCGGTGCTTTGCGTCGCGCCGCCGCGCGCCCCGCCGCCGCGGTCGCCGTTGGTGACCAGCATCACGCCCTCTTCGGGCGTGTTGCCGGGGAAGGGGCCGAAGTCAAACACGGATAGGCCGGCCGGGTCACTGGTATTGCCCGGCACATCGTTGGCAAGGCCGAAGTACTGTTCGCCCAGCGGCGTAACGGTCAGACCCTCGACGAGATCGCCAGGACCGCCAAAGTACCAGTCTTGGGCCAAGACATCCATGTCCACATTGGTGGTCAGCATGTCCGTACCGGTGAGGCCAATCTGCTCGCCACAGATGTAAAGCACCGTGTTGCCGGTGTTCATGGAATGCTCGGCGAAGAAGAAGGCCGAGGCGCTGCCGGTGATCATGTTTGCGACCC
>JBFFWQ010000118.1:0-19041 GCA_041570195.1 Promineifilaceae bacterium (SeqCode) | reverse complement strand
GGCCAGCGCGCGATACGTCAGGATCTCCAGCCGTGCGGCGAGCGTGGATTCCTCCGGCGGAATACCATTGTTCTCTAGATCCCAGGCTTTGATCAATTCGTCTAATTGTGTATTTGTCATGTGAACCTCGCCTTCACGTCTGCCGCGCCGCCATGTCGCACCTTTCATTGGCGCCGGACGCAGTATAGATAATGGTCGCTATGTAAAAACGGCAAAAAAAAGAGAACTAAGCTACGACGATGCCCGATAGAAACAAATCAACAAAGCTTTCAGCACGATCACTGATCGAGAAATATTCCTGATCCTGAATCCAGATCAGTCCCATGCCATTCATAAAACCTACCAACGCCAAAGCCGTGTCCTCTATTGAAAGCGTTGGCACAAATTCACCTGCTGCGACGCCTTCTGTGATCAGGTTCGAGAAAAATCGGGCCAGCTGACGCCTGCTTTCGAGAATCTGCTCGTGGATGGTCGCCAACTCAGGAGCCATTTCGGTCTTACTCAGTGACAGCTCGACGACGGCCCGATATTCTTCGTCTTCCTCAGCATACTGGAATAATCGAACCAACAGGCGCCGCAGAAGAGTAACCGGCGTCCCGCCTTCCTCAATGATTTGTTGGGCGAGCCGGTTCGCTCTAACGGAACTCGTTTCGATAAGCGCGATGTACAGGGCGCTCTTGCCGCCGAAGTGATGGTAGATGGCGCCGGTCGTTACATCAGCCTGTTGGGCAATGTCTTCCACCCGGGTTGCCGCATAACCTTTGCGGCTGAACACTTCCAGGGCGGCCGTTAGCAGATTCTGCTTGGTTATTTCCGCTTCTTCTTTCGTTCTACGCATCAGAGCCTCAGTTACATAATTTTAACTATGTATATTTTACATTGTAATAATTATGTATAAAGTAGTCAAGCCTACAATCAGCTTCGTGACGTTTGTATTGAGCTGAACTCGGGCCGTATAATAGAATTCGCCTGCACCCGGCGCCCGACCACTCCACAATCCCACTTGAATGGGGGGTCAATAACATGCCCGCGGTCAACAGCGTAGGTACATGAATACAACACCTGCCGACCTGGACCCCAAGATCGCCAACCTCTACGCCAATGTACCGGAGGAGGCAGTTAAGCGGCTGCTGGATTTTCGCCAGCGCTTTCCTTATCGGGAGCTGGCCATTGGCGGCCGGACCTGGCGCTTCGTCGATACTGAGGATGGCGAGCGAGCCCTGTTTATCCCGGCCGGCGGCACGACCATCGCCGAAGTCTCCTTCCTGTCCATCGATCACCTGGCCGAGAGGCAGCGGGTCATTTCGCCCGATTACCCGCCAGTCGATACGCTCGCGGAGCTGTTTGAAGGCTTCCTGGCCTTGTTGGACCATCTGGGCGTCGGCCGCTTCTCCTTGATGGGCGGCTCCTATGGCGGCTGGATGGTCCAATCGTTAGTCCGCCAGGCCCCCGATCGGGTCAACAAGCTCATCTTGACCGCCATCGGGCCGCCTAACCCAGACAATAGTCGCCAACTGGCCCGGCTGCTGCCCTTGCTGCGCATCATGCCGATGTTCGTCTTGCGGGGGCTCATCGGTCGTACCTTCTCCCGCCTGGATAACAGCGAGGACGTCAACCCGGATCAGGCTCTACTATGGGCGCTGGTCGACGAGGTCCTTACTTATCGCGTCGGCCGGGCCGATTTGGTGGCCGCGATGCGGCGACTCGTCGATCAGACGGAGAACTACTCCTTCAAAGCCGATGATCTGAAAGAGTGGCCCGGTTCCATCTTGATGCTCTTCGGCGCTGAAGACCCGGCCACGCCGCTGGAGAGGCGCCAGGCCATGAGTGAACTCTACCCTCAGGCCGAGACCGTCGTCTTCGAAGGCGGCCAGCACGCCATCGCCCTATCCCACCAGGAACAGTATTTTCGGGCCATCGACGACTTCCTGGCCCGTTGATCAGCGCGTGGCAAAACAGGCCGGCTACCAGGACGCCCCAGGTGTCGCCCAGACTGACCTCGACAGGGCGACGATAACACACACTCTGTTATAATCTCCTGCAGAAGGAGCGCTACTCTGTGGGAAGACTCAGCTTCGTTTTGGTCCTGTTAGCTGCCTCATATCTAATTAGCCTCGCGCCAAATGCCCAACCGCGAGGGGAGATCGTTCTGACTGATCCACAACTTCAGTATCCCGTTGGACTTCACATGGAGATCCTGGAAGACAAAGACAAACAATGGACGATTGAAGACGTCACTAGCCCGACTATCGCGGCCCAATTCGCCCCCAGTTCGGAAGAAACCCCCGGCTTTGGCTTCACTGATTCCGCCTATTGGGTTCGCTTTGAGGCACGAAACGAAGCGGATTCCGACACTGACTGGCTGCTGCTGTACGAGCCAGCATCTTTCTACATTGATTACTATTTACCGGCAGCAAATGGTGAGGTCTACGACGCCATCCACACCGGATCGGCCTTGCCATTTGATACGCGCGACGTGCCGGTAGGGGATTTTGTTTTTCAATTACCGATCGAAGCCCAGGGTTCCGAGACCGTCCACATGCGTTTTGCTTCAGAGGGAGCGTTGATCCTGGCGTTGACGATCCTCTCTGACGGCACTTATGCTCAGCACACGCTTACCCAAGTGGTTTTCAATGGTATCCTGTATGGCGTCCTCTTCATTCTTGCGCTCTACAACCTGGTTCTTTTCTTCAACCTGCGCGACAGGACTTATCTTTATTATGTGCTCTTCTTCAGCACCATATTGCTGGGGATAATGGCCTTGGATGGATTTGCCGCTCAATATCTGTGGCCAAATCAGGGTCTGTGGGCGGCGATGGCGCCCCGAACCTTCTTTATCCTGGCGTTCACTTTCGGCCTGATGTTCACGATTTCTTTTTTGCATACCAGAGAGAATGCCCCTCAATTGCACACGATCATGACAACTCTCGCGGTATTGACCTTTGTCTTCTTGGGCATGCAGGTCATTTGGTTCAGGGAAACTGCTATCGTGCATGTTTCGCTGATGTTAGCCAGCGGCATAAGCATGTTATTGGCAGGCATTGTTGTCTGGCGAAGAGAGTACCGGCCGGCCCGCTATTTCCTGGGGGGCTGGTCAGTGGTAGTTATCGGATCCATTATCTTAGTCCTGACCTTAATTGACGCTATCCCAGTAAGCACTTTGGGTGACACGATAATCCGCATCGGATTGGTAGTGCTGGCCCTGGTCTTGTCTACCGGTCTGGCAGAGCGCATCAATGCTTACCGCCAGGAATTAGAAGAGGAGGTAGCCAGCAAGACCAACAAGCTAGAGAAAGAAATCATTAAGCACGAAGAAGCAGAACTGAAATTGCGCAAAGCCCGAGATGAAATGACTGCATTGTTGGAAGTGTCTCAGGATGTGGTGGCCACGCTCGACCCGGATTCGTTGCTCAAGCTCATTATCGAGCAGCTTCAACAGGTGGTGGAATACGATGCGGCGAGCATTCACTTGCTGGTGAACGGTGTGATGATACAGCAGGCGTATCATCACAATGAGCAGATAGTCATTAGACCTCCTGGCCAGTTGCAATATAGTGAGGTTCCCATATTTCGAGAAATGATCGATCGAGGGGCAGGCTTTGTGATCCCTGACTTGCAGCAGGTGCCAGAGTTGATGACGGCTATCATAAACTACAGCGGGCCAGACTTTCTGAACATCCCATCCAGCGCCCATAGCTTCATGGCAGCACCCATGATCGTCAGGAAAAAAGGCATCGGGATGCTGGCTGTGGGATCGGCAAGGACAGATATTTACGATCAAGCGTCATTGAATCTGCTTCAGATCTTTGCCAACCAGGCGGCGATTGCCATCGAGAATGCGCAACTATACGAGCAAGCACAAACTGCGGCTGCGGCCGAGGAACGTAGCCGCCTGGCCCGTGATCTGCACGATTCGGTTACCCAGTCAATCTATTCGGCCGCATTGCTGGCCGAAGTGCTACCGAAGATAGAACAGCGCGATCCCGATCAAGCCAGGCAGGGTCTGGAAGAATTGAGACAACTCACGCGGGGCGCCCTGGCCGAGATGCGTACCATGCTCCTGGAACTGCGTCCAGAAACGGTGGCCAAGACACCACTAAACGAATTGTTGGAACAGTTGGTAGAAGCGCTGACCGCACGGATGGACATAGAAACTCAGCTCGATATCCAACCAGTGCCAATTCTGCCGCCTTACGTCCACATCAACATCTATCGCATCGCTCAAGAGGCGTTGAACAATGTGGTCAAACACTCCGAGGCTGACCAATTGCAAGTCGCTTTGCTACCCAGAACCCCATTCTCCATGCTGTCCAGTAACGGCTGGCGTGGCCAAATCGAATTGCGCGTTGCGGATGACGGCAAGGGCTTTGATGACAAAGATTTCTCAGCTGGCAGCCTGGGGTTGGGGATCATGCGCGAGCGCTCAGCCGAGATTGGGGCAATGCTGGCCACAAAGAGCCAGCCGGGCCAGGGCACAACGATCACGCTTGTTTGGCAGGGCGACATAGACCCTGGAAGCGGGGTCGAACGCAATGATCGAGAAGCGTAATGGAGTCAACCATGCGCGATAGCGAATCTATTCGCGTGATGATCGTCGATGATCACGTGGTGATGCGGACCGGGCTGCGGTACACGTTGAACAGCTTTGACGACCTGGAATTGGTGGGCGAAGCGGGCAGCGGCGCCGAGGCTATTGAGAAGTGCGCCGGCCTATTGCCTGATGTGATCTTGATGGACATGGTCATGACCCACATGGACGGGGCCGAGACGACGCACGAGATCCGCCAGCGGCACCCGGACATTCAAATCATCGCCCTGACCAGCTTCCAGGAACAAGACCTGGTCGAGCGGGCGATTCAGGCAGGCGCCATTGGCTACCTGTTGAAGAATATCGAAGCCAAAGAGCTGGCCGAGGCCATTCGCGCCGCCCACGCCGGCCGTCCGGCATTAGCGGAGGAAGCGGCCGAAGCGTTGATAGAGTCGGCTCGCCAAAAAGCCAAACCCGGCCATGATTTGACCGGCCGGGAAATAGAGGTGCTTTCCTTAATGGCTCAAGGCCTGACCAACAGCCAGATAGCAGACCAATTGACAGTCAGCGAATCCACAGTCAAGTTCCACGTGCGTAACATCCTTTCCAAGCTGGACGCGGCCAATCGATCCGAGGCCGTCAGCCTGGCCTGGCAACATGGTTATGTAGCCGATACGTAGGTTCCTGTTGCCCGGCGGCCGCCACAGCCTTTCCTTTGGCGGCCGGGTTGACCCTTTGCAGCGCTACCTGTCCGAACGGATAGGTAGCAGACTCTCCTAACTCATGGCGACACGCAACGACTCCTACTCGTATAATGTAAGTTGAACAGGGTCCCAATATCACTCTAGCCAAAAAAGCCAACCTGTTACCGGACGATGCACGGATGCGAATCTTATTAGCCGAGCACCACAGCAAGTTGTTGAGCGCGTTGCGAACGTTGGTCACCGAGAAGACTGACCACGTAATCGCTGGTGAAGCGAGGAATTGGGCAGAACTCCTCAAACAAGCAAAGAAGACGAAACCTGATTTGGTGTTACTCGATTGGGAGTTGCCGGATCGACCCAACAACGATCTGCGTGCCGATTTGTGTACCTCAGAGAAAGGCTTGCGGCTGATCGTTCTCAGCACCTGGGCTGAAGTCAAGGAAATAGCCCTGGCGGCCGGCGCTGACGCCTTTGTCAGCAAAGGCGAATCCCCTGACAAACTATTGGAAGTCCTTTAGGAGGCAAAACATGGCAAGAGTACCCACCCAAGTTGTCATCGCAGCTTATCATGACGAGAACGCGGCCGATCAGATCGCCGACGCGGTTAAAATGGCCAAGATGCGCGGCATGCTCTCGTATAAGAATGTGGCCGTCGTCCGCAAGACAGAAAAGGGCAAGGTCAAGATCAAGGAAACCGGCGATATGTCCGGCGGGATTGGCGCCACCGTGGGCGCGGTGGTCGGCGGTGGTCTGGGCCTGCTGGCCGGGCCTGGCGGTTTAGTCGCCGGCGCGGCGGCCGGCGCCGTGATCGGCGGGGCCGGAGCCGGCCTTCATGACGCCGGCATCCCTGACGAGCGGCTAAAGGAAATCGGCGGCGTCCTGGGCAACGGCAACTCGGCCTTCATCGCCATCTTCCAGGAAGCGAAGGTCGACAAAGCCACTATGAAGGAAGTAGACAAGGGCGCGGCCGAGGCCGTTGAATCCTTGGCGGTCGATATCGGTAGCACGCTGCAAGCCGGCCAAGACGTGGCCTACGTCTTCGCCGTCACCGAGGAAGGCGTCGTGGCCGAGCGGGTTGCAGCCGGCGAAGAGGCGGCCGACATCCAGGCCCTGGTCGTCACGCCGGCAGGCGCCGTGGCCGCCTCAGCAGCCGCCACCGAAGAAGGTGTCGCCTATGAGGTAGCCACTGCCAGCGAGGAAGGCGTCGCCTTTGAAGCGGGCGTCATTACCGAGGAAGGCGCGGCTGCTGTTGGCGCTGCTGCCACCGAGGACGAAGCCATCGCCGGCGCAGCAGTAATTACCCCTGATGAGAAAGAGGGAAAAGAATAGTAGTCAGTGACCGGTCGCCGGCTGCTGGCTGCTTCCGACAACTCAAAACTGTTTACTGTTCACTCTTTACTGACAGCTGACGGCTGGCAGCAAATACCAAAGGAGAGAAACCATGAGTGACTTAATCGCCATCACCTATGCTGACGAAGCATCTGGACGCGGCGCCTTTGAGGAGTTGGGCCGCCTGCAGAAGATGGAAGTGTTGACCCTGGAAGATGCTGCCCTGGCCACCAAGGACCAGAAAGGCAAAGTCAAGGTCAAGCAGACGCTGGAGAACGCCCACAGCGGTTCGGCCGCGATATGGGGTGGCTTCTGGGGCTTGCTCATCGGCCTGCTCTTCCTGGCGCCCATTTTCTGGGGCCTGTTTGGCGCCTTGATGGGCGGCATCCTGGGCAAGACCACCGACCTGGGTATCGACAATAAGTTCATCAAGGAAGTAGGCGAATCTTTGGATATCGGCGGCTCAGCCTTGTTTATGCTGGTGGCCAAGGCCACGCCGGACAAGGTCATCCCCGAGCTGCAGAAGTTCGGCGGTACGGTCTACCAGACCTCCCTCTCCAACGAGGACGAGGCCAACTTGAAGAAGGCCCTGGAGCACGAGCAAGTCAGCGCCTCGGCCGACGAGATGTTGGAACTGGAATAGGGTTTGGGGTCTAGGGTTCGGTTTGTTACCAACCCCTAGCCCCCAGCCCCAAGGAATGAATCGATGACAACAACGCTCACCCGCCAAAAAAGTAAGAGGACGCTCAAGTCGTTCTTTCCCATCGTCAGCTGGCTACCGAAGTACAAAGCGTCTTTGCTGCAGCCAGACACTATCGCGGCCCTGACAGTCTGGGCACTATTGGTGCCTGAGGCCATGGCCTACGCCGGCATCGCCGGTATGCCGCCCGAGTACGGCCTCTATGCCGCGCCGCTGGCCCTGTTGGGCTACGCCATCTTTGGTACGTCCAGGCATATGAACGTCGGACCCAGTTCAACGGTCGCCGCGCTGTCCTTCAGCACCATCGCTGCACTGGGTGTTTCTTCTGGGACCGAGGAATGGATCGCCCTGACGGCCGCTCTGGCCATCATGACCGGCGTCTTCCTGCTGATCGGCGGCCTGCTGCGCCTGGGAGTCCTGGCCGATTTTCTCTCCAGACCAGTGCTGGACGGCTTTGTGGTTGGCGTGGCCATCACCGTGGCCGTCGGCCAACTGGATAAGATGCTGGGCTACGAAGTTGCCGAAGTGGAACTGGATTTCATCCCCGACATCCTGGTGATCATTTCCGACCTGGGCATGACCGACTGGCCGACCCTGGTGGTCGGCCTGGTCAGCCTGGCCCTGCTCTTCATCATCGAGAAGTACCTGCCAAAGATCCCGGGCGCTCTGACCGTGTTGGTGCTGGCCATTATCATCTCGGCTCTGCTGGATTTTGAATCCCGGGGCATCCATATCGTGGGCGAGATCCCCGGCGGCTTGCCGCCCTTTGGCCTACCCGGTGTTACGCTTGAGCAGATCGTTTCACTGATTCCGGGGGCGCTGGCCGTCATGCTGGTGGCCTATTCTGAGTCGATTGCCGTCGCCCGATCCTACGCGGCCAAGTTTAACTACAAAGTCGATGCTGATCAGGAGTTCATTGGCATAGGGGCAGCCAATTTAGGTTCGGGCTTCAGCAGCTCTTTCGTCGTCGACGGCAGCCTGTCCAAGACGGCCGCTTCGGTGGAAGCCGGAGCCAAATCTCAGATGGTTTCCCTCATCGCCGCCGTTGCCGTCCTCATCACGGCCCTCTTCCTGACACCGCTCTTCCGGACGCTGCCGGAGGCCACCCTGGGCGCCATCGTCATCCATGCCGTATGGCACCTGATCAACTACAAAAAGATTTGGCAGTATCGGACCATCACCAGCCTGGACTTTTGGACCGGTCTCATAGCCGCGTTGGGCGTCCTGGCCATCGGTATTCTCGAAGGCCTGCTGATCGCCGTCTTTTTGGGCCTGCTGGGATTGCTGTATTCCACCAAGAGCCGGACCACGGCCGTGCTGGGCAAGGTGCCCGGCGAGAAGATCTATCGCAGCCTGGAGAATTTCCCCGATGGCGAGACTGTGCCCGGCTTGCTTATTGCCCGCTTTGACGGTTCGCTCTTCTTCGCCAATGCGCCTGACCTGGCCGATGAGATTCGTTACGGTGTGGAAATAACCGACCCGTCACCGCGGGTAGTCCTGGTCGATTTTGAATCGGTCACCGAGGTCGACGCCACCGCCTTGATCACCATCCGTGAACTCAACGAAGAGTTGGAAAAAGCCGGGATTGACCTGCGTCTGGCCCGCGTGCGGACCCATGTCCTGGATCTCTTCCGCACTACGGATTTAGACGATCTCATTGGTCATGAATACATCTACGATTCGGTGCATGCCGGGGCGGATGCGTTCCTGGCGGAAAAGGGAGAAGGATGAGGGTTGAAGGATGAAGGATAGGAACTCGTGGCTAGTAGCTCGCAGCTCGTGGCTACAGCTCATACTCGCTTTCCTCTTCGTCGCCTTGCTCGCCGCCTGCGGTGGTGAGACTGAGGAAGAAGCGGCCGGAGACTTGGAACCACCCGAGCACCTGCATGACACCGCCTGGCTGGTGACTGCCTATCAAAATAGCGAGGGTGAACTGGTCGACGTCCTGGAAGGCACGGAGATTACGGCCAACTTCAGCCAGGAGACGATCGATGGCGGCACGACTTACGGTTTCACCGGCTGCAACGACTACCAGGGTGATTACAGCGTCTCGCCCGAAAACAACGTCTGGCCAGGCATCGACTTAACCCTGACCACCCAGAACACTTGTTCGGACGAGATCATGGAACAGGGGCAAGCATTCATCTCGGCTTTTATCAACAGCCGGCAGTGGCAGCTCAACGGGCTGGAGATGGTCTTCACCAAGACAGAGTACGATGCAGAGACAGAGTCCAATGTGGACGTGACGACCGTCGCCTTCGACTACACTGGCGAAGCTGAGGAATTCAGCCGTGAAGAGGAGGAGTTCGTCATTCCAGAAGATGGACTTGAA
Source organism: Promineifilaceae bacterium (SeqCode) (assembly GCA_041570195.1). Classification (GTDB taxonomy): domain Bacteria; phylum Chloroflexota; class Anaerolineae; order Promineifilales; family Promineifilaceae; genus UBA11865. The sequence continues at coordinate 9,448 of JBFFWQ010000118.1, read as the reverse complement.
TTCACCTATACCTTCGACGATGACGACGAAGAATGGATCACGGGTTTTGCCGACCTGCCGGTCGATTCTGACGAAGCATTCTACCAACTGGATTCCGAATGGACGGAACTACCCGACAATCTCGGCGGCTTCGGCATCTATATGCAGGGCGACAACCACAGCGATGACCTGTTCATGTTCCTCAAGCGCCGGGTGGACGGCCTGGAACCAGGCGCCACATACCGGGCTACCTTCCGGCTGATATTGGCCAGCAATGTTCCGGAGGGATTGACCGGCATCGGCGGCTCGCCCGGCGAGAGCGTTTACGTCAAAGTCGGCGCCACCACCAACGAGCCGCTCATCGTGGAAGAATCGGACGGCTGGCTGCGCATGAATATCGACAAGGGCAACCAGGCCTCGGAAGGCGAGGACATGATCAATATCGGCGACATGGCCAATCCCAATCTGACCCCCGACTCGGCCGGCGCCTATGAGCTGATGGAGCAAAACAGCGCCGGCCGGGAATTCGAGGTGACGGCCGATGAAGATGGCGTCCTGTGGCTCATTGCCGGCACCGATTCCGGCTTCGAGGGACTCACCACCCTTTACTACGATACGATTACTGTTGTGCTAGAAGAGAAGTGACTTATTTAGTTGCATTCTGGTTCAAAGACGCCTGACGTCTACCAGAATGCCTTGTCGAAAAGGAAAGCAAACAATGGGCAGAAAAATTCTCTTTATAACCACCGACATGATGCGTTGGGACTCCATGGGTTACTATGGCGATCCCTACGCACAAACCCCCAATCTGGACCGATTGGCGGCCGAAGGCGTTCGTTACGATGCGGCCCGCAATCAGAATCCCCTCTGTATGCCCTGCCGCAACTCGCTCATCACCGGGCAATATCCGCGCACCAACGGTTCCTGGAACAACGGCATTCCCCTAGTCCATGAGGCGACTACCATCGCCAACGTGCTGCACGATGAAGCCGGCTATCGTACCGCTATCATCGGCAAGGCCCATTGGGAACCTTTTAGCTCGCCGATCAGCATGGAATCAGACCTGGGTGTCAACAATCGCTACGGGCCGTTGAGAGGCTTTGACTTCGCCAAGCTGCAGGCCCACGGTTCCGTGCCCGCGAACAGCCATTATAATATTTGGTTACGGAAGAACTATCCCGAATACGCCGATGCTTACTACCAGCTTCTCGATCTGTCGGGCGAACACAGCGAGATGATCGTCAAGGGCGGCGGCGAGACTGGCGCCATCTTCGTCAAGGATAGTCCCATTCCGCGCGAACTTTACCAGACCGACTGGACCACCGACAACGCCATCCGCTACATCGACTCGCTGGACGAAGAGGAGGATTGGTTCGTTTGGGTCAGTTACGGTGACCCACATCACGCCTATGATCCGCCAGTTGAGGAAGATTACATCAACTGGAAAGATATCGCGCCGTACGATGCTTTCGGCGAGTCGGACGAGCAGCGTATGGCCTGGCTGGAGCAAAAGCCCTGGCACTGGCGCGAATGGTACACGGGCGATCATTTCATCTCCTTCGAAGCCATCGAAGGCTACTCCTACCGTGACAATCTCAAACCCGAACATATCCGCGAGATCCACCAGAAGATCTACACCAGCAACAAGCTCATAGACGACGGCATCGGCAAGATGATAAAGCACCTGGAAGATAAGGGTGTGCTAGACGACGTGGACATCATATTTACGCCTGATCACGGTGGTTTTGACGGCGCCTTTGGTCTGATGCTCATCGGCCCGGGGCTAACCGACCACGAGTGTCGACTGCCCCTGATCTGGAAGCCGGCCATGAACGCCAACGTGCCCGCTGCCGTGGTGGACTCTCCCGTCGGCATTATCGATCTGGCTCCCACCTTCTGCCAGATCGCCGGCGTTGATGTGCCTGATTGGATGGATGGCTCACCGCTACCCGTCAGCAATTCAGACGGGGACAAGCAGGGGCGCGAGTATACCTTTACCCAATACGAGAGCCATACGCCTGATGCATCGATCATCATGAACGCCATGTTCGCCAACGGGATCAAGTGCGTGCTCTACGAGCGTAGCAAGACCTACGAGGGTACGGAAGGCGAGCTCTACGACCTGAACGAGGATCCGGGTGAATTGGTGAACCTATGGGATGACCCGCAATATGCGGCCGTCAAGGCCGACATGATCGAGACCATTCGCAAAGATCTGCTAGCGCGACCCATGTTCTACAATCGGCCGATCCCTGGCGCCCTGATCTAGATACTAACATTGGTCAAGTGGCACTCATCGGCGCGCCGCCCTCGCTCAAGGTGCCTGTGAACCCAAAACAGCGGCATACGAGAATGAGCGAATGATTATGAAATGCCTACTTCCACAGCACGGAAGAGCGGAGGGTGGAACAGAAAGATGAGGATCAGGGCCCTGGGCACCGGTTCGGGCTTCGACGGGATGAGGGCCGTTATTTACGATTCTACTACTGCTTTACTGTAACAGAGATGACCATAACGTGACACAGTAACTGTGACGCAAGAATGCATTAAAAGGAGATAGAAAATGGCAGGCGGAAAAGTAACATCCCGAACCGGCACTGCGCCGAACAGGTACGCTTATTACCCAGGCACCGAGGAGTTGGGCCCCGACGAGATTCGAGTCATCGCCTGTGGCACCGGCATGCCCACTGCACGTCGATCTCAGGCAGCGGCCTCGTGGGTTATTGAGTTGGGCAATGGCGATAAGTTCATCGTCGACATAGGCAGTGGATCAATGGCTAACATTCAGTCGCTAATGATCCCGGCAAACTTCTTGACCAAGGTCTTCTTGACCCATTTACATACCGACCACTGGGCGGACCTTCCATCACTTTGGGCGGGTGGCTGGACAGCCGGGCGTTCAGTACCACTTGAAGTATGGGGGCCCAGCGGCTCACGTGAGGACATGGGCACCAGGTACGCGATCGAGCACATGCTCAAAGCATACAACTGGGACTACATGACGCGTGCTGTCACTATTAATCCCACTCCAGGTCAGATCACGGTGCATGAGTTTGACTATCGCCGCCTGAATGAGGTGATCTACGAAGAAAACGGCGTCACTGTCCGTTCCTGGCCTTGCATCCATACCGGTGATGGACCGGTCAGTCTGGCCTTTGAATGGAACGGCTACAAGGTTGTTTTTGGCGGCGACACGGCGCCCAATATCTGGTATCCGGAGTACGCCAAGGGTGCAGATCTGGCTATCCATGAATGCTGGATGACCTCCGATCACATGATGACCAAATACAACCAACCAGCCCAGCTGGCTTTGCGCATCAATCTGAAATTCCATACTTCGGCCCAGTCCTTTGGCCAGATCATGAGCATGGCCCAACCGCGTCACGCCGTCGCCTATCACTTCTTCAACGATGCAGATACACGTTATGCGATTTATGAGGCGGTGAGAGAGACCTACGATGGTCCACTCTCAATGGCCACCGACATGATGGTCTGGAACATCACTCGAGATGCAGTCACGGAGCGTATGGGCGTATCGACCGATGATTCATGGGATGTTGAAGGGCCTTCCGAAAAGCTGGCCCCGGACTCGACCCGCGCCTCAGAGTATACGAAATTCATCCTCGACGGCCGTCTCGATGTAGACGAGGCCAACGCCCGCTGGGTCAAAGAATTCATGACCCACAACAATCTTACCGCCGCGGATCTCGAGGCGGGAGGCGGATAGAGGATAGAGCCTGTCCAGAATGATTATCAAGCAAGGAGAGAAACAATGAGCGAACGATTACGAGATGCCTATTTCCCTGGAACAGAGGAACTGGGAGAACAAGAAATGAGGATCACGGCCTTGGGCACAGGGATGCCCAATTTGCGGCCGTCGCAGGCCTCGGCCAGCTTCTTTGTCGAGTTGGGCAACGGCGACAAGTTCTTTTTCGACATGGGCACCGGCTGCATTATGAACTTCTGCGGCCTGGGTGTCTCCTATGTGAAGGCCAATAAGCTATTCCTTTCCCACCTGCACACCGACCACATGGGCGATTTCATGGCCTGGTATGTTGGCGGGTGGATCGAAAGGCAGGCTGATGGCGGCGTAGAGATATGGGGACCATCGGGTCCGGAACCGGACATGGGCACTCAATATTTCATCGACACGCTAGTGGAAGCCTGTAAATGGGACATCAGAAGCCGCGTCGGCCGGCTTCCCGAAGAAGGTCGGCAATATACCGTCCACGAGTTTGACTATACGGGAATGAATGAGGTTGTTTACGACCAGAATGGCGTTGTCGTTCGCAGTTGGCCGGCCAAACATATGATCGATGGCCCGGTAAGCTACAGCCTCGAGTGGAATGGATTGAAGTTCGTCTACGGTGGTGACTGCGCGCCCAACAAATGGTATATGGAATATGCCAAAGGGGCTGATGTGGCCATCCATGAATGCTTCATTACCGTACAGCTTCTAATGGAGAAGTTCGGTTTCCCCTATGACCTGGCGGTGAATGTCGGCACCCGCGGCCACACTTCGCCGGCCGCCTGGGCTTCGGTGATGAAAGAAGTGCAACCTCGATTGGCCATCGCCTATCACTTCTACAACGATCCGGGCACCGCGCCGCTGGTCTTCAAGGAGATCCTAGACGTTTATGATGGGCCGATCCACCTATCTAAGGACAACTACGTCTACAACGTCACCAAAGATGACATCACCATTCGCCAGGTGGTAAACACCCAGGATACATGGCCGCTACCCCATTCCAGCGGCAATCCTGGCACGCGAGGCAAACTCTATCCCATGTCAGACTGGATGACAGAGTCCGAGGTCAAGTTCCCGGGCATCGATGAATACCCCGACGTGGCCGATTTTTAATGGTTTTCGCCGTCCGACAGTTGACATTGACCAGACGCGGGCAGTAACAGAATATTCATGTAAAGTTGAGGTGGGCTAGCGTCGGTTAATCTCCGCCAACGCTAGCCCGTTTCCTTGCATTCAACATGTCCAATATCATCAAAGAATTGACGATCCCTTTTGCGACCGCAAGATTATGCTCGATCAAAGCTTGTCCGATACTCTGACCTATCACCATTCTATGCTGCAGGACGAGACGCGTACCAGCAGCTTCCTGCGAGCAATCTTGGGTACGGTGAAGCCGGGTGATATCGTTTTAGATATCGGATCAGGAACTGGAATCCTGGCCCTTTTCGCCTGCCTGGCTGGAGCAAGTCATGTGTATGCTATCGAGCGGGACCCAATTATAGATCTCGCTCGACAGATTAGTCGAGACAATGGTTTCTCGGAAAGAATTTCCTTTTTTCAAGATTGGTCAACCAATGTTGAGCTTCCTGAACCCGCCGATGTGCTGGTGACCGAAACAATCGGCAATGCTGGCTTTGACGAGGGAATCCTTGGTTGGGTACACGACGCGAAGCAGCGATTACTGAAGCCCAAAGCGCGAATTATTCCTCGATCAGTCGAGTTAATAACTGCACCAGTTAAGAATCCAACGGACTTCAATCTCGTCTCAGATTGGCGGAAGGATCTTTATGGCTTTGATTTCTCATCGGCACGAACCATCATGGCCAAGCAACTCGTCTGGACGCGCCTTTCAGAGAAGGCTCTGCTGGGGAAACCAGTTACTGTATCAAAGGTTTGTTTGGATCAGTTCAATAATTCAAACGTTCGCGCAGAAGTGGTTCTAGAGATTACCAAACATGGCTGGATGCATGGATTGGTTATCTGGTTTCGCACCGAGCTTATGCCCGGCCTTAGTCTGAGTAATAAACCACAGAATAGCGTGCCAAGTTGGAACCAGGGTTTTCTACCCTTGTTGAGACCTTTGGAGGTTGATCCAGGAGACTGCGTACAGGCAGTGATAGAGATCGATGCAAATGGCGCCAATTGGTTGTGGCAGGTTGATAGCAACAAGCAAAGCTCTATATCAACTCAACAGCAATTGGTGCACAGTGAGAAATTAGACGTAAATCATTAGATTTTTGGAGGTGTAGCGATGATGAGAGGTGGTAGAAGAGGTGGGGCTCGAGGTGGCCGAAGAGCCGTAGCTCGCACGCAGCGAAGGAGGAGACGAAGGCGGAGAAGGCGGGTCATTCTTGTCGGCGGTCTCATCGCCGTTGGTGTCTATAAACTGAGCAAGCGCGACACCGAACGTGTGGAAGAACATACCGGAAAAAAGGCTGAAGAGTTAAGCGATGAAGAACTCGACCGGGCCATGGACGACCTGAATATCCCCAAGCAAGAGCTAACCGACGAAGAGTGGGAATATGTCGATGCCGAAGATGCCAAGGAAGATTCAGCGCCTGTGACCAGCGCCCCGGCCGGTGAACCCGATTACCTCAACGAACTAGCAAGGCTTTCCGAATTACACGATCAGGGCGTCATCACTGACGAAGAGTTCCAGGTGAAGAAAAAGCAGTTGTTGGGGTTGTGAGTTATAGACCGCCAATTGAGGACATGAATATGGTTCGATAGGAGAATAGAAAAATGGAACCAGCACTGGCACTGGTCGCCGTCCTTGTCTGCGTTTTGGTGGCGGCCGCTATCTCCCGTCGCATCCAAGGCACTATTGTCACCCTGCCGATGGTATACACCGTGCTGGGACTGATCCTGAGCGGCCGGGTTTTGGGCATCATCGAAGTAGATCTGGAAAACAAGTTCATCCAGATCATTGCTGAGTTAACCCTGATCCTCGTCCTGGCCACCGACGCCTCGCGCATCAACGTTCGCAGCCTGATACGTGACCATTCATTGCCGACGCGCTTGCTGGCCATCGGGCTGCCACTGATGATGTTGTTCGGCACCATCCTGGCAGCTATCTTTTTCGCTGAGCTGACTTTTTGGGAAGCGGCCGTGCTGGGGGTCATCCTCTCGCCCACAGATGCCAGCCTGGGTCAGGCCGTGGTTACCAATCCCAGGGTGCCGGTGCGCATCCGCCAGACACTCAATGTCGAAAGCGGCCTCAACGACGGTATAGCCATGCCGTTCCTCTTAATGGCCCTCAACCTAGCCCTCGCAGAAGAAAGTCCCCTGGGGCAAAGTCATTTTCTTGGACGGGCGCTTACCCTGATCGTCCTCGGTTTGGTGGTAGGCCTAATCGTCGGTTTTCTTGGCGGCCGGTTCATCGAGTGGGGTCAGAAAAGCGGCTGGATGTCCAAGGAGTTCCAAAAGATCAGCACCCTAGTGCTGGCTCTGCTGGCCTACGGCGCCGCCGAATTAACTGGCGGCAACGGATTCATTGCTGCTTTCGTCATGGGGGTGACGTTGGCCAATACAACCCGGAGAGAAGACACAGAAATGCTCTACGAGTATGCAGAGGTGGAGGTGCAGGGCTTGATGATGCTGACCTTCATGATCGTTTTCGGAGCCGTCATGCTGCCGCTGGCCTTGGATCAGTTCGATGGCACCATGCTGCTATATGCCGTATTGAGCCTAGCCGTTATCCGGCTTGCCGCGGTTGGACTAGGATTGATCCGCACGAAAGTAAAGCCAATTACGACAGGCTTTATCGGTTGGTTTGGACCGCGAGGTATTGCTTCTATCCTTTATGTATTCACTGTCATGGAGGAGGACCTGCCGGGCGAATCCCTGATCTATGGCGTCGTCATGTTAACGGTTCTGATCAGCATCTTCGCCCATGGCGTGACGGCCGCGCCGGGCGCCAAATGGTATGCTCAGCAAGTCGAAGGTGTCGCAGAATCCGAAGGTACAGAGATGCAGGAAGTGCCAGAGATGCCCATTCGGCGTGCTTAGGATTGAATTGGCAAGTGAACATCGTGACGCTGACCATTTTCAGGTGGAACCAGTCCGATGCGGACGCTATGCTTGAAACGAGCTTGCCTTGAGAGCAACCTATGGCTACTGAAGCTGACGAATTAACGACAACCGGTCTGCGCGTTCCGCGTGCCATCCTGATAAGCGACCTTATTGCTGGGTTGGTTAATGCTATTGTTTCCATACCAGGGGGCATCGCCAACGGCGTTCTGGCGGGCGTAAATCCCGTGTATGGCCTTTATTCCATGATGGTGGGAACACCAATAGCGGCGCTGTTTACCAGTTCCGTCATCATGAATGTTGATGCAACCAGCGCCACTTCATTGGCCACGTTGGACGCCCTGGCCAACATACCGGAGGAAGAGCATTTAGCCTATCTTGTCGTCCTGGGTCTACTGGTGGGTCTGCTCATGCTGCTTTTCGGCATCCTGAAGTTAGGGTCGCTGGTCCGTTTCATCTCCAATTCTGTGATGACTGGCTTTCTCAGCGGCCTGGGCGTTCTGACCATATTGAGCCAGGTCGGCGACCTGACTGGCTACGCCAGTGAGGCCGAAGAGAAAGTATTCCAGACGATTGACACGATCATCAACTGGCAGCAGATCGATTGGCCCACGCTCTTCGTCGGGTTACTGACGATTGTGCTCATCGTGACCCTAGACCGGACCAGGCTTGGCCGCTACAGCTTTGCCGTGGCCCTGGTTGCAACTACGGTCATGGTCGCTGGTCTGAACATGGACTCTGTGGCCGTCGTCGGGGATACGGCTTCAATTCCACGTGCACTGCCTTCCCTGAACCTGCCAGAGTTATCGTTGATACCGGCCATGTTCCTCCCGGCACTTACTATCGCCATCATTGCCCTGGTGCAGGCGGCCGGCGTCAGTCAGAGCATCCCCAATCCGGACGGCGAATACCCCGATCCCTCCGGCGATTTTCGCGGCCAGGGCCTGGCCAACATGGCGAATGGTCTCGCCGGCGGCATCTCGGTAGGCGGCTCGGTTTCGGGGACCATTCAAGTGCAAAGCATCGGCGGTAAATCACGCTGGGTAAACATCTTCACCGGCACATTTGCCACGATCTGCGTCCTGCTCATCGCTCCGTTTATCGAACTGATCCCGATGGCCACTTTGGCCGGCACGCTGATGGTGGTCGGCGTGCAGATGGTCAATGTGCCCCGCATTCAGACCGTGTGGCATACGGGTTGGACTTCATCCACGGTCACGATCGTCACTTTCGTTATTACGCTGTTCGCGCCGCTGCAAGTGGCCGTCGCTGTCGGGGTGGTATTGCACGGGCTCATGTTCATTTACCAGTCGGCCGAGGCAGTCCGGGTCGAACGCATTGTGCGCCAACCGGACGGCACGTTCGTGGAGGCCGAAGTTCCTGCAGAGCTGCCAGATGAAGAAATCGTAGCCCTGCTGCCGGTGGGCAGTTTGTTCTTTGCCGGCGCGGCCGAATTCGAGGAGCAATTGCCGGAAATAGGCGAAGCCCACCGCGCGGTAGTGATCGTCGGTATGCGGGACAGAGATGAAATCGGCAGCACCTTTGTTCGTATCATTGAACGATATGCCAAACAACTCGATGCCACGGGAAACAAACTGATGTTAGCCGGCATGAATGAACGGATCATGGAACAACTGGAGAAAACGGAATTAATGGCTTTGCTCGGAAAGGAGGATGTTTTCCCGGCCGAAG
>JBFFWQ010000117.1:0-19386 GCA_041570195.1 Promineifilaceae bacterium (SeqCode) | reverse complement strand
GCCTGCGCCGCGGCCGTGGCCACCATTCAGACCATGCGCGACGAAGGTCTCATTGAAAACTCGGCCGCCATGGGCCAGGTGCTCATCACCGGCCTGCGCCGCCTGCAAGAGGAGTACCCGGCCATCGGCGACGTGCGCGGCCAGGGCCTGATGGTCGCCAGCGAGATGAGCCATCCGAACGGCGAACCATGGCCGGAAATGGCTGGCGCCGTGGTCAAGGCTACGCATGAAAAGGGCCTGATGCTGCTCACCTGCGGCACCTTCGGCAACGTCATTCGTTGGATTCCCCCCCTGGTCGTGGACCAAGACCAGATTCGCGACGCCCTCGATATCTTCGCCGATGCCCTATCAGCTCAATCCTAGCCTGACCGGATTCGTTTGCCTGCGCTGCGGCCGAACCTACCCGCCCGAACATCCGGCCGCCGATCGCGGCCGCGGCTGCTTAACCTGCCTGGATGAGGGCTTTCCGGCCAGCCTCACCCTGACCTACGCCGACGAACGCCCGTGGACGGTGACGGCTGACCGGCGAGGGCTGGACCGCTACGCCAGCCGCTTACCATACTGGACCTTTCCCACCCTGGGCGAGGGCGACACGCCGCTGGTCCCGCTGCCCGACCTGGCCGAAGCGTTGGGCTTAAAGGCCCTCTATCTCAAGTACGAAGGGGCCAATCCCACCGGTTCGCACAAGGACCGGATGAGTCCCCTGGTGGTGGCCCGGGCGGCCGCCCTGGGGCACGATACGGTGGCCGTGGCTTCGTCGGGCAACGCCGGCGTCTCGTTGACCGCCTACGCCGCCGCGGCCGGTTTGCGCTGCGTCGTGGTTTCTACCAAGGACATGAGCCAGGCCTGGGCCCGGTCCATACGCCTATGCGGCGCTGAGTTGGTCTTTACCGACGACTCGCTGGAACGCTGGCGAATCATCCAGGCCAAGGTTGAGGCCGGTCTGTGGTATCCGTCCGCCAACCACCTCGATCCGCCGCTGGGCAGCAATCCCTATGGCGTCCAGGGTTTCAAGACCGTCGCCTGGGAGATCCTGGAAGCCATGGCGCCGGCGCCGCCCACAGTCATCGTCGTGCCCACGGCCCGTGGTGACAATCTATTTGGCATCTACCAGGGCCTAGTCGAGGCGGCCGCCATGGGTCAACTGGACGTTATGCCGCGCCTGGTGGCCGCCGAGCCCTACGCCCGTCTGAGCCGGGTCCTGGCCGGCGCCGATTACCGGGCCAAGTTCGAAGGCCAGGCGCCCGATATGCCCTCCATCACCGGCGACACGGCCACCCACCAGGCCATGATCGCGTTGCAAGGCTCCAATGGCCAGGCAGTAGAGGCCGGCAGCCGCGAAGCCGCCGCCGCCCAGAGCCAATTGGCCCGGCGTGGCTTTTACGTCGAGCGCTCTTCGGCCTCCAGCCTGGCCGGTCTACAAAAGCTCGTCGCCCAGGGCGCCGTCGGTCCGGCCGACCGGGTCGTGCTGCTGATCACCTCCCACGGCTACAAAGAATCGCCAGATCCGCTCGAAACCGAGGGTAAGTTTACATAATGACTTGGCTCATGTAAGGAGAAAGCATCCTCAGCTGCGACCCTTTCCGCCTAAAGCGCATGTGTGTATACTTTACATAACACACAATCAATGATGGAGAGAGCATCCTCAAATGCGGCCCTTTACACATCAAGCGTACCTGAACATACTTTACATAACATTCCATACCGATTGACATTCGAGCGACTTGGCAGCAGTTATGACCATCTACTTTACATAATGCTGATCATAGCTCAGGAATGAGCCGAAATGCGCCGCGGCGCACCACCTTGTATGAAAACCGCCAACCGCTGGAAGTCAGAAAACTGAAAGCTGAGAGCTGAAGGCTATTTTTGAAGGAGACAACATGGAATTTTCCATCGATCAACAGTACATCGACCAAACTTTGGCCGATCTGGTACGCATCAACTCGGTGAACCCATCACTGTCGCCGGCCGGGCAGGGCGAAGCCCAGATCGGCGCCTATGTGGCCAACGCCCTGACAATGCTCGGGCTAGACGTGAAGACCTATGAGCTGGCGCCGGATCGGGTTAACGTCGTCGGTATCCTGCCGGGGACGGGCGGCGGCCGCTCCTTACTGCTCAATGGCCACATGGACACCGTCGGCGTGGAGGGCATGGACGATCCCTACGGCGCGGAAATACGGGACGGCCGGCTCTACGGCCGCGGCGCGCAAGACATGAAGGCCAGCCTGGCAGCCATGATGGGCGTTGCCAAGGCCTTTGTCGACGGTGGCGTGAGATTGGCCGGCGATTTGTTGATAACGGCCGTGGCCGACGAAGAGTACGCCAGCATCGGCATGGAACATCTCGTCAAAACCGTGACCGCCGACGCGGCCATCGTTACCGAACCGACCGACCTGACCCTCTGCCGCGCCCATCGAGGCTTCATTTGGTACGAAGTGGAGACGACCGGCCGGGCCGCCCACGGCAGCCGTTACGCCGAGGGTATCGACGCCAACATGCACATGGGTCGCTTTCTGGCCCGGCTCGATCTGCTGGAGCAAGAATTGCGCCAGAGAGCGCCCCATCCATTGGCCGGGCCGCCTTCCTTGCATGCCGCTCTCTTACAGGGCGGCGCCGAAGTAAGCGTCTATGCTGCGTCTTGTCACCTGACAATCGAGCGACGCACGATTCCCGGCGAGACACAAGACCAGGCCACGGCCGATCTGCAGGCTATCATTGACCAGCTGGCGGCCGAAGACGATACTTTCAAGGCAACTGTCAAACCCACCTTCCGGCGCGAGGCGCATGAAATTAGCGCCGAAGCGCCCATCGTACGGACCGTTGAGAAGGCCATGGCCGATCGTCTGGGTTACAAGCCAGCCCACAGCGGCCAAACCTTCTGGACCGATGCGGCGTTGTTGGCCGAGGCGGGAGTCGATACCATGCTGGTCGGCCCAACCGGCCAGGGTTTGCACAGCGCCGAGGAGTGGGTCGATCTTCAATCAGTAGCCGATTTGAGCGCCATCCTAGTTGCAACGGCTGTCGACTTCTGCCAGTGAGATATGATTATGAACGATAAAAAACCACTTCTGGGCACACAGGCCGTTTGGGCGGGCGAGGAGTCGACCTTAATGCAAGGCGCTACCCAGGTGCCGGTCGTCCACAGCGTCTCCTTTGGTTACAGGGATGTCGACCACTGGCAGCGCGTGGCTTTGGGAAAAGAAGAGGGCCATATTTACGGCCGCAATACCAACCCCACCGTCCAGGTCTTCGAAGAGAAAGTTCGCCAAATGGAGGGCGCCGAGGCGGCCACCAGCGCCGCCACCGGCATGGGCATCATCAGCAGCGCCCTCTTCGCTCTGCTTTCGCCCGGCGAGCGGGTCGTCTCCGTCAAAGATACCTATGGCGGGACCAATGTCATTTTCACCGAATTCCTACCGCGCTTTCAAATAAACGTCGCCCTGTGCGACACCACGGACCATGAGGCTATTGAAGCTGAGATTAACAAGGGTTGCCAGGTTCTTTATCTCGAATCGCCGACCAATCCCACCGTTAAGATCGTGGACCTGGCCCGGTTGGCTCGGGCTGGACGCGCGGCCGGGGCCGCCGTCATCGTCGACAACACCTTCGCCACGCCCATCAACCAGAACCCGCTACAACTAGGCGCCGATCTGGTCTTGCACAGCGCCACCAAGTTTCTAGGCGGTCATGCCGACGCCCTGGGTGGCGTCATCTGTGGCTCCCAGGCGCTGGTCGAGCGCATTTACCATTTCCGCGAAATCAACGGGGCGACGTTGCACCCGATGGCCGCTTATCTGCTGCTGCGGGGCATGAAAACCCTTCACCTGCGCATCCGCCAACAGAATGAAAGCGCGCTTCAAATCGCCCGATTTCTGCAAAACCATGCCCGTGTCGACAACGTCTATTATCCCGGCCTGGAATCACATGAGAATCACCACATCGCCCGGCGCCAAATGCGCGGCTTTGGCGGCGTGCTGAGCTTCATGTTGTCAGATGATAGCTTCGACGCGGTGCGCGACTTCTTGCCCCGGCTGCGCTTCGCCCACGCGGCCGCCAACCTGGGCGCTGTCGAAACCGTTGTCGGGCCTCCGGCGACCACCAGCCACGTCGAATGCACACCGGAAGAGCGGGCAGCCATGGGCATTCCCGAAAGCCTGATCCGCTACTCGGTCGGCATCGAGGACCCTGAGGACCTCATTGCCGACCTGGACAGCGCACTATCCGGCGTCCCCTGATGACTCTTCGTTGCAAATCAACTAACATATTAAGGATTCGTGCCGCGCTTAGCCGCCGCCCAATCCCGGTTAAACTAAGCCGGTGTGGGGACGACTGTCCATTTGGATTTTGACGATATCAGACAGTAAACAGTTCAATGGAACGAAAAAAGATCTATCGATATCTTGGTCAAGGCGGGCGCCAGTGCTTTGGTCTGAGTGTTTGGTTCAACCGCATGTCCTCGATCATTCTTTGTCGTGAGGGTGTCATAATATCTCTTATCGTTGTCGACTAATGACTTGATAGATACTATATGAATGATGCTGTTGCCTAATTCATTCAAGTAAGTGCCAGTGGGCAACTTCATGACAGATGACATAGGTGGGGAGAAATTTCTCCCCACTTTGGGCATGAACTCGCGTTGATTGTTCATGCGCGAAATATCGCGACCCATCAATACGTATTACAATATATTCTAGTAGCCGATATATTAACCCGTTCATCTTCAATATGGAGGAGGAGATTGCATTATGGTAGATACGCGGATAATCCTTTCAGGACTATGGATAGCTACAATGTTGACCTATCTTTGGGGGGATGTGTTGCGAATATTCGCCGGTGATGTCATACCGGGAGAAATCTTAGGTACGAAGCCAACTCAGGGAATGTGGTTGTTTATTGCAGCAATAATGCTGATTCCGATTGCTATGGTTGTGCTGACCCTGACGTTGAAGTATCCCGCGATTCGCTGGGTAAACATCATCGTAGCCATATTGGTTGTTGTATTTAATCTCTTTGGCTTGCCTGGATACCCTGGAGCTTATGACAAATTCTTAATCATTGTGAGCTTTGTGTTTAATGCACTGACTGTCTGGTATGCATGGAAGTGGGTGGCCTAATTTGAGTCTTTTGGGCAGCGAAGTATATTGTAAGGAGCAATTGTCACTTCAAAGATAGGGTTGCTTCGGGAGATCTCCCCTTCGCGCGCGATCAAAGCAATCTTGGAGGAAACTCATGAAAGCGATTGTACACACGGAATACGGACCACCGGATGAACTTCAGCTCAGAGAGGTGGCGAAACCTGTTCCCAAAGAGAATGAAGTACTGATAAAGATCCAGGCCACAGCCGTAACCACCTCAGACTGCAACCAACGCAATCTTACCTTTGCGCCCAAGTTGTTCCTGCTCCCCATGCGATTGCAATTCGGTGTCACAAAACCAAGGAAGCCTTGGCTGGGGCTTGACCTTGCCGGAGAAATTGAGGCTGTCGGCCAGGATGTAAAACGATTTGTGCCAGGCGACCAGGTATTTGGATCAACGGAACCCGCGCTTGGCGCTTTTGCCGAGTACATCTGCCTGCCCGAAGACGCGGCGCTGACGAAGAAACCAGACGACATGACCTGGCAGGAAGCCGCCCCTATCGCCCTGGCGGGGATTACCGCCCTATATTTCATCAGGGATCAGGGGAGGATCCAGGCCGGACAAGAAGTTCTTATCCACGGCGCCTCCGGAGCTATAGGGACTTTTGCGGTACAGCTTGCCAAGTACTATGGCGCAGCAGTGACCGGTGTCTGCAGCACCAGGAATGCAGAAATGGTGAAATCCTTGGGAGCCGATAAGGTCATTGACTATACCAAAGAGGACTTCACTGAGAGTGGCCAGACCTTTGACGTAGTCTTCGATGTGGTCGGGAAGACATCGTATGGACGGAGCAAACACTTGTTGAAGAAAGGAGGAGTCTACCTTGCCACTCTCCCAACAGTGGCGACTCTACTTCAGATGCTGTGGACGTCGGTCTTGGGCGATAAGAAGGTTAAAAACGGGACAAAGCCTGCGAACATTGAAGATCTAGTTTTTTTGAAAGAGCTAACTGAGGCGGGAAAGCTAAAAGCGGTCATAGATAGAAGCTATCCGTTGGAACAGACGGTCGAGGCCTTTAGGTATGTCGAGAAAGGGCACAAAAAGGGCAATGTCGTCATAACTGTGGCCCATAACAACAGAACCTGAGGGAAGATTAACTGTCTGCGATTTCATGCTCTTGGGTGATTTCGTTGAGGAGAAACCTTCATTTATAGAATAGCGCTGCGTCTGAACACATAGATAAGCGAGATGGGCGTCGCCAAAGGATCACTCCAAACAGTCAAAGGAAGGAGGGTCATGATGAACCATCGTCATGTAGCAACAGAAAAGGGAGGCCCTGAGGTGCTTGAATGGCAGGAATTTGAGCCTGATCCTCCCCAGCATGGGGAAGTGGCTGTCAAAGAAGAGGCGGCCGGCGTTCTGCTGGCGGATGTGCTGTGGCAGTTAGGTATTGCCCCGGTGGGCCCTAAGCCTCCCTTTACCCTTGGCTATGATGTGGTTGGAGTGATTGAAGAGGTTGGCCCTGGCGTAAGCGGACTGGAAAGAGGCCAGCGTGTGGCAGCGTTGATTCAATACGGCGGCTATACCGAATACGCCATTCTACCGGCAGAAAAAGTAGTCCAGGTGCCAGAAGGAGTTGACCCAAAATCAGCGGCCGCTGCGACCACCAGCTATCTGACGGCTTACATGTTAATTCATTGTGTAGGGCGGCTTAAAGCTGGAGACGTGCTGCTGGCACACGGGGCGGGTGGCGGGACCGGTTCAGCAGTGGTGGAAGTGGCAAACCTTGCCCGAGTGAGAGTTTATGGCACTATTTCTAAGGTGAAGTTCGATCTAGTGGAGGCCAAGGGCGGCGTCCCTATCGATTACAATACGCAAGATTTCGTTGAGATACTACAAGCTAGAGATGTGCAACGTCAGAAACTATGGGACAGATCAGGAGCCAGAAATAAGAGAGGTTTTCGCCATCGGTTACAATAACTTCGGAGGACAAAACGATGGCCAGGAGAACCAAGAAGACAACAGCAACCAGCACAGTTCGCAATATCAGACGGAACAGTCGTAAACGTTATGCGGGGGAAGAGAGGATCCGGATCGTCTTGGAAGGCCTGCGCTGCGAAGCGACCTGGTGGCATCACACATCATCGAGTTCTTGGCATCCTCATGAAAAAATCTGATCCAGGGGTGACATTCGGCTTTTTAGCGCGCCGCGTCAAGATATGTGCGAAGCGCTAAGCTCAATGACCATTCACTGCTTAGCCCCTGCTATCCGCCTCTCGCCCCATGTCACCCGCCACTTGCCCCTGCCACCTGGTCCATGAACGCGGCTGACGACCTCGCCCACCTTATAGGCAACACGCGCCTCCTGCGCCTGGGCCGCCTGGCCCCCGAGCGACACATCTATGCCAAGTGCGAATTTCTCAACCCCATCAGCCTCAAAGACCGGCCGGTTCTGCAGATCATCGAAGACGCCGAGGCCGATGGCCGGTTACGGCCGGGCAACACCCTGGTCGAAGCCACCAGCGGCAACACCGGCATGGCCGTGGCCTCGCTGGCCGCCCTCAAAGGTTACAAGGCCCTGCTGGTCATGTCCGAGATCCAGAGCATCGAGCGCCGCCGCGTGCTGCGCGCCCTGGGCGCTGAACTGGTCCTGACCCCGGCCGCCGAAGGCACGGCCGGCGCCCGGCAAAAACTGCAAGAGATCCTGGCCCAAAACCCGGACTACTTCTATATTGGCCAGCACGTCAACCCATCCAATCCCCGGGCCCACTACCGGACTACCGGCCCTGAACTATGGCGGGATACCGACGGCCAGATCGACTTCCTGGTCGCCGGCCTGGGCACCGGCGGCACCCTCTGCGGGGCGGGGCGTTATCTGAAGGAACAGAAGCCATCGGTCCAGACGATCGCCATAGAACCGAAAGAGTCGCCCTTCATCTCCCAGGGCATCTTCCAGCCCCACCGGCTCATGGGCACCGCGCCTGGCTTCGTGCCTGAAACCCTCGACCGCGAACTGATCGATGAGATCCAGCTGGTTTCAGAAGCCGAGGCCTTCGCCATGTGCCGGGAAATCGCTCGTCAGGAAGGGTTGCTGGTCGGTATCTCCTCCGGCGCGGCCGCCCACGCGGCCATGCAACTCGCCCGCCGGCCGGAGAACGCCGCCAAAGTCATCATCTGCATCTTCGCCGACACCGGCCAACGCTACCTCAGCGTCGACGGCCTGTTCACCCAATCCTCGGCCTCCGAACCTGACTAAGATCCCACCTGACATATGCCCTAAACCTGCTAACATCCCTTACCTAATGCCTCTCCTAATCCGTGCCAATCAGTCCAAATCCGTGTCCCATCTCCTTCTCTTCATCCGCGTTCATCCGCGTTCATCCGCGTCCCATTCTTTCTTCAGAGCCGACCGATGACCCGTATTCTGCTCACCGGCGCCAACGGCCACCTCGGGGCCAACACTGTCCGCGCCTTGCTGCGCCATGGTCACCAAGTCGTCGCCTTCGTCCGGCCGGCGGCCGATCTGCGGGGCCTGGCCGGGCTCGACATCGAATATGCCTGCGGCGACGTCCTCGACGCTGATTCACTCATCGCCGCTGCCAGGGGCTGCGGGGCCATCATCCATTCGGCGGCCGCCTTCCGCTATTGGTCCAGGGAACCCGAGACGATCCTCAACACAGGCCTGGCTGGCGCCCAAAACGTCTTCGCCGCCGCGCTTCAGAATCGCGTGCGGCGCATCGTTTACACCAGCTCCACCTACGCCATCGGCTTCGGCGACCGTATGGACCGGCCGCGTTCAACCGACCAATGGAACGAGGATCCCCACTCCCTGTACGCCATCGCCAAGACCCGCGCCGAAAAGGCCGCCTGGCGCCTGGCCGACGAGACTGGCATTCCCATGATCTCCCTGTGCGCGTCCGGCATGTGGGGTCCTTACGACTACCGCATCACGCCGGCCATGCGCTGGATCCAGGGCATGGTCAACGGCTGGCTGCCCATCATCGACACCGGCGGCAGCTTCGTTGACGTGCGCGACGCGGCCGAGACGCACGCCAGGGCGGTGACCATGGGTCAACCCGGCCAGCGCTACGCCATCGTCGGCCAGGACCTCGCCTATGCCGATATTTCGCGTTTCATCACGGAATTGACCGGCATTCGTCATCTGCATCTGAATCTTGGCCGGCGCTTAACGTTGCTGGCCGGCGACCTGTTTGAGCTGACCGGCCGGCTAATCGGTTGGGAGCCCATCGCCACGCGCGGCTTCCTCGAAGAAGCCTACGGGCGCTACCTGGTCGCCGACGGCCGTCCGGCCGACAAAGCCTTCGACCTGCGACCCTGCCCGGCCGAGCAAACCATCGCCGACGCCATCCGCTGGCTGCTGCATACTGGCGCCATCTGGCGCTGGCGGTCAAGGCAGCTAAAGGAAAAATTCCCACCCAGCCCCACCTGGCCGCCAGCTCATTGATCATTAGCTATTCACCATTCACTATTCACAGTTACTCCTCATATCGACCAAAAAGTCCCACAACGCATCACTTTGTGCTATGATTTCCAGCAACAATCCTGAGCCGCATCGGACACAGCGCCAGAGCCATCTGCTAGCAGCTCAAAGCCAAGAGCTCAAAGCTAGCCATCAGCCCGGAGGGCCAAAATGTACCAGGACAAGCCCTGGCTCAAGTACTATGAGCCGCACGTAACCGAGCATCTGGACTATCCACAGACCACTATTCCGGCCGCCCTGGCTCGAACGGCCGCGAAGCATCCCGACCGGACCATGATCATCTTTAAGGACCGTTCTCTGACCTATCGCCAGATCAATACGGCCGTTGATCAATTCGCCGCCGCATTACAGGGCCTGAGGGTGAAGAAGGGTAGCCGGGTGGCTATTCACCTGCCCAATTGCCCCCAATTTGTGATCGCCTATTTCGCCACGCTGCGCCTTGGGGCCGTCGTCGTACCCTGCAACCCGGTCTATACGGCCAGAGAATTGACCCACCAGTTGAACGACTCTGGGGCGACAACCATCGTCACCTTGAGCGCCATGTTTCCCTTGATCAAGGAAATCAGGAGTCAGACGGCGCTGGAGCAGGTTGTCGTGGCCAAGATCAAGAGCTACTTCCCGACCGTGCTGCGCCTGTTGTTCACCCTGACGGCCGAAAAGAAGCGCGGCCACCAGGTTGATATCTCCCACGAGGCCGACACGTTCTGGTTCCAGGATCTGTTGCAGGGGACGTCACAGAAGGCGGCGCCAGCCGACATCGGCGGCGATGACACGGCCGTCTTGATGTATACCGGCGGCACGACCGGCCTGTCCAAAGGCGCCCAGCTAACGCATCGGAACATCCTGGTCAACACCTACCAGGTCCGGACTTGGGTCGACGCCTTAGAGCGGCCGCTTACCATCCTGGCTGCTCTACCGCTCTTCCATAGCTACGGCATGAGTACCTGCCTGAATCCGGCCGCTCTGGGTCCCGGCACGATGATCCTGGTGCCCGATCCACGCGATGTCGAAGATATCCTCAAGTCTATTCATAAACACCGGCCGCACATGTATCCTGGCGTACCGGCCCTGTACGTGGCCATCATCAACCACCCCGACGCTGCCAAATACGACCTGAGCAGCCTCGATTTCTGCAACAGCGGCGCCGCGCCCTTGCCACTCGAGGTTCAGCAGCGCTTTCAGAAGTTGACTGGCGCCCGCCTGGTTGAAGGGTACGGGCTCAGCGAAGCCTCGCCGATCACCCATGGCAACCCCGCCTACGGCCAAAGTCGTATCGGCACCATCGGCTTGCCCTGGCCTGATACTGAGGTCAAGATCGTAGACGTCGAAACGGGCGAGCGAACAGTCCCAGTGGGCGAAACGGGCGAGCTATGCGTGCGCGGCCCGCAGATCATGAAAGGCTACTGGAATATGCCCACCGAAACGGCCAACGCGCTGCGGCCGGATCCAGACGGCGGCCGGCCCTGGCTGTACACCGGCGACATCGCTTCCATGGACGAAGATGGCTACTTTCGCATCGTCGATCGGGTCAAGGACATGATCCTGGGCGCTGGCGGCTACAACATCTACCCGCGCGAGGTCGAGGAGGTGTTGTTTGAGCATCCCAAGGTGCTTGAAGCGGCCGTGGCCGGCGTTTTGGTCGAAGGCAAGGGCGAGCGCGTCAAGGCTTTCGTGGTTCTAAAGCCAGGTCAGGCGGCTACGGCGGGGGAGATTCGTGACTTTTGCCGGGAGAACCTGGCCCCCCATAAGGTGCCAACCTTCGTCGAGTTTCGCGACGAGCTGCCCAAAAGCCAGGTTGGCAAGGTTCTGCGCAGAGAGTTGGTAGCCGAGCAAAGCGGCAAAGAAGCCGACATTGACTAGTTGGTTGCAGAGCGGTAGGCGCCGGTCTTGCGTAAACTACGCCTCCGGCATCTGCAGCTCACCTGTCCCCATACGCCGAAGCCGGAGCCCGGCCGACACATCTTGATAAGCGATTTGGCCATCGATCACGGTCGCCACCACCCGGAAGTCGGGCGTCAGCAAGACCAGGTCGGCGTCAAAGCCGGGCGCAATTTGGCCCTTGCGATTGGCAATGCCCAGCAGGGTCGCCGGGGTGGTGGTGATGGTTCGTACCGCTTCGGCCTGGGAACAGCCAGTGTAGTTGAGTAAATTGCGCAGCGCCTGGTCCATGGACAAGATACTGCCGGCCAGCGTACCGTTGCTCAAGGTTGCCTTCTCGCCGGTTACCGTTACCTTGTAATCGCCCAGACCATAATCCCCGGGGGGCATGCCCAACGCGGCCATGCCGTCGGTGACCAGGTTCAGCCGGTTGCTGCCGGTCATATGCCAGATCAACTTGACCAGTGACGGATGGACGTGAACGCCGTCGGCGATCAAGCCGATCGTCACCCGCTCATCAGACAGCAGCGCGCCGATCAGACCCGGTTTGCGGTGGTGCAGTTCCGGCATGGCGTTGAACAGGTGGGTAGCGTAGCTGATGCCAGCCATCACGCTGGTGCGCGCCTGCTCGTAGGTGGCCATCGAATGGCCGGCGCTGACCACCACGCCCCGTTTCGTGAGCGCGCCGATGACGTCCATCGCTCCCAATAGCTCCGGAGCCAGCGTCACCAGCCGCACGCCACTCTCCGGCGACCAATGGGCCACCTCTTCGACTGAAGGCGGCCGCAAATATTTCGGATTGTGAGCGCCCCGTTTGGCTGGATTCAAGAACGGCCCTTCGACGTGCAGGCCTATTGCCCTGGAGCCGTTGAATCCTTCGGGCGGTCCCTGGTGCCAGATTTCCTGGGCCAGGCGTACTGTGCTCAAGGGCGAGGTTATGATGGTCGGCAAGAAGGAAGTTACGCCATGACGCGGCAATTGAGAGGCGACGCGCCAAAGGCTTTGCGGACTGTGGGTCAGGTCGTGGCCGAAGGCGCCGTTGAATTGCAGATCGATGAAGCCCGGCGCCAACAGCAGGCCGCTGGCGTCCAGGACGTTTGAGCCGCTGGGTATCTTCACCGAGGTCGCCACGGCCACCGCCTCGATCTGGCCAAAACGAACCAGCGTCGTGCCGCGCTGGATGGTCCGTACCGGGGTGATAATTGTAGCGTTTGCAATCGCAAGCATAATCTATGTGTAAAGCCAGGCTTCTTCGCTAATTGACACGCAAAGGCAACGCCACCGGCTGGCCGCTCTCGGCCGAACGATAAGCCGCCACGGCCACCTCCAGCGACTTGTAACCATCCCAGCCCGTGACGCCGGGCTGGCGCGATTCGGCCATGGCCGCCAGGAATTCCTCGACCATGCCCCGGTCGGCGTTGGAACCCCAATGTTGCCACTGGTTGGCGGCCGGTTCCTGCTGGAACACGTTCAGATTTTGGCTAAAGCCGTCGACACGGGTCAAGCCGCGCTGGCTGATGATCTCCATGGTCAGCCCGCCCCAGGTGGGGTAGTTGAGCGGCTTGCTCCAGCTGGCGTCGATGGTGGCGAATGTGCCGTCATCAAAGGTCAGCATCAATTGGCCGCCCGTTTCCACCTGTACCACGTCGCCGTGCAAGATACGGTTGGTCTGGGCGTATACTTCCACGACTTCGCTTTGGGTGAACCAGCGCAAGAGGTCGGCCAGGTGCACCGTATGGTCGATCACCGCGCCGCCGCCGGCCAATTCCTCCTCCACGAACCAGCGCCGCTCGTTAATCGGCATGCGACCCTGGTTGGTCGTATTGTAGCAGTAGACCTGGCCCAGATCGCCCGCATCCAGTCGCTCTTTGACGGCCAGGATGGGCGCGCTGAAGCGCATGGGGAAGGCCGTCATCAAGATGACGCCCGCTCGCTGGCAGGCGTCGATCATGGCCTGGGCATCGGCCAGGTTGGTGGCCAGCGGCTTCTCACACATGACGTGCACCCCGGCCGCGGCCGCCATCTCGGTCAGCGCCCGGTGCCGATTGTTCTCCGAACATATCAGCACGCCGTCTGGCCCATCAGCTAGCAGCGCCTCGTACGACGGATAGAGGGGCGCCCCGTTGGCCTCGGCGTACGACCGGCCGCGCGCTAGGTCGTCGTCGGCCAGGCCGATCAACTCGGCGCCGGGAATAGCCCGCAACTGGTGAATGTAGGATTCGGCGTGATGGTGGGCGAAACTTTGAATGCCAATTCTCATCGCGTATTCCTCAGATAATGTACGGGTAAGGCAGCCGGGATTTCACCTGATCCCGCGAGACGACGCGTTGCCCGGTTGCCTTACCCCCTACCATAACGGCATCAGCGTCACCGGTCGGCCGATGTCGGCCGACTCGATGGCTGCCAGGGCCAATTGCAGCGCCGCCAATCCGTCCGCGCCCGTCACGGCGATGGGCGCGTCGTTGACGACGCTGTCGTAGAACGCCTTTATCTCCGTAGTATACGGATCTTCGTCCAGCGGATTGCTGGGCAAGGGCACGTCGGGGATTTCCTCGTCGGCCGCTTGCTGCAGGCGTAGGTCAATGGCCGCCGTCTTCTCCGAATCATGGGTCAGCCAGCCATTGTCGCCGGCCATCTCGAAGCGGGTCCAGAACATCGGCGGCGGGTAAGCCCACGATCCCTCCACATGGCTGATGGCCCCGCTGCGGTGTTTGAGGATGGCCAGCCCGTGATCTGTGCCCGCTTCCGGCCGGCTGCTGCTGATCTTCTTGGCGAATAAACTCTCTACGTCGCCGGCCACCCAACGGGCGTAATCCAGGTCGTGGATCATCAGATCGAGCATCATGCCGCCCGACTTCCTGAAATCGACGAACCAGTTGTCGGCCGCTTTTTTGGGCTGGAAGACGCCCCGGCTGAAACGCAGTATCGCCGGCCGGCCGATGGCCCCGGCTTCTACCTGGGCCTTGGCCGCCGCATACTCGGGGAAGAAGCGCACCACGTGGGCGACCATCAATTTGACCCCGGCCTGCTGGCAAGCGGCGATCACCTCTTGCCCCTGGGCTATCGTCCGGGCCAGCGGCTTCTCGCACAGGATGTCTTTACCGGCCGCGGCCGCCTGCAGGGCGATCTCGTAGTGCCGGTGGGTGGGCGCGCAAATGTCGACCGCGTCTACATCGGCCAGCAAGGCGGCCAGGTCGGGATAGATCCGGCCGCCGTAGCTTTCCACCAGCCGCTTCCCGCTCGGCTCGTCCTTGGTCACATAGCCGGCGATTTCGGCCGGCGTGTTGCTCCAACCGGCGGCGTGGGTACCGCCCATCGCCCCCGTCCCAACAATTCCAACGCGCATGATTTTTGTCCTTTTGTTTCCCTGCGGGGTCAGATCGCTATCCGCGTCAGGAAAGCACCCTGGCAGCGGCCGCCAGATTTTCCAGCGAGCGCTTGATCGTCGATCGCGGACATCCAATTGTCATTCGGGCAAAGCCTGCCCCTTCTCGCCCAAACCAATAGCCTGGACTCAGGGCAATCATAGCTTTCTGAGCCAGGAACCTCTCCAGCGCTTTTGCATCAAGTCCCAGTTCTCGAAAATCGAGCCAGGCCAGAAATGACCCTTCAGGATCGATCAACGAAACATTGATCGCCTCGGCCAACAAGATTTCCTCGATCATTTCTACATTTCCTTGAAGGTAAAGCAGAAGCCCGTCCAGCCAATCTTCGCCGTCCTGATAGGCCGCTTCAGTTGCAATCGAGGCGAATACATTGATCTTGTTAATCTGGTGCCGATGAGCGAAGTCATGAAAGCGTTGACGATAACTTTCGTTTGGTATGATCGCCATCGCATCAACCATGCCGGCGATATTGAATGTCTTAGCCGGCGAAATACACGCAACCGCATTCCGCGCCGCCTCTTCATTGACCGTCAGGTACGGCGTGAATCGGTGGGGCGGGAACGCAAAGTCGCCGTGGATCTCATCTGCGATCACCAGCACATCATGATGGACGCAGATCTCTGCTACTTGCTGCAACTCCGCCTTCGTCCACACCCTGCCAACAGGATTGTGCGGGCTGCACAAGATCAGAATCTTGTTGTTCGGCTCAGCTGCCTTTCTTTCTAAGTCGTCGAAATCAATCAAGTACCGGCCGTCGACCAACTTGAGAGGGTTCTTGACGATCCGCCGACCATTGCTTCTGATGACCATGCGGAACTCAAAGAAAACCGGAGGTTGAATGATGATGCCATCGCCACCTTCAGAATGTTGCGTGATCAAGATCGAGACGGCATTCAATATAGACGGGCAATCTTCGACATGTTGCCGATCTATCTGCCAGCCATGCCTCTTCTGATACCATGACTCAAGTGTTGAGTAGTAGCCCTCAGACTTGAATTCATAGCCATAGATGCCATGCGCCACCCGCTCCTGTAGCCGTTCAATGACCACAGGTGGCGCCTTTAAGTCCATGTCGGCAACCGATAAAGGGATTGCCTCCTCGTTGCCGAAATGCTCGGCCAGGAAATCTCGGCTCCATTTCATTGTCGGGTACTGATTGCGGTCTACAATTTCGTCAAAGCTCATGTCGACGTCATTCTTGATGTAGGCTGACTTTGATTGTCTTTGATTAATTGATTCGGTAGTGTGCGCGCGATGCTGAACTTGTCATTCCTTCGACGTTGCTCAGGACAGGTCGAGAGGAGTCTTCGGAGCGAGGCATCCCTGTCACCTCCGGCTATTGGTCTGGTGCGTCGTCAGGGATCCCTCCCCTTCGGTCGGGATGACAAGGGTACGGCGCTTTGTTTAACGTTGCCGGATCAATGTTTGAATCATCATGCAAATCAGCGATCAAATTCAATTTGGCCTCTACTTCACCGCTCCGGAGGTCAGGCCGCGGATCAACTGCCGCGAGAAGATCAAATACAGGATCAGCGCCGGCACCATGGCCAGGGTCAGCGAGGCCAGCACCGCGTTCCAGTCGCTGACAAACTGACCCAGGAATTGCTGCGCGCCTAATGTCACCGTTTTGGTTGATTCGCCTGGGGCCAGGATCAGCGGGAACCACAGATCATTCCAGATAGGAATCATCACGAAGACGGCCACCGTGGCCACCGCCGGCCGCACCAGCGGCAGTACCAGGCCAAAGATACGGTACTCGCTGGCCCCGTCCACCCGGGCCGCTTCTTTCAGCTCCCTGGGCACCTGACGCATAAATTGCTGCAAGACGAATACCGTCAGCGGCAAGCCCATGGCCGTATAGACCAGGATCAGCCCTACCAGGGTGTTGACTAGATTGAGCGAGGCCACCAGCCGCAAAATGCCCACCGTGCCCAGCCTTATGGGAATCATGATGCCCAGGGCCAGATAAAGGCCCAACAGCGTGTTTCCGGGGAACTTGTACTCGGACAGGGCGTAAGCGGCCATAGAACCGACGAGCAAGATCAAGAAGATCGAAACCACCGTCACGATAATGCTGTTGCCGAAGTAAAGCGGGAAATTCGAGCGGTCAAAGACGGTCTCGTAGCCCTCCAGGCTGAAGGTGCCGCCCGGTAGTGGAATGGACACCGGCGAGCTAAAAATGGCCCTTCTGGTCTTGAAGGAGTTGATCACGATGAGAATGATGGGGAACATGGCCAGCGCCGCGAAAGCAATCAGGACGATATGCGGCAACACCGACTGGCTGAAGCGGTACCATAAAGTGGGCCGCGTTTTACTTTGCATAAACATCCCTCACTAGCCGTAACACATGCCTCTGGCTTGTGCAAATCGGGCAATCTGGAAGATTGCCGTTACGGTCGCTGTAATTACATATCATAAGTGACCACCCGCCGCTGCCAGCCGAAAAGATACAACAGTACGCCGATCAAAATGATGAGCAACATGAAGGACGCCACCGTCGCGCCCATGGTCGGGCTGCCGAGCTGCAGCTGCTGGCCGAAAAAGGTCCGGTAGAAAAAGGTGCCCATGATATCGGTCGAGAAATTGGGCCCGGCCAACGCGCCTTGCGTCGTGTATATCAAGTCAAAGGCGTTGAAGTTGCCGACGTAGGTCAGGATGGCCACGATGCCCACCGTGGGCAGGATCAGCGGGAACTTCACCTGCCAGAAGACCCGCCATTCGCCGGCCCCGTCCACGTAGGCCGCCTCCACCAATTCATGGGGGATGGCCAGCAAGGCGGCGTAGAAGAGCATCATGGGAATGCCGATGAACTGCCAGACGGAGATCAATGACAGGGCGATCAGCGCCGGACCTTCCAGCCCCAACCAGGGCCTAAAAAGCGACTCCAGACCAAAAAAGCCCAGGAATCCCTCGCTGATGCCCCACAGCGGGCTCAGGAGAAGTTGCCAGACAAAGCCGATGATGACCACCGACAGCATGGTCGGCGCGAAGAGCATGGTCCGGTAGGTCGACCGCCAGCGCAGGGCACGCCGGCTGAGCAGAGCGGCCAGCATCAGGCCGATACTATTTTGCACTACCATGTGGATCAGAAAGAAGACGAAATTATTGCGCAAGGCGCCCCAAAAACGCTCCGACCACAGCTCATCCGTCAGCAGAGTCACATAATTCTGAAAGCCGACGAAGACCTCCTTGGCCGCTGCGCCTTCCGCGCTGGGGGCAAAAAGACTGAATCGTAATGAGTTCAAAAGGGGAAAAACCATGAAGACGGAATAGATGATGACGGCCGGGGCCAGGAAGACGACGATGTGGGTCGGGAAACGTCTGATTCGCTCTTTGGCGCTGCGCTCTGATGCCATATCAATTGTCCCATCGGCCGGAAGGCAGGCCTTGGCGGTTCGTCGGCCGCAACAGGCCTGTCTTCCGGCTTGACTACTCAGGCGGGACGGCGCGCCCGCAAAAAGGCAACGGCCATCCTACCGCCATTACCTACTGTTGCTGAGGCTCGTACCACGCTTCAAGCCCTGCCTGCAATTCGGCAGCGGCGTCGGCCGGGGTCACGTCGCCGTTGATGACCTGGGCGCTGATTCGCCACAGTTCATTTTCCAGGTTCGGCTCGCCGCGTGACAGGATCTGGTACGAGTTACGGATGGTCGAGCCACACTCCTGGCGCCAGTCGAGGAATTCCTGGGCAACTGGATCGGTTAGCTCGATCGCGTAGTCGCCGAGCGAGAAGAAACCTGGTAATTCGTTACTGTACATCTCGCCGAATTCCTGGCTGGTCATCCAGCTGAGGAAGGTTCGGGCTGCTTCCTGGTTCTCCGAAGCCGTGTTGATGCCCATGGCGATGTCGACATGGTCGCTGATGAAGCATTCATCGCCGGCATTGGCTACTGGTGGCTTGAAAGCGCCCAGTTCAAAGTCGGCCTGGTCGCGGAACAAAGCGATGTCCCATGAGCCGGCCGGGTAAATGGCTGCCTGGCCCAGGGTGAACAGGTTCTGCGAATCGGGATAGCTTTGGGCCTCGAAACCGCTGGCCAGATAAGGCGCCCACTTGGCCAGTTGGTCGAAGACGGCCACGTATTGCGGATCGCTCAGCTTCTCGGTGCCCTCGATCAGGCCGGTACGACCCGCTTCACCCTGCCAGTAATTGGGCCCGATATTCTGGAAGCCCATGGTGGCTGCTTCCCACTGGTCGGCCGTGCCCATATCCAGCGCCGTATATTGGCCGTCGGCCACGATGGCGTCTAGCAGGGCGTAAAACTCGGCTTCAGTCTCCGGCTCTTGCAAGCCCAACTCGTCAAAGATGGCCTGGTTGTAGATGAAGCCGTGAATCACCGAAGCCATGGGCACACAGAAGACGGTTGAACCGTCATCCGTGATCCAGGCGCTCTTGGCCACGTCGCCGAAGCTGTCTATGCCTTCCAGGTCGTTCAGCCCGGCCAGGTGACCGTCATCAAACAAAGCCAATGACATGTCGAACGGCCGGCAGGTGATGAGGTCGCCAGCCGTGCCGCCTTCGAGCTTGGTGTTCAGAACACCGTC
>JBFFWQ010000116.1:0-19467 GCA_041570195.1 Promineifilaceae bacterium (SeqCode) | reverse complement strand
GATCAAGACTACCCCTCGACCCTCCTTCGCTCAAGGCAAACGGCCCGCCTCAATTAACGTAAACCAATGAGACTGATCAGCCCATCGACCAACGTCTGTCGCCAGACCACGTAATCATGCCCGCCGCTATGTTCGGCATAAGTCACCGGATAGCCCTTGGCCTCCAGAACGTCCCGTATATGGCGTACGACTCGCAGCGCACTTATTCCCTGGCCCCTGTCCTCGTAGAGACCGACATCCAGATAGAACTTGAGGGGTAGGAGCTCAGATTCCACAAACTGGCGAATTAACCAGCATTCTGGCCTACCCTGCCCTCCAAATCGAAAGGCGCCGGTTTGAGCGAGCACATTGCCAAAGACCTCTGGAAATTCATAAGCCGCGAAAGTCGCCCCTAATCCTCCGGCGCTTGCACCGGCAATGACTGTCCGAGCGGGATCGTCGGCCACGTTATATTGCTCACGCACTTGCGGCAGAAGTTCGTCAACTAGAAAACGATTGAACTCTCCATTACACAGCAGCTCGATCATTCGTTGATCTTCACCGTCAATCACGTGGTCGACAAATAAGGCCACGGCCGGAGGAATTGCACCTTCCGATATTAAGTTATCCAAAATTGTCGGAGTCGGTATAAACGCCTTGCTTACATAGGCTACCCCATCGAAAAAAAGTAGAAGAGCATTTGGGTCACCGGCCGGATCGTAGCCTGGTGGCGTATAGACGCCGATACTGCGCTCATTGCCCAGGATCTCGCTCTCGATCTTCATCCCGACTACTTCACCCCGCGGAACACCAGGTCGAGGCGCTATGTGCGGCTGGGCAGGCGCATCAGGCCCTTCCAAGACCGAACGATACCAGCCAAACGGTTCCTCGTTTCCATCAGGAAAGAAGACTTTCGTAATTAACTCATCGGAGCGCGACTCATATATCTGGGACTTCGTGTTGAAGGGCGAGATTCTGGTGGCCCCGAAATAGTCTAGTGGATTGTCCATCAGGCCGGGCGGCAGCAAAGAATCATTTGGTGTAAAGCTATAAGTAATCCGAACATCACGGTGCACTATTGTGGTTCGGTACCACACGTCGGTGTCGAGCATTCGCTCCATCTTGCCGTTTGCTCGATCCGCAAGTCCTTCGATAAATAACTTGGAGAAGATGACCACGCTGGCCAGTTCTTCCTCAGCGCGCCATAGAAATGTAGCGTATATGTTCTTTTCGTCGCCATCAATCGGCTCCAAAAGAGGTTCCCCTCGCTCTTTTACTTCTTTCCAGAATCGATCAAGCGCGCCGACCTGATCGTCTTTCAAGGCCTTATACAACAGTTTCAGGCGTGGGCTGGTCAATTCATCTGATTTTGTCATGATCACTACTCACGCGACTAGGCGAAAGTTGTTCGTGCTAAAACGACAGCAACGGGCAATCTGAACATAGACATTTGTGTCACGCTCTGTATCTGGAAGCCAGCGTCTTCAAGCGCTGCCTGGACATAGATTGGCCGGCAATCCACATACTTCGTGAATTTATCGTGTGCCCACTCATAGAGCTTGACGGCCATGCCGCTCTCTTCCTTTTTGTACATCGCCACGACACATAAACGGCCGCCAGCCCGCAAAACCCTTTGACACTCTCTCAGCACGACCGGAATCTCCGGCGTATCAAACAACTCGAGGGTGAAGCTCATGTAGATGGCATCGAAGAAGTCGTCCTCAAACGGGAGCTTCGCTGCATCTCCGCATTTCAGTTCCACCCTTTTCGACAACTCTGCTTTGATTACCCTAGCCCGGGCGACCTTGAACATGCCTTCCGAGAGGTCAATGCCGTAGACCTTACCTGAACCGCCCACAGATTGGGCCAAAGGCAAGACACATTGCCCGGTGCCGAAGCCGATCTCCAGTACAGTCTCCCCTTCCTTGACATCTAGCTTCTTTAGCCCCGCTTCCTTATATCTCTTCTCGGCCAACCCGGCGAGCAAGTCATACCACCGGCTCATCATGTCGTAGCTAGCTTTGGCTTCTTCCTTCGTCCGGACAACCCGGCTGATCGGCGCCTCACTACTCAAGATGTTTCCCCCGTTCAAGCATTCTCGTATTGCAGATCACTTCGTGGCTAATGCTTCAATGATTTGTGAGCAGCCCCCAGCGTGCAAATAATCGACATGGTCGTTGATGTCTTCGAACTTGCGGCCGATGATTTCGGAACATTCAAATTCATAGTCGCTGGCTTCCACAAAACGGTCGATCACTTCCATGGCTTCAGGATTGTTGAGACCGATCTTGCCGTCGCCATCTTTGTTGAGCTTCATGGCCGTAATCCATATTGCGGCTCCCAATGCCCCGCAGGCACCTCCGCTAAAGCCGATGCCTCCCGCAAATCCAGCCGCCATCGCCGCATGCATATCGGATGCGCCCATCTTCCTGGCCAGCATTGTCGTGCAGCTTACCGGAGAGGAAGGCACCTCACCGAATTCTTCGGATAGGGCGGAATCTATAGTCCTGGCTGCTTCTGGCGCATAGTTTGCCGCCAAGTTGAAACAGTATATTGGCCCGCCTTTCCCCAGGAACTTCAGTGCTGATCGCGCCGGAGTATCGCTCTTTAAATCCAGATGAGATATTTCGAGGCAGTTTATTTCGTTGTTGGTGCGGCCTTTAAACGATTCCACTACCTTTTGTGCAGCCGCAATTGCCTCAGTTTCAGCTTGCGGGCCAGGACCAAAACGCCGGTACGCCTCCGCTCCCCCGGCGAGCGCCGCGCCCCAAAGCATGCCGCACTGGAAACCATGACTCATGATACCGCCAGCGAGGGGTGCGCTGGCCCCCTCCTCAAGTTTCATCGGGTGACCGAAAGAGCCGTCGACGACGCTCATGATGGCTTCCGATCAGGTTCCCTCTCGAATAAACCTTCGTACGGTTCCCATCTTTGATATCTGGCTTTTTTCTTCGGTCATCGGGTCTCCTCCTACTATCTAGAATCTTGGGAACTTGAACCCACATATAATATCTGAAAAGTTTCCGCGACGAAATAGGATAGGTCTTCCGATCTCGTGTGTGCCCAAGCGTGGAGGTACATCGGGTTAGAAAGACGGAATAATCGCTCTCGCGGCCTCGATAATTCAATTCAAGCAAGGTAGATAATGCCGTCATGAAGAACAATGCGGAACGTTTCTCCAATCGAGTCGAAAACTATTTCAAGTATCGGCCGGGCTACCCCCAAGGCGCCTTCGAAAGTCTTAGGGCGAAATGCCAGCTTTCAGAGACATCGATCATTGCCGATATCGGTTCAGGAACAGGATTTCTGGCTGAGGGGTTCTCGCGCTAGGGCTGTCTCGTTTATGGCGTGGAACCTAACCGTCAGATGCGGCAAGCAGGCGAAAGGTATCTGCAAGATTATCTCCGTTTCCGAAGCGTTTCGGGGACGGCCGGAGAGACGACGCTGGCCGCGGCAAGCATAGATATTGTGACGGTCTGTCAAGCCTTCCATTGGTTTGACCAAGAGAAAGCCAGGGCCGAATTCCAGCGCATACTGAAGCCATCTGGCTAGGTGGTGCTTGTCTGGAACGCACGCCGCGGGACAGCATACCCATTGGGAGCTGATTACGAGAAGCTGCTCCACACGTATGGCATTAACTATGCCAAAGTCACTCACAAACGGCTTGATGACCATGTGTTAAGGGCATTCTTGGGCGACGACTTTCAGTCGGAGACTTTCAAGAACAGCCAATCTTTTGACTTTGAAGGCTTGAAAGGCAGGCTTTTGTCCTCATCCTGTTCGCCTAAGACCGGACAGCCGGGCCATAAGCCGATGCTGGTCGAACTCCGAGGAATCTTCGACGCTCAACAGATAGACGGCCGGGTGAACTTCTTGTACGAAACCAAGCTCTGTTACGGCCGCAAAGATTCAGGCGTTCAACAAGATATGCAGCACATTCGAATCTAGATATCGCTCCCAGATCGCGGCTACGTCCAGTTGGACAGAATTCCATTTCATCGCCTTTGGCGTAATCGACCAGCCTGGCAGAATAGGTGTCGATTTTTCAGGCGCCAGGATCAATGCCAGCAGCTTCGCCGACATGGTCGATAGTGCACCGCCGAGCCGATCGCAAGCGGTCAACTACGTGATTACGCTCACCATCGCTGCGGCCGCGCGTTGGCTCAAGTCTGCAACTGCATAATGGGTGTGATAAACTGGCGCTTCCTATGGAGATTGAGGCCATCCTGGCGCTGTACGATGTGGAGCAGCGCATCAATATCGAGTATCCTGGCGTGCGCAAAGAGCGGCGGCCGCATGTGATCCGCTATGTGAGCGAGGACGGGCCGCCGCATTTCATCCTCTACAGCCGGCTAGCCGGCGCGGACGTGGAAGCGGTAATCGACGAGGAGTTGGCATATTTCGGCCCGCTGGGCGAAGTGGAGTGGAAGGTATTTGCCCATGACCAGCCGGCCGACCTGCGCCGGCGACTCGTTGCGCACGGATTCGAGGCCGAGGAGCCGGAGGTGGTCATGGTGCTGGACCTCGAGCAGGCATCCCGGTTGGACGTCTCTGCCTTGCCAGACAACGTGTCCGTGCGACGCTTGGAAAGCGCCTCCCAGCTCAAGGATGTGCGCCAGATCGAGCAGATCGTGTGGCAGGATGATTTCGCCTGGTTGACGGAGAGACTAGCGACCGATCTGGCACTGCCCGGCTACCTTAGCGTCTATGCGGCCTACGTGGACGGGCAACCAGCCTGCGCGGGCTGGATTTACTTCCATGCTAACGGGCAGTTCGCCGACCTGTGGGGCGGATCGACGGTGCCCGAGCACCGGGAACGGGGGCTGTATACGGCCGTGCTGGCGGCGCGGGTGCAGGAGGCGGCCGAACGAGGTTACCGGTTCCTGACGGTCGACGCCAGCCCAATGAGCCGGCCGATCGTGGCCAAATATGGATTTCGGCCGCTGACGACGGCTTGGGCGTGCAAACGGAGCGAAGATCGTTCGGCCGCAAATGATGCGAATCCGCCTGTGCCAGAGCTCGATGAGGAGGGCCCGTGAAAGAATATGGAACCAAGACATTCGGCGAACAGAATGCCGAGCACTACGATGCCATGTACGAGCGGGTGATGGAAACGGAGACGCACGACTCGGTGGAGAGGCTGGCTGAACTCGCCAGAGGCGGGATAGTCCTTGAGCTGGCGATTGGAACCGGGCGGGTGGCGCTCCCCCTTGCCGCCCGCGGTCTAGCCGTGCACGGCATCGAGGCCTCCGAAGCGATGGTCGCCAAGATGTGCGAGAAGCCCGGCGGCCGCGCCATCCCGGTGGTAATTGGGGACATGGCCGAAGCCTGGGTCGATGACAGCTTCGATCTGATCTACCTGGTGTTCAACACGATCTTCAACCTGACGACCCAGGAAGCGCAAGTGCGCTGCTTCCAAAACGCCGGCCGGCACTTGAATGCGGATGGCGTATTTGTCGTGGAGACGGTGGTGCCCAACTTCTCCGGCTTCAACGTCGGACAGCGCATGAAGGGCTCATGGGCCAGGATAGACTCTTTACCGTTCGAAGTCGCGATTCACGATGCTGTCGCTCAAACCGTTGCCTTCCAGCGCATCGTGATCGACGAGGGCGGCACGCGGATATCACCCCATTTCATGCGCTATGCCTGGCCCTCCGAACTCGACCTCATGGCCCAATTGGCAGGTCTCGAGCGCCGCGAACGCTGGGTATGGTGGGATCGCTCGCCATTCACCGCCGATAGCAAGAGCCATGTGTCGGTGTACGGCCGAGCAGGCCGGTAATGGTAGCCCCTTCCTGACAGTTGTTCTGGCCTCAGCTATGATTCTTGGGGAAATGGGGAACAATCAGATCTAGACCATGACGTAGTGGGTTTTTGCGGCATGGGATACGTAGAAACACTTGTGCCGCGTGATAAGATAGATTCATGACTTAGATGTTTTCTCGGAGGGAACATGATTGACGGTTGTCGCCTCGTCTTTTCTATTCTTATTCCGCCACTGGGCGTCTTCTTGAAAGTTGGGCTGGGCGGGCATTTCTGGCTCAATATCTTTCTCACCATTCTGGGCTATGTGCCAGGCCTCATCCACGCCATTTGGGTCATATTCTTCAGAGAATGATCTGAACCTGCGCGCGATTACGCTCGCTGACAAATCTTGTATGGGGAACTGAGCAACGAGATCATTGAACGTAACATTCTTCCAGCTGTGAAAGCTGGAGATGACATCTAGGTATCACGCGCTAGTCGCCGGCGTCATCCATCGCCTCGGTGGCTGTCTCGGCAGCGACAAGTTGCTGGATCAGTTCGTTTCCTTTGGGCAATAGGGTCAGCCGCGAGTTACCCTTCACCAGGTTCTCTATCTCCAGGATCTTGAACATGGCATCGGATACCTCAGAGTTGGCGCTAATCTCGTGTAGCGCTTGGCCGACGATCTTGGGGCGCATGGCCTGAGCTCTGGCGAACTCAACGGCGGCTTCGCGTTCGGCCGCACTTGTGATCAGACTCACGCGATTAGCCCCGTCCTGGCGTATGGCTGAGGTCACTTGGCGCAGGCGGTTGACGACCTTTTCCTCAATCTGCCTGATCATATTAGCGTCGCGGAAATGAACCTTACGAATATAGACCGATCCTAGTTTGTAACCCCACTGCTCGGATTTGGGCGAAACTTCAGAGCGAACAGCCCGGCTCATGACGTGACGGGTCTCTAACATGTCTTCGAGGGGCATATTACTCAGCGTGCGCACGGTCGCGTTGCTCACATTGGCCGCCAATGATCCTCGAGGATCGGTATTCTTGAACAAGTAGGAGACGGGATCACTTATGCGCATCTCGTACCAGACGCCGATGCCCATGGGTGCGCCTTCTTCTGAGTTAACCGGCAAGCTGCGCTGGTATCGTTGGTCGAGCCTGGTATCTAGTACATGGCGATCACCGAGCCAGCGGATGACGAAAGCCTTCGGCCCCATCTTAAGCCACAGTAACTGCAAGCCAGGCTCGCTAACGACTAGAGCCACCTTGCCAAACAGGACGTAAACATGGGCCTTTCCTTCTTCAACCACATCGTAGAAGCCGAAAAGGCGCAGAATCCCGCGTACAATAGGTTCCAGTATTAGGAAGACAAGAAAGGCGCCCACAAATGCAATGGTAAAAGCGAGAACATTACTCATTTTCCACCTCCACAATTGCGTGCTGGGCCTGCTCATAAAGCTCCAGCCGCACATTGCGCAGATATGCCAGTAACGCATCAGGCCCGCTTTCCTGAAGGACCTGCAACTGCTCAGCCATGGACAGAAGCGGTTCCACCTCAGCCTGCGCTTTGAGGGTCTCGATTTCCACCGCCCTTTTCGATTGGACTATTGTCTGGTCGGCCTGAGCCTTAGCCAGACTGATATCGGCATGTACTTCGTTGTGGGCCGTGTTGATAGCAGCCAAGGCTGATTCTACTTGCGGCGGGGGATCTATGCCGGTGATCAAGGAGGCATCAAACTCGACACCATAGCGAGCTGGAGCTGAGGCGCATTCGCCCTCCATGAAGGTGTTGATCTCGTCCAGATTCTTACGCAGATCATTGATGGATACCCCGGCGAACAGTCCGGCATCCATCTCGTCCACTTCTTCAGCCAACACTGGCGCCTCGAAACTGGCGATACGCTGCCGCAAGATGGCAATGAAATATCCCATCACGTGAACAATGGGTGTTTTGACTCCGAAGAGATAGGCGTAGAGGTTCTGCTCGGCCGGCCGGTAACGAATCTGGCCTGTGAGGCCGATATTGAGCTGATCCTTGGTTACCGCCTCTAATTCGGTGCCGTTATTGTTGGCGCTGGGCGTTTCCAAATCGAAGGCCATGTTCATCGTTTCCGTAGCCACCGAGACCTTGTGCACTTTTTCCCATGGCCAGCGGTAGTATGGGCCTCCCGGGGGGATGACGCGCACCTGAGGATAGATGTAACGTTCTAGATCTTTCTTGTTCAATGCTTCGGCGATGGGAAGATCTAGCGTTGTCACATCGCCCATACGTGTGGCCTTGCCAAAACGCGTCTTTACTGCCCGTTCGTTCTGATCTATGGTGTAGAAACCGTTGATTACATATCGAAGGACAAACCAGGCCACGATGCCTAGAACGATGCCAGCGGGAACTGAACAAACCATAGTGCTTAACCTCCTGTTGGCCTTCTGGCGCTAACTTGTATCTTGGCCACTGGGCCTTGGCGGGTTAATTGCATGAGAGAATCGGTGCCGGTCACGTGGCCAACCATGGTATATGATAGGAGATTTGGATCGGCGAGGGAAGTAGTTTCAGGGGTGAGATGCGTCCTGTAGGACAAAAGAACTAGATGTATCAGAAGACAAAGGGCAATAGACCGACGACAAGCAGATTCACAGAACTGCCGGCCGATACGAAAGCAAACCGTCAGCTACGTCGTTGGTCTAACCATCATTGTAGCTGCCCCCTCGCACAAGTCTGCAGTTGACCCCTGGGCATGATAAACTGGCGCCTCCTACGGAGATTGAGGGAATCCTGGCACAGCATGACCTGCAATGCCAAGAGAGCGACCTACCAATCAGAATCCGAACCCGAGTTCGTCCGTTGCCTGAATTGGTTTGTAGTTTATATACCCTTTTGCGTACAGAGAACGGCACCTGATCTTGCGTAATCAAGGAGGCCGCCAGAAATGAACATATTCAAACGAATCGAGCAACGCTTGGCGCTCCCAAGCGACGACGAGACACGCCGTTAATATACGGACGATTGACGACAGTCACATGGTCGCCTCTGGCGTGCCGACGCTCAGAGAGGATCATGCGCTGGCAATGACTCTATTCGCCCTTGAATTGGTTTACCGGCTGGAAGAAATGCCCTCCAGGCACGGCAAGCATCCTATCTTTCGAGTAGGGATCAATTCAGGGCCCTTGGTCGCTGGCGTCATTGGGCAGTTAAAATTCTAATATGACTTATGGGGAGACACGGTCAAAGCTGCCAGCAGAATGGAATATCATGGGATAGCCGGGAAAGTTCGTGCCGCGAGTGCCACGTATGAGTTAGTCAAGGATGACTTTGAATGTGTTGGCGGAAGAGAAGTTCGGAAAAAGGGCAAGGGTGACATGGAAACCTGGTTCGTCGACAAACAAAAAGGGGCCCTAATTACTTGACAAATAGGAAAATCATGGTATTTTACTACTAGGTTAATTAACTAATAGGTAAAATAAGGCAACCGTAGTGATGAGGAGCAACGATGATAGACTAGACCAGACCTTTGCCGCATTGGCAAACTCGACGCGGCGGGCGATTTTAGCGCGTTTGGCAGAGGGGGAAGCGACTGTTAGTGAACTCGCCGAGCCGTTTGATCTGAGCCTGCCGGCCATTTCCAAACATATCAAAGTATTGGAGCGCGCAGGGCTAATCATGCAGGGGCAAAACGCGCAATACCGACCTTGCACCATCAATGTAACGCCTTTAGAGGAAGTCTCCAGGTGGACAGAACAGTACCGCCATATTTGGGAAGCACGCTTTGACCGCATGGAGGATTATCTCTATCAACTAAAGAACAAGGAGAAAGACAATGAATGACAGCGCAATGACTGAAGATGCAGTTGTGATTGAACGAATTTTCAACATACCCGCGGACCTTGTCTGGCAAATGTGGGTGGATCCCGAACATTTCAAGAAGTGGTACGGGCCAAAAGGCTTCACCATACCCGTTGCCGACATGGATCTGCGAATCGGTGGCAAGCGCCTGGTCTGCATGGCCTCACCTGATGGCAGCATGAAAATGTGGACGACAGGTGAATACACTGAAATTGTCGCCTATGAGCGCCTCGTCTATACCGAGAGCCCGGCCGATGAAGATGGCAATGTGGTTTCGCCTTCTTCTATGGGAATGCCTGATGAGTATCCGGCGACAACCGAAGTCACCGTGTTGTTGGAAGACCTCGGTGGGCGCACAAAAATGGTGATGACCCACGCCGGTGTACCAGCAAGCTCAGGCGCAGGCGGTGGTTGGGAACAAGCCTTCGACAAGTTGGCAGACCACGTCGCGGCTTCCTTCGGCGACAAGTAGTCGAACAGTTGGGCTGCACCCATCCCTACGAAAGGCTACGCCTCAAAGAAGAACATTATCTCAGGGCAATCGTTTGAAATGACACCTGATTGCCCTGAATACCCCTCCCCACACGCTCTAACAATCACCTGAGAAACCGCCAGAGTCGATGCCGGAAAAAGCTGTCCCAGATATGCGGGACATGTACGGCCAATCCTGTGAGCGGGCAGTACTACGTCGAGGGCGACGCACTCCGGTGTTTGGTCGCGTATCATATCTTTCATCGGCCGCAAGAGAAGCATTCGTGGACGGACATAATCTCGTCCATGTCAGTGCAGCCACTGCCTGGGCAATCTGAATTCAGAGGGCGACAGGCAAATCAAGAACCCCCGAAAGCAATTATCTTGAGGAGCGTGGGCTACACCTTTTCACGGTTGCTTAATCGGCAAAATCGGTTTAACTTGTGCACTATGCAGGTACATCTGAAACTCATTGCTACGTATCGTGAAATTCTGCCGCCTGAGAATGACGGTAAGGCGACACTTGATGTCCCAGAAGGCACAACGGCCGCTTCTATCCTCGCCGGCCTAGGTATTCCCCTTGATGAAAGCGTGATTTTGGTAGACGGCCGTTCGCCCAACCCTGGCGAAACATTGCAGGAAGGTAACGTCGTCTTCGCTTTCCAGGCCACGGCCGGCGGCTAGCAAGGACAAGCTAAGAAGGATAAGTTGCCGGTGGAAAAGGACCCATCCGTCACCACAAGCAATTCGAGTTCATCATGTCAACAAGGAGACTTCGCTCAATGAACGGCTGGTATGGTAAGGTACTGCGAGTAGATCTAACCAATCAAACCCACGCAATCGAAACTGTAGTTCCGCAATTCGCCAAAGATTATATTGGTGGCCGCGGCTGGGCTATCAAATATCTGATGGACGGCATGGATCCCAAAGCCGATGCCCTGTCGCCACATAACATGCTGATATTTGCCACCGGGCCGCTCACGGGTAGCCCTGCTCCCACAGGCAACCGCTACATGGTCGTCACCAAGTCGCCCCTGACCGGCGTGCTTGCCAACTCCAACTCCGGCGGCGACTTCCCCACCTGGATGAAACGCACCGGCTTTGACCTTTTTATCTTCGAGGGCCGCGCCGAAGAGCCCGTGTACCTTTGGGTAGACGACGATCAGGTCGAGATCCGGCCGGCCGGCCACATCTGGGGTAAGCAAGTGCCCGAGGCCACCGACATGATGCTGGCCGAAACCCATCCTAAGGCCAAGGTGGCTTGCATCGGCCCGGCCGGGGAACTCCTGGTCAAGGCCGCCGCCATCATGAACGACAAGGACCGGGCGGCCGCCCGGTCCGGCGTGGGCGCAGTGATGGGTAGCAAGAATCTCAAAGGGGTGGTGGTCACCGGAACGCACAAGATCGGCATGGCCGACCTGGATGGGATGAAGACATTGAGCCTTTCCATGCAGCGCGAGGTTGGCGAGGCATCGAAAACATCCAACCTGCGCGTTTACGGCACGCCTTACGTTCCCGACGTGACCAATGAGATGGGCATCTTACCCACGCGCAATTTCCAGACCGGCCGTTTTGAAGGCGTGGAAAAGATACACGGCCCGGCGCTAAACGCCAGTTTCTTGATTCGCCCCGGCGCCTGCCACCGCTGCCCCATCGTTTGTAACCGCATTACCAAGGTAGACACCCCCGGATACGAGGGCGAAGGCGAAGGGCCAGAATATGAGTCCATCGGCGCCTTGGGCAGCGCCTGCGGCGTGGACAATCTGGCCGCCATCACCAAGGCTAACTACCTGTGCAATGAATATGGCATGGACACCATCACCGTCGGCATGACCATCGCTTGCGCTATGGAGATGTACGAAGAAGGCATCATCCCGGAAGACCACATCGGGCAACCGCTGAGATTTGGCGATGCCGATGGCATGATCACTTTCGTCAAGAAGATGGCACTGCGCGAAGGATTTGGCGACAAGTTAGCCGAGGGCAGTCATGCACTGGCCGATAGTTACGGGCATCCCGAATATTCTATCGCAGCCAAGAAGCTGGAATTCCCCGGCTATGACCCGCGCGGCTCGAAGGGCATGGGCTTACTGTATGCCACCTCCAACATCGGCGCATCCCACATGGCCGGCGACCTGGCTTACGTTGAAGTGTTTGGTACCCCAAAGAAGATCGATCCACTGACCATCGAGAACAAGCCGGAGATGATCATGCGCTACGAGGACGCTTTCACGCTCATCGATTCGGCCGGCTTGTGTGTCTTCTTGAGCGTGCGCTACGTCTTCGACGACGATGTGATGCTGTGGCCTACGCGGTTGACAGAGTTGATGAATCTGACGACTGGAGCCGACTACACGACCGAAACTATCATGCAGGCGGCCGAACGGGTCTACAATCTGGAGCGGCTATTCTTGCTGGAAGCGGGCATAACGAAGGCTGACGACACCCTACCACCACGTATGCTGGAAGAACCACTGACGGAAGGCCCGGCCGCCGGGCACGTAGTCGAGCTAGATGAAATGCTGCCACTCTTTTACCAAGCGCGGGGTTGGGATGAAAATGGCGTACCGACTCCGGAGAAGTTACTGGAGTTGGGCCTGGCCTAAATCATTGAAGGCGCACCGGAACTTAATTGTTCAGGATATCATCAATCTGTTGCATTTCCGCTTCGCCTAGTTGGCCATAGGCAATCGCACCAACATTTTCAGTCACCTGGTCAACGTTTTTGAAACCTGGGATGGGGATGGTACGCGGACTACATGCCCAAATCCAGGCCAGCGCACCTTGGGCCATTGTGCGGCCCTTACTGGTCAGCACTTCCCGGATCTCGGCAACTTGTTTGAGCCGTTCGGCCGGCCGTCCCTCCTTGAAATCGAGCCCAATGCTGTGACGCACGTCACCTTCTGAGAAGGTGGTATTGGCATTGAACTTACCGGTAAGGATACCCATCATCAGAGGACTGCGGTTGATACTTGCCAGGTCGAACTCATCGCACAGTGCAAGCATTTTGGTCCATCGATCCGGTGGCACGAAGACGTTCAGTTGGTGCTGGACGGCCAGGCAATTGGGGTTTTTTGCCATCTGCCTAACACGATCCGGATCATCAGTGCTCCAGCCATAGTAACGGATTTTTCCTGCCACAACTAGTTCATCCAACGTTTCCAAGAGAGCTGGCAGGTCCTCCGTGTTTCCACTTGACTCATGCCATTGGAAAAGGTCAATGTAATCGGTGCCAAACCGGCGCAGGCTGTCTTCGCAGGAAGCCCGGATATGATCTCGTTCAATCGAACTACCCATGACTTGCCCGCGCTGCTCGTCAATTAGCTTGCCGAACTTAGTGGCCAGTATAACCTTATCACGACGACCTCTTGTCGCTTCACCAATGACGGCTTCGCTGTGACCGCAACCGTAAGCCTGCGCGGTGTCAAGGAAATTGATGCCCATATCGAGGGCAGTATGGATGGCCCGGATAGACTCCTTGTCATTCACCTCAGTCCACCCCCAGGATCGGCCGTTCTCTACTCGGAACTGCCCGCCGATGGCGTAACAGCCAAGCCCTAGGGGGCTAACTTCGAGATCACTATGGCCTAGTCTTCGTCGCATCTTGGATTTCCTTTGCTAGCAGTCTCAGACGGCACGGGTGATGCCGCCATCTACGCGGATGTTTTGTCCTGTGATGTAGCCGGCTTCGTCAGATAATAGGAACCGAACCGTGCCGGCAATTTCGCCGACGGTACCATAGCGCCCCGCTGGAATCTGACGTAGGTTTGCTTCCGATTCAGGGTAGCTGTCGATATAACCCGGCAGCACGTTATTCATCCGAATGCCATGCGGCGCGTACTGGTCCGCATACAATTTGCTGAAGCTTCCTAGCGCCGCGCGCAAGCTGCTGGAGACCGGGAAGTCCAGGCTTGGCTCAAAAGCAGCAAAGGTGGAGATATTGACGAAGGCTCCACCACCCTGTTCTAGCATAATGGGTGTTACGAGCCGCGCCATACGTACGACGTTCAACAGAGTGATGTCTAATCCCAGATGCCAATCGGCGTCTGATATCTCCAATAGCGGTCCTTTGGGCGGATGGCCGGTGTTGCTGACGACGGCGTCGATACGGCCGTAACTCCCCAATGTCTTCTCGACCAGCCTTTCCAAGTCCTTCACCTCGGTCACCGAGCCCGTGTGGCTGATGCCATCTAGTACCTTCGCCACCGCTTCCGCTCCGCCGCTGTTAGATAGCAAGGCTAATCGATAACCGGCGCCGGCCAACTCGTGGGCGATCGCTGCCCCCATCCCGCGGCCAGCGGCCGTTACGATGGCTACTTTGTTTCTACTCACTTCTTTCACTCCCTGTTCGAATCGAAATCCGACGTCACTGTTCACGTGTCAAATCAATCGCGCTGGGTTTTCTAGAACGGGGTTATTATCCAAGATTCTCTGTGGCGAGAAAATAGACAAGTCCAGCACATGCGTTTCACCAAGCACCATTTCGGCCAAATATCGGCCGACGGCATGACATTGCTGGAAACCATGGCCTGAAAACCCGTTCGCACAGTAGTAACCCTTCAAGGTCGGCCACTCTCCCAAAATAGCGTTGTGGTCCAAAGTGTTGATGGCGTACAACCCGCCCCACCCGCTTACCACCTTCAGGCGGTCAAAGTCAGGCAGATATTTGACAAAACCTTCCCACAAGAATTCCTCGAAACGGGCTTTGCTGTAGCTGAAGTCATCGTATGTGATCGGATCGTCTGGTTTCGCTCCCCCAACCTCAAAGTTTCCAGC
This sequence comes from Promineifilaceae bacterium (SeqCode), assembly GCA_041570195.1. Taxonomy (GTDB): domain Bacteria; phylum Chloroflexota; class Anaerolineae; order Promineifilales; family Promineifilaceae; genus UBA11865. The sequence goes on along the minus strand of JBFFWQ010000116.1, from coordinate 4,652 downwards.
CCCTTCATGGAAAAGATACTGTCCATTCGGTAGAAGCAACATTGGCAAGATCCCATCGATGCTTCGGTTGATTTGCACATTGTAAACCTCCCGCTTGATGGAGCTTATCGGCAAATTGATCCCAAGCGGCCCAGCAAGAAGTGGCGCCCAAGCCCCTGCCACGTTAATAACGACACTTGAATGGTACTTGTCACCGGACGCTACCTCGATCCCTGCCATTTGGCTGCCGGTTCTCAGCAATCGCGTCACCACATCTTCTAAAATCGTTGCGCCCAACGAAACGGCCTTGCGTTGATAACCCAGGAGCACGTCAAGCGGCGACATAGAACCGTCCTTTCGCCCGTAGGTGGCCCCGACGACATGATCGGTCAGTTGAACCAGGGGAAAAAGATCAATAATCTCCTCGCGCTCCACCCATTCAACTTCTGCGCCTAAGCTTTGTTGCAGGGCTACACCATTTCGGGCGAACTCCTCCCCTTCCGCACCTACTAGATAAAGATTGCCTTGTTGGCGAAAAGAAATATCTGGTACATGATCCTCTAAAGCAAATTCCTCAGAGAAAGTTGACAAAACTTGCAATCCATAGAGTGACATTTCAATGTTGGCGCGCAGGTTGAATTGCACCCTTATATTGCCATCGGATAAAACCGTTGACGAATTTGCATACGTTAAATCTCGCTCGACTATCAGCACGCTGAGATTTGGGTCACGCTTGAGCAAGTTGTAAGCGATAGCACACCCCATAATTCCACCGCCTGCAAGAATAACGTCATAGTGATTGCTTGTGCCCATGAGTGGATTCCTTTCCCTGGTCCGTTATTACTAATGCTGTTCGCGATGCAACCGCTACTCGTTTGGACACAGCTATGTGGGAATTGTCAGTCGAACTACAACAAGGGTAACTGTGTGGCAGTTTCCTTCATATACGGCCGTATCTGAACCGCAATACCACACCGCTCACACAACTTCTCAAATGTATCCTTTAGATCCGCGTAATTGTTCGCCGGCGCATAGTACTGGTTGCCGAATTGTCGTTCGTATTGCTGGTGCAAACCAGGGAAATGTCGATCCAATTGCTCATAGTAATAGGCGCGCTGCCGGTCACGCAAAGTCATGCCAAAGCCGGATAGAATGTAGGAAGCGCCATGTTCGTGAGCCTGAGTAACGATTTGGGTGATGTTTTCCTCGTTATCCTGGATAAAGGGCAAGATGGGCATCATGGTCACGCCAGCGAGAATACCATTTTCAGCCAAGATCTTCATTGCCCGGAGGCGAGCAGAGGGCGGCGGCGCTCCAGGTTCCAATTTCTTGGCAAGTTGGTCGTTTGTTGTGGTGATGGTGAAGGATACGGCCGAATACACATCATTGATCCGTTGCAGCAAATCCAAATCACGCAGGACCAGATCGCTCTTAGTAATCACGTGAATGGGGAAGCGGAATCGAGCAATCACTTCCAGCGCCCGTCTGGTCAGCTCGATTCTGGCCTCCACTGGCATGTAGGGGTCGTTCATTGAACCAGTGCCTATGGTTCCTCTAACTCGTTTGCGCGCCAGCTCGTTCTCCAGCAGTTCGATGGCGTTTTCCTTCACCAGAATGTCACTGAAGTTCTCGAGTTGGTAGCATTTGCTGCGGGAATCACAGTAGATGCACTGGTGCTGGCAGCCACGATACAGGTTCATATTGTATTTCAACCCGAACCAAGTATCGGGCTGTTTGACATGAGACAACATAACCTTGGCTTGAATGGACTCTATCATGATTCTTGGCGTTTCATAGAAGGACAATTCTCTGAGGTCATAAGAGAATAAGATTGCCCCGCAGATGCCCCTGTACAAACTGTCTCCTGTTCCAGTCTTCAGGCTGTCTTTGGCGCCTGAAAACCACCTCATCAATGCTTTTCCTACGGCGCTAGGCTCGAGATAATCAAGCACCGCCTCTCTCAAGATCATAGGCGCTATTGTGGCTGATCGACCAGATCCTGAAACGCCTCTTCTAGAACTTGAATCGGTTCAACCAGCGCGTTTCTCAGATCAACCTCGATTTCAAGAGATTCAAGCCATTCCCGGCACAATCTGGCGGTTTCGAGATGTTGCTCTAGGTCCTGCCTGCCAGAGTAAACGTTCTTTACTGCCGTAATATATTGCTGGTAAATCATGTACATCGGCGAAATTTCACCTCATCTTCCATTTAGGCGAAGTATGCACATACCAGACCTGGTTAGTCTTGCCTTGCTAGATGACAAAGAAGGACGGTTCAGTTCCGATAGTGCTTCTTCAGCCGACGGCTGGAAATAAACGCATCATCTTCGTAACACCAGCCCCAGCCTTCATCCAGGCGGATAGAACGGAACAGTCCGTGCCCAGTCTCCTCGTAATGCTGCTTCATATGCTTGTTTTTCGACGTGTCACAGCATCCAACAAAGCCACAGATAAGGCACATGCGCAAGGCAGGCCAGATATCTCCCTGATCTGAGCACTGCTTACAGACATTTACGTCCGTCTCGTAGACTTGTATGTGTTGTAAATGGTCACACTCTTTCTCAACCATTCCCCCGTTAAACAACGCCTGAAGGATGGGTTCTGGCACTTGCACGGGGTAAATGTGAGGTCTGTCCATCCGATCAGCGGGCGGCACCAAATCAACTTGGCGCAACGTGCCGATCAATTCTGGAACAGTAACATTGTCGAGGTTAACCGCGAATCGGCCGTTCCTGATCCGAATCGATACATTGACCGTCCACGACACCGATTTATTAGTTGCTGGTGCGCCCCACAACGGACCGTCGGTCGTCCCACTTAAGGTCATTTTCCCTGTAAAGAGGTCAAGATCGGCTTCCAGATCCGCCAGCTCAATGGTTAGATCCGACATAGCCGTTTTCAGGTCAGACAATATCTTGTAGTAGACATCGTGAGCTTTTGGCTCGTCTTGCTTGGTCAAATGGTCTGTGTAGTCAGCCGCTATGTACTGGCGAACACTATCGATGTTCCCCCGATTTAACTCCAAAACAAACTGCTGCAAGCGGCCAACTTCGGATGATTCCGACATGGGTATTTCTCTCCTTGCTTCACTCTCTTTGCCAGTATCCTGTCAAGGGATGTAGTTTCCTATTGCGCGCTTCGCTGTTCAAAATAGAAGCCGGCGGCGCTGATAACAGTCTGCCGGCAAAGCTTCGGCACAGTAGCAGACTCAATTATAGCCTACAACTCGGGAGTTGCTCAGGCCGCGCATTGCCTCAAAATAAATGTTACTAAGGCTCATAACGTTGCCTCATAAAAAATGTTACCGTCGGTGGCATGAAAAAGGTAAGGCAACATGTCATGAGCAAAAAGAGTAAAGATGAACTGACCAAGCGGACGCATGCTCGTTACTTGCAGGCCAGTCGGGCTGAGAAGACGCGCATCCTGGACGAGTTTGTGGCCGCGACGGGCTATCATCGTAAGCATGCAATTCGGAAACTGCGCCGAGGCATTCCAGAATGTCATCGCGAACGAAGAGGCCGGCAGCGGACATACACCGGCGACGTGGTTCGGGCATTGGCTGAAATCTGGCGCATCTGTGGCTGCATTTGCGGCAAACGCTTGCAGCCTTTCATTCCAGAAATGGTGGTCGTGCTTGAACGACACAACGAACTGGTTCTAGACCCAGAGACGAGAGCCCTGTTACTACAAATGAGCGCGTCGACAATTGACCGGCGTCTGACACCATTTCGACAGCAGCGCGGTCGCGGCCTGAGCACCACCAAACCGGGCACCTTGCTCAAGGAAGCCATCCCAATTCGCACTTTCGCCGACTGGGATGATGCCAAGCCCGGCTTTGTTGAAATGGACCTGGTGGCCCACTGTGGCGAGACGACCGCTGGTCAGTACCTGCAAACACTGACTGCGACTGATGTCAGCACTGGTTGGACGGAATGTTTGACCTTGTCCAAGCGCAGCCAGATAGCGGTTTCAGCCGCCATAGTAGAACTTCAGGCCCGGTTGCCATTTCCGCTCCTGGGCGTGGACTCTGATAATGACTCCGTCTTCATCAATGAGACCCTGAAACGTCATTGCGAAAAAGAAGAGATTACCTTTACTCGCTCGCGGTCATACAAGAAGAATGACCAGTGCTTTGTCGAGCAAAAGAATTGGTCCATTGTTCGGCGGTCCATCGGTTACAATCGTTATGAGTCGGACCAGGCTCTGGACCTGCTCGAAGCCGTCTATGCAGACCTGCGATTGTATGTTAACTTCTTCCAGCCTGTCTTGAAGCTGGTCCATAAGCAGCGCCAGGGCAGCAAAGTCTACAAGCGCTATGACGAAGCAAAGACACCGCATCAACGGGCCATGAATTCGCCCGATGTGTCGACCAAAGATAAGATGCGTCTGCAACACCTATACTTGCAACTCAACCCAGCCGCCCTTCGGCGGCAGATCGACGCCAATCTCAAGCGTCTATGGCGACTGCCTCGGTAACATCTATTGTGACGCAACGTTTGCCGGCTCGGTAACATTTTCTATTGAGGCAACACGCCGGGCCAAACCGCCTGCCCAGGCAAAAGCCAGCGCCGGCTTATGAAATACGCCAAAATTGGCTATACTAGCTGTACAATCCACACAACATGTGCAAATCGCGACGACGGTCGATTTCGCCGGCGTGGCTCAAGGTAACTC
>JBFFWQ010000115.1:0-19669 GCA_041570195.1 Promineifilaceae bacterium (SeqCode) | reverse complement strand
GCTGATCGAGCTGGCCAAGACCAATGCTCTTGCTATCGGCGCCGGGCACAGCTTCATCGTCTTTCTGGGCGATGGTTTCTTCCCGATCAATGTTCTCAAGGCCATCCAGGGCGTGCCTGAAGTGTGCCGCATCTATTGCGCCACGGCCAATCCGACCGAGGTCATCATCGCTCAAACTGACCAGGGCCGGGGCATCCTGGGCGTGGTCGACGGCTTCAGCCCGCGAGGCGTCGAGGGCGACGAGGATATCGCCTGGAGAAAAGGCTTCTTGCGTCAGATCGGGTATAAGCTGTAGCATCGTTCGGAGATCATGGTTTGCCCAGGTCTGTTAGGGACTCTGGGAACTGAGCACAACTGAGGGGAATTGATGAGAGCGCCTGACTTCAGTTTGTAGCCGCCCCTGGTCTGCTCTTCTCATGTGCCCCCTGTCCGCTCTTCCCAATCTGCTGGTCAATCCCGCTCAGAGCGCCTATAGTAGAGGGTGAGTTGCTCGGCCCAAGAGCCTCTGGTCTGAAACTATGTTCCCGCGAAGTACGTAAAATTGGCTATGAGCAGGAACGGCTCAGCAAGTGTTTACGGATCAGTATGCTGTGGCCTTAGGTTATCACCGAGGAGTAACGATGAGTTCAATGGAACCGCAAGACTATTTGTTTTCGCTGCCGGAAAGGCTGGTGCGATCGGCGGCGGCCGTGGTCGGCGGCACCAGCTTGCTGGTCACCGAGACGCTGTTTCCCGATGTGGTGAAAGATTCAACTACCTATCGGGTCCTCGTCGGCAATCTGCAGAAGTTCATGATCGCCCGGGTAGCCCAGGTGGAGTACTTCGCCGCCAGCGAAGAAGAGCGTGTCATTGACGGCTATATCGGGCGCAAGTTGGCTGGCAATGTACTGGAGATGGCCGGCCTGATGACCATGCGCTTTTCGCCAGTGTGGGTCTTCGCATTGGCCGGGGACGCGGCGGCCGGCAGCAAGGTGTTTCTTGACCGGCTGGTAACGAATCTTAAGCAGCATGGCGTGATCAATGCCGCGAGCAACCCAGAAGATGTTGTCGGCTTGCTGGACGCCATTCAGCAGGCTTCCTCGTCCAGCGCCACGGTTGTGGACACGCCGCCGCTCAGTCGCGAACAATTAGCGGACCTGGCCGGTGACCTGACCGATGGCTATGGGCGGATGTTCTCCCAGAGCCAGGCTCTACTAGCGCGCTTTGAAGCTTTACAGTCACGGATGGAACAAACGGCCGGTGATGAAGGCTTGTCTGTCGAAGCGGTCAGCGGCGTCATGGCCATAGACGTCGCCTCTATAGGCAAGGCCGGAGTTGGCACGACGATGGCCGTGGGCCAGACGGGCGCCGAGTTGTTCGGAGAGAAGATCTTGGCCAGCTACGAACGCACTCTGGACGAGTTGAACAGCCAGGGAGCAGGCGCCTATCTTAACCGCTATATGAAGCCCTTTATGGACGCGGCCGTCGAGCATTTTGACCCAAACAAATCAACCTGGACCCAGGACATGTTGCTGGGCAGACCAGCGGCCGGGAAACCCGCTGTCCAAGAATCAGCAACGGTTGAAGAAATAGTCGATAAATCGACGAATGAGACGCTAGCAGACGACGATGTTCCTGACGAATCAGCCAGTGAAGCAGCGGACGAGGCATCAACCGGCTAGGAGTGTAATCCAATGGACGAAACACCGGCGACGGCCGAGATAGTAAGCGATACCGCGGCCCAAGATGAGCAATTAGAGCAGATCATCCGCCAGTGGGAGTTGGACGACGAAGATGCGGCCAATCTACGTTCAATAACCCGGCTGCTGGTGGGCGGCGCATTGGTCGGCTACGATGAATTGCTGGTCTTTTTGCGCTCCTGGGAAGATGAAACCAGGCGGACTATTGTTCAACAGAGGAACCGCGCTCCGGCCGTCCATGTGCCGGGAGCGGTATCGACGCCATCTGAATCATCGTCGACCGTCTTGCGCTACGCTGCGTTGGGCCTTTTCTTTGAAACCCAGGACCGCTGGATTAAACGCGGCCGGGCGGCGGCCGATTTCTTCGGCCGGACGACCGATGCCCTGCTGTCGCCGGCTTTCAGGCGCATGGACGAAACCCCGCGTCTGCGCAGGTCGCGCAGTCGCTTTGAGAAGCTGGTCCATAGGGGCGAAACGGTGGCCGGCCGGTGGGTGCAACGTGGTCGGGTTGAGGAAGCATACGGCCGGCGCTTCGCCAAGACGGCCGGGCAGCAAGGCTTTAACGCCTCCATGGACCAACTGGGCAGCGCCCCAGCTTTGCAGGATTTGGTGCGTAAGCAAAGTGCCGGATTGACCCAGGACGTCCTGGATGAAGTGCGTGAGCGCACGGTCACTGGCGACTACGCCGCCGAACACGTTGCCAGGTCTCTTTTGCGCCGGGTGCCCCGACGTTACTTGCCGCCGTCGGCCATTGAGGATGAACAGCTAGAAGAAAGCCAGTAGCATACGCGCCGGGATTCATTAGGAGCCATTGAACGATGTGGGATGATCTAGGTGAACACGGGTTAAGGGGACAGTACGCCGGATTTGTCAGCCGGATGCTGGCTTTTGGCATCGATATCGTCGTGATCGTCGTCATGCTGATAGCCTTAGGCTGGCTGGTGGATACCGTGACGACGCTTTTCCCACCGGTGCTCATTGATCTTGAAAGCATATACCAGATAGCTATCGCGGGCGTGGTGGTTGTCGTCACGTCAGCGATCTACTACTTATTCTTCTGGACGCTGACGGGCCAGACACCTGGCAAGATGTTACTGGGTATTAGGGTCGTTTCTTTGGATGGTTCCGGCCTGACATTGTGGCAGGCTTTGCGGCGTTTCATCGGCTACTTCCTGTCAGCCCTGGCCATTTATGTGGGCTATTTGTGGGTGTTAATCGACAATCGCCGCCAGGGGTGGCACGATAAGCTGGCCGGAACTATCGTCGTATATGCTTGGGATGCCCGCCTGGGCGACTTAATGGCAGAGCGAATCCATGGCTCCCAAGAAGAGTCAGAAGAACCATAGTGGCCACGTCGCCAAATCAGCAGGACAGGAGAGGACAATGCAGACGATCACGATCGAGGACCTGCAGGCCAAATAAACCGGGGAGATGACTTCAAACTGGTGATGAGCCTGGCCGAATGGGCCTTCCAGATGAGCCACAGCCCCGGCTCAATCAATGTCAACAAGTTGCAGCAGGCCCAAGAACACCTAGACCTTGATGATGATATTGTCGTCTATTGTCCCGACACCAACTATTTGGCCAGCCGGGCAGCTTACCACTACCTGACCAGTAACGGCTTTACGAATGTCCGCCGTTTTTCTGGGGGACTGGCTGAGTGGCAGGCTGCGGGACTTCCTCTGAAGGGGGAAGCTCACTAGCCGTATCCTCGCCGGCGATGAATTCTTCAGTCAGGCGCCGGGCTTCATCGTCGGTGAACTGCTGGGGAGGCGTCTTCATAAAGTAAGACGACGGGGCGGTCAGCGGGCCACCAATGCCACGGTCCATGGCCAGCTTGGCGCAGCGAACGGCGTCGATGATGACACCGGCCGAATTAGGCGAATCCCACACTTCCAGCTTCAGTTCGATTTGCAGCGGGACATTGCCGAAGGCTTCGCCTTCCATGCGGATGTGACACCACTTGCGATCGGTCAGCCAGGGCACATAGTCGCTGGGCCCTACATGAACATTTTCGTCGCCTAAATCGTAGGGCAACTGGCTGGTGACGGCGTTGGTCTTGGAGATCTTCTTTGATTCCAGGCGCTCCCGCTCCAGCATGTTGTAGAAGTCCATATTGCCGCCGAAATTGAGCTGGTAGGTACGGTCCAGGTGGACACCGCGGTCCTTAAACAAATTGGTTAAGACGCGATGGGTGATAGTCGCGCCAACCTGGCTCTTCACATCATCGCCGACGATGGGCAAACCACTATCCTCAAATCGTTTACTCCAATACGGCGAGCTGGCGATGAAGACCGGGATACCATTAACGAAGCCACAGCCGGCTTCTATGGTCTGTTCCACGTACCACTTGGTGGCCATCTCAGAGCCCACGGGCATGAAGTTTACGACCACGTCGGTCTTGGTATCGCGCAAGATCTTGATGATGTCGTCGGTTGGTCCGGGCGCCTTCTCGACAACTTTCCGCAAATATTTACCCAGGCCATCGTGGGTCATGCCCCGGTGCACCGGCACGCCCAGATGGGGCACATCGGCGAACTTAATCGTATTGTTGGGCTCAGCCCAGATGGCCTCGCTGAGGTCTTTGCCGACCTTGGTCGACACAACATCAAATGCGGCCGAGAATTCGATATCACGCACATGATAGCCGCCCACCGTCGCGTGCATCAGACCCGGGATTTCGGCATCTTCAGGCGCATCCTTGTAATACTGGACGCCTTGCACCAGGGCCGCGGCGCAGTTTCCCACGCCGACGATGGCCACACGGACCTTCTTACTCTTTTTCGACATCTGTCCAAATCTCCTCATACACAATTGTAGGCCGGCGCAGGCCGACCTTCACTACGCCACACTAAACTTCTCGGTTGGCTAAGCTTTAACCAGGGAAGCAGGCGCTGATTATACAGGCAGAGACGGCAGATAAAAAACGGCAGCCTTCAAAATTGGGCTTGTGTTAATGAAGGGTCTCAAGGATCTGATGTTACTTATAGTGGTCTCTATTCGACGAACAGCTTGAAAAGCTTAGTCATGGTTCACATCCGTGAATTACTGAGCTATGCTCAGCTTACGGTTCGAGTCCGTTCGCGCACACTTTTCCCCGTTATTAGGTCACATCAACCTCAATGTTCAATATTGCCACCAGTAATGAGCGATCTCATAATAGCGTCCTCGCCTGCAGAACATCCGGCGATGCGAATTCGCCGTCAAACCATCTAATTAATGGCGAAGGAACCGGTCGCCGGCTAGAGATAAAACCGGGCTCTTACTCAGTTTAGACGGACCCAGCGGTAGCAGGCATTAATACTTTCCGGCGGGTGCCCGCTGCAAAAAGCTATCCGTTAACTCATCATCTTGGAGCGTGTCGGCCAGTTCCTCGATGGACTTGCGGGCAGCTGAATACGAAGCCCGGGCCTTTTCATGTCGGTCCATTGTGTGGTACAAGCGACCCAGGCTGGCCTGCACGCGCCACAGCAGAAATCGCTCCCCATGGGTCGTCGCGTTGGCCAGGGCAACCTGAAACAAGGGTTCGGCCTCGGCCGGGAGACCCCTAGCAACCAAGGCGTCCCCTTTCAGCTTCCATAGAAAGGTAATCGCGCCACCAGGCGGCCGGCCCGGCGCCGTGGCGATCAACCGCTCTGCGATATCTAGGGCGAGCGCCGGATCGCCCTGGAAAAGGGCCAGCGTCGCTCGCCTCGCCCAACAGTAGCGTTTGCCCATCGTATCCATCGCGGTTGCCGGAGAGAGCACGTTATCTAGACAGGTCCGGGCTGTTGCCGGATCGTCCAGTAACAGGTAGGTAGCAGCCAGGGCGCCGCTGACGTGGTTGATCCAATATTGGGAACGTAGTCCCTGGGCACGCTCCAGTGCTTCTTCGAGCTGCGACCGGGCTTTCTCAGGGGCGAACAACTCGTTGTACAATACGCCCAGCGCAAACCGATTGCCAACCAGCCACTCTTCGTGTCCGATCTCGGAGGACAGATCTAGACCGCTGCGCATGGTCTCAAGGGCCAGCCCGAACTCACCATGAACGATGTACAATAAACCCAGGGTCCAGCGGGCCCAGGCCACTTCCGTAGGGGCATGGATTTTCCGGGCAATGCGGATTGCCTGCTGAATGTCGCCCAAGGCGTCAGGCGCGGGGATCGGTGGCAGTGAGGTCAGGAGGGCCAGCAGGGAGATGGTGGTTCCCCGGCCCATCAGGCTGGAAAGAAGACGAGGCCGGTCATCCAACTCCTGGAACAAGGCAACGGCCTGATCGTAATAATGGACGCTGGCGCCGAGGTTGGCCCCCAGAAGGTTGGCGATACCCAGCAGGTCAAGCGTCTTGGCCCGGCCGGGCAGATCACCTAACTCCTCGACAATCTCCAGCGCTTCCTGGTGATACTCGGCTGCCCTTAACGGGTTCTCGGCATTGGCATACCAGTTGCCCATCCAGTTCAAACTACCAGCCAATGCCGCCGGATCGTCCATACGGCTGGCAAGTTCGAGCGCACTGCCAAAATAGTCCCGGGCCAATTGATAGTCACGGGAAGTCCACGTCTTGCCCATGTCGAGCAGCAGCCGCCACTCTACCCGGTGCCCTCCCGCATCGTGGGCCAGCTGAAGCGCCACTTCGAAATCAGCGCGTGCCCGTTGAAACTCGCCCAAGATTGCAAAAACCAGACCACGCCCACGATGCAGCCTAACCAGTTCAAGAACTTCCAGTGAGAGTTCTTCAGCCAGCTCAATGGCCGTGGTGTAGTGAGCTACCGCTTCTTCATTGGCATGCACCCGGGCGGCTCGCTCGGCGGCCGAGGTGAAGTAGGGCAGCGCCCGGCCGTAATCTCCAGCTTCGTAAAGATGGTGTCCTAATTGCACAGCCAATTCCTCGAGCTCACCTTCATACAGTTTCTCCATGGCCGCGGCGACCTCGGCGTGCAACAGGCGCCGTTCCCCCGGACTGAGTCGTCGGTAGAGGTATTCCTGGAAGAGGACATGCCCAAAACTGTATCGGGAGAGCCGGCCGGAACGGGCTCGGACCTCCCCGTGTTCTCTAATCAGCCTGTGCCGTCCCCCTAATTCCCCAGAGAGGATACCCAACAGCGGCCGCTCGTCCATCTTGTGCACTTCGGCCACAACTTGAGCAGTGAACACCTCGCCTTCGACGCTGGCAATGTCCAGGATTTCCTGCCATTGTGGGTTAAGGCGGTTAATGCGCTCGGCGATCACCGACTCCGCTCGCGCGGGGAGAACTTCCCAATTCAACGCCGGACCTTCAACCCAACATCCACGCTCGTCTTGGATGAGATCGCCCCGTTCCTGCATCGTCCGCAAGAGCTCGACGGTATATAGCGGGTGGCCCTGGGTGCGCTGGAGCAAGGCGGATCGAAAACCGGTCGAAAGGCGATTGGGCTCGCCGTCTAAAAGAGCGTCCACAAAGCGCCTGCCTTCAGCACTTTCGACCGGACCTAGGCCCAGCCAGACGTCGCCAAAAAGCAGCTTGAACTCACTCAGGATCTGGGCCAGCGGGTGGCGTGTGCCCTCCCGTCCAAAGGCTACTTCCTCCGGCCGGTAGGCGCAGACGATCAGAATTCGGGCGGCCGCGTGCAAAAGGCGCCGCCCCAGGTGAAACAGGAGGCCAATGGAAGCGGCGTCTGCCCACTGAATGTCATCCAGGATCAGCAGCATCGGCTGTTCTCGCGCCACAGCCCGAAAGACTTCGGTTGTCTCCTGGAAGAGGTAGCTCTGTTCCACATCATTTGGACTTGCTTCGTGATGATGAACGAGTTCCCTTAAACCTCGAACATCGACATCGGCAGTCGGCCCGGCAAGCTGGGCCCGCTGCAAAAGGGCCTGACCCGGCACCAGGGCGTTTATCAAATGCGGGCCATAGCCCAGTAACGCCTGGAGAACCAGGGGCAAGGCCGCCCAAAGACGGGTGGCGTGCTTCCGCGTAATGACGCCCGCGTCCCAACGGGCTTCCACGTCTCCGGTGAGCATGGCCACCACATCGCGGAAGGGTAGATAGGGATCGCCTGCGCCAGCATAGGCGTTACAGTTACCAGTGGCGACCAGTAATTCAGCCTGACTCGCCATCGCCCGCCGGGCAAACGCGTTCATCAGGGCCGTCTTGCCTCGGCCGGGGCTACCAGTGACAAATACAATCCGGCACTGCCCGGTCAGAGACGCCTGGAGGTGTTCATCCAACCAGGCCAGTTCGGCCTCACGGGCCACAAAGTACGGCCGTTCAACCTGGTGTCTGGATTCTTTGGCGGTAAGAAAGGCTGGCAACTGGGGCGGGGAATCCAATTCGCCGGCCTGTATCTGCTGGTAAAGGGCAAGCGTCTCTTCGGTCAGTTCTACCGCCAACTCTTCCCAAAGGGTCGCTTTGCAACTCTCAAACTGCCGCAACGCCGCCCCGCGTCTACCGGACCAGGCCAGCAGGCGCATGACCTGCCGGTGAGCCTTTTCATTCCAGGGTGTGATTTGGAGCAGTTTCTGGGCAGCAGCCAAGGCCTCGGTGAAACGGCCGCGCTGTATGTGACCCTCTATCACCCGGGCCAGGATCGACTCGGTCCGTCCTCGCCAGCGCTCCCGTTCGGTCAGTAGCCAGCTCTCGAATTCAAGATTGTCATCCAGGAAAAGGCCTTCCAGGAATTCACCTTGGAGAAGCTCGACCGCTTCCAACCAACGTTCTTCCACTTCCAGGTCAGACAGGGTGTAAATATCAACCATCAACTCCTTCGAGGGGGCAAAAGCCGCCGTCTGGCTGCTCAACTCCCAACATCCGGGAAGGATCTGGGCCAGGTTGTGCAGCTCCCGGCGGAGATTCGCCCGCCCCTTGGAGGGCACCTCGTCAGGCCAGAAGAGGGTCGCCAGAGAATGACGGGCCACCGGGCGTTGTTCGGTCGCCAGGTAGCCAAGGAGGGCCAGCGTCCGCCGCGAGCGGAAGCGGGGAATTTCAGCCGCCTCATTTTCCTTAGCGGCGTTGCCGGGAATTTCGATGCGGGCGGGACCCAAAAGCCGCAGGTTTAAAGCAGTCAAATTGGACATCGTGGATATTGGCTTCTATGCCACTGGTTGTTCTGATGACGCTGAGTTTAGAGACCGGTGTTGCAAGGTTGGACGAATAGTGGACGCCAGCCGTGTCCTACATGGCTGAACGCCACCGGAAGCGCCATCTGTCACAGGAACCATTATAGACCGCTCCCGGAGCGGTGCAACGAGAACGGGTTAAGCTGAGTGGACGAAAAGTGGACGTCCCTCTTGTACTATTCGAGGGTGTTAACATTGAGGCACGGCTTTGCGCAGGAACTCCTTTCGTCCGTCCCAGACAGGCGCAATCATTCAGTTCTCGATGGTATATCTGCTGGCTTTTCAAAGTCAGGCTGGTAGGGAGGTATTACTTATGCAATTAAGGTTTTCGCGGAGGTAGCTGTCTTTAGCAGGTTTAGGTTTTCAGCAAAGGAGTCGAATAATGAAACGCAGAACAGTATTTTTCGTAACCGTGCTCACCATTTTCCTTTTAGTGGTGATAAGTTCAGTCGTCCTGGCTGATCGCGGCGCCATTCACTGTGATCTGGACATCACCTATGACGATTGGGGGGACGGGATGTATTGGTATGGGACTATTGATGGTCCGGAATGTAGTGTTGCCGGAAACATTCGGTTTGATGCCGTTGATACCGAATACCGTGAACCCGGCCGGACGTTGCACTTCGTTGAAAATTTCACCATCTGGCCCTTTAGTGACCCAAATAGCATGATAAAGGGGAAAAACTGTGGTGTTTGGAACTTTATGACCTTAAAGTACCGCGCACACGGCTGGGTCACGGAAGACACGGATGCCCAATGGGATCACATGGTTGGCTACCAGTACCATGAAATGGGCGTTACCGGCGATCCATCCGTGCTGCCCGTAGAAGCACCAGGCGGCTCAGCCACCCTGGCTCCGGGTGGCCGACCGGTGGATCCTCCCGACAATCTCTGCGCCCCTCCTGAGCGTGAGGGATAGTATCATTAATCGCGTCAAAGCAGGAAAAAAGACTATATAGATTCGGGTAGAAAGTTGCCAGAGCACATTGCCAGATCGCTTCTGGCAACTTACCCTCACTAATGTTTACGGGGGTTTTATTGCTAATCCAGTAAGCGGTAGGGATGAAGATGGTGAAGAAATAGTTATTGCTCTTGTTGCTGGCCGGAGTCCTGGTGGGCTGTTCTACGGCTGACTCCACGGATGATGGCAGTGAACCGATATTGATCGCTGGCAATTACATCTTCCAAGAGCAAGATGATGGCTCCTGGAAGCTGCACCGGGATATCTATAATTACAATCCGAGCGAGTAACGTCAAAGGAAAAATGGAGAGTTCAGCGGCAAAAGAAATAAGCGAGTTATGGAAAGAATATGTGGCGGCAGCAACGGCCGGTGACCTGGAACGCTGGATCAATTTATGGACCGAGGATGGCATCCAGATGCCACCTGACGCGCCCCGGCGCGTTGGAAGAGCGCTGATCAGGGCTGAGATGAAGCCCTTGTTTGACCTATTCAACACGCGGATGGCGATTTATCCGGACGAAACTCAGGTATCGCGGGACCAGGCGTTCACACACGGATTGTACGAAGTCGCGATGACCCCCAAGGAAGGGGGCGATAGTCTCGAATTCAAAGGTAAATTCCTGACGATTCTGCGCAAGCAGGCCGATGATTCCTGGAAGATCGCTATCGACTGCTTCAACCATAACACACCTCAATGACCAAGTTTCCAAGGCGGCCAACGTGCTCAGAAGGCACAAGGTGATCGGTATGGCCGGTATCTCAAGACTGCCAAAATGAAGGGCGTCATGGCTCTTCAATCGCTAGCTATGAAACGATTCTAACTCGAGCAGAATGACATCATGGGCGCGATCCCGGTCTTGTGGTTCACATCCGTGAGCGGCTGAGAAGACTCAGCTTGCGGTTCGAGTCTAATACCCAGCTTTGCCTGTTGTGAAACGCCCTTCTGGTTCGAACTCCGGTCGGAAGTTGGATCTGGGTTCACCAGTTCGAACGCTGATCCTAGCAATAAGGGTATTACCAAAAAAGCATGACCATCTCGATCTACGCTTCGCCGACCGTGCGTGCTAAGACGACCGCCTCGTCCAGCGTCATTGACCGCCCTTCCCCTACGGCGGCGTCCCGCTCAGCGCCACCGAGTATTTCAGCCAGCTGCATCATGGCCTGATCATAATCCGCCTTCTCCCAGGGGATATTGATGGGATTGTTGGTCCGCTCCCGGCTCGCCTGGGCTGCTCCTAACAGCCGAGCGGCCTTTGTCGGCTCTTCCTGTGCTATGGCGATATAGGCGAAGCATTCCAGCTGGTTTGCGACCGCAGGTTCGTGGCCCATATCCCGATAATACAGGATCGTTTCACGGTAGAGGGGTAGCGCTTCTTCCCACTTTTCCTGTCTACGCAGCGTGTGGGCCAGCTCGCTTCGCGTGATAATCGTCTGCGTGGGCGTTCCCAATTCTTGGAACCGCTGGTCGGCTTCCCTGTAAATCGCCTCTGCGCCTTCGAGATCTCCCGTATTTGTGAGCAGGAGACCCTCCATCATCAAGATCTGAGGGCCGACCCAGCTGCTGCCTAATTCTTCGATCACGGCTTTCCCTTCCCGCAGATATTGATGCGCTTTTTCGAAGTCCTCACTCATCAGTGTCGCCGCACCAAGCGCTCCCAGCGCGATGGAAAGTTCCACCCCGTCTCCCCGAGCGCGCGCCATCTCCCTAGCTTCCTCGCCAGCTTCAAACGCCTCACTCAAGCGGCCCAAGTAGTTTAAATTGAAGGCGTAGCTTCCAAGCGCGTAGGCCAGAGGCTGGGATTCTCCAAAAGGGCGCAGGATGGATACTGCTTCCGCTCCCGCTGCGGCCCCTTCTTCATGACGTCCGAGGACAAAGCCGACACTGCCCAGCGCGCCCAGGGCAAGGCCGAGTTGTATCTGGCGTTCCTGGCGCTCTCCTTCAGGGATTTCTGCTGTCCGGCCGATCTCGATGGCCCGTTCCAGCCAACGGCGCGCCTGCGGTGGCGAAAAAGACCAGAAGCCCTGTCCGCCCAATACCATCAGCTTACCGGCGGTTGCCAGAATAAGCATGGGGTCATGGATTTCCAGCCAATTGAAGGCGGCCCTGAAATTGTCCGTCTCCTGGACAAGGCGCTTTATCCAGAGCACGTTCTCCATCTGGGTGTTTGCGGCGTCGGCCTCTCGGACCAGCCCGACAAAATAGGCGGCGTGCCGGTTGCCGAAGACCTCATCTTCCCCGGCCTCGGCCAATCGCTCCCGGGCATACTGGCGGATGGTTTCCAGCAGGTTGAAACGTTCGCCCCCATCGGGGAGAGAACCCGTGGTGACCAGCGATTTTTCTACGAGCGCTTCAAGGTTGTCAATAACGGCAAATTCGTCCAGCTCTGCATCACCTGCAACCTGCTGGGCGTCTTCCAACGTCCAGCCCCCGGAGAACACGGACAGGCGGCGAAGCAGGACCTGTTCGCTCTCCGCCAGGAGATTCCAGCTCCAATCGATGAGTGCCTGCAGGGTTTGTTGTCTCGGCAAGGCCGTCCGGCGCCCGCCGACCAGCAGCCGGAAGCGATCGTTGAGGCGGGCCGCGATCTGCTCGGCGGACATGACTCGCAGACGAGCCGCGGCCAGTTCCAGTGCCAGCGGAATGCCGTCCAGCTGGCGGACGATCTCGGCCACGGCCGGGACGTTGTCGGTAGCAAGCGCAAAATCCGGACGGACCGCCCAGGTCCGCTCGAGGAAAAGCTGGACGGCTTCCGAGGCCTGCAGATCAGCCTCTGTGATGACATTCTCAGCCGGAAGAGTCAGGGAAGGCACCTGGAAAGTCGCCTCCCCGCCGATGGAAAGCGGTTCCCGGCTGGTGACCAGGACCTTCAACTTCGGACACAACGTGAGCAGATGTTCTACCAATTCAGCAGACGTTTGGATGAGATGCTCAGCGTTGTCCAGCAACAGCAGAGTTTCTTTCCGGCGCAAGTACACTGCCAGCGAGTCCGCCAGGGAGCGGTCCGCTTGGCCGCGCACGCCGAGAACGGCCGCAGTTTTTTCAGCCACGAGCTCAGGGTTGGTGAGCGGCGCCAGTTCCACCAGCCAGACACCGTCCGGGAAACGTTCAACGAGATGGCCCGCCGCCTGGAGCAAAAGGCGTGTCTTGCCTGTGCCACCTGGGCCGAGCAAGGTTAGCAAACGGTTGCTTTCGATCAATCGCTTGACCTCTTCCAGCTCGCGCGTCCGACCAATGAAGGTAGTCAGCTGGGTGGGAAGATTGTGCGGGATAGAAACGGAGGATTGGAGCGGCGGGAACTCCGTTTCCAGCGAGGAATGAACGAGTTGGTAGACCTGTTCCAATTCAGATAGCCCTTTCAGCCGGTGCAGACCGAGATCGAGGAGCTCAGCACCGTCGGGAAGCCGGCCGCGCAGCAGAGCCGCTGTCGGGCCGGAGACCAGGACCTGGCCGCCGTGCCCGATTCCCATCACACGGGCGGCCCGGTTCAGGTCAGGTCCGTAGTAATCACCCTCGCGCGCCTGGCCTTCGCCGGCATGCAGTCCCATTCGAACCTTTATGCGGCCGACTTCTGCGGGCCAAACTTCGATCGTTATGGCCTGCTGACCGGCCAGGGCAGCTGCGATCCCATCGGCCGGCGAAACGAAAACGACATGGAACCCGTCCCCCGTCGTCTTGACCACGCGGCCGCCGTTGCCCTCAAAGACTGCCCTGAGCAGTTGGTCGTGTCTGGCAGAGACCACCTGCATCAGTTCAGGGTACTGTTCCCACAGTGGCGTGCTGCCTTCGAGATCTGTGAACAAGAAAGTGAGGATTCCTGAAAGTGGGGCTTCGGACATGGTCAATGGGCCTTCTAATCGGTCTAACCTATCAAATTGTTAGGTAAATGATGGTTTGAAGGTGAATTGATTGTCAACAGCTTTCCCGCCATTTCCTTGTGGAAATCGTGCTGATGGGAGCTGGTTTTAACTATCAGTATCCCGAACGATAGTTGGGATGTTAACTCACGTTTCTTGATATGCCCACTGTGATTGCCGGCTATGCAGAAAAGGCAGTGATGGGCGTTGGCATTCGTTGGGAATGTGAACCGCTATACTTGTCAGTTCCAGGTGACGATGGCCGATCGGCTCCAACACTGCTGTTCCGCCTTCTAAATCTGCCCCAAAACCAGAAAATCCACCCCAATTCTGTATTTGCGGTTTCAAGAGGACAATGTGACCTGTACACCCATTAGACGACGAGCAATCTTGGGACTTGAGCCGCGCATCACATCCGCGAGGCCGCTAGCTCAGGTCCCACTAAGGAGATCCCTTTATTAAGGCTCAACTCCCACCCCTCCGAGCTAGCTAAGGGTGCCAATCACCCGAAACTGAATTCCTGGTCTGCTTTCTAGCATAGGGCTTCATTACCTTGCTCGAGAAGCCCCGGTTCTCACTAACGATCAAGAACCATGCTGACAAAATTGAGTAACGGCCGGTAGTGGGACCCTTTCCAGTAGATCTGCTGACATTCCTGGCACATATGGAATTCATGGTAATACTTCTTGGTCTTAGGTTCCAGGCGCTCGAGGACGTCTTCTTTGGCTACCGGGCTAAGTTGCCCATTGCAGCGCAGGCAACGATGCCAGGGTGCGATCGTTACACGAAGATCAAAGCGGTCCAGGACGTCTAGCAATTGCTGGCGCGGCTCCCTGGTCTGCAGGCAGAAGCCGTAGACGACGATCTTGCGCATGAGTAGTCGCCGGTCGCGGGTTAGCAAAACGCGTCTTTCAAGCATCGACAGCTCGGCCAATTGCGCATCGTCTAGATGCTTAGGATGAAGCGTATCGAAGCCCAGCAGGCGCAGATAAGTGACCAGCCGGCCGAGATGATTATCGGCGACGAAGCGCGGGGGGTGCGCTAGCGGTGGCCGCAGGCGCAAAGAGAAAACCGCTCCAGAGTGCGCCGGATAGACGTTGAGATCGTCCCCAGCTCGCACGATGTATGAGAAGTCAACCGGCCTACCGTCGGCCAGGATTGCCTCGACCTCGGTATGCGGTATTCCGAGCGCCTCGATGGGATGCTTAACCGCGATGCGGCCGTTCAGTGGAAAAGGCACGTTGGCACCTGACCCGGTCCGTGACAAGAGAGCTTCCAAACGGCCGTGAAAGCGAAATGTCGCCTTTTGTAGATTAGTATTACCGGTTAATTGTGCCATCCCATGTACCCGACATTATAATACGCCCTCTGATAAGGAAAATCACGCGTCTTCCAATCCACACAAACGCGTCAAATTATCTATGGCCCCTCGACTACTGGTAAGCCTATTTCTGCTCGGCCTATTGCTGTTGTCTAGTCCAGACAATGCGGCTAAAGCGGCCTATGCTGCTCAATCCGGTCCGGCGGCCGAGATGCTCCAGTTGATCAACCAGTTCCGAGCCTCGATGGGGTTACCGCCTTTCCAATACAACGGCACCCTGGCTATCGCCGCCCAGAATCACGCCAACTGGATGGCGTCCACGGTGATATTCAGCCACACGGGAGCGGGCGGCTCGTCACCACTGTCCAGGGCGACGGCCGCCGGCTACAACGGTTACGTGGTCGAGAATATCGTCGGCGGCTGGAGCATGTCGCCCCGGCAAGGGCTCATCTGGTGGCAAAACAGCCCCACCCACTACAACACGCTGGTGACCAGCTCCTATCCCCAGGCTGGCCTGGGCTTCGCCTCCAATGGCCAGGAGAACATGTACGTCCTGGTCGTGGGCCGGCCGCCAGGGCCGCTCGAGCAGTCGCCTAGCATCAGGACGCCGCTCGCTTCGGCCGCGCCATTGATCATCACGCCCATCGAGTTGGCCGAACCGCGCGAAGATGGCTCCATCGTGCACGTCATGCAGCAAGGCCAGGCCATGTGGACCATCGCCGCTTATTATGACGTTGATCTCGACTACTTGTATTTGATCAACGGCTTGGGCGAAGACAACGTCTTGCATCCGGGCGATGAAGTGACGGTGCGCCTGGCGGATGGGCAGGAACCGCCGCCTACACCTACTCCACCCTTGACGCACACGGTGCGGGAGGGCGAATCGGCCTGGAGTGTCGCCCTGCAAAACGATATCGGCCTCGACTATCTCTACCTGCTCAATAATATGAACGCAGATTCGATGTTGCAGCCCGGCGATCAGTTGGTCGTGCGCCTGGCTGAAGGACAGGCGCCGCCGCCCACACCTACGCCGCCTACGCACCATGTAGTTCGGGTCGGGCAATCGCTTTGGCTCATCGCAGCACTATACAATCTGACCCTGGAAGAGTTGATGGTCTTGAATGCCCTGACGACCGAATCGATCATCCAAGCCGGCGATCAGCTGTTGATTCGGCAATTGCCCACCGCTACGCCCATCCCGCCTACCTACACGCCGGTGCCCCGGGCGACGCCAACGGCCCAAGCCGAAACGGCGGTGGTCGAGATAGCGATATCCCCCGCCCCCGGTGATCCCAACTTGATCCAGTCCAGTCCGGAGCCTAGCGGTCCAAATCCAGCCAGGCTGGCTCCTGTGCAGGATGGGAAAGAGGGCGATGGATCGAGCGGCCCAATGGTCATACTGGTGATCGTGGGCGTCCTTGTGCTGGCGGGTATTGCCCTGGTGGTGAGAGGGCAACGTCAATGACAGGCTGATTACAGGTAACATCAGAGAACAGTATCGATGATCATCAATTGTCGCTACGAGCTCCATGAAGCCTTGGGTAGAGGAGGCATGGGCGTCGTCTACCGGGCCACCGACCTTCTATCGGGCCATCCTGTCGCATTGAAGCAGGTCACGGTCCCCACAGGGCTGCTGGCCTTTGAATCTCGGGGCGGCGACGCTGACCTGGACTTCGCCCTGGCCCAAGAGTTCAAAGCCCTAGCCACCATACGCCACCCGCACATCATCAGCGTTTACGATTTCGGCTTCGACGTGCAGGGCCAGCCGTATTTCACCATGGAGTACGTCGACGGCGGCCGACCGATCCTCGACGCTGGCCGCGACCTGGCTCTTGAAGCTAGAGTGGGTCTGATCATCCAGATGCTCCAGGCGCTCGTTTACCTGCACCGGCATGGCATACTGCACAGGGACGTAAAGCCGTCCAATGCCCTGGTGCTGGATGGACAACTCAAGCTACTGGACTTCGGCCTTTCGGTGATCACCAGCCAGACGATGGAGCATTTGACACATACAACGGCCGGCACCATGGCCTACATGGCCCCAGAACTCTTCCAGGGAGCGCCGTACAGCAAGGCTACCGACTTGTACGCGGCGGGCGTCATTGCTTTTGAACTGTTCACCGGCCGCTTTCCCTACGAGCAGAGCAATCTGGCGACGATGATGCGTGATGTCCTCGGCAAGCAGGTCGAGGCAGCCTCGTATGGCGTGGCCGGCGAACTGGCCGACGTCCTCGATCGACTGCTAGTTAAATCGCCTGGGGGCCGTTATCACGAGGCGGAGCACGTGATCCGCGATCTGTGTGCGGCCGCCGGTTTGCCGTTACCGCCGGAGACGGAACAGATCCGAGAGAGCTTTCTCCAGGCCGCCAAATTCGTCGGCCGGGAGGCGGAGATGTCCTACCTGGTCGACTTGCTGAAAGCGGCCACTGCTGGTCAAGGGTCGCTCATCTTGATAAGCGGCGAAAGCGGCGTGGGAAAATCGAGGCTGCTGGAAGAGCTGCGCATTTGGGCCCTGGTGGAAGGGATTTTGGTCCTGCGCGGGCAGGCCGTCAGCGACGGCCGCGGTTATTACCAGCTATGGCGGGACGTGTTACGTTCAATACTCCTGTACGTTCAGCCGGGCCAGGATGAATTGGCCCTACTCCAGCCAGTGGTGCCCGATTTAGCCAGGTTGCTAAATCCACCTACGATGGAAACAGATCCAACCGGCCCGCAGCGAATGCTAGCCCTGGCATTACAGGCTAAAGTAGATGAGTATATTCGTCGCCATGACTGTGAGCGGAACGAAAACGGTCATGACCTGGTCTTACTTCTGTTACTGCTCACCAGCTGTTCTCTGCCCGCCTCCAGGAACTCCTTGCTCCATAGATAGCACAGAATCTCGCTGATGCCTTCCGGCGGCACAGCTCGGCGATGCTATGCTTGCCTCTTAGCCCTTCCAGAACAATGGGAGCTTCTCTTCCTCGGAGCACTTCTTGCGCGTCTTGCGGCGAGTATTGCGAACCGTTTCTTCAGCGGTTGAGACTTTCTTTCTAGCCACGGCATCTTCCATGTTAGTGATTATACTGGATGGCGAAAGTCTCTCTTACTCCTCACCCCAAATATGTCTCATAGGCTCTGAAACGGAACACCGTGAGCAGATAGGTGGCAGATCATAGGCCTTTGACAAACTGATCAATTGCAAGAGGGTCTTGCAGAAAGGCCTTTTATTATCGCCCCAGTTAGCCAATATCACGCCTGCTAGCTGCTCCCTTCGAAAAGCAAACAGGTGAAGATCTTCACCAAGAATCAGTGATAGATGTCACGGTGGGCGACAGACTAATCTATATTACTGTATAGGCAAGGTTTTTCTGCACGTGTCGAGCCAGTTCTGAGTTCCGCTCATTACTGGGAGCTAGCAGGTTAATGGAGGTTTCCGTGCATAAGCAGCCGGCCGCATTCCCTCGTAGCACTAGGCCTCTTTCTCGCTGTCAATCATTTCCGCTGATATCTCGGCCTTCATCCGCGACCGTCTTTGAGCAGCGACTTGCCCAACTGGTGCCTGCGGCCACTCATGAAGTTCAGCGCGTCGTCACCAATCCGGCCGGCGGGAGGAACGGATGGCTGAAGACATACGGTGGTTCGGGCTCCGACTACATTAATGAGGTGCTGGCCACAAATGATAATGGCTTCTTGTTGGTGTGGGCCACCGACTCCGACAGGTCAGGGCCTTTGGTTCCTCAACAGGAACGAACCCGCTACCTGGATTAACTGATGGTATACTGAGTAAGAAGAAGCCACAGGGATATAGCATGCACCGCGTAAGCTGCATCTCAAGAACGTTTTTGTACCTAGCCATCATCTTGGGCAGCCTGCAATTCCAAATAGTCCAGGCCGTTCCGGCCCCTTTTGAGTGGGGGACTTTTAACGCCAGCGGAAGCACCGCTTACGGCGTGTATGGCATGGACGATCTGACGATCCTCGAAAGCGGTGATCTAGCCCAATTCATATGGGCCGGGCCCGACGGCCTGATCGATCCGCCTCAAATTGACGGTCTGCCAGGAGGCGACGACCAACTCCTCGATACGAATGCTGTGGTCAATGGCTCCCCCTTCCCGTCAGCGCTGCAGAATAACGGCTATATCCCCCTCAAAACCTACACCTTCGATACGGATGGTGCGCTTGACGGCCGGACCGTCTACATTCGGGCCTGGGATGCCGCCACCGTGGCCATGGCTTCCGCCTATGGCGAGTCAGAGACGGCAACAATGAGCAGCGGCGGTTCTCTGAACGCCGCCCGTTGGTACACGCCGAATTTCGTGACCTGCCAGGCACTGACGCTGACCCACAATGGACAGGGTAGCGACCCCATCGCGGCGCCCACTAATTCGCCAGGCTGTCCTCCGGGCGAGTATGGCGCGGCCGAATCCATCAACCTAAGTGGAGCCGCAGCCGCCCCAGGCTGGCAGATCGCCGGTTGGTCTGGCACTGAAGATGACGCCAGTACCTCTAGCACCAATACAGTGATCATGCCAAGCAACGCTCATACGGTGACCGTCAATTATGAGCTTTTGCCCCCAGCCGCTCCAATCCCACTCGCCCCGGCCGGGTCCATCTTTACCACCAGTGTCACTTACTCGTGGTCATCTGTATTCTTCGCCGTCGACTATCAGGTGCTGGTCATCGAGGACGGGACCGGTCCAGTTCACAACCAGTGGTACCTGGCCGGGGATGTCTGCAGCGGTGGAGCCTGCTCGGTCACGCCGGCCGCGCCCTTGAGCTTGGGCGCCCATACCTGG
>JBFFWQ010000114.1:0-19761 GCA_041570195.1 Promineifilaceae bacterium (SeqCode) | reverse complement strand
TGGTCATGTTCACTCGGCTGGACATGAGCACTAAGGGGTGCCACTAATACCCCATCGTACTTCGCATCACAGGGAAAGATATAGCTAAGCAAGTTTAAAGCAGTTGGTCGCTGAGATGACCAGGTGCCTTGTTGTCGATGAGCCTGGCTTTCAGCGGCCAATTGGACGATTGGCACTACTGGGGCAAATTCAGCCAATCGCTGGAAGCTGCTCCCTCACTGGGACATCAATCTTCGAATTCTTCCTCGTCCCAGTCATCGTCCCAGTGCTCATCCCAGTTTCCGCTGGCATCATCTTCGCCGTTCTCATGATCTTCATGGACCATGCTATTCTGGCTGCTATAGCGCGCTTGCGGCACAAATTCACCAAAGTCAAATGGTTCCTCAAAGGCCCACTCCAGCGTAAGCGGCGCCAGGCGCTTAACTTCCAATAAACTATGGCACAGATGACAGGAAACTTGGCTGCCCCGGTTGGGCAGCTTACGAAAATAAATATCTGAGCCACAGGCAGGGCAATAGGTCGCCAAACGTTTATGTTGAGCTTTTCGCCGAGACATCATCACACTCTCCTGCGTTCCTGAAACCGAAGTGGCATTCGTCTCTGGGCCTCGGTTAAGGATGATTTTCTGAAAATCTACCAAGGAAATGTGTAAATTGGCAGCGAAATGGCGGGTAAAAGGCGTGACAAGATCCGCAAATTATGTGCCAAAGTTGTGTCAAAAACCTGTGGCGGTCGCGCCATTCGGGACGGGTCAGTGCCTGACGTCCTTTTCAGGCATCTGTGAATCTATAACCAACGCCGGGAATGTTCTCGACGCACATCCGTTTGGTTGGGTCGCGTTCGATTTTGCGCCGCAAGCGGCGCACCAGACCCCTTACCAGATCCCGGCTGCCGTCCCCGCTGTAGCCCCATACGCGCTCGACAATCGTGTCGGCTGGAATTACCTGGCCCTGATTGGTCATCAGCAAATAGAGCAAGCGAAACTCAAGCGGTGTTAACTGTTGGGTAACCCCATCCGTGAATGACACGCGGCGTGTCGCCGGATCCAATCGTAATCCGGCGCCTGTAAGTTCAGGCAGCACTGATACAGGGATCGTTCCGGCGCGGCGCAGCAGCATGCGAATGTAGCGAGTTAGCAGACGCGAAGAGAATGGTCGTTCCAATACCAGGTCGGCGCCGGCATCCAGTAATGCGCAGTGCTCAGCCTCACTTAGGCGTTCGCCGAGCAGCAAGAGAGGCGCCTGGGTTACAGCTCGGGTTTCGACCGTAACGTCGACCGCCTCTGACTGGCGGTCGAAGACCAGTAGAATCAGATCGACCGGATGCTCGGCCAGCACTTTGGGCAAATGGTGAGCATCGGCGGTGCGCGCCACCGCCAATCCCGCATGGCGTAGTAAAAAGCTGAGATAATCCCTGTCTTCAGGATCTCCAGCGACGATTATTGCCTGCATAGAACCCGTTCGTACCCGATGATCAGCGTTATCATGGAAATCGCCTGCGAATGAAGCGCCCCCGCCCGGCCGCAGCAAGTAACTTATGGTCGTCCACAATGAGCTCACCCCGGCTAATGGTGGTCGCCGGCCAGCCCTGCAATTCCAATCCCTCGTAAGGGGTCCAGTCGACCTGCTCATGCAGGCTATCTACGCCCAACGTCATCGTTTGATCCGGATCGAAAATGACCAGATCGGCATCATAGCCGACCATGATGTCCCCTTTACCGGTGTAACCGGCCAGTTGAGAAGGTGTGGTACAGCACATGTCAACCCACTGATTGAGCGAGATTCGGCCTCTTCTTACGCCGAAGGTGTACAGGGCCGGAAAGCGCATCTCGACCGAAGGCACACCGCCGGGAATACGGCTGTAATCCTCCAGGCCGGTGGCTTTCTCATCTCGGGTAAACGGGCAGTGATCAGTAGTTATGATCTGTAGATCGCCCTGGCTGAGAGCCATCCAGAGCGCATCCTGGGCTCCTTGATCACGAATCGGCGGCGAGCATACAGGCAAAGCACCGTCGACGCCAGGCTGATCGTAGACATCCTGGGTTAGAACAAGGTATTGGGGGCAGGTTTCGCCACTCACCGGAAGCCCTCGTTTTCGGGCAGCCGCTATACGTTCCACAGCCGCCGGACTCGTCACGTGGAAAATGTGTAATCGCGTTCCGACCAGCTCGGACAGGTCGATCACCCGACCGACGGCCTCACCCTCCATCAACGCCGGCCGGCTGCGTGGATGCCAATGGGGCGACGTGCGGCCGGCAGCCAGGTTGCGGTCCACCAGAGTACATATCAGATCCCAATTCTCGGCATGAACGACCGGCAAGCCGCCGACGTCGCGTATTGCCTCGAGCGCCTGCAGAAGTTGGCTGTCACTCAGGCACAAGGCGTAGGCCATATATAGCTTGAAGGAGGTGCAACCAGCGTCGAACGCCACCGGCAGCTGATCCAGCAAGTCGACCTCGGCCGGGCCAATGGTCATGTGCAAACCGTAATCGATAACCACCCGCGGATCGGCCAGAGCCCGCCGGGCGGCGATAGCCTCGACCATACTCTCTTGGGGCGCCCGCTCAACGAAATCGACGATGGCCGTCGTGCCGCCGTGGGCCGCGGCGACGGTGCCGCTATAGAAATCATCGGCCGACACAAAGTCGCCGATGGGCATCTGCATGTGCACGTGGATGTCAACCGCACCCGGCGTCACCAGCTTGCCCGTCGCATCCAGGATCCGTTTTCCGGTCAGTCCGCATCCAATGGCGGCGATCTGTTCGCCTTTCACGCCGATGTCGGCCGCGAAAGTCGCCGCGGCCGTCACCACGGTGCCATTACTAATAACCAGATCATAGGTCATTATGACGCCTCACTCGTCGATCAGCCAACGAGGTCAGCTAATTGTACCCGAGTCGTAGTTGTTGGGAAGTGACCGGTCCCACACGGGATGTGATAGGCGTTGATACTCTCAACGTGGCACGCTGCCGGCCTCGGACGACTCTTGACCAGGCACATACGCCAGCCAAGAACCATCGAGTAACTTTACTATGCTGCCGTTGGGCTGGGTCAGGTAGGCGATGATCGGACTCGTCTCGTCGGCCTCGGCTTGAAACGTGACCGTATAGAGGGCCTCTTTGGCTGTCCCCCAGCCCAGGCTGTCGCGCACCAGTGACTGCTCGCGCCAGACCTTGCCGAAACCGCCGACAGGTTCGAACAGGCCTTCCGGCGGCGTCTCTGCTGACGCGTTTGCCGGCTCGCCGGTCGACCATGTGTCCGGGTAGACGAAGAGTTGCCCGCTGTTCGTGAAGGCATAAATCGAAGGCTGGGGCAGATCCGGTCGGGGCAGCCAGATCATAAAGCCGCCTTCGAAAGGTTGGTAGGCGCCCTCCGTTACAATTGCTGCGCCTTGCGGGCAGCGCTGTGGCCCGGGTTGGAAGAAATAGCCATGATCGCAGGGCCAGGGCACCACGACCGAGGCGAAGGCCTCTTGGCCACTGACATCGTTCATGACATATAAGGTCATCATCGGATCGGCGACGAGGGTACCGCCTACGTCGACAATCAACTCACCGGCGCTCTCCACCATCCACGAATCAGGAAATCGTTGGCTTGTGCCGCTGCGAATGACGCCCCTATTGGCGCCATGGGCCAGCCAGCGGAATGTCAGGCGCTTGGCGCCGTTTGTTAGATCTTCGGCGGTTACGGTGAAGTCGTCAATGCCAATGTCCGACGTGGGGGGCGGCAGAGACAGTGATTCGGCAATGCGGCGAATATGGTCTACGTCGGCGGCCAGCATCAGGTAGTTGAAGCCATTCTGGCCAATGAAGATGGGCTCGGCATAGGGCGTTACGATCATGGCCTGGCGCTCCATAGAAGATGGCTGATCGGCCGAGGGCGCAATCAAGCGCGCCTGGCGGCCGTCAGCCAGGGTCAGGGCCTCGATCACGGGCGTCGATCCATATGGCAGCAACCTGTGGAACGCTTCGTTGGCCGCGACGGTATCCAGATCAGCCGGCGCGCCGGCCCCGGCAAGCCGTATGAAACCATCCTGGCCGAGCAGCTTGGTCATCAGACCGTGGCTGACATCCCGCCAGGCGGCCGGATATTCGAATGAAACCTGGTACAAGGCGTCGTCGTAACGGAGCCAGGGGTCCGGCTGGGTCGTCGCGGTCGGCGTTGGTGGGTCAATGGGTATGCTTGGCACGCGTAAACCCTGGCCTGAGTAAAGCCGGTCTGGATCCTTCAGGCAGTTGGCCCGGAGCAGCTGGTCAACTGTTGCGCCCGTTTGGCTGGCGATTCGACTGAGCGTGTCCCCACGTTTGACCGAGTAGAGAGGCCAGTCGGTCCACACCACGCAGGTGGCGACTTGTGAGGGCTGCGCTACAAGCACAACGTCCCCATCGTCGGCCGTATCAACTGTTTGGCCAGCGTCCGGCGCTTCGTCCCACTCCGATGACGTTGGCTCGACCGTAGTTGTCGGCGTGGCCGCCGGCCGCTCAGTTGGTCGCGGCGTTTCCCGATCGGCTGGAACTCGGGTAGAAGTTAGCTCAGGTTCAGGTTGCGGACTGTCATCCCCAGTCGTAGCGCTGATCACGGTCACGTCAACGTCCGGCGTCGCCTCCAAAACGGCGATATCCAATTGACCGCAAGCAGCGAGGAGCAACATCGCCAAACTGAGAATGCAAAGCAAGAAAAACTGTCTCATCATGTCCCTCCAGGAACACTCTGCCTCCACTTCTCCTCTTTCCACCGGCAATCGCCACTCCGGCCAGGGCGGTCAACTCCTGGCAAAGGTCGCCCGGTACCTTTCCCGGCGCCTATTGACTCAAGCGTAAATCTAGTCATTCAGCGCCTGTCTATCTATTGTGCCCTCTTCCCGACCTTCAGGCAGGACGGCCGGGCTTCTATTTTCCTACTGCTACCATACGAGGCTTCAATCGAGGCTACGCACAACAAGAATGTGCCAATCAAAGGGCATTTTTCAGTTGGCGCAAAAGAGTAGGCAGGCATCCACTGAGGCCTCGGCCTCCTCGGATGCTGGTCGCATTTGAGAGTGCTCATTCCTCATTATCCGTGCCGTTACCAATGTCTCCTCGATGTGCTGCCGACCAGAGTTGCGAACACCTTGATTAGCTATGGTTCTGAGCTGAACCGGCCGGCTGGCGATTCGGTTTACTCCCCTGTGCCCTTTCCAGCTCCCTGCCAGAAATGTAGAATAACGAGCCGGTGAGCACGTAAGGTAAGGCTAACGAAAGGCCGCCCACGAGCGCCATAATCAGCGGCATGTCATAGGCGCCTAGCGCACTAATGGTGACTATCATGAAGAAAAGCAACCCGCCAAGCGTTGCCAACACGCCGACGATCTTCTCCCAGCGCCAGGCGGCCAGGAGAACGATGGTCAGCAGACCCTGGAACATGATCGCCATCGTCGGTCGCGAGCGCACGTCCTCATTAAAAAACCAGAGCGACAGGTAAAAGGCCAACACCAGTAATGAAAATAGACGCGGCATCCATTTCATGTGACTTCTCCGAATGATCGCCGGCCCAGCGCAGCGGCCAGTGCAGCCAGGCGCTTGCTTTTGGCAATAGAGTCAGAGTCAGGTTTTCGCGCCAGGTTCATCCTAGGCTGCCTTTCGGAAGGCGTACAGTTACCACCGTCCCCTGACCTACCTTACTGGCAAGAGAGACTCGGCCGCCATGGCGCTCGACCACCGCCCGCACCATGGCCAAGCCCAGACCGCTGCCCGGAGCGGAGCGGCCGCGCTCGCCCCGGTATAGCTCTTCCCAAACATGGGGCAGATCGGCGGGATCGATTCCCGGACCGGTATCGGCCACCTCGACCACCACACTCATACTTTCTTCGCGGCCGCGCACTTCGATGGCGTCACCACGCTGGCAGAATTTGATCGCATTGTCCAGCAAATTATGAAAAGCCAAGAAAAGCAAATCCCAATCGCCCGATATGGTGGGCAGCGGCCAGGGCGCATGGGGCACGATGAGCTGGACCTGGCGCCCCTCGGCCCCTGGTTTTTCGCGATTGACTTCGACCACGTCTTTGAGCAGCTGCTCGACGTCAACGGCCGATCGTTCCAGCGGCCGGGTCTCCAGCTCGGCGATCTTTCGCAGGTCGCTGGTCAAACGGCTGAGGCGCACGGTCTGGGTCTCGACAGTTGATAGTGCCGATTGGCGCGTTTTGGCCGTAGGCGCGTTGGCGAAATTAGCCAGGCCGGCGCGAATGGCCATGAGCGGGTTTTTAAGTTCGTGATCTAACCGGCGCAAGAAGCGGCGCCGATCCTCGGCCGTGGCCTTTTCCATGCGATCCATAGCCTGCTTCTGCCGCCGTTCAGCACCCTGCCAGGAAAACAGAAGCAGCACCAACGCCATGGAGCCCACTATACCGGCAACCACGAGCAGGCTGCTGAGGCTGACCAGGATGCGAAATAGGGGGTTGGGCAAGACCAATTCGTTGATGAGCCAGGCCAGAAGCAATCCGGCGGCGGCCGGCAGTAGCACGAGCAGCCAACGCCACTTCATGCGCTTACAATACCTACAAAACGATAGCCCTGGCCGGGAACTGTCTCGATGAACTGCGGCGCGGTCGGATCGTCGTCCAGAGCACGGCGCAGTTCCGCCACCCGGGTATCTACGGTGCGTGTGCCGACCGGGTAGTCCCAGCCCCAAACGGCATCCAGCAGACGATCGCGCGTCATGAGCTCGTCCGGATGGCTCATCATATATTCTAGCAGCGCCACCGCCTTAGGCGTCAACGGCAACTCCCGTTCTCGATAATGAACGCGGCGGGCCACCCGGTCCAGAACCAGGTCGCCACTGGCAAGCCGCTGGGCGGCGGCAAGCGACGGCCGGCCTTTCTGAGCCCGCCGCAGCACGGCCCGGATGCGCGCGACAAGCTCTTGCGGATCAAAGGGCTTGTTCAGGTAGTCATCTGCCCCTTCCTCGAGCGCCATGGCCCGCTCGACCGATTCGCCAACCTGGGTCAGCAGGATGACCGATGTCCAGTCGTCGCTCTGGCGTAATTCACGCAGCACGGCCCGGCCGTCCAGGCGAGGCATAAGCACGTCCAGGATGATGAGATCCGGGCAGAATTCGGCCACCTTGTCCAGGGCCTCCTGGCCATCGGAGGCCACCTCCACTGTGAAGCCGGTCCGGCTCAGGAACGGTGCCAGGTTATCTGTGATGGCCGCTTCGTCGTCTACTAATAATATCTTTGACTGCATCATGGCTCTGTTGGTTGTGTCCTCAGATTTCCCCGAAAACTCCTAACGATCTCCATTCGCAGAGTTCGGCGCCGAAGTTGCCGGGGAAATGATCTCACCAATGTTTACACAAGAACAGGTTACACGTGTCGGCGTCAATAATCAAGCATGTTGCCAAACTGTGACGCCGGGTTTCGAGTTAGTAACAATGTTTGGCCCGGTCCTGCACTTTCGATGAAGAAGTACTGAGAGCCGCCGGCCCGGTGGGAGCATCTTGACTTCTGACCAGGATCAGCCTGTTTCGAGATTGTAACCCTTCGTGGCAGGGCCGTCACCAGTCGGCAATACGCTCGTGACAGAGGGCAGCTAACCTATAGGCAATGACTTATTGGCGTGGCCGTAGGCTCCTGGCCGAACTTAACAGAAGGCCAGATTGTTACCGGCAAAGAATTTGAGAGAGGTGCATGATGATTCGCAAGGTTAGTTTCTTTTTTGTTCTTGTCCTGCTGCTGACAGTGGCAGGCTCCGTTTCCGCTTTTCAAGATCCGATTCCCCAAGATAGCGCTCCAGTGTGGGAGGTGTCTTTTTGGAATAATATGAAGCTGTCAGGGCAGCCTGCGCTGACCGGGGCGCACAGCGTCATCAACTTCGACTGGGGCACCGGATCACCTGATGCATCCGTACAGTCCGATCACTTCTCAGCCCGCTGGCAACGTTATCTCGATTTGGCTGCCGGTACCTATCGTTTCACGGCCACCTCCGACGATGGTGTGCGCGTTTTCGTGGACAACCGCCCGGTAATTGACCAGTGGAACGATCATTCGGTCAGGACTTTCACGGCCGACGTTCCCCTGGCCGCGGGTCACCATATGATCGTGGTCGAATACTACGAGAACCAGGGCCTGGCCGTGGCCAAGTTCAACCTGGCCCTTGCTCCGCCCGTCATCCAAAACTGGCGCGGTGAGTATTTCAACAACCGTTACTTGAACGGAACGCCGGCGCTGGTTCGGGACGATCAGTATATCGCCTTCAATTGGGGCGCAGGCGCTCCGGCTCCGGGGATGCCTAATGACAACTTCTCTGTGCGCTGGACGCGAAGCTTCAATTTCGCGCCTGGCAACTATCGTTTCACGACGATCACCGACGACGGCGTGAGGCTGTGGGTCAATGGTCACCTATTGATCGACCGCTGGCATGATCAGGCCGCCAGCCGGCATTCGGGCGTGATCTATGTCTCGGGTATGGTCCCCATTAAAATGGAGTATTACGAACATGGCGGCCTGGCCGAGGCTCACTTGAGTTGGCAGATTGAAAGCGAGCCGCCGCCCCCACCGCCGCCCTCGTCAAACGTCGTCATCGTGGACGACACGGATGCCGGGTTTGTCAAGGGCGGTTCACCTTCAGCCTGGCGCTCGGCGGCCGAAGGTTACCAGGGCCATTTGACCTGGACCCGTAACAATGACGTGGTTCGCCCGCGTTACAACTGGGCCCGCTGGTACCCCAACCTGCAACAAGGCAACTACGAGGTATTCGTATTCGTACCGGCCCGGTATTCAACGACGGCCCAGGCGCGCTATTGGGTTTCGCATCAAGACGGTTACACGCTGCGAGTCGTCAACCAATCCGCATTGAGCGGCCAATGGGTGTCGCTGGGAACCTATCGCTTCCAGGGTGGCCGCGGCGACTACGTGTCCCTGGCAGATGTTACGTACGAACCGTATGTATCAAGGCTGATCGCCTTCGACGCGGTCCGCTGGGAAAGGCGCTGAAGCAACTAGATCGCCGGCCGCTGGCATCGAGCATGGCTCGAGCCGAGCGGCCGGCGATCCCTTTCTCCTCTTCCCCGCCACTCCTCAGCTCCTCCACCTCCAAATCCGGACACGAACCGCCGATCGTTCGCCTTGTACTCATCTCGGCCGGTCAATCCCCCGCCTTCCCATTACCAAACCGCACCTGTACCAACAAGGCCCCTAGAGCGGCTAATACCAGGCCAATAGCTTCGATCCAGGTCAACGTTTCGCCGAGAAACAACCAGGCTAGGATAGTGATTTGGATGAGCATGGTATTGTTGATCACACTTGATTCCATGGCAGAAAGCGTGCGCAGCGTTAGGTTCCAAAGCGTAAATGCAAAGGCGGTGTTAACGACAGCCAACCACAAGATTATGGCCCAACTTCTCAAGTTGAAGCTGGGCAATGGTTCTACGAACAGACCGCTGCCCAACAAGATGATTGATCCAACACCCATGCTTACCAGCGTTACCGTGAGCGGGTGGATACGCGCTTGCCGGTTGATTCCCCGTCCCATAATGCTAGCCATGGAGGTAGCCAGAACGTTTACGGCGGCAATCAGATAGCCGATGGTCTGACCTGTGGGTATGACAAATGGGTAGAAGAATAGGAGTGCCCCACCAATAAAGACCAGTGCTCCTATCCATTGCAGCCAGGTTGGATATTCACGCAGCAGGAAGATGCCGAGTACGGCAACGACAATGGCCGTACCATTCAACAGCAAGCTCAAGGTGATCGCCGGAAGGAAAGACAGAGCAAGGAACTGCGTTCCCTGAGTGACCGTGTAATATATCAGGCCAAGCCCAATCAGATACCACCAATCGAAACGGGACAGCTCTCGTACAGGCGTTTTTGAGTTTGAGCGGACGTAGGCAGGAATCAATGCCAAAAAGGCTAAGAAGTAGCGCAGTCCGGCGAATGTAAGTGGGGGGATATCATCCAGGCCAAACTTGATCAGGACCCAAGAAGTAGACCACAAGAAGGTAACAAATAGCGCCAGTAAAATGGCGCGAGAGCGAGGGGATGAATTGCTTTTCATCACAGATCTCCGGTCGATAGGCATGTCCAAATAACATACCAACCTTCCCCTCCAGGCTTTTATCCCTTAAGGTACCGCGCCGACATTCCGGCTTCTGTGACGCTCGGTCCTGGCCTGGTTGCCACAATGTGAAGTAAACCAGCGGAACCCTAGACACCTGATTGGCAATGAAAATTATATCACAGTTCGGGATGTATTCCGCGGCGGCGGCGGCGCTGGTCACTTGAAGCCCCCGCCCGATGAATGTGCAATCCCGATATCATAGCCCCTCGTTACTGATGCAGTTGGTTGACGTGATAGACCCCAATGCTTGTGCCAGGTACAGGGTCTGACTCGTAACTACTGCAAAGTAAGGGTTGTTTGGGTTTTCGGAGTTCAGCCGTTCATAGGAGGATATAATGAAAGGCAAGCAACTAATTGTTCTGTCCATGGCCGTTCTGGTATTGGCCCTGATGTTGGTCGCCTGTTCGGGCGAAGAGGAAAGTACTGAGCTCAATCTGCTCTGTGTGCCCCAGGAAGAATGGTGCCAGGGAATGAAAGAGGAGTTTGAGAAGGAATTTGGTATCACAGTCAATTATGTGCGCATGTCCACCGGCGAGGCGCTAGCTCGTCTAGAAGCCGAGCGGGATAATCCCCAGTTCGACATCATGTGGGGCGGCCCGATTGACACCTATATTTCCGGCAAGGGTGAGGGTCTGTTTGAACCCTACGACTCACCTAACGCAGACAATCTACTGGACAAAGAGAAGTATCTGGATGAAGATAACTACTGGGCCGGCATCTACCTAGGATCTCTGGGCTTTGCCACCAATCAGGATTATCTGGCAGCCAATCCTGGTCTAGAAGCGCCGACATCATGGGATGATCTTCTGAAGCCTGAGTTTGAAGGGCAGCTATTAGTCGCTCATCCTTCAACGTCCGGCACATCCTACACAGCCCTGGCCACCGTGCTGCAGATCCTGGGCGAAGAGCAAGGTTGGGAGTATCTCAATGACTACGCCGCCCAGACCCTGCAATTCACCAAGAGCGGCTCCGCTCCGGCCAAGTTTGTTGGCGCGGGTGAAGGCGCGGTGGGCGTCGTCTTCTCTCATGACATCGTCAAGCAGATTGAAGCCGGTTTGCCGCTGGTCTTGAGTTTCCCTGAAGATGGGACAGGTTATGAAATCGGCGGCATGTCCATAGTCAAAGGCGCTCAACACCCCGACGCGGCCAAGAAATGGTTTGACTGGGCCTTGACCCCCGAGGCTCAAGCGCTCGGCCCCAAGTACAAGGCTTACCAGGCGCCGACCGTTGGCGGCGTCGACCTCTCCTACCCCGAATTGCTCGAAGTCAACCTGATCGACTATGACTTCCAGTGGGCTGGCGAGAATAAGAAAGCATTCGTCGACAAGTTCAGCAACGAAATCGCCGGTGCTGACCAACTGAAAGAGTAATTGTATCTGGACCTATCAGACGGGAGAACCTCATCGCCTCGGTTCTCCCGTCCACATCATTCACGGGACACCCTGTTGGCGCCGGCTGAACCCTGTGTTTCTTGCTGGCGCCGACGGTTTCATTATCTGCCTACCTACATGCCCGGTTGGTTCGGAGTGCCGGATCCGAATCGGGCACCTTTGAGGACAGCCTATGAGCACATCCGTCGGCGATAGCGCAGACGCTGTCGTTAGCAGCGAGGCCAGCGGCCGATCTTCCCTACGAAGCAATCTCGCGCGCCGCTATCGTGAATTTGGCATCATTGCCCGCGATCCGGTACTGTTGGTCGGGTTGCTGATCGCCGGCCTGTTTATCCTCACCTTTGTCTTCTTGCCCATCGCCCGCGTCGTCATGCGGGCCTTCTTTGGCGAGGATGATGCCCTCAGCATCGAATACTTCGCCCGCTATGTCGACCCCTACTACGCCCCCTATCTATGGCGCTCAGTGCGCGACACCATGGTCATGGGCGTATTAACGGCGACTTTGGGCACGCTACTGGGCTTCATATTCGCCTACACAGTCGTGCGCTGCAGCCCGCCGGGCAAGCGCTGGGTGCACATTTTGGCCCTTATCCCGATCGTCTCTCCGCCTTTTGCCATTGCTATGGCCACCATCCTACTCTTCGGTCGTAACGGCCTGGTCACGGCCAAGTTCTTTGGCTGGGAATTCACCAAGGAAATGAATGATATCTACGGCATGGACGGCCTGGTTTTTGTGCAAACCATAACCTTCTTCTCAGTCTCGTACCTGATCATCCGGGCCATGATGGAACGGCTAAATCCGGCCATGGAAGAAGCCGCCCATAGTCTCGGCGCATCCAAATTCCATATTTTCCGTACCATCACCTTGCCACTACTCATTCCGGGCCTAGCGGCCTCGTTCCTGTTGCTGTTCGTCGAGTCATTGGCCGACCTGGGCAATCCGCTACTGATTTCGGGCAATGTCAACGTGCTATCCGCCCAGATATTCCTGGCCGTGGCGGGTGAATTCGATTATCAAAAGGCTTCTACGCTGGCTGTCATCTTGTTGATCCCAACGCTGATCGTTTTCATCGTCCAACGTTATTGGGTCAGTCGCCGCTCCTATGTCTCGGTCACCGGAAAACCGGCCGGTGGGCAGATCCTGGTCAAGGAGCCGATAACAAGATGGACGTTCATTCTCATTACCTATGCCGTGCTGGCCCTCATCCTGCTGCTCTACCTGTCGATCGTGGTCGGTTCTTTCAGCAAGGTTTGGGGCATTAACTATACGCCAACTCTGGCTCATTGGAAGATGATGCTGAACCGGGGTAATGAAGCCATCATGGATACCACTTTCTTGAGCCTGTTGGCCACACCCGTCGCCGTCTTGCTAGGCCTGATGATCGCCTTTCTGGTTGTGCGCAAGGTTTTCAGCGGCAAAGACGTCCTCGACTTCGGCTCAAATCTTGGCGCGGCGATGCCAGGCACGATTCTAGGCATCGGCTTCATCCTGGCCTTCGTCGTCTCGCCCTGGCTGTTGGTCTTCACCCTCTACATCGTGATGGCCTTATTCATGACCCGCACGACTTACAATACCCGCCGGAAGCAATGGGGCGTGCTGGCAGCTGGCTCGGCGCTGGCGTTCCTGGTCTGGCTTTCACAGAAAGGGCTGGGCGAGGCTGGCGTCATGTATTTGCTGGGTGGGCTTTATATGGCCGTCGCTGCCTATTTCCGCGTCAAGCGCCAAGACAAGCGTACCGGCTGGCTCTTATTGGGCATGGGCTTCTACTTGATGATGGCCAACCTGATCGTCTATGTCGCCAGACCGATCGCCGATCTCAGTCGCCAGATAGAGAGTTCATTCTGGAGCGACGCGGTATTCCAGTTGTCGGATTACATCCAGGTCTTTTTCCAGGTGCCGCAAGCGATCTTGATGATCCCTTACGTCTTCATTGGCACGGTACTGGTATTGAAGACGAGCGGCCGGGAACGCTTAACGCTGGCCATCGTCCTGCTTGGTTTGGGCGGCGCCCTGACCTTCGTCGGCGATCCATTGGCCATGGTCGGCACGGCGTTCATCATTTTGTTCGCTTACGCGGTGCGCAGCCTGCCGGCGTCGGTCCGCTCTGGCGTGGCCTCGCTGCAGCAGATCGATCCGGCCATTGATGAGGCTTCCAATAGTCTCGGGGCCGACGCGCAATACACCTTCCGCAAGGTCACCCTACCGCTGGTGACGCCGGCACTATTGGCCGGGCTGATTTTCGCCTTCACCCGGCACATGACCAGCCTGTCGGCCATCATCTTCCTGGTCAGCCCACGCTGGCGGATCGTTACTGCCTCCATTTTGAGCGAGTGGGAACAAGGCGGCGTGAGCCTGGCGGCAGCCTACGCCACGTTGATCATCGCCCTGGTGCTCATCGCTATCGGCATTATGTACCTCATCACCCATCGTGTCCTGCGCGGGCGGGGTGACGTGGATTTGACCTTAGGGGCTTAAGCGCATGTATTTGAATCTAGCGGATGTAACCAAGATCTTTCCCGGAAAGGGCGGCGAGGGCGAAGTCGTCGCCGTCAACGACGTATCACTTGCGATCGGCCAAGGTGAATTGGTGACCTTGCTTGGCCCGTCTGGCTGTGGCAAAACGACCACTTTGCGCATGATCGCCGGTTTCGAGTTCCCGACCTCGGGCGAAATCTACCTGGACGGCAACACTATCAACGATCTGCCGCCGCACCAGCGCGACATGTCGATGGTCTTTCAGAGCTACGCCATCTTCCCCCATCTGAACGTTTACGAGAATATCGCCTACGGGCTGCGCGTTTCACGGGTGTCGAAAAACGAAATCAAACGACGGGTGTCCGAAGTATTGGACTTGGTAGAGTTAAGCGGCCTTGAAAAGAGGGCTCCCAATCAGCTTTCCGGTGGTCAGCAGCAGCGCGTGGCCCTGGCCCGGGCGCTGATCATGGAACCAAAAGTGCTACTCATGGACGAGCCCCTGTCTAACCTGGACGCCAAGCTGCGCGAGCAGATGCGCAGCGAGATCCGCCGCATTCAAAAATACTTGGGCATCACCAGCGTCTACGTCACCCACGACCAGGTCGAGGCCATGACCATTTCCGATCGCATCGTGATCATGAATGAAGGCCGGATCGAGCAAGTCGGCACGCCGACAGAGACATACCGTCATCCACAGAGTCGCTTTGTGGCCGATTTCATCGGCCGGGCCAATTTCATCCCGGGCAACGTGCGCTCGCAGCAAAATGGCCAATTAAGCCTGGACATGCTGGGGGTGACGCTGACGGTGGACGCGGCCGACGATGACTACGAGAGTGGCGCCGAGGTGACCGTGGTCGTTCGGCCGGAAATGATGATCTTGAACCAGACCCAGACGCACGTGGACGGCACGGTGCGCCGGGCATCCTATCTGGGCAATGTCGTCGAATACGACGTGGAAGTCGGTGGGCAACTGCTGGCCCTGGTGGAAACCGACCCGCGCCACATCACCATTTATCCAGAAGGCGAAACCGTCCAGATAGGCTTCCTGGAGGATTGTCTCTACGTATTACCCCACTGACCCAGACGTCGACATTAGGCCAGGTCGTTCTGCTACTCGAGCCCGGCAATCACCTCTTCGATGAAACCCAGAGTCTGGGGAATATCCACCCGGTAATTAAAGGCGCTGGACACACAGGACGCATCGCCCCAAGAAGTAATGCCGACCAGCACTTCCGTCCCGTCCGTTTCAGTCCAGAATGCTGGGCCGCCCGAGTCGCCATAGCATGTGCCACCATCGTCGGTAGCCTGGTTCTGGGACATGCGCAGCCAGCTTTTCAGTAGAGCCCGAAACTCGGACTCCGAGAATTGGCGCTGGTCGTCATAACTAATGTCCGGCGGGGGCCACTCCAGGCTTCCGCCATAACCCACAAGGGTGAACTTGGCCTTCGTTTTACCTTGATTCAGCAACCCTTCCTCATGCAGACGATCCAGGAAGCCTTCTTCCGGCAGCACGGCCGGTGCTATATCCGTAACTGGTTCCGCGAGAACGAGCGCACCAACGTCGTGGGGATCAGATGTCGGGCCCCAGTTATAGTCGGGGTGAGGGATGACGGCGATCACGTCGCGCAGGGTCGCTTCGTTCAAAGCATCCTGGTCGAAGTTAACCCAGAATCGCTCCACGCCGGTGCCCTCCCAATCGACATTGCAATGCCCGGCGGTCAGAACCACGCGCGGGTGGACCAGGGTGCCGGTACAGGTCTGCCAGGGCCCAAAGCCAGGATAATCGGCAACCATGGCTCCAACATAGGGATGGTCGGTGTCAGGTTGGCCCCAGGTAATGGCGGCCACCGGGACGACTCCGGCGGCCAGGATGAATAGAAGCGTTGTGAGTACGGCGATCCTTTTCATGAGGCTTCTCCTTGTCTTTAGGCGGCTCGATATTGGTCATCTTAGCACAATTGACGGCGCTCTGTAAAGACATCGCCTGAGTAAACGAAAAGCCGTCTCGACGCCATATGGTCAAGACGGCTTAACTGTCGGGGTGACCGGAATTGAACCGATGACCTCTCCGACCCGAACGGAGCGCGCTACCAAGCTGCGCCACACCCCGAATTACCCCGGCATTATAGTTGAAGTCACCCACTTTGCCAATGGCAGGCGACTTGGTCAGGGCATTTTCGAAGCGCCGGATTAGAACGGGCACGTCCGTTGGCTGGCGACCAGCGAATATAATAAATCCGGGCATTGGCTCAAAGAAGCGGTCAGATTAGGGCACAGTTGGCGTAGGGCCGGCCGCCACGCGAAAGCCGACGTCATTGTCGCTGAAGTCGGGATCGTTCATGCCCCGAGACGTCGCCCTGGCGCGAATAGCCGGGCTGAACCAGGAACCGCCACGAATCACCCGCTCGCCGGCCGCTTCCGGGTCATCACGCCCATCGCCAGGCCCGATCGGATAAGGTCGGAAAAGACTAGCGGTCCACTCGGAGACATTGCCGACCATGTCGGCCAGGCCATACGGACTGTCACCGGCCGGGCTGAATCGACCCGGAATCACCGGCCGGCCCAGCTCTGAATCGCGGCAATTGCAGCGACCGGCATCGAAGGTCTCGCCCCAGGGATACATCTGGCCCTCTGGTCCACGGGCGGCCGCCTCCCACTCCGCTTCTGTCGGCAGGCGATACGGCCGCCCGGTGCGCCGCGCCAGCCAGCGACAATAAGCCCGGGCCTCAAACCAGTTCACGCCGATCACCGGCAACCGTTCATCGGCCGTCCACTCAGGATCATCCCACTGGTCGGGCTGGGTCCGGCCGGATCGCTCCAGCCACTGCCAACCCGCGTTGCCCCAATACGCTTGCCGGCGATAGGCACCCTCAGATAGGAAGTGTCGGAACTCAGTCACCGACACCGGGAATCGGGCGATCGAGAATCTGTCCAGCTGGACCTCGTGTTGTGGCTGCTCGCGGCCGAAGAAGCCTTTTACCTGCCACTGCCTGGCCACGGACGAGCGGCGCGCCAGTAACGCCACCTGCCGGTCATTGGCGCCGATGACAAAGGAGCCGGCCGGAATGCGAACGAGATGGGGTTCGATTAGATGATCCTTGTTTTGGGCCATGATTCGCCGCCCAGTATAAGTCAGGGACGATTCTTCTCACAGCGGATTTCCTGGTACTTATCGACAATCGCCCATCTACCCTGGCGTGGTACAATTGCCAACTTGGCCGGGCGGAGACGATCATTCGCCGCAACATCCTTAGAGCAGCCTAACAGCGCCTGCGGGCCTGATTGGCCAGGCGTGTATATTTATTACGGTTGCGGTCCGGA
This sequence comes from Promineifilaceae bacterium (SeqCode), assembly GCA_041570195.1. GTDB lineage: Bacteria > Chloroflexota > Anaerolineae > Promineifilales > Promineifilaceae > UBA11865. The sequence goes on along the minus strand of JBFFWQ010000114.1, from coordinate 2,483 downwards.
TCGTCCATGATGAGTCGCTGGCCGTCGGGCAATAGAATTCAAAAATGAACAAGGCTTTGACACGCTGGCAACTTTGGCTGGGCATCCTCGTTAGCGCTGCCTTTCTGTGGCTGGCCCTGCGCGGGCTCAAGCTGGATGACGTCTGGCAGGCGCTGCAAGTGGGCAATTACTGGTGGCTGATCCCTAGCGTTGGCGTCTATTTCCTGGCCGTGTGGGCCCGCACCTGGCGCTGGCATTACATGCTACTGCCCTTAAAAAACATCTCCCTCCGACGACTCTTTCCGGTGGTGGTCATCGGCTACATGGGCAATAATGTCTACCCCTTCCGAGCCGGAGAGGTGCTGCGTTCCTATGTATTGCGGCGCCAGGAAGAGGTGTCCATGAGCGCCAGCCTGGCCACAGTGGTCGTGGAGCGCGTCTTCGACGGGCTGGTGATGCTCATCTTTGTTTTTGCCGCCTTGCCGCTGGCCCCGCTGCCCAACGACAATATCCGTACCGTCGTCATCGCCGCCAGCGGCGTGTTTTTCGCCGCATTGCTGCTGTTCTTCGCCCTGGCGGCTATGCCCGAAAGGGCCCTTCGATTCGCCGAAATAATTAGCAACGCCTTTGTACCCGAGCGCCTACGCCAGCCGATGCTGGACATCACCGCCCGATTTCTGGACGGTCTGGCTTCGCTGCGCTCATTTCGCGGCGTGCTAATGATCTTCGGTACCTCGCTGGTCATCTGGTTGCTGGAAACGGTCAAGTACTGGTTTATCATGCAGGCTTTTCCCTTTGAGGTCAGCTTTTTCGCGCTGATGCTGATGAACGGCGTGGTCAATCTAGCCACGACGCTACCTTCGGCGCCCGGGTACATAGGCACATTTGATGCCCCAGGCATCGCCGTCCTGGAAATGTACGGCGTGGAAGTGGCCGTGGCCACGGCCTATACCTTGGTGCTGCATGCCGCTCTGTGGCTGCCGATCACTCTGCTGGGCATTTACTACATGATTAAGTTTGGACTGGGTTGGTCAGACTTCGACCGGGCCACGCGGCGGATCAGCCAGGGAGAAGCAGCTTCATGAACATAGCCGTCGTCGGTGGGGGTATCGCCGGCCTGTCCGCGGCCTACGATTTATTGGCCGCCGGGCATCAGGTCACGGTATATGAGGCAGGCAGCGTCACCGGCGGCCTGGCGGCCGGCTTCAAGGATGAGGCCTGGGAGTGGCCACTGGAACACTATTACCATCACCTGTTCACCTCTGATAGCGATATCATTGGACTGGTTGAAGAATTGGGCTTCAGCGACCGGCTTTTCTTTCCCCGGCCGGTTACTTCGGTCATTTACCAGGACAAGATCGTGCCTTTTGACTCGCCGAAAGCATGGATCACTTTTCCAGGCTTTAACTTATTGGACGTGGCCCGCTTCGGCCTGGTCAGCGCCTACCTGCGCTTCAGCAATCCCTGGCGTAGCCTGGAACGCGAGACGGCCGACGCCTGGTTGCGACGCTGGTACGGCGACAAGATCTACGAGACCACCTGGCGTCCGCTGTTGATCGGCAAGTTTGGCCCGTACTACCAGGAGGCCAACATGGCCTGGATGTGGGCCCGGCTGAAGGTGCGCAGTCCGCGCCTGGGTTACTTCAGGGGCGGTTTTCAGGCTTTCGTCGACCGGCTCACCGAGGCCGTTCGGGAGCGGGGCGGAAAGCTACGGCTCAACAACCCGGTCCAGCTCATCAGCCCAGAAGAGGACGGCCGGCTGTCGTTGACCTCCGGCGACCAGGCGACGATCTTCGACCAGTGCCTGGTGACCACCTCACCCGGGCTTCTACGCAAGATGGCCCCAGATCTGCCGGCCGACTACGCCGGCCAACTAGCCAAGCTCAAGAGCATGGGCGCCGTGGTGCTGGTTTTGGCTCTGAAACAGCAGTTGATGGAAAAGACTTACTGGCTAAATCTGCCGGCCGATTCGGCCGACAAGAGCCAGACCGATATCCCCTTCCTGGCCCTGGTAGAACATACCAACTACGTCGACCGTAAGCACTATGGCGGCGACCATATCGTCTACTGCGGCGACTACGTCACGCCCGACCATGCCTACCTGGACATGAGCCAGCAAGAGCTGGAAGCGCTTTTCACGGGCGTATTGACGCGCTTCAATCCCGAATTCCGGCCGGAATGGATTCGCCGCAGCTGGCTATTTCGCACACGTTACGCCCAGCCGGTGCCAGCCGTTAATCATTCCCAGCATATTCCTGAGCAGCGCACACCCATCGCCAATCTGTTCTTCGCCAGCATGTCCCAGGTCTACCCATGGGATCGGGGCACGAACTATGCGGTGCAGATCGGCCGTCGTACGGCCAGAATGATGCTGGAGTCGGCCGCCTAGGGCGTCAGCATGGTGATCATAGGCAGCGTTGAGCAATACTAACCTTCGCTCAGACGCGCGTTGATTGCGCGACGAATCTCCTGCAGCCCTTGACCAAAGACATTGTCTGCCCGAT
>JBFFWQ010000113.1:0-19874 GCA_041570195.1 Promineifilaceae bacterium (SeqCode) | reverse complement strand
TTGAGCAAGGTGATGTCGTCACGGGAGACGCCCGCTTTCTCCAGCTCGGCCAGGATCACCGGCAGGATGACGTGATTGGGCGTAGCGCGGGTGATATCCGTGTGCACCACGACAACCCTGTCGCCCGGTTTGACCAGCGCCGACAGGGGCGGCGATTTGATAGGCTGTCGCAAGGCCTCGCGAACGGCGGCCTCTTCGTCTGGCAGTCCGGCCACAAAGCGTGGCCGGACCACGTCGGCCGTATCTGGGGCCTCCATCTCTAGCCCACTTCTGCCGTAGGCCAGTTTCAAGTGCACATGATCCTCCTCAAAGACAGCTGTTTGCAGCGAGCTTCTAGCAATTAGCTCTTGCGCTCATTGCGCCACAAAGTGGCAAACCGAATGCTGCTACTACATCAAAGGCGCGCGCCATCCAGCGACCTCTCTCGTCTACGACTCGAACCAGGGTTTGCCGCGCTCGTCGGTCAAAACCAGGTCGCTCAGGAAGCTGACGCCTTTCTCCAGGCCTTCACGCAAAGACATTAGGCTGTCCTCGTGCTCCATGCTCAAGACATAATCGTAGCCCACGAGCCGCAGGTTGCTGACCAGATCTTTCCAGAACTTCTGCCCATGCCCGTAACCCACGGTACGGAATATCCAGGAGCGGTTGATTTCGTCGGCATAGGGCTTGGTATCCAATACGCCGTTGACGGCCGTATTGAAAGGATCGATCTCCGTGTCTTTTGCATGGACGTGGAAGATGGATTCGCCCAGCTCGCGTATCGCGGCGATGGGATCGATGTTTTGCCAAAAGAGATGGCTGGGATCGTAGTTGGCGCCTATCTCAGGCCCGACCGCCTCGCGCAGCCTTAACAGGGTTTCGGGATTGTAAACCACGAAGCCGGGATGCATTTCCAGGGCGATCATATCCACCCCATGATCGCGGCAAAACTGGACCTCCTCTTGCCAATAAGGAATGACTTTTTCCTGCCACTGCCACTCCAGGATGCGCAGAAAGTCGGGCGGCCAGGGGCAGGTGACCCAGTTCGGGTATTTGCTGCCCTCGCTGTCGCCCGGGCAGCCGGAGAAAGTAATGACCCGTCGCACGCCGATTTGACCGGCCACGCGAACGGTGTCGCGGAATTCGCGACGGTGCAACTCGGCCACGGCCGGATCGGGATGGAGTGGGTTGCCGTGACAGCTCAGGGCGCTGATCTCCAGGCCGCGATCGTCGGCCAGTTTCTTCCACCCGGCCAATTTACCGGCATCCGCCAGTAGTTCGGCCGGCTTGCAGTAAGATTCGCCCAGTTCGGCCACATAGCCGCCGGAGCCGACCTCCACGGCTTCGGCGCCTGTTCCGGCGATCCAGTCCAGGGCCTGGTCATAGGACAACAAATCTTGAAATACGAAACTAAAAACGCCAACTTTCATTTTCAACTCCTTAGAGAGCCTGACAGGATTAGCAGGATTGTGGTCTGGCGGCAGACCTGGCTTCTGGCTGGCGACACTGGTTCTCTGATAGCCCAGGGCCTGGCGAATAAGAGCTTCCCCGGAAACAACTTGAACGAAACCGCCTCCGGAGAAGCACACGCCTACTACATCACACGGTCCACGAATTCGCGGTCGTGTACTTCGACGGGCACTTCCATGAGTTCCAGGATGCCCTTGGCTACGTGCTCGGAAAGGCGACGGAATGATTCTTCGCCCTTCTCCTTGGTCGCCCGCAGCGGGTTGCCGATGGTGCCGCTTTCGATGAACTCGTGATGGTCCATCGGGAAGTTGAAGTAGGTATAACCGTCGAACTCCACGTCGGGCATGCCATCCTTCTTGGCAAAGGTCTTGGGCAGGAATTCAGGAATGTGGGCCCGGGTAAATTCAGCCCGATCCATACGCACCAGCTCTTCGTTCCAGGCCAGGTCTTGGGAGGTCTCTAGTTCGCTAGAGTGCCAGCCGGGGGTCTCATCCGGGGGGTTCTCCATCAGGTCACCTATAATGCCATAGTAGCGCTCCATGTATGGCTTTACGAAGCCAATGAGCGCCCCGGTCTCATAGCGCAGCCGGCGCAGCACCGGGTCGATCACCTTGACGTTGGAGCCATGGCCGTTCATGAAGATGATGCGGTTGAAGCCATGGTGAATCAGGCTGCGGCCGACATCATAGATGAGGTTGAGTAACGTCGAGCTGCGCACGGTGATGGTGCCCCGACCACGGCCCGGCTCGTGCATATGCTGGGGCGAGTAGCCCATCCAGACCGGCGGCGTGTGCAAGACGGCGATCATCTCGGCTACCCGGCGAGACATCTCGATGGCCGTGACCGTGTCCGTATACAGCGGCAAATGCTGCCCGTGCTGTTCCAGGCTGGCCATAGGCACGATGATGATGTCCTTGACCTTGAGATATTCTTCAATGTCAATGTAGGTCAGGTTGCCCAGGTCCCAGGAAAGAAACTTGGCCCGGAACTCCTCGTCGCCTTCGGTGAAGTGGGGTAGTTCTTTGTAGTCTCGACCGTTTTCGGCAATCATGCTCGTTTCTCCTTCGAATATAGCCCTCAGCTTCCAGCTTTCAGCCGTCAGCCGTTAGGGCTGCAGTTCACGCTTTCATTAATCAGGAATTGGCCATCATATCGACGAACAAACCGGCTACTTCGCGACCGAATTCAGGATCGTTCACGTGTCGGTCATAAGTCAGCACCGGGATGTCGTCACGCATCTGCTGCCGAACAGTAGCCAGGAAGTCGGCGTCGGCCGGTGGATCCCAGAATGGGCCATCCGGAACGTTAGGGATCGACAGGCCTTGGGTCGGTATGGCCACGATCACCGGCCCGGCGGACAAGCTAAGCCGATCGCTGAATATGCGTCCTAGCTCAACCATTTCGTCGTGGCTGGCCCGTACCAGGGTATATTCCGGGTTGTGATCATAGACCGGCCGGTCCTTCAGTTTAGCGGGCACCGTGCCGGCATTCCAAACACTGAAGTCGATGCAACCGGGCACTGCCACCTGGGGCAAGCCTAGCTGACCAATACGCTTCAACCGGTCCGGCCCGCCATCGTGAATGCCGCCGACCAGAGGGTCATAGATCTCATTGGTGGTGAAGTCGATCACGCCCACGAACTGGCCCATCTCGGCCAATTCCTCCATGGCCGGGCCGCCTACGCCGTTGGAATGGAAGATAACCGCTTCGTAGCCATGATCGGCCAGCAACTCCTTGGCGGCCATGACCTCCTTGGTGGTGTTGCCAAGCATGGTCATGGCCACGTAGCGCTGGCCCGGTTCGGGTTTGGGCAGGCCGTGACCGTGCTCCAACATGCCTTTCAGGGCAGCGGCGACGTTATCGAAAATGGTACAGGCGATGGGGTTGAGGCCCAGGATGTCAACCACCGAGTGAACGACGATCATGTCCCGGGTGCCCACCAGCGGCTCGAAGAAATGGTAGCCTGAGGCGATGGGCGAGACCAACACCTTGGGCACACCCACCGGTAAGACCATCATCGCCGCCGCACCCATCACGGCGCCTTCGGCGCCGCCCATGCTGACGATACCGTCCAGGCGGCCGTCGGCATAGAGTTGCACAGTTAGCTTCTTGAGCGCCTCGCGCATGCCGGCCACGGCTTTGCCCCGGCTGCCCGCGTTTTGCAAAGTCTCGATAGTCGTCCCGCCGTAGGTGGCCGCTTCGGCGTGGTCAATATCAGGCGTGATATCTAGCGGCTCGCCCAGGATACCTGAATCAATCACGATGGTGTCCAGGCCGAGGGCCTGAAGCCGATCGCGCAAGTAGGCGATCTCAGGACCCTTGGTGTCTAACGTCCCGATCACCACAACCGTTTTGGCCATTGTTTTCCTCCGCTACCACGGCGCACTGAGCCCGATCGGTGGGCCGGCGCCCACCATCGGCCCACCGATATCTACCGACCTGGTCGGTACTGACCGAAACCAGTGCTGCCTAGAGTCAGTACTGGCCTGGGTAAGTGGCCCAGCTGGCCATTATTTGATTGTTTGGGCCGGTCCGTCGCTACGAAATCAGGGGCAGCAACGTGTCGGCGCAAGTCTTCACCTGCCAGGAGTAGAACTCCTCGGTCAGCAGGCTGGAGCCATGCTCTTCGATAAACTTCTTCTGTTCAGGCGAAATGTCAACCGGGTTGGTTTCAATGGCGTCCGGGTATGGATTAGCCGGCGTACGGTCGATTGGCGCCACAAACTCGACGGTGAGCGCGCCATCGTAGCCAATGGTTTGCAATGTTCCAACCACCTTCAACCAGTCCCAATGGCCCTGGCCGCAGGCGAACCGGTTGGTGTCGGCCACATGGAAGTCCACCAGCAGGTCTTTGGCGGAGCGGATCGCTTCGTACGGATCTACCTCTTCCATATTAATATGGAAAGCATCCAGGCAAACGCCGCATTCTGGGCCGGTAGCCTTGGCCAGGGCAATGGCCTGGGTGGACCGAGAGCAGAAATATGTTTCGAAGCGATTGATCGGTTCCACGGCCAATTTCACGCCTTCTTTCAAGGCATGACCGTAGATTTCGCGCATGCTGCCCACAGCCCATTCCCACTCTTCTTCAGGCGTGCCATCGGGAACGATCTTGCCCACCGTCGCTGGGACAATAGTCATCTCGTAGCCGTCCAGCTCCTTGACCATGGTCACGCAATCTTTGACGTATTGGACCGATTGTTCGCGCTGGGCCTGGTCTTTAGCGACCAGGTTCCGCTCGCCAAGCATCAAGGTCACCGAGCCCCAACAGCGGATGCCATGCTCGTTGAGAACGCCACGCACATGCTTGGTGTCATATTGTTCTGGCTCGCCGCTGATCTCGATGCTCTCGTAGCCGTACTTGGCCAATCTGGCCACGGTCACTTCAATTGGCTCAGCTCTCATCCAGTTGTGCATTGAAAGATGCATTTCAGAACCTCCTCTAGATTCAACTAACTCCATCAACAATAAGGCAAGCTGCCGGCCGAAGCGTTTATTCCAGATGCTCGGCCAGCAATTCATACAATCCGGCTACTTCCAGGCCAAAGCGCGGTGCATGACGCGCCAGGTGGGCCCGGCCGCCCGGATCTTCGGTAATCAACAATCGCGCGCCCCTTTCCATCGCGTCGGCCAGCCGGGAATAAGCCAGATGGTCGGCGATGTGGGGTTTGGTGTACTGCAGGGCCACGTTGCCGCTGGGATGGGCACGCTCGCGGCGCCAGAACAACTCTTGGCCCTCGGCCGGCATGACCGCGGCCAGCAGTTGGCGCGGAGCGTCATGCCGGTCGCCGACGCGTACCGCATGGGTCGGATCGACGTAGGCGTAGGGCAGCTGGTTTTTTGAGCGCTTGAAGTTCAGGTTCCCGGCGGCCAGGTTCTCTGCCAGAAAGGGAATCACTTCCTGAATCGACACACCCGAAGGCCAGGCCAGGCCGTGACGCTCGTCGTGCATTTGGCGGAAGGCGTAATGATCGCCTGGCGTCAGCACCATCATGCTACTGGCGCCGGTCGACTCCAGTTCGGCCAGCGTAGCCAGGGCCAGGTCGAAGGATAATTGGGGAAAACCCAACGAACTGGCCAGATAGCCGTTGTTGCGGCCGACGCCGATCAGGATCGGTTTCACGCCCACCGCTTCCAGCAAACGCAAGGCCGCTTCCACAGCTTCGGTACCCAGATAATGGGCGTCGTCACCGACGAAAAGGGCCGTCTCTGAGCTGCCTTCCACGGCTTCCGGCGCTTGTTCGGCATAGGGATTGCCCCACGTCTCAAGCTTGGCCTGGATCTCGTAAGCGGCCGGTAGCGCCTGGCCGGCGGCGGCGATCTCGGCCCGCATAGCCGCAATGGCCGAGGGTAATGGTTGATCGGTCACGCAGTTGGCCCGGCAAGTTCCGCAGTCGGCGCAACTATAGATCGCGTTGACCGTGCTTTCGTCTATGGCTAGCGAACCGCGGCGAATGGACGAGATGGTCAACCCCCAACCGTGGGGGGTCAGCGTCTCCAACCGGGTCACATGGCCGACCGGGCAGACATGGCGGCACATCAGGCAATAGCGGCAGTTCTCAGTGGTCAGGATAACATCTTCTATCATTCAGGCTGTCCTTTTACGCGTAAGCCGCATCAAAAGCCGAAGCCGACTTTACCGGGATTCATGATGCCATTCGGGTCGATTGCTTTCTTCAGATTGAGCAGCAGCGGCCAGGCGTCACCGTATTGGCGGCTCATGTAGCGGGCCAGTTTCAGGCCGACGCCGTGGTGTTCGTTGATCATGCCGCCGTTTTCCAACACGGCCGTCATTGCCGTGTTCCAGATCCGGTTGTGCAGGCGCAGAGCCTCCTCTGCATCTTCGGGCGGATTCTCAATGATGAAACGACAGTAGAGCATCACGCCCCAGTGGAACCAGTGGGAGAAGTGGCCGATGAAGCTGATATCCCATTCAGGGTAGCCCTCTTCCACCGCCCGCTTTTCAGACCAGTACAGATTCTCGATCTTATCATAGGTCGTCACGGTCTCGGTGGTGCCGTACATCCAGGGCAATTTTAAACTTTGGGGCGGATAATAGAAGTCGTAACGATGGGCCCACCAACCCTCGCCGGGTTCTCGTCCCAGGTCGCTGGCGCCCAACTCGGTGCAGATCTCCATCGCCTTGCGCTCTTGCAAGGCGCTGATGTCCGGATCGCCGTCGAAACCCATGACCATGTAGGCTCCTTCCAACTCGTAGCCCAGGATCTTGCGCACCCGCGAACGGGTGGAGTTGGGATCGTAAAGGCGTATGACGAAGGGATCAAGGCGGCGGGTCATAATTTGCCGGCCGGCTTCCAGGGCCTTGTTGAGATCGTCAAAAAGCACGGCCCGCAACAGCCGTTCGGCCGGCAGCAGGTCTAACTGCATGGTGGCCTGGGTAATGATGCCCAGGGTGCCTTCCGAGCCCAAAAACAGGCGGAAGAAATCGGGGCCAGAAGCATGCTGGGGTACGGGCGGCGTATGAATGATCTCGCCCGTGGGCAGCACCACTTCCATGCTCAGGACCATGTCTTCGGCCTTGCCATACTTGGTGCTGATGGTGCCCGTACCGCGGGGAGCCAGGCAGCCACCCAGGGTGGCGCAGTTGGCCGATGCCGGGTAGTGGGGCAAGGTCAGGCCGCGCTCGTTCAGGGTCCATTCCAACTGGGACAATATGATGCCGCCCTGGGCTGTGACCGTTAACGATTTCTCGTCGATTTCGATGATCTTGTCCAAGCGCTTCAGGTCGATCATGATGCCGCCATAGATGGGCAGCGCCCCGCCCTGGGTGCCTGAACCGCCGCCAAAGGGAATGACGGGGATGCGGTACTTATTGGCGATCTTCAAGATTTCCGAAACTTCGGCCGCGTCGGCCGGGTGAACGATGTAGTCGGGTGGCATCAACTTCTGGCCACGATCGAGCCACATTTGGGGCATCCACGACCAATCGGTGGAGTAGACGTGTTTGTCCGTCGGATCGACCGAAATGAAGTCCTTGCCGACCACCTCCTCCAATTCGCTGCGGATCATCTCGCTTTGTATACCTGCTCTCATAGGGTGGCTATTCCTTTACTGTGCGACGCTTCAGCTTCGCCAGCCAGAGCAGCGTGACATTTCACGCCGGGTTGGCCAGTAGCTATTCAACGAATATGGTTTCCTCGGTCAACAGGTGAACGCGCGACGAGCAGTGCGCCGCGGCGTCTTCGCCGGCCGCCTTGCCCTGCGGCGTGGCGAAGGCCGCCAGCCGCGCGTCATTGTCGTCAAACCAGAATTCAGATACCGCGTCGGCCGGCAGATCGGGATTGTCTTCCAGCACCACGCTCATCCGGTAATGGCGGATACCGGGCAGTTGCTTGCCCAGCGGCGGATGTTCCTCCAACGCCCAGCGACGAAATTCTGCCAGGCTCATGGATTCTTTGCGTTTCAATAGTGAAATTACTTTAAGCACCTTTTTCTCCTCGGTTGGGTGATTTTTGGCTGACAGCTGACAGCAGTCAGCGGTTAGCCTCCTCCAGCGCCCGAAGAATCTTCTCCGGCGTGACCGGAAGTTCGGTAATGCGTACGCCGACGGCGTCGTAGATGGCGTTGACAATGGCCGGGATGGGCGCGTTGGCCGTCATCTCGCCCACACCTTTCACGCCATAGGGGCCGTTGGCTGATGGGTATTCCAAGACGACGCTATCGATTTCAGGCAGATCGGCCGGTCCAGGCAACAGATAATCGCTGAAGCCGCTGGGGCTATGATCGATGGCCGGATAATAGGGCGCGGTCGTTTCGTACAGGGCATGGCCCATGCCCATCAGTGAGCCGCCGCGAATCTGGCCCTCGACCAAGGCCGGATTGACTTGCCGGCCGACCTCGTAGGCGCTTTTGAGGCTCAACACTGTCACCTCGCCGGTCTCCGTATCAACTTCAACTTCGGCCACGGTGCAGGCGTGGGCCTCGGTGCTGTCAGGATCCATGGCGCCGGTCTCCGGGTCGACGTCGCTCTTGGGCTTCATGAACATGCCGCGACCCGAGATACTTTTGGCGTATTTGAAGTGGGCCGCCAGGGCCAGGTCGACGATGTGTATGCTGCGGCTGGGCGCACCGCGGACGAATATATTGCCCTGGCCATCGGTCTCCAGGTCGTCAGGGCTGGCCTCCAGCTCGTCGCCGGCGACCTCCAGCATGACCTTGCGCGCCTCCTGGGCGGCCATGATGATGGCATTGCCAACCCGGTGGGTGGCCCGGCTGGCGAAAGTGCCCATGCAGTGCGGCCCGGTGTCGGTATCGGCCGTGTCGATCATCACATTTTCGACCGGCAGGCCCAAGGTCTCGGCCCCAATTTGGGCCAGAACTGTCTTCAGGCCCTGACCCAGATCGGTACTGGAAAGGCTGATGACGAAGGTGCCCGTCGTGGTGGCATGGATCAGGGCCTGGCTTGGATCGCCGCCCAGGTTCATGCCGGTCGGGTAATTGACGGCCGCGATGCCCGTTCCTTTTACTTTAGCCATGATTTCCTCCTCGGTCATTCGAGTGCATCGCCTTAAGATCCGCGTCCAAGGGTTGGCCCACGAGTTCGGCCGCGGCTTGCATGGTTTCGATCAGCGTCGCGTCTTCGGTGACCTTGCGGTGCGGCTTCACGTCGCCGTTGCGATAAGCGTTGACGAATCGCAATCGCCAGGGGTCCATACCAATGGTGTGGGCGATCTTGTCCATCTGCACTTCCAGGGCGAAGGACGCCGGCGTCACGCCAAAGCCGCGCATGGCGCTACCCGGCTGGCGATTGGTATAAACGCAGTGGGCGTCGATCCAGACGTTGGGGATGGCATAAGGGCCGGCCACATTGGCCGCATGCTTGGTCACCGCGTAAGGCGTATGCCGGTTATAAGCGCCGGCGTCAGCATACGTGGTGATCTGGCGAGCCACAATCCGGCCATCTTTCATCACCCCGTCCTTATAGTACATGCGCCAGGCGCCACGGGTCGACGATACGCGCATTTCCTCGTCGCGCATGAACATGTAGCGCACCGGCCGGCCACTCTTGATCGAGGCCAGGATGGCGATGGGCTCGACGATGACGTCTACCTTGCCGCCAAAGCCACCGCCGACCGTGCCGCCCACGAAATGCAGCTTGTTGAAGGGCACATTCAAGATCAGGGCCGAGTTATCCAGCGTAAAGAAGAGAGCCTGGGTATTGGTGTAAACCGTGTAACGGCCGTCAGCCTCCGGTTTCACCACGCAACCGGTGGTCTCGGTCGGCGCATGTTCGATGGGGCTGGTTTGATAGCGCTCTTCGACGATGTAGTCGGCCTGGGCGAAACCCGCTTCCACATCGCCATAACGAACCCGGCGGCAGTGATGGCCCTCATAAACGAAGTAATTGGTACCCCAATCCTTGAGGATCGGCGCGCCAGCTTTGAGCGCTTCTTCGACGTCGAAAACGGCCGGAAGCTCTTCCAGGTCGACCTTCACCTTGCCGGCCGCTTCAAGGGCTGCCCCCTCCGTCTCGGCCAGGATAGCAACGATTTGTTCGCCCTGGTACATCACTTTGTCTGCGGCCAGGACCGGCTCCTCATCTGGGCCAACGCCGATCAGGCACAGGATGGTGTAGATGTTCTTAGGCACATCCTCGTGGGTTAAGGCGCAGACGAATCCAGGCACTTTTTCGGCCTCGGAGAAGTCGATACCCTTGATCCGCGCATGGGCTACCGGACTGCGAACCATCTTCAGGTGCAGCATGTCCCGAAACTTGATATCGTCGACGTAAACAGTCTGCCCAGTCACGTGGCCGTGGCCATCGCGACGCGGAATCGACTGGCCGACGACGTTCAATTTCTCTTCACTCATCGCTACGCTCCTCCTTGGCCATTCATCCGTTCGGCGGCGTCGGCCACGGCCTGGATGATCGGTTCGTAGCCCGTGCAACGGCAAACATTGCCAGACAGGGCGTCGACGATTTCTTCCCGGCTAGGATGGGGATTTCGATCCAACAGAGCCTTCGAAACTAGGATAGCGCCAGGCGTGCAGTAGCCACATTGAACGGCGTAGCCATCAAAGAACGCCGCTTGCAGGGGGTGCAGGCCGTGGTCCGGCGTGATGCCTTCTAAGGTCGTCACTTCCTTGCCGGCCACGTCTTCCACCGGCAGCAGGCAGGATGTCATCGGCTGGCCATCGACCAGTACGGTGCAACTTCCGCAGCCGCCTTGCCTGCAGCCGATCTTGGTGGCCATATAGCCCAGTTGCTCGCGCAGCAAGGTCTGGACCGTCGTCAGCGGCTTGACCATGACGTCGATCTCCCGGCCGTTAAGGGTAAACGTTATGATTTTCGATGTCATGGTTAGCCTTCCTCCCCGGCGATCCGGAACCCGGCGATCTGGTACAGCGCCCGGCTGACATAAACGCCGACCATCTTGCGCCGATACCAGTCGCTGGCCACGGCGTCGGTGTAGGGTTCGACCTCTTGCATTGCCGTTTGGGCGGCGACGCCGATGGTCGATTCGTCCAACGTGGCGCCAGCCAGGACAGCTTCCGCCTTGTAGGCCCGCAAAGGGTGCGGACCGACGGCGTTCAAGGCCAATCGAGCCTCCTTGACCTTCTTTCCGGCCATCTCCAGCTGGGTGGCGACGGTTACTACGGAAGGCGTATTGCTCGTGCGCCGGCCAAACTTGATGAAGGCTGTCTCACCCTTTGGATAAGGCGCTTTGACTTCGGACAACAATTCTCCGGGCCGCAAGACATTGCTCATGAAGCCAGTGTAGAAATCGGCCGCCCTTACAGTGCGCTGGCCGCCGGCGTGGACCAGGACAAGTTCGGCATCTAGGGCCAGCAGCGCGGTGGCGAAATCTCCGGCCGGCGGCGGCACAAAGAAGTTACCGCCCACAGTGGCCATGTTGCGGATAGCCCAGGCCGCGCTATTGGCGGCCGCCTCCTGCAATATAGGGATGGCAGCCAGGTCTCGCATCTGGCTCAGCGTGGCCGTGGCGCCGATGGTCACGCTCTTGCCGTTCTCGCGGACGTAGTTAAGCCCGGCCTGGCGCAGGCCAATGATCTTCTCTGGCACCGAGACGCCTTCGTTGATGAGTGGCATGGTGACGGTGCCGCCGCCCATGACCATCGACGAGCCGTCGCTTTCGGCCAACAGCGCCAGGGCTTCGTCCAATGACGCTGGCAAGTAATACGCTTCTACAGTCATAGTCACCCCTCCTTTGAATTACGGACAGGATTCACAGGGTTTACAGAATTTGAACGATTCCGGCGGACGGCCTTGGAAATCTGCAGCGTTGCGCCGGTAGCTGCCTTATAGTCCATCATAACAGTGCGAAAAAACGAGCCGGCGACCCCTCCGCGCCAGTGATCTTGATAAAGGGTCCAAAGAATGAAAAACGTACGCCGGTCGGCAATTGGGAGAAATTGGTCAACTGTTGCATCAAGATGGCGCCGTTCTCCAGAATGATCTTGTGGATGATGAAATCCTCGCTGGTGAAATCGGGTAAGCGGGCACAATGCTCGCTGAAGCAATCAAAACCAATGGCTTTGGCGCCGCGATCCACTAGCCATTGGGCCGCCTCGGGTGCGCAAAAGGGCGATTCCATGTAATAGGTCGGGAAGTTACCCCAATGCTTCTCGGTCCAGTCGGTGCGCACGAGGACGATATCGCCCGGCCGGACGTCGGTCGCGTGCTGTTCCATGTCGGCTACACTGATTTCGTGGTTGGGTCCGGCGAAACTCAAGTCGACCACCAAAGCATCGCCGAAAACCCGGTCCAGGGCTACGTCGACGGCCGTCTCGCCATCTTCCTGAACATGCCGGGTAAAATCGACATGCGACCCAGTGTGCAATAGCATCTCGATCTTGCTGGCCTGCCAGAAACCCGGTCCACGATGGTAGCTGGTCATCGTCAGCTGCAGATTAACCGACGGCGGGCTCAACGTCTCCGGCCCGATAGGCACTGATAAGTCGACGATTTTGGTCACATTACTGTCCTTGAATGGCTGTCAGCAGTCAGCTTTCAAACTTCAGCCTCATTTGCCTAGCAAAGTATTGACGATGAGCCAATCGAGCTCTTCGTAGTCGCGGGCGGCGATGAGATCATCCATCATCTGGCGGTCCAGGGTGCGGACCAACTCCACCAGGCGCAAGAAGGTACTCAGGCTGTTGCGCAGGTGCTTGGTGGCCAACTCGGCCGGTTGGGTGCGCATAGCTTTCACATCCAGGCCCACCATGCCGATTTCCCAGAATCGATTGTCGTCCAGCACCCGGACCTGATTGAAAGCCCGGCGCAAATCCACGGCCCCGAAAGAACGATCCTGGTCGAACTTCAGACCGTTTTGGTCGTTCAGGTGCACGCTCCATAGCTTGTCGAAGGCCATGGCGAAGCTGATCTCGTCGGCCGGATCGAGACCGGCCAGGATAGCATGGGCCGATTCCATCAACACACCCACCCTATCCGGGTCGGCGCTGGCCATGCCCAGCGCTAGGCCGTGGCCCATGGTCGGGATATAGGCCAGGTCCATCGGTTCGTTGGGCTTGGGTTCGACGGCGATACGCAGTTCAGGATCGTATTCGAGCAGTGTGTTAATGGCTTCGAGCAGTTGTCCCGTGGCCCGGACGGCGTCCTTGGCTTCACGCAAGTACGTTCCTTCACGGGCCAGCCACAAGACCATCAGGCTGGTGCCTAGCTCGCGGCCGATGTCGGCCGTCTTCTTGACCCGGTCGATGGCGTACGCTCGGACCTGGGCGTCGTTGGCGGTGAAGGCGCCGTCGACAGTGTCTGGGTGTTCCCACAGTCTGGGCGCCACAAACTCGGCCACCAGCCCGTTGTCGGCCAATTTGCGGGCCATGGTCTGGGCTTCGGACGCTATTTGAGCCGGCGACAAGCGATCCAGCTCTGGAACAGCATCGTCGTCATGAAACTGCACGGCGTCAAAGCCCAGCTCCCTGTAAACGCCTAACTTGTCGTCAAAGGAGCGCGACGGGCGCACTGGCGGCCCAAATGGATCGGCGCCTACGTGGATATTCCAGGGACCAAATGAGAAACGATAGCCGTATTTCTCCATCACTTACTCCATCCTGTTGATCCTGTCAATTTCGTCCAATCGCCTAGTCCTGCGCTTCTCTCTGCCAGATGCGCAAGCCGAATCGGCTCAGATAGACAGGTATATTTTGATAAAGCGGATTCTCAGATTCCACTTCGCGGATCAGCGCCCGCTTGACGGACGAACGATCGCCGCACAGCAGGGTGACCGAGCCGCCGTCGCCGCCGGCGCCGTTCACTTTCCAGCCCAACGCGCCATGTTCGCGGGCGATGTCGATGATCTTGGCCGCATCGGCGCTAATTAACTCCGGAGGCAGTTTACGCTGGGCCTCGGTGTTCTGGATCATTGCTTGACCTAAGCTTTGGAAGTCGCCGGCATAAACCGCGTCACGTGACGGCTCGGCCGTGGCTCGCAGGTCGTTCAGTTCCCGGCAATCTGGCCCGGCGTCTTCCAGGCCCTTGATCACCTTCACGTGCACATCCGAAGAGCTGTGGGACTTGCCCAGATAAATAAGCGCCAGTCGCCGCTCCAATTCCCACCAGGTCGTATTTGGCACCTGGATCTGGGAAACCGAGGCCAGCGGGTAGTTGTACATGTCGATGAAATTGATCCCGCCGTAGGCCGAGCACAGCTGGTCCTGTATACCACTCTGCTGGCCCAACATATTGGTCTCGACCGATTGGGCTTTGTAGGCGACCTCATGGGGCGTCAGGCGACCGGGCGTCAAGGTGTCCAGGGCGCCGATGAGGGCCACCGTGACCGCGGCCGAGGTGCCGGTCGAGGCGCCGCTGGGCGCCTCCGAGAAGATGGTCACCTGGAAAGCCAGGTCATCGGGTGCGCCCATCAACTCGATGGCCGCCTCCAGCAACGGATGGCGCACCCAGCCTTGACTGTCGGGCTCTATCGCGTAGCGCTCGCCGTAATTCTCGGCGTAAATGACGATCCGATCCGATAGCGCGTCCAGTGGAAAGACCTCGATCTGTACCTCGGCGTAAGGGTAGACGCCGATGTTAAATATGCGGCCGCGGCCGGCGAACCAGGTGTCGGTCCAACCACCATTGTCACATATCCGAATGGGCGCTACGGCATTGATGATCCGCAGAGGCTTGACCTGCACGTCAGGATTCATTCGTTGCCACCTCGCTCGCGCCGACAAGGTCCGGCGTGACAACTTCCAGCGCCAAATCGTATTGTCGGGACTCGCCCGGCTCCAAGAACTGCAAGGATCCTCTTTCTCTCTCGGCCGCCCGGCCCTCGACGTAGCAGTTGGCCGGCTCGATTCCCAGGACATGGACGCCGGCGCCCGGCATTTTCCACTGCACCAGTTTGGTCAGTTGTTTCGTGGACCAAGTCAGGCTCACGGTCAGGGGTATCCTGTCGCCGCCGGCTGTCGGGAAGCCTGGGTTGTGAATTGAGGCGCTGACCCACTCGGCGCGAAAGTCCTGATGGTAATAGACCCGTTCCTGGTATCCAGCCTCAGGTTCTTGCCAGCGATCATGCCCCTTAACGGGTGTGCCGTCGTCGCGGGGGATCACTGTCTGCGATGGAAATGTGATCCGAGTTTCTTCGCTGAGAAGCGGGAAGCCGAAATTAAAGTGATAGAGGATCATGTGGGGCGAGGTCTCGAAGCCGAAATTCTCGACCGTGTCGTGGATCTCGATCCGGTTCTGGCCCAGCCGGCCACGAATATGCCGTCGCAGTCTCACGCTTTCGCCGAAGACGGCCGTCTCTTCCACGACGCCGCCTATTTCCATGTGGTACTCGTCGCCCTGCCAAGCGGCCGACAGAGAGATGTGGCGAGCCGGCAAATGATGGGCCCGGCCATGTAGGCCGAAGGCTTGCCCCTCGTCCTCGCCAGGCGCACCGACGTAGATCAGCCCGCAAGTCGCCAGCAACCCGCCAGTGACTGTGCGGAGCCATTCCGCGCCGCGGGCGTCATAATAGGCCGGATGGACATCGCCGCCGGCCGCTTGCCAGGTCAACGGTACGCCACCAAATTCAGCCAGAGAGATGTCCAGGCCCTTGGAGGGGGCGACGTAATAGGCCAATCCGGCGCCGGTACGCACCTGGATCTGCTCGTTGTGTGACTCGACGCCTTCGGCCCAACGTTGACGTCGCAGGCCGCCAACCTGCTCGATGCGGCCGACCCGGGCCTCAAATTCGCGCCGCGTCCAATCCCGACCATACAGTCGCATCAACTAATCCTCGATGATTTCCGGAATACGCTTGATGCGCGGGTCAGTGAAATAATCAAATTCGTCACGACTGGTGCTAGAGAATTCGGAAACGATTGCTCCATGCTCTCCGGCCTGAAACCAGTGCAGTGTATTGGGCGGGATGGTGTATTGCTGGCCGGGATTCAACTCGATCTCGTGAAATACCGTATAGTAATCCTCGCTGCCCTCGGGCACCTGGGCTTTTGGTTCCTGCGTTGGTTCGCCTTCCACGTATAGCCACACCTGGCCCGTTCGGCAGCGGAATGTCTCCATCTTGCCCGGATCGTCGCCTACCGGCGGGTGACGATGTTCGGGGCAGGTCTGGCCCGGGAAGAGGACCAACTCTTTGGCGCAGTAGCGATCGGTATTGACGTAGACGACCAACTCCAGGCCAGTTCTTTCCACCTCGCCCAGTCCGAATTCGGCCACCTCGATATTGTGCAGCTCCTCGTTGGTCAGCTCAATGCCGTCCCGAGACAGCATCGCGGCCGCCTTGGCCTGTAACCTTCTAACTTCACTTCTCCTCAGCATCTGTGCCTCCTCTATTTGACAGGATTAACAGGATTTCCTAGCGCTGGTTTATTGAGGCGTTTTGGCTAACCTGTATTGCCTTTGTTTACGTTTCACAAGAACAGACGGTCCTAAATTGATCAGCAGGCCGACTTCCAAGTGTGTCGAAGTAAGGTAACTGACCAATTGAACTTCGTGCTGTTCAGTTAGTGCCCTTACCGCTTTCAACTCAGCGATCAGGCGATCTTCAATAAGCAAATCTGCGATGTAGTCTCCAACTAGGTAGCCATCATAGTAGACCTCAAGTAGCGCCTGTTGCTCTGCCGTGAGTCCAGCCTTCTCCGGTTCAATCCTCAGCGCATTTTCGTAGACTTACGCCAGAAATCCAGGACCCAGGACATTTTGGACTCCAAAGAAGCGCAACCAATGACCCTCTCTGAAAGCTCTTCGTCTTGCATAACGGCTATCAATCAGAACCAATAAGAAATCTTGCTAATCCTGTATATCCTGTCCATATTCTTCCGCGCTGACCATGAATTCGAGCGTCTTTTCGAGCGTCGTGACGCCGCCGGCCGCGCCTTTGCCACTGACGCACAGGGCGCCAACAGCATTGGCCAACCTGGCACTCTCTTCCAGCGGCCAATCATTAGCAATCCCAGCGATGAAGCCGGCGGCAAAGGCATCGCCTGCACCGGTGGCATCTATCACTTCGACCTGATATGCGGGCGCGCGAACCATTTGTCCTTCCTGAGTCAGGATAAAACAACCGTCAGCGCCCATCTTCAGAGCCACAGTCCTGACACCTCTGTCCAAGAGCGCTCGCGCCACGTCAGCCGGTTCATCCAGGTTCGTCATGGCCCTGGCTTCGGCCAGATTGGGCACGAAGTAGTCAAGGTGCGGCAAACACGGGGCCAGAACCTGCAGCCAGCGGCCCGAAGCATCCCAGGCAGTGTCCAAAGAAGTCGTTACGCCGGCCGATCGCGCTTTTTGCAGGAGTCTGGCCGTCGGTTCGCCATCCATGGCCGGCAAGATAAAACAGCCGCCAATATGCAGGACCGACCCTTTCTCGACCATCTTCAGGTCGACATCTTCAAACGACAACCCGGCATTGGCACCGATATAATGTATGAAGCGCCGCTCGCCATCCGGGTCAATCATGACCATGGTCGCCGATGTTCCTACGACCGGATCGCGTAGCACACCATGCGTGCCGACGCCATAGCCCGCCAGGGCCGTCAACAGGAAATCACCCAGCGGATCGCGTCCCACCTTGCCAATTAACTGGACTGGCAACCCAAGCCTGGCCAGCGCGATTGCGGTGTTGTTAGCACAGCCGCCTGGATACATGCCCATCTCGTCTACCAGCATTAACCTGGCGCGTTCGGGCATTTCCGAAAGCGGGCCGCCAATCAGGTCGGCCACCATGATTCCCAGACAGACTATCGACTTTGAATCCTTCATTATTCGTCTTGGCCAATGGGCTGATAGCAGCGCGCCGGCCTCAAGTATGTTGTTAACGAGCGCTCACCTTCGAATTCCGCACCAGCTAACCGTCAAGAGCGGCGAGCGCAGTGAATTCGGAGGCCAGAGCTGGATAAAGCGCGCGATAGCGCTGGTAGTAGGGAGCGTATGCGGCCGAGGCTTGAGCATCGGGCGTCGTCCGGCCGGTGATGGATATCATCGCTTGGCAGGCTTGGGCGACGGAAGCATAGAGACCTGCGCCAACGCCAGCCAGCAATGCTGCGCCATAGGCCGCGCCTTCAGTCGTATTCACCGTCACCAATTCGACGCCCAGTACGTCGGCCATGATCTGACGCCACAACGGGCTCTTAGCCCCGCCGCCGGAGATGCGCACCTGCTCAATCTCGCCCAGACCGGAGGCCTGGATCAATGAGAAGCTGTCTTTGATGCCGAACGCCACACCTTCGAGGACCGAACGGGTCATGTGAGAACGATGATGGCGCAGCGTCAGGCCAACCCAGGCGCCGCGAGCCAGCGGATCAGGATGGGGCGTGCGCTCGCCGGTCAGGTAGGGCAAGAAGATCAAGCCTTCGCATCCGGCCGGCGCGGTAGCGGCCTCGCCAACCAGGGCGCTGAAGGCGACCTCAGCGGCCAGGGTGTCACGATACCATTGTAAGCTGCCGGCGGCGCTCAGCATGACGCCCATGAAGTGCCAGTGATCGGGCACGGCGTGACAAAATGCATGCAGGCGACCCTCGGGCTCCACGTGCGGCGCTTCGGTGGTGGCGAAGACGACGCCCGACGTACCCAGGGTGAGGGCGATGATGCCCGGTTGCACGGCGCCCACGCCGACGGCCTGGGCAGCCTGATCGCCGCCGCCGCCGACAACCGGCGTTCCGGCCGCCAGGCCGGTCGCTTCGGCCGCCTCTGGCGTGATAGAACCGCCGATTTGCGGACCTTCTAGCGTTGGCGGCAACATCTGGGCCGGGATATCCAGCGCCTGGCGCATCTCCTCCGACCAGGTGCGCTGCTTCAAGTCAAACAGGATGGTGCCGGCCCCACCGGCCCGGTCCACGGCGAATTCGCCGGTCAATTTGTAACGAATGTAGTCCTTGGGCAATAAGATATGACGGGCCTGGTCCCAGATTTGTGACTCGTGCTGTTGCACCCACAGGATCTTGGGCGCGGTGAAACCGGTCAAGGCGTCATTGCCCGTGATCTGGATCAGGCGCTCCTTGCCCAACCGGGCCCGGATTTCGTCGCACTGATCGCCGGTCCGCTGGTCGTTCCACAAAATCGCCGGCCGCAGTACCTGGCCGCTTTCATCCAGCAGCACCAGGCCATGCATTTGACCCGTCAGACCAATAGCGACAATATCTGTGGCCTTGACGTCACCGGATCCCAGCACCTGGCGGATGCTTTTTTTGATGCCCAGCCACCAGTCCTCAGGCGCCTGCTCCGACCAAAGCGGCCGGGGCGTCGAAAGGTCCAGAGGGTTGGTGGCCGAGCCGACGACCCGGCCCTGGTCGTCGATCAGCAGCGCCTTGGCGCCGGTCGTAGAAATATCAATTCCAAGTAGTAACATCGAGTTCGTCGCCTGTGGCATTGTGGTTATGCCAGGATCAATCTACGGCCGTTCTCTCTGGCTCGGCGGCCACCTCGACCGCCGTCTGTCCGGCCTGATCCTCCTCTTTGGGCGTTACATGGCTCCACAGGATGAAGCCGAGCGTTGAGCCCAGAAGTAAAAAGAAACCTACCCGGAACAGCTCAAAGACCCAGGGTTGGAACATGAGGAGAATGCCTAGCAAGATACCGCCGATCAAAACATACTCAATTGGCCGGTAAGTCTTTTCCGGCACGTTGCCGCCGAGTTTGGCGGAGGCATACCAAACGAGGCTCATGAAGGCGATAATGATCGCGGCAAAAACCAGAATGAAGGGGATCGCGGCTAAAAGGACATTGCCGGCCATCTGTTCTTCGGTGAAGATATTGGGCCACACCTGCCTGGCGATCAGGCCCAGTATCAACAAGATGACGGCCGATATTGGCATTCCTCGGGGCACACCCCCGCCCTTCTTCTTCTCGGAATTCTCCATGGACATATTCCTCTCTACTGATCGTTACCAGCGGCGGCAGCTTTGCCGGCAGCGTTTCGGCTAGCCTGCTCGGTTAGCCGAGTCGGCTTGCGGTCACGCTTCGCCCAGACGGCGACCGGCGGCGG
>JBFFWQ010000112.1:0-20057 GCA_041570195.1 Promineifilaceae bacterium (SeqCode) | reverse complement strand
GACGGCCGGCGGCGGCGCCTTCTACGTGTCCCTCATTTGGCCGGTCTCTACAGAGAGCCTGCCTGATACCGCCGAAGATGTGCCCGATGACGTCATGGCCGCGGCGTCCAACCCCGAGACCTCTCCCGCCTATCAGCAGCAGGTGAAAGATACCCTCAATGCCCTACCACCGTCGGCCTGGGCGCCGGACCTAGCCCTGCTCGACGCCATGGTCCAGTCGCTGACCTTCCCCACGGAAGCTGCGCCCAGCCTGACCGGCACGACTTGGCAATGGGTCTCCATGACAACGCCGATCGGCGAAACTATCGCGCCGCCGGACCCTGCGAACTACACCATACTCTTTGACGAACCCGTTAACGGACCTGGGGAAGGGCAAAGCGCAGGCACCGTCAATATCGAGGCCGACTGCAACCAGGTTGGGGCTACATACGTCGCCGAAGGCGACAGCATTGACATCACCCTGGGACCGACGACGCTGGCCGCCTGCGGCGGGGATTCGTTGGACCAACAGTTCTTAAGCAGCCTGGAAGCGGCCGCGATCTACTTCTTCGAAGAGGGCGATCTCTTCCTTGACCTGATGGTCGATAGTGGCACCATGCGCTTCAGCGCTGAATCAGAAACCGACGCGCCCGGTGATGCATCGCCCGGTGACGAGCCGGAGACGCCGCCTGATTCAGGCACAGGTACGGCGACCGGCGTGATCACCGCCCCGGACGGTGTTTTTATTCGCAGCGGGCCGGGCACCGAATACCCGGCCACTGGCACCATCGCCTTTGACGAGACGGTCACCATCACCGGCCGCAACCAAGAAAGGACCTGGTGGCAGATAGAAGTGCCCACCGTTCCGGTCAGTGAAGGCTGGATAGCGGCCGACTTCGTCGATGTCACCGGCGGCGAGGACGTGCCCGTCGTCGAGGCGCCGCCCCAGGAGGCCGCCCTGGTCGGCGCCACCTGGCAGTGGCTGAGCACCGTCACCCCGGTCGAAGAAACCACCGTCGGCGACCCGTCGCGCTATACCATCGTCTTCGACGCGGTGGTCGATGATCAGGGTCAGGCTACTATCCAGGCCGACTGCAACACCGTTGGAGCAACCTACACTGTAGAGGACAACAGCATTGACATCACCCTGGGGCCAAGCACCCTGGCTGCCTGCCCGGAAGGGTCGCTGGATCAGCAGTTCTTGGGCGAACTGGAGAACGCCGCCATTTACTTCTTTGAGGGCGATGATCTGTTCATGGACATGATAGCCGACGGCGGCACCATGCGCTTCACTTCTGCGGAAGGAGGAGGCGCCGCGGCCGCACCGGCGCCCGACCCGGAATTGCCGGCCAGCAGCGCCCAGGGCATCCTTTTCCAACTGGTCAGCTTCGGCCCGGAAGGGGCCGAGCAGACAGTATTGCCCGGCACAGAGATCACGGCCGTCTTCGATGAGACGCAAGTCAGCGGCTCGGCCGGCTGTAACGACTACACTGCGCCTTTGACGCCGGTGGACGACTACTTCACCATCGGCCCGATCGCCGTCACCAGCAAAGCCTGCTCCGAACCGGCCGGGATCATGGAGCAAGAACAGGCCTATCTGACGGCCCTGGAAGCCACCGACGGATTCCTGTGGCTGTCACAACCGGTCGACGGCGGCTCGGTCATCACCGCCGGCCGGCTCTTCTATACACCAACCGACGGCGCCAGCGGGGTGATCAACTACGTTGCTCGCTAGCATCTCAAAAAGCCTGGCTTCTTCAAGCGCGAATTGTCGTCACTCCAACAAACAGAAGCCAGGCTTTTGTACGGCAATCACTGGTTCATTGGGAATGGTGAATTGGGAACTGTAATTGATCGAACCAAACAACCGGAAGTCGCTGAGCCGAAGGCTAAAGGCTAAAAGCTGATGGCTTTTTCAGTAGGGTCTTGATGGGGCATGCTGCGGCCGCGACGACGAAGCCCAATCTAATCACCCGCTACGTGCCTATCTTGGGCTGGCTGCTCAACTACGATCGCGGCTGGCTGCGGCCGGGCTTGATCGCCGGCCTGACCGTGGTCGCCCTGCTGGTACCAGAAGGCATGGCCTACGCCGAATTGGCTGGCATGCCACCCGAAACGGCTTTTTACGCCGCCATCCCGGCCCTGCTTCTATACGCCGTCTTTGGCACTTCCAGGCAACTGGTAGTGGCCACTTCCTCCACCATCGCCGCCATGTCGGCCTCGATCGTCATCGTCCTGGCCCCGGAAGGCAGCGAAGAGTTCATCATCCTGGTTACCAACTGGTGCCGGGTTTGATGATCATCCGGCCAGATGAAGGCCTGTGGTTTGCCAACGCCGAGCCACTGCGCGAGGCCATCATCCGCCGCGTGCGCGAAGCCGACCGGCCAGTGCAGTCCGTGCTGTTGGACCTGGAAATGACCTATGAATTGGACATTCCGGCGCTGGACATGCTGGCTAAGTTGAAAGGAGAACTGGAACGATACGGAACCACTTTGCTTCTGACCCGCCTGCACCACGAAGTGCGCGAACTACTCGAAAGGAGCAGCGTCGCCGAGCAGATCGGCCACGACAATGTCGCCGGATCCATCACCGAAGGCATCTTGCTTTACCTGGAGTCAGAGCCCGACCTCGCCGAGGAAGAGACCAGGTTGCTAATCGAGCGCATGCCTCATCTGGTGTATAATCGACCTACCTTGCAACAAGAAATACATCCTTAACCGTTCAGGCAGGGAGTTATACTGCGACTTGCACCACAACTATCCCTGCTCATCATGATTCAGAAAAGGGAAGACTATGTCACTCTTCTCGTGGCAACAGATGTCGCTGATCGAACGCGTTCGTTGGCTGCGCTATGTCGTACCGCCCATGCTGGTTCTAGTGGTGGTCATTTACCAGTTAGGCATCACCCAATGGCTCGAGCGCAACTATGGGCACGGTTTTCACTACGGGTTCGAGATTGGTTTTTACAGCCTGCTTGGACCGGCAGTGACTTTATTCACGCTAGTTTGGGTCGAGCGCAGGCTGCGAGAAAGGGAACGCCTCCAACGACAAGTGTCGGCCCGCACGCAACAATTGGCCAGCCTGACTGCCGTATCGGCCGACGCCATCCTTAGTCTGGACGCCCAGGGCAACATCACTTCCTGGAACCGCGGTGCAGAGCGGATGCTTGGTTATCCGGCAACGACGATGCTCAGCCGGCCGTTAACTGAGCTACTGCCAGAAGCGGATAAGCTGGCTGATCGGTTGCCGCAGCAAGGATCTGTGGATGCGTTTGAGACGACGGCCATATCCGCCACCGGTCGCACCTTGGCCGTCGAGCTAACTCAGACCAGGCTGACGGAGGTCGACGAAGGTTCACCGACAACTCTGATCATCATGCGCGACGTCACGGCCCGCCACGAGCGGGAGGCCGTGCGGCGAGAAGAACGGGCCCGTATCGCCCGCGATCTACACGATGGCGTGGCCCAGACACTGTACTTCATGGCCCTGAAGGCCGACATGGCCCGCCAGCAGCTCGTTCAGCAACCGGAGCAAATCGCCGCCGAGCTCAAGGAAATTGGCCAAACCGCCCGCCAGGTGATCCGCGAAGTGCGCCGTACAATTTTCGCCCTGGGGCCGCTGGAGTGGTCGGCGAACGGCTTTTTGCCGGCGCTGCGCCAATTCGTGACTGGTTTTGCCGAGCAAGTCGGCTGGCAAGCGACGGTTGACATCGACGAATTCGGTCTGGCCGTGCCGGCCAGGCTGGAGCCCACCATTTTTCGCCTGGTCCAGGAATCGCTAAATAACGTCGCCAAACACGCTCAGGCCAGCAAGATACAGGTGAGGATCTGCCACCAAGAATCGAATGACCAACTCAGGGTAGAAATTCGAGATAATGGCCGCGGCTTTGAGCCGGCAACTGTCAATGGGCGAGGCCTGGGATTAGGACAGATGAGAACCCGGGTCAAGACAAGCGGCGGAGAGTTCCGAGTAGACTCTGAGCCTGACAGGGGAACCGTCATTTTGGCCCAGTTCCCAACTGCGAGGGGATCTCATGAGTGAAGCGATCCACATTCTTTTAGCCGATGATCATCATGTGTTGCGCCAGGGGATAGCCCAGGTACTGGATGCCCAGACCGACATGACCGTTGTCGCTCAGGCCGGCAACGGGCGCCAGGCGGTCAAGGCCGCGGGGGAATTCCAGCCCGACATCGCCTTGCTGGACATCAACATGCCCGAAATGGATGGCGTGGAGGCAGCCCGACGCATTAGGGCTGAATCGCCGAACACAGGCATCATCATCCTGACCATGTACCGGCGCGATGAATACGTCTTCGAAGCCATTAAGGCCGGGGCCAGCGGCTATCTTCTCAAAGAAGTTGAGCTGGACGAACTGCTAGATGCCATTCGCGCCGTGGCCCGGGGTGAAGCGGTGATCGACCCAGCGATCGCCGGCCGCGTTTTGGCCGAATTCCGCCAACCTAAACGAAGCAAAGATCCGGTTGAACCGGCGCTGGCCGAGCGCGATGTGGAGATCTTGGGCCTGCTGGCTCGGGGGCTGAGCAATCAAGAAATCGCCGACCAATTGTTCATCTCAGAAAAGACCGTCCGTAATCGCTTATCGCTGGTCTTCCGCCAACTCCACCTGGAAAACCGTACCCAGGCGGCATTGTATGCCCTGCGCGAAGGGCTGGCAGAGCCAGATGAAGGGGAATCCGGCTGAACGCCGGGACATTTGCCCCGGCTTCCAGTCAGGAAGCGGTACGGCCGTCCCGAACCAAGATGACGGATGGCACTATGCCTCGCCTTTGCTGGCTGCTATCCTCATAGTAGACCATTGTCAGAAGTTTTGCGGAGGCAAAGATGAACAAGAAACTGCTTTATTTGCTGGTATTGATAGCCGCTTTAGTGCTCGCCACTGCCTGCGGTGGGTCGTCAGAGAGCGAGGAAGCTCAGGCGGCCGCGGCCGACGAGCACGAAGACGAGCACATGGATGACCACGGCGCACAGCACATCCATGCGGATCCACCCGAAGAGTTTGTCTCGCTAACTAACCCTGAAGCCGGTCACGACGAGGCGCTTGCGGCCGGGAAGGAACTCTATACGACCAACTGCCTCACCTGCCATGGCCCTGAAGGCAAAGGTGACGGCGAAGGCGCTGTGAACCTCGATCCCAAGCCGGCCAACCTGTCTGATGGCGCCATGATGGCCGACTTGAGCGATGGCTACCTGTTCTGGCGCATCAGCAAAGGCGGCGCCTTCGAGCCCTTTAATTCGGCCATGCCTGCCTGGGAACAGTCCTTTACCGAGGATCAGCGCTGGCAACTCGTCACCTATGTGCGCAGCCTGAGCGGCGACGACCATGACCACATGGACGAAGACGAGCATATGGAAGAGGACGCGCATGAAGAGGGCGAGCACGAAGAAGGCGAGCATCAAGAGGGTGAGGATCAGCACATGGAAGAAGGCGAACATGAGGAGACAGACCAGCACGACGACTAGACCTGCCCGGCCCTTTACGCCCTGACAGAAGCGTGTAGCATTAAGTAACTTGAAGCGGCGACGATATTTGATACTGTCCTGGACCCTGGTCACCACCGCCGTGTTGGCCGGTTGTCAGCGCGCGGCCGATGAGACCGACCCAGCGGCGACGGCCGGGGTGTTGTCAGGCGTGCCTTCTCTTTCGGAGCTAGCTGGGACGCCACCGGCCGCGGTCTTGCCATTGCCAGCGCTGGCGGCCAATGACATCTCCCTGGGCCAGGAACTCTACGCCGTCCACTGCGCCGCTTGCCATGGCCCGGAATTGCAGGGCGAGGCCAGTTGGCAGGTCCAAAACGAGGATGGATCCTTCCGCGCCCCACCCCACGATGCTAGCGGGCACACCTGGCACCACAGCGATAACTTATTGCTGGAGTCGATCCGTCACGGCGGCGCCCGCTTGCCAGACAACATCGGCGGGACCAGCAAGATGCCCGCCTTTGGCGAAATCCTGGACGAGGGGCAGATGACCGCCATCCTGATCTACATCAAGAGCACCTGGCCCGAAGATATCCGCCTGATCCAGTGGGAGCAAACCGCCCGCGAACCATGATTCTCCGTTGTGTTTGACCATAGACTTGCGTACCAGCGAGACTAGTCCATACTGAAGGCTAATCCAAGGGAGTTACTATGAAACTTTACTTTTGCTTGGCAGCTCTGAGCGTCATGATCGTCGGATTGGCTGCTTGCAGCGACGATGAGCCGGCCGCAGAGCCGGTCGATTTGAACGGCCCGGCCCTGATCATGTTCTATACCGACAATTGACCGGGCTGAATTGAAATGGCGCCCATCGTGGATGGGCTGAGCGAAGAATTCAGGGAGCGGGCGACGGTTATCCAGTTGAATGCGGCCGAACAGGCCAACATGGCGCTACAAGCCCGCTACGACGTGCGCGGCCACCCATCCTTTGTCACCCTGGATGGCGATGGCCGGGTCGTTCAACGCTTCTTTGGTCCGCAAGTGGGAGAAACATTGCGCCAGGCGCTGGAACAGGTTGCCACACCAGAGGGAAGCTAGAGCAAATTCCCAAAATGAGAGACCGTCCGCTCGCAGGCGGCCTTTTCACAGATGATGGCGCCGGTGAGCCTGCAAGGTCACACCTTAGAGCTGCAAAAGACGAAAGCAGCAACCCCAGGTTTACTCGAACGCCGCGCAGAAGCCCTCTAGCAATATCGGATCATCGACCGTCAAGGGATCAATGCCCCGCACATCGTGCCGGCCGGCAACCTGGAGCACCGAAGGCCCGCCCGGTCCGAAGAAGAGCACAACTCGACCGGCGTCGACGACCATGTTTTCGCCAGAGTTCACCAGCACTGACAACCCATTGATATCCAACCTTACCGTCCCATCGTCGTTAAAGAAGATATGCTGAATGAAGTGATCCGGGCCTTCGCGCAAGCTTTCCCCCGTGTCCAAGTTGGTGATGGTGTTGTCCTCTTGCACATGATCTAGGATCCGGACGACGTTGCCATCCTGGTCAAAGAAGAATGTGCGATCGACGGTGCCGCTGATGTCCCAACGGAGATTGAGGTCACAGGCCGGAACATACCCTTCGATGACATCGGCAAATTGAAACGTCGCGGTAACCGGCTCAACGGCCGCAACCGGCGTCGCAACCATCACCATTACGATCAGAGCCAACAGGAATATTGGGCTTAGATAGAGATGCCTTTTCATTATTTTCCTTTAAGAGTTCCCCATTTGGACGCCAGCTTTTGATCTGGACCAGCAGGCAGAGTTGACTGGCGCCCAAGCCGATATTGGAATTTATCGAACTTGGGCGCCAGCCACCTTTCCTAAAGGTAACTACTATCTGTCAGATCGTTCGTTCAACAAGCTCTGACTTGGCGCTTGGGCTGAGGAACAGGATGAGGTCATAGACCCCATCCTGTTAACCTATGGTATGCTAGCTAATGCTTAAGGGGTGTCGAAGATCCACAGCCCCGTATTGCGGTCACTGCCCAGAATGTAAGTAGTACCATTCGGGTGCTCGTGCAGGTACACGCCCCAGAAGTTGGAGCCATTCTCAGTGTCGACAAAGTGGGCTACTTCACTGAGTGTATCGCCAGAAAAGTCGACAACGCGCATGCCCTCGGCGTACCAGGAGATGTAGGCCGTGGTGCCGCCATCCACAACCACGTTGTGCATAGTGCGGTCGCCAGGTATCGGCGGGTTGGTAAACACGCCCTCGGTGGCGAACTGGTCGAGTTCAACGATGTTGGAGGGGTCGCTCACGTCCAGCAGCCGCAGGTAACCGTAGCCATCAAAGATGCCGGCAGCCGCCATTAGCGCACCCTCGCTGCCCTTCATAATTTCGCCCGTCGAGTAACCGACGAAGTAGCCGGGGATGGTGATCACGTCGGCGGTGCCGGCCGACATGGTGAGCAGAGCGTCACCCCGAGCCGCATCGTTGGCCACGATAAAGCCCGTGTAGCCCAGCGCCTGGGCGTTAGCCGCCTTGGTCGAGAAGAAGCAGGTGCCACGCTGGATCAGGGCCACCTCGCCGGGGTTGGCCGCTCTGTCGAACTCAGCAGTGGTGCAGCCCTCGCCGCCAGTCCAATGCACCGGGCCGCCAAAGGTCCCGCCGGGGAGCGAATATGTGGGCGGGGTAAAGCCGCCTTCGGCGACGGGATAGCTGACGCCGTCAAAGGTGAACGTATTCAGCGCACCAGCGGCAAAGTCCTCGTCACCCATGAGTACTCGTGAGCCGTCGGCATTGGGAACCGCCACATGGCTATCGCCAGCGGGGAACTCGCCCGACAGCGGATCGGGGTCAGCATAGGTGCTGTCGCCCAGGAAGACCGGGGTAGCCGGGTCGCTTACGTCTAGCAAAACCAGGCCGGCGTCCCAGTACGACAGGTAGGCGATGTCGTCCTGCACCCAGACGTCGTGCAGGAATGCGGCTGCCGAATCGCCAAACTCAGCAGCGATATCGTCTGGCCAGTCAAGCTGTCCTGTCACGGCAACAACCCGCGGGCTCTGCGGCTTGGTCAGATCTACGATGGTCAGATCCTGGACATTGTCGTCATCGACGACCAGCATGTAGGCATTCTCTCCTTGCTGCCAGATATAAGTGTTGTGTACGCCGAAGTCCAGGTAATTTTGCTTGAGCGCGCGCGGCTTGATGGGGTCGGTCACGTCCCAGATGGACACGCCGCCCTGTCCAGGGATCGCCGCCACGCCGTTGGCATGCAGCCTGGGCAGAAAGACCGAGCCACAGGGCTCGTTGGAGGCGACCAGGATCTCGCCGCTGAAGTGCGGGGTCTCCAGGTGAGCCACCTTGACGTCGTTGTTGCGGGTACCCGGTTTGGCTGGGATGAAGGCGACCTTGCTCGGAGCCTCGGGATCCGAAATATCGACGATGTGCACCCCGGTGAAGTCCAGCGAGCAGGCGATATCGTCAAAGGTGCCCAGGTAGGCGTAATTACCATAGGCCCAGACATCGGTGACGTTTTCGCCGCCTGGGATTCCCATATCCTGTGCCGAAAGTTGTCCGACAACGTTCAGTTCAGGAGAAGAGCTACTATCGTGTCCGGCAAGTGCAACTGCTGGTATCATGGCAAGCAATAACAGGAAAAGACCCATAAATGTCAGCTTCCCTTTTCGATTGGGGTATTTGTGATTCATGTTTACTCCTTTGTTCATGCAAATATATGCAACGCCAGAAACACTGGCCACGCTCCTCCAGATTCGTCAGAAGATGCTTTGTTCCTAAGCATCACCTCCTGTCATCAGCTGCTCCGCCCCGCCATCCCTGATGCGTTAACAGCATGCCTAAAAAGATCTAGACGGTGACTCGGTTCACTACGGCAGGGAAACGAATCGAAATCTGCGCGCTTCCCTGCCTGATTGTTCGAGCTCTTTCTAAGGCAAGGTCATCTCCTGCGTCTGCGGATTCAAGTGATCTAGCCGGATTGCGCCGGCCGTCGTTTCGTCACTCAAGCGGAAGATATTCAGACCCTCGGTGATGTTGGTTTCGTACATGAAGTTGTTGTACCAGTACGTCGACCATGCGCCGCCAAGATCAATAGGATCTATTGCTGGCGGATCGGAATATCCTACTTCGACCGGATTCGCGGGATCGGTGAAATCCACGATACTGGTTCCTGACTGGTAGCTGCCGTGAACCAGGACGTAGTTCCCGCTGCGAAGTGGCACTGTGTTGAAGTTGTGGATTGTACAGTTTTCAGTGGCCGACTGCGGGCGCTCCAACGTCCACATACCTAGCTGGTCACCATTGGTTGTATCGAAAAAGAAGATGGACTTGTCCGAATCGGGGTTCGATTCCTGGCAATTTGCCGCAACGCCGCCGCCGGGTTCATGACCGAAGGCATAGATCGCTCCATCCCAGGTAAAGCTGCCCGTGTGCCCAATGCTGACGCCAGGTATAGAAACTGAGTACAAGAAGTCCGGATTTTCCAGCGTTCCGCTGCCCGTCAGGGTCCACATGGTGAAACCGTCGTCGCCCGCGCAGGCGGCGAGCATCGCGTCGCCAAGAATAACCGACGTGTCGTGACAATCGCGGCCTTCCGCCGACTCAAAACGAACGTAGGCTGCCGCGGCCGGATTACTTAATGGCACTTCGATAATATCGA
This sequence comes from Promineifilaceae bacterium (SeqCode), assembly GCA_041570195.1. Lineage (GTDB taxonomy): Bacteria > Chloroflexota > Anaerolineae > Promineifilales > Promineifilaceae > UBA11865. The sequence goes on along the minus strand of JBFFWQ010000112.1, from coordinate 9,966 downwards.
TGCCTGGACATGCCGAGCCGGACGAACTGTTGTAGACCAGCAGCCGATCGTTGGCGAGGTCTGGCACGCCGGTGGCGGTGTGGGATCCACACTCAGTTTCTACCGCTGCGACGAGGACCGGATCGGTTACGTCGCTGATGTCGAAAACGTGCACGCCTTCAAAACCTGCCGGCACTGTCTGGCCATCGCACAACTGTGTTCCTGAGGCCGGGCTGTTCCACGAGCGGACCAGGATATTATCCCAGACGATCACATCGCCCTGGTTACCATTACACTCTTCGAAGGCAACCAATTTCGGGTTTCCAGGGGCCGAGATATCAAGAATACGGAAACCGGTCCAGTTGCCTTGGAAGGCATATTTTCCCCAGAAGGCGATATCCGTATGAACGGAGGGCGGGCCGTAGAAGAGGCTTGCCGCCGCTTCGTCGTGGCCCAAAGGGTGGACGTTGCCGGTATGGGGATCGCCGTCGTGCTCTGCGGCCACGATTCCGGCGAATGTTAGGATTCCAAGTAATACGAGGACAAAAACGAGAAACGCAAAGGGCTTACGCATGATCTTCATCTCCTTATTCATGTGCAATAGGCAACAGGAGGCTGAACTTTAAGTCGACAGGATTGTCGACACTCTTCCGGGTCGAGGTTTTGAACTAAAAACTGATCGGAGCCTGAGCGCCAAACTAGAAACTCCCATTGTTCGGAACCTTCTGTGCAAGGTGGTCGGTTCACCATTGATGATTATAATAGATTCCACGTTCCGAGTTAGCGCCAGATGGCCTAATTGGCAGAACGCCAGATGGCCCAATGACTCGGATGCACGAGAACAGGAACTCGCCGTTTTTTTGCCCTTGCGGCCGTCTGAATAAAAAGCCAAAATGCGGCGAACTTTCCGCTGGTTCAATCTATGATTAAAACAAGCCCGCCTATCAAAGTGCTCCTTGTGGACGATCACGCGGTCGTGCGCGTTGGTATTCGGGAACTCCTGGACCAGGCGAGCGGCATCTTGGTCGTTGCCGAAGCCGACGATGGAGAAACTGCCCGCCAGCTGATCCAAGAAGAACCACCTGACGTTCTGGTTCTTGATATCCGTTTGCCATCGGCAAGTGGGATCGACGTGGCGCGTTGGGCACGGGAAGCCTACCCGGACATGGCCATTCTCATCCTGAGCGCCTACGATGACACGCCATTTGTTGCCGCAGCCCTTCAAGCCGGGGTCAACGGCTACATCCTCAAAACCGCTTCCCCGGAAGTCATCGTGCAAGGTATTCGCGATGTATACGCTGGCAAATCGGGCTTCGACGACGCCATGGCCCATAAGGTCATGAACTACATCGCCGGAAAACCTGGTCCGACTGTGCATTTTGATGCCTTGACGGAACGCGAGATGGAAGTGTTGTCGTTGGCTGGTCAGGGATATACAAACAAGGCCATTGGCGAACAATTGGACATTAGTGGACGCACTGTCCAGGGTCATCTGGCGCGAATCTTCAAAAAACTGGGGGTGAACGGCCGCACGGAAGCTGTCATGAAAGCGGTCGCCTTAGGTTTGATAGTCCCGGAGTCACAAGATTGAAACGTAAGCGCCGTCGAGTTTTGTTGGTTCAGATTCTGGCGCTTACCGTTATACCGCTAACCCTGCTGCTACTGGTTCTTGTCTTCAGCGCCCAATCATTGCACTTGACAGCAATTCGCCGGCTGGTTGGCGAGCGGGACGAGCGTGCGGCCCGGGCCGCCGCTACGGCCATAGCCCATCAACTGCGCGATCGATTGTTAGCCGTTAATACCGTCTCGCTGCAGGCGATCGCCATTGGCGATTCTGCGCATGCGCTGGCTGACGCTACCTACCTGCTGCCAGAATTTGACGCTGGCCTGGCCCAATTCGCCGCTGACGGATCGTTGATGCGAACGTCCCAGCCTTCCGCTATGTGGGATGGGGAGGTCGTTCGGGCAGAAATCGACAAGCTGGTCCAAGCGGAGGGAGCTGCATCCCTGGCCAATTCAATGGCCCTGATCCCTGATTCTGCAACCGGCGAAAACATCTTGATTGTGTCTGGCAAGATGGACGACGGCTCTGTGACGGCCGGGGCTACCTCTCTGGAAAAGCTGGTTGAACAGGCTTTAGGCGATGTCTTTGATCCTTCAGACCAAGCCTCGGCCTTCATCGTCGACGAGAACTACCGGTTGCTGTACCAGATAGGGCCAAGTTACTGGGCGGAAGAGGATTTGCCAGACCATCCGGCCGTCATTCAGGCCCTGGGCGGAAAGAGGGGCGCCACCTACCTTGACCAGGGAAAAGAAGAGCGCATCAGCGCCTTCAGCCCCATCTCCGGCATGAATTGGGCCCTGGTGATTGAAGAACCCTGGCAGTCTGTGGCCGATCCCGTCTTGGAAGCAACGGAATTGATACCTTTTGTGTTAGTTCCGGCCTTGGTCGTTGCTTTGGTTGCCATCGTATTTGGCTTTCGACAGATAGTACAACCTCTGCAGACCCTGGAAAGACGAGCGGCTCAGGTGACAGTGAGCGACTTTGAGGCGATCGAGGAACGAGTTGGGGGCATCTCCGAGATACAGAAGCTGCAATTAGAACTGATCCGGATGGCGCATCGGGCCGACAGGGCCCAGAGAAGCTTGCGTGATTATCTGGGAGCCGTTACGACGGCCCAGGAAGAGGAGCGCAGCCGCGTTGCCCGAGACCTCCATGATGATACGATTCAGTCGCTTGTGGCCTTGACCCGGAAAGCACAATTAACCAGAATCTCTCTCGACGGTCGACCAGAAGCGGATCAACTCGGCGAAATAGAAAAGATGAGCGCAGGAATCGTCGACGGCTTGCGTCGTATTGCCCGTGATCTGCGCCCCGTCTATCTGGAAGAACTGGGGTTGGCGCCAGCGCTCAAGATGCTGGCCCAAGATACCGGCGTTATCCTAAAGATCCCGATTGCGTTCAAGATGAGTGGCGAAGAACAGCGTCTGTCACGAGATGCGGAGCTAGCGCTTTATCGGATCACACAAGAGGCGTTAAGTAATGTGTCCCGTCATGCCCGGGCGTCCCGTGCAGAAGTTGGCCTGGACTTTGCCCTGGAGACGGTCACACTCAGTGTGAATGACGATGGGTGTGGTTTCGACATGCCCAACAGCCCGGCCGAAATGGCCCCGGCCGGTCATTTTGGCTTACAGGGCATGCACGAGCGAGCGGAACTTATCGGCGGTAATCTCACGATCAAGTCTCTGCCAGAGCATGGCACTAGCGTAGAAGTTAAACTGACCCTCGATGATGGATGACGGAACGCATCAATTGACGGTGGCTATTTCACCCTTCAATCGATCAACTACTTCCCCAATAACTTTGATTCATTCAGCCTGATGCTTTGAGCAACTTCTTCCCGAGATGGCATTCTTGCAGAGCCGCTGCTGGTTGATCTTTCTAGCAACGTGGGACACAATGTTTTTGAGGCCCAGGGATGACTACGTACTTGCTAATTCTCGCCAATTCCAACTTGCACCGCGCTGCCTGGCAAGCACTGTTGGGGAGTCAACCAAGGATATCCGTCGAGGGCGCGATTGGCGAAATAGCGCAGATTGTTGACTTTCGGCTTCCTTTGCCCGCAGTTGTTCTGGTTGATACCCCCACTGTGCAGACAGAATTTGTTCGCAAACTTCGCGCCACAACACCAGACTGCGGGTTGCTGTTTCTGGTAGAGAGCTATGATCTTGGTGAAATTGTCAGCTTGCTTCGAGAAGGCGCAACGGGCTTCATTGTCCGCGATTCCGCTGTCAGCGATCTGGCTCGAGGTATTATTGCTGCCGGCCGAGGGGAGATAGTCCTACCACAGGAATTGGCCACTAGGGCGTTGGTGGCACTGGCCCGCGGAGAGGTGAGCCAAGAAGAGCCATTGGATACCCTCACCGAGCGGGAACGGGAGGTGCTCAGCTTTCTTGCCCAAGGCTATACCAACAAGGATATTGCCCAAAGCCTGTTTTTGAGCGTGCGTACCGTGGAAGCACATTTGCGCAATATCTATGGCAAACTGGGTGTAGCTTCACGCACCGAAGCGGCGTTATGGGCAGTTAATCGCGGTCACTCTTCAAAAGAGTAGATCATGACACTAGGTGATTTCACCTAGTGCAAACCACGTGTTTTTGCCGTTCCATCGAGCCACTATTAAGCGTAGGATTCGGACGACATATGAGGAAAACGAACGCAGGAATATCAGGAAAAGAACGTACGCGAGTTGCCGTTCTGGGAACATTGGCCGAATTCCACCGCGAGCCAATCCTTTACGATATGGAAGCGCTCCTGGAACTTGTGGAAAGGATCGGCCCTGACTTGCTGTGCTTGGATATGACGCAAGAACAGTGGCAGAAGAGAAGCTTTGGCGATCTGCCGCCGGAGTATCAGGAAGCGCTACTGCCGCTGGCCCGCCAGACTGATATCGTCGTGGTACCTATTGGCGGCGGATATGCGCCGTCCAAACCGCAAGCTAGCGGCTGGCGCGGCAGAGCTATTGAGTGGCTACGCAGGCGGATCGGCTCAATACAACGTGCGGCTCCGGGCCCCGATGCTGTCAATCAAGGCTGGCGGCACCATTCGGCGAATCTGCTCTACTCTGCAACCTGGCGACTGGCAGGGAGCAATACTGAGCGCGCAACTCGGAAACACACGAACCACCTCTCGGAAGAGGTGCTGAAAGTAGCCCGGCGCGATCCTGATGCCCGAGTGCTTGTAGTCGTTAACGTACAGTATTGCCATGTCATTCGTGAACAATTACGCACGCACGACGATGTTGAGGTCACCACCTATACCGACCTTTAGGGGTGAAACAACCCTAATGGAGTCATCCAATGAACGAAGCGGTGTTACAAGTCTGCACGATGAAGGACCCCTTGTGCGCTCAGGGCATTGAGCACAAGTTGCTGGCTTTGCCGGGCGTACATCATGCCCATACCAACGCGGTCAACGGCACGACCACCGTCCATTATGACGAAGGAGCGGTGACGCTGGCCGAGCTCGAGGCGGTGATCGACGACTGCGGTCTGCGCTGCCACGGTGAATCTCTGCCGCTGCACTACGGCGGGCAAACGGTTCACAGCCGGCCGGCGGCCGCGGAACACGACCATGCGGTTGCGGACCATGACGCCATGGCGCAGCCGGTTATGGAACACGCGGTTGGAGAACACGCTACCCATGATATGGTCCATGACCACGCTCCGGCCGAGGCCATGGACCATGCAGCCCATGGCGGCCATGCCGGCATGACGATGGCCGATATGGCCCGCGACATGCGCAACCGCTTCCTGGTGTCGCTGGTTCTTACCATCCCGATCTTTTTATATTCGCCCCTGTTCACCCGCCTCTTCGATATCGATCTGCCGATCCCTTTCGGTTTGGATCCGGACGTGCTGGCTTTCGTACTGACCACTGTGGTCGTCATCTATGGAGGAAAACCCTTTTTCGTCGGCGCTCGCAACGGTTTGAAAGCAGGCGTCTTGAACATGAGCGTGCTGGTCAGCTTGAGCGTGTTGGCCGGCTACATCTTCAGCGTAGCCGCGACCTTCCTGTTCGAGGGCGAGGTCTTCTACGAGGCGGCCGCCATGCTGGTCACCTTTGTCCTCTTTGGCCACTGGATGGAAATGCGGGCCCGCTCCGGCACGAATCAAGCCATCGAGAAGCTGCTCACCCTGGCCCCGCCGATGGCCCGGGTAGAACGGGATGGGAAGGAAATCGAAATCCCAACCGACGACGTGCAAGTAGGCGACATCCTTGTCGTCCGGCCGGGAGACAAGATCCCGGTGGACGGAGAAGTCGTGTCTGGCAGTTCCAATGTCAACGAGAGCGCCATCACCGGCGAAAGCCGGCCGGTCAAGAAAGAGGTGGGCGATACCGTCATAAGCGCCACCATCAACCATACCGGCAGCTTCAAATTTCGGGCCACCAAGGTCGGCGCCGATACGACCCTGTCGCAGATCGTCAAGCTAGTGCAGAGCGCTCAGAGCAGCAAAGCCCCGGCTCAGCGGCTGGCCGATCGCGCCGCCCATTACCTGGTGCTGGTAGCCGTGTTCGGCGGCTTGATAACTTTCCTGGTCTGGTATTTCATAGCTGGGGCTGATCTGGTTATCGCCATGACCTTCGCTATCACTGTTGTCGTGATTACCTGCCCTGACGCACTGGGCCTGGCCACACCGACGGCGGTGATGGTCGGCACCGGCCTGGGCGCAGACCATGGCATCCTCTTCAAGGACGCCGAAGCTTTAGAGGGTCCAGCTCATCTTGATGCGGTAGTGTTCGACAAGACCGGTACCCTAACTGTAGGCGAGCCCCAGGTGGTTGAGTTGGCTGTCGCTGGGAATCCGGTTAGTGAAGAAGGGTTGCTCCGCTTGACAGCAGCGGCCGAGAGCGGTTCCGAACACCCATTGGCCGAAGCGATCCTGAAATCGGCCGGCGAACGCGGCCTGAATGATGCCAGAGCTGACAGTTTCGAAGCCATCCCCGGCCACGGGTTAAGAGCAGAGGTCGACGGTCGCTCGGTCTTGATCGGCAATCGCCGCCTGATGGACCGCGAAGGCATCAACCTGAACGGTTTGCGGGGAAAGGCGGCCGAGATGGCCAGCGCCGGCCGCACGGTGGTCCATGTGGCCGTGGATGGCGAAGCGGCCGGGCTGATCGCCATCGCCGACGCCGTACGTCCTTCGGCGCGCGCGGCGATCAAACAGCTTCAGGAGCTAGGTATCGAACCGGTCATGCTAACCGGCGACAATGAAGCCACTGCTAAACAAGTGGCTGCGGAACTAGGTATCGAGACGGTCATCGCCGAGGTGCTGCCCGGCGACAAGGCAGCCAAGGTGAAGGAGTTGCAGGGCAATGGCCAGCGCGTCGGCATGGTGGGCGATGGCATTAACGACGCCCCGGCGCTGGCTCAGGCCGATGTGGGTTTCGCCATTGGCGCCGGGACCGACGTGGCCGTGGAGACGGCCGACGTGGTGCTCATGAAATCCAACCCGGCCGATGTTGTGACGGCCATTGAAATCAGCAAGGCCACCTTGCGCAAGATGAAACAGAACCTGGGCTGGGCGGCCGGCTACAACCTGACCGCCATCCCTGTGGCCGCCGGCGCTTTCGCCTGGGCTGGCATCACCCTGCGGCCCGAAATAGGCGCCCTGGCTATGAGCGGCTCCTCCATCATCGTGGCCTTCAACGCCACGCTCCTCAAACGAGCGGATCTAACTGAAATCAGCGATTGACAGAGGCAAGGCAGGCAGCCAGGTAAACATGCTATAATGTTTCCGTCTTTCCTTCGATCCGTATTGATCCGTGACAATCTGCGTGCCATTTCAGGTGAATTATCATGAGCCAGATTAAGGAAGGCGACTTGCTGTGGCGGCCGAGCCAGGATGTCGTGAGTGACGCCAATCTCAGCCACTATATGACCTGGCTGGCCGAGACCCAAGACCAACGTTTCGATACCTACCGGGAGTTGTGGCAGTGGTCGGTCGACGATCTGCCCGGCTTCTGGGGCAGCCTCTGGGACTACTTCGGCATCGTGGCCAGCGCGCAACCATCGGCCGTCCTCGGCCGGCGAGCCATGCCCGGCGCCCAATGGTTTCCCGGGGCTGAACTGAATTACGCCCAGAATTTCTTCGCTCGGATGAACCACGATCGGCCGGCCATGATCTACCAGGCTGAAGACGGGCCACTTATTGAAGTAAGCTGGCTCGAGGTCCAGGCCAAGACGGCCGCCTTGGCCAGAGCCCTCAAAGATCTCGATGTCCGGCCGGGCGACCGGGTGGTGGCTTACCTGCCCCACATCCCCGAGACCATCATCGCCCTGCTGGCTGTGGCCAGTATCGGCGCCATCTGGTCCAGTTGCTCGCCCGATTTCGGCGGCCGTAGCGTGCTCGATCGCTTCCAACAAATCGAACCCAAGGTGCTGCTAGCCGTGGATGGCTACACCTACAACGGCAAACCCTTCGATAGGCTCCCGGTAGTGGCCGAACTGTTAACCGGCCTGCCCAGCCTGGAGAAAACGATCCTGGTGCCCCTGCTGGCCGATCAACCCGACCTGTCACACCTGGCCGATACGATCCTGTGGGACGATCTCCTCGCCGCGGCCGGCGTGCTAACGACCATCGACTTTGAGCAACTCAACTTCGAGCAACTCGACTTCGAGCAACTCGACTTCGAGCAACTCGACTTCGAGCAAGTGCCCTTCAACCACCCCCTATGGGTGCTCTACTCATCGGGCACCACCGGTTTGCCGAAGCCCATCGTCCAGGGTCATGGCGGCATCCTGCTTGAGCATTTGAAGATGGCCGTCCTGCACCTGGACCTGAAGCCCGAAGACCGATTTTTCTGGTATACCAGCACCGGCTGGATGATGTGGAACTTCCTGGTCGGCGGCCTATTGGCCGGATCAACCATCGTCCTCTACAACGGCGCGCCCGGCTACCCGGATATGAACGCCCTGTGGACCTTTGCCGAACGGTCCGGCCTGACCTATTTCGGCACCTCGGCCGCCTTCGTCAGCGCCTGCATCAAGGCCGGCATCCGGCCGGACGAACAATTCGCCCTGAGCAGGGTACGGGCCGTGGGCTCCACCGGCTCGCCCCTGACCGTCGAAGGCTTTGGCTGGATTTACGACCATGTCAACCGCGACCTGGCCCTGGAATCGGTCAGCGGCGGCACCGACTTGTGCACCGCCTTTGTCGGCGGCTGCCGGCTATTGCCCATCTATGCTGGCGAGATCCAGGGCCCGGCCTTAGGGGCCAAGGTCCAGGCCCTCGACGAAACCGGCTGGCCGGTGGTCGACCAGGTCGGCGAGTTAGTGATCAGCGAGCCTATGCCCTCTATGCCCCTCTACTTCTGGAACGACCCCGAAGACAAGCGCTACCTGTCCAGTTACTTCGAGATGTACCCCGGCATCTGGCGACACGGCGATTGGATCAAATTCACCCCTCGCGGCGGCTGCGTCATCTACGGTCGCTCCGACTCCACCATCAACCGCCAGGGCGTGCGCATGGGCACCAGCGAGATTTACCGCGTCGTCGAAGCCTTCCCTGAAGTCGCCGACAGCCTGGTCATCGACCTGGAAAGCCTCGGCCGCGAATCATACTTGCCCCTATTCGTGGTCCTGGCCGAAGGCGCCAGCCTAAACGACGATCTGGTGGCCCGCATCAAGGCCGCTATCCGGGCCGACGTCTCCCCCCGCCACGTGCCAGACGAGATCCTGGCCGTCGACGAAGTGCCCTACACCCTCAGCGGCAAGAAGATGGAAGTGCCGATCCGTCGCATCCTGCTGGGCCAACCGGCCGAACAGGCCGCCAACCCCGGCGCCATGCGCAACCCCGAGGCCATCGCCTATTTCGTCGATCTAGCCGCCCAATTAAACCCCCGCCCCTAAACACCAATCCGTAGGGGCAAGGCGATTGGGCAACGCCCTGACACGGCGAATAACCTCATCTCCCAATCGCCTCGCCCTCTTTCGCCAAGATGACGGCGATAATATACCCCATTGACGTTTAACGTGCCGCGTTATATACTATCGCTGTGATCAGGAGCTTTCGCGACAAAGAAAGTCAGAAGATCTTTCAGCGGCGGCGTTCGCGGAAGTTACCGCACGACATCCAGTAGGTTGCGCTCAGGAAGTTACGCATGCTCCATCGCTCCCAAACCCTGCAGGATTTACGCGTTCCCAGATCAAATAGATTGGAGAAGTTATCGGGCAAACGCGCGGGACAATATAGCATCCGTATCAACGACCAATGGCGCATATGTTTTGATTGGCAAGATGGCGATGCCTATGATGTTGAGATCGTTGACTATCATCGCGGATGATGGATACCAAGTTGAGCAGAACCCAGGAAAGAAGTGTTATTATGGCTAAAACGAACGACAAGCTGGCGCCAGTGCATCCGGGCGAGGTCTTGCTGGAAGAGTTTTTGAAGCCACTGGGATTGAGCCAGAATCGCCTGGCT
>JBFFWQ010000111.1:0-20158 GCA_041570195.1 Promineifilaceae bacterium (SeqCode) | reverse complement strand
GATGATTGCCGCGTGATGAGCAGCGTGCTATAATAAGTTCGTTGTTAGCTTGATTGGTTAAGTGCAACGCTACATCTTCTAAATAGCGGCGCGATTGAAAGTGGGCATCCCCCACTTTTTTGTTTGCTAGGTGCGGGCGCGACCAGCACTGCGGAGTATGAAATGGCGCTGAACGAGAGAACTGGGAAATAAAAATGAAAAGCGAGTTCATGGTAGCTTTTAACGAGATATGTGAGGCGCGCGGCTTATCGCAAGAAGTCGTCATCGAGGCATTGAAGACTGCCTTGGTGTCCGCCTATCGTCGGAATACGAATGTCAGTAACTCCCAGGACGTGACCGTTGAGATTGACGAGCGAACGGGTGAACCGACGATCTTTGCTGAGAAAGAAGTTGTCGATTCGGTGATGGAACCGCGGACTGAGGTGCTGATTAGAGTGGCCAGGTCCGCTGGACATGACGAAGTCGAACTTGGCGATGTTGTGATGATAGACAGCACGCCGGAGAACTTCGGCCGCATCGCCGCGCAGACGGCGAAACAAGTGATTTTGCAGCGCGTTAGAGAAGCCGAGCGCGAAAAGCTTTATGAAGACTTCTCGGCTCGCGAAGGTGAAATTGTCAACGGCACGGTACAGAGCGTTAGCGGACAGAACATCACCATAGGCCTCGGCCGGACCGAAGCGGTACTGCCTAAGAGCCAGCAAGTTGGTGGCGAACGTTATCGCGCGCACGACAAAATCCGGGTTTTTGTGCTTGAAGTGCGCCGCACTAGTCGCGGCCCGCAGATCATCGTCAGCCGTAATCATCGTAGCCTGTTGCGCCGTTTACTGGAATTGGAAGTTCCGGAGATCTACAACGGGCAAGTTGACATCAAGAGCATCGCCCGTGAAGCCGGAGCGCGTTCTAAAGTCGCCGTGGTGGCCATGCAGCCGGGTATTGATCCCGTTGGCGCTTGCGTAGGTATGAGGGGCGTGCGCATTCAGAGTATCGTGCGCGAACTGAACGAAGAGAAGATCGACGTCATTGAATGGGACCCAGATCAGAGGAACTTCATCGCCAAGGCCTTGAGCCCGGCCCGAGTCGCCCAGGTTTTTCTGGAGGATCATCCGTACGAAGGCAAGACGGCGATCGTCATTGTACCCGATGACCAATTGTCGCTGGCCATCGGCCGCGAGGGACAAAACGCGCGACTGGCGGCCAAATTGACCGGCTGGCGGATCGATATCAAGAGCTTGACTGAGGCAGCGGCCGAATCATTGAACAACCTGGACGACCCGGCAGTCGATCGGGCTGTAGCCAAGAACAAGGACTTAATCGGCCAGGTAGAGCTGGTGCTGGCCAAGAAAGCGGCCGGCCGGCCGATTACGTCGGAAGACTTCCAGCAGTTGAATCGCCTGGTGTCTGGCGTTGAAGGTCGTATCGTCGCCGCCAGGGCCATCGAATATGAGGAGATTCAAAAAGCCCGAACGGCGGCTCGCCAGACCGTACCCGCCCAGGCCTGGGATATTTCGCTTGAAGAGCTCGAGTTGTCTACTCGCGTTGAGACTTTAATGCTCGAAAAGCGGATTATGACCCTTGGCGATCTGCTCATGTACATGGAGATGGGCGACAGCGCCCTGCTGGACATCGACGGCTTCGGGGCGAAGGCCTTGGAGGAAGTCCAGGAGGCAGTCGCCGGTTATGAACTGGAAATCCCGGTCGAAGAAGAAGCTCTCGAGGAAGAGGCAGACGTCGCCGATGCTCAGGTAGCGCCGGAAGACGACACTGAGGCAGAGTTTGACATCGAGGCAGAAGCGCCAGCGGACGAGATAGAAGCAGTCGTCGAGGCGCCGGTCGAGGGGCTTGAGGTCGTCGAGGAAGAACCTGAAGAACCGGAGCCTGAAGTTCCAGCCATCGACGATCTAGCCACGCCTCTGGTTGCCGTCAAAGAAACGATGAAGAAAGAGAAGAAAAAAGTAGTGGTCGTCAAAACGCCGACGGCTTTTGATCAAGCCGAGGAAGAAGCTCGAAGCCCACAGCGCAGCAAACAGTTGGAGTTTGACGAACAACGCGGTGCCGTAGTCGTCAAGCGTAAGCGCAAGAGCAGCCGCCGGCGGCCAGAATGGGAAAACATCGAAGAAATTGACGAACTGGCCGAGCTGGACGTAGATGAACTGCTCGACGAGGATGCTGAAGAAGAGATTTAGCAATGTGGAGAAATGGGGCGTGCAGCGCCCCATTTCCTGTTTGATCGGCCTGGAGAAGCGGCTTGACGAAGCAGCGGCGGAAGCACATTCCACAACGAACTTGCATTGCCTGCCGCCGCAAGTTGGATAAGCGACGATTAACTCGAATTGTGCGCTCAGCCGAAGCAGGAGTCGTCGTCGATCCGAGCGGCAAGCGCAATGGCCGCGGCGCGTATCTGTGTGATCAACGGAGTTGCTGGGATGAGGCCCTGATTGGCAGCATCCTAGACCGGGCGCTGCAGATTCAGATTAGCAGGGCACAAAAGGACCAGTTGGCCACCCATAAACCGCTGGCCTGAAAATCGTCACCTAGCGACCAAAGGTCACCTAGCGACCAAAGGTCACCTAGCGACCAAAGGTCACTTAGTATCCAAAAGCCACTGAGTGATAGATCTCCAAGTGACAGGTCTCTAAGTGGCACAGAAGGAATGAAAAGAGAGACAATGGCAGAAACGAAGACACTCATTGAAGTTCCAGACTTCTTGACCGTGCGTGAATTGGCCGACATCATGGAGGCCAGCCCAATCGAGGTTATCAAGCAGTTGATGAACAATGGCATTATGGCCAACATCAACCAGCAGATCGACTTTGATACGGCGGCGATTGTGGCTGAGGAAATGGGCTATGAGGCCATGCCCATCGTCGTCGAGCCGGAAGAAGAAGAAGAGATAACTGACCGGCCTGCCTGGCGCTTGATTCTGGCCGACGAAGAAGAAGGCGACCTTTCCTCCCGACCGGCGGTGATCACAATGTTGGGCCACGTCGATCATGGCAAGACATCATTGCTGGATGTCATCCGGAAAAGCGATGTTCAGGCCGGCGAGGCCGGCGGCATTACTCAGCACATCGGCGCCTACCAGATAGAGCATGAAGGCACGCTCATCACTTTTCTGGATACGCCTGGCCATGAAGCGTTTACCGCGATGCGTGCGCGAGGGGCCAGGGCAACCGACATCGCCGTCCTGGTCATAGCCGCCGATGATGGGATCATGCCTCAAACCCGAGAAGCTATCGATCACGCCCGTGCCGCCAGGGTGCCTATCGTCGTGGCGCTAAACAAAATAGACCTCGATAGCGCGAATCCCAATCGAGTTATGCAACAACTAGCTGAGATCGGCTTGACGCCTGACGAATGGGACGGTGATACGCTGGTGATACCGGTCTCGGCCAAAACTGAAGAAGGTATTGAAGATCTGCTTGAGGCTATTGTGCTGACAGCGGAAGAAATCGAGCCGCGGGCCAATCCTGACGCCGAAGCCTCGGGCACTGTCTTGGAAGCGAGAATCGAAAAGGGGCGCGGAGTAATGACGACGCTCCTGGTGCAGAATGGAACCCTGAAAAAGGGCGATACCCTGATCATCGGCGAGCATTATGGCAAGATTCGTTCGATGTTTGAATTCAGGGGCCGGCCGGTTCTATCAGCCGGGCCATCCACGCCAATATCGGTTTCTGGTCTCAGCGGTATGCCTGAAGCTGGAGATCAGTTCGTGGTCGCCGAGAGTGAGAAGATCGCCCGGCGCTTGATTGACCAAGATGCACAGCGAGAAACGCAGCTGGATGCTCGCCGGGCTCCCATTAGCCTGGACGAATTCTTCAGCCGGTTGCAGGAGGGCAGCGCCAAATCACTCAATCTGGTCATCAAGGCCGACGTTCAAGGCTCGTTGGAACCATTGGTTAGTTCGCTTGAGCGGATCAGCCAGGATGAAGAGGAAGTTGCCTTAGAAATACTTCGCGCCGCGACCGGTAACATCAGCGAGAGCGACATCATGCTGGCGTCCGCATCGGACGCGGTCGTGCTGGGATTCAACGTCGACGTGGACCCGGCGGCCAAAGTGGCCGCTAGCAATGAACAGGTGGAGATCACCATCTATTCCATTATCTACAAGCTGCTCGAAGACGTCGAGAAAGCCATGAAGGGCATGCTAACGCCCGAGCTGCGCGAGACGATCATTGGCCGGGCCGAAGTTCGGCAGGTATTCCGTATCCGTAGCGTGGGTGTCGTCGCCGGCAGCTACATGCGTACAGGTGAGGCCAGACGCAATGCGCGGGCGCGTGTCATTCGCGATATGGACTTGCTGCATACGGGCGATGTGGCCAGCTTGAAGCACCTGCAGGAGAATGTCCGCGAGGTCAAGACGGGCTTTGAATTCGGCGTGTCGATAGAAGGTTGGACTGATTATGAGCCGGGCGACATCGTGGAGTTCTTTATCCTAGAACGGTCGGAATAATGAGCAAGATTCGCCAGCAACGAACAGCGGAACAAATTCGAATCATTCTCAGTGAGCTTGTCTTGCGCCAGGTAAGTGACCCGCGTCTGCAAGATTTGACTATCACCGATGTGACTATTGATCGCGAATTGCAGTATGCCGACGTCTATGTCCACGCTCTTGGCGATGATGACCGACAGGATGAGGTGATGGTAGCTTTGCAGGGGGCCAAGGGATATTTCCGGCGAGAATTGGCCGGCCGGCTCGATCTGCGTACTGTTCCCCAGCTCCATTTTCATTGGGATCCTACGCTGGCCCACGCCGAGCACATCAACCAGATTCTTGACAGCCTGGATATTCCGACGGAGACAGAAGAAAGCGGAGAGGGGTAGGGTGCTGCCGGCAACCACCGTCGAATCTATCCGGCTAGCCTTGGAAAGGGCTGAGTCGGTCCTAGTCATTTGCCATGTCTCACCGGATGGCGACGCGATCAGCTCGCTGACGGCCGCCGGGCTGGCCTTGGAGCAACTCGGCAAAACCTTTACACTGGTGTGCGATGATGGTTTGCCGGAGCGTTTCCTTTATCTGCCTCTGTCACACAAGGTGAGTTCTGAGCCCGACTCCAATATCAAGTACGATCTGATCATTGCCCTGGATGCCGGCGACGCCAGTCGCCTGGGCAGGGCTTATGCCGCTCTGATGGAGACCAGCCCGCCGCTGATCAATATCGATCACCACATCACGAACACAAACTTCGGGCAGATCAACTTGATCTCGCCCGAGGCCAACGCTACGACCGAGATTCTTTTGCATCTTTTTCCGTCCTTGGGCGTGGTACTGACAGAAGAACTCGCCGTCTGCTTGCTGACGGGCCTGGTAACAGATACGCTGGCATTTCGCACGGCCGGGGTCAACGCTGCAACGCTGCGGGCTGCGGCGACGCTGGTGGAAGCCGGCGCAAACCTGTTTGACGTGACCAGCAAAGCCCTTGCCCTGAAGCCAGTTTCAACGCTGCTCATCTGGCAAATAGGCCTCAACAACATGCGCATGGAAGATGGACTATTGTGGACCAGCATTAGCAGTGGAGAGCGGGAAGAAGCTGGGCACCTGGGAGGCAGCTCTTTTGGCCTGGGCAACATGATGGCCGATGTTTACCAGGCGAAGCTGAGTGCGGTGATGTTGGAGATGGCTGATGGGCGAGTGTCGGTCGGATTCCGCTGCCGACCGCCATACAGCGTGTCGGATCTGGCCATGAGCCTGGGTGGTGGCGGGCACCATCTGGCGGCCGGCTGCACGGTTGAAGGTCCGCTGGCGGAGGCAGTCTCCCTCGTTGTAGAAAGAAGCAAGGAGTCCATTCGCCGGCAACGCTTGGCTCTGGGGCAACGGCGGCAGACGAGCGATGTCCAACCCCATTGAAGGCCTCCTCTGCCTCGACAAATCGTCCGGACCTACCTCCCATGACGTCGTAGACAAAATACGCCGATTGACCGGCATTCGTCGCGTTGGGCACGCGGGAACGCTAGATCCCTTGGCGACAGGCTTGTTAGTGGTTTGTCTCGGCCGGGCCACGAGGTTGCTGGAATACCTGGTCGGCCAGCCAAAGAGCTATGTTGCCACCATTCAGCTGGGCCAGGAAACCAATACCTACGATGCCGAAGGCGAGATCATTGCCGAAAAGCCTGTTGCTATTACCGCACAACAGCTTGCGGTCGCACTAGACGCCTTTCGAGGCCAAATCGATCAGCGCACGCCGCTATTCTCGGCCGTCAAGGTTGACGGTCAACCTCTCTATCGCCGAGCCCGAAGAGGCGAGGATGTCGAGCCACCGGTACGCACGGTGACCATCTACCAGCTTGATCTGATGGACCGGCAAGGAACGACTCTGGCATTGGGCATTAGTTGCTCCTCTGGAACGTACATACGATCCCTGGCCCATGATCTGGGACAGAGCCTAGGTTGTGGCGCGCATTTGGCCGGCTTGCGCCGCACTGCCGTTGGCTCGTTTACTCTAGAAGACGTGATAACGTTAGCCGAACTGACCCCGCAGGATTGGCAGAAGCATCTGCGGCCGAGCGACCGCGCCGTTTATCACCTGGCCCGGCTGGAGTTGACTAACGACGACGCCGTAACCCTTTTCCATGGCCAAACCGTGGAACGTCGCCCAGGGCAAACAGACGCTTCGCCGGCCCGGGCCTACGACGAGAGTGGCCGTTTCGTCGGTATCGTGGCCACAGAAGCGGCAACGTGGCGGGCACAAAAGATCTTCTACCAACCCAGCCAAGGATAAGATAGAATCGGAACCCCATGAATCAGTCATTGAAACACGTATCCGATCTTGCCGCGGTCAAAGAGCGAAAGCCGACCTACCTGGCTATCGGCGTCTTCGACGGCGTGCATCGCGGGCACAAACAGCTGTTGCGCAAAATGGTTGCCGAGGCCCAGGCAAACGGTGTGCGCCCGGCCGCGCTGACTTTCTACCCACATCCCGGCGAAGTCATCCGCGGCCGGCAAGGACCGTTCTATCTCTGTACGCTCGACGAACGAGTGAATCTGCTGTCTGAACTGGGGCTGGAATTGGTGGTCACGCTGCCCTTCGACGAAGAAGTGCGCCGCACATCGGCCGCCGATTTCGTCGAAAGCCTGTGTCGCCACCTGAGCCTCAGCCAGCTTTGGGGTGGCCATTTTAGCCTGGGCTACAATCGCGAGGGAGACTTACCCTATTTGCGCAAAATGGGCGAGCGACAAGGCTTTTCGGTGCGCCCTTTCGAAGGTATGGTTCAATGGGACGGGGAGAATGTCAGTAGTAGCCGGGTTCGGCGCGCGCTGGCCGGCGGCGACATGATCCAGGTTAGCGGTTGCTTGGGCCGCGACTATAAAGTTGCTGGAGTTGTCGTACCAGGCGATGGCCGGGGTAGGCACCTGGGTGTGCCTACCGCCAATCTCGAGGTCTGGGAGAAACTGCTGCTGCCGGTCAATGGCGTTTACGCCGCCTATGCCTGGTTAGACGACGGTCGCTACAAGGCGGCGACGAACATTGGCTACCGGCCGACCGTAAATGGCCACACTCTCAATGTCGAAGCCCATTTGCTGGATTTCGAGGGCGATCTTTACGGCCGGGAGCTGGAGCTGGAGATCGTCGCTCGCATCCGAGACGAGCGTAAATTCCCCGATCTACAAGCCCTTGTGGCTCAGATAAAGGCCGACATCATTCAAGTGTCGACCTTACTTGCTACTTGACAACCTGCCCCGAAGTACGCTATACTGCACGCATGATTTTTTGACATACCTAAAAATATTGTTGGAATAGACAAAATATTGGTACGAATCCGGGGATTAATGGAGTATTGATTCGCCGATATCCGTGAACCGCTCTCCCGCTAACTTGGATCGTGCTGTTTCTGGAAAGGGACAACTTATGAGCGAGTATGTACTTGAAACTGAGGGTTTGACCGTTTACTATGGCAAGCATAGGGGGATAGTCGACGTCGACATGCAAGTGAAAGCCGGGGAGGTCTTTGGCTTTCTTGGCCCAAATGGCGCCGGCAAGACGACCACACTGCGCGTATTGATCGACGTCATTCGCCCAAGCCGGGGCAGCGCCCGCGTTTTTGGCTTGGATTGCCAGAAGGAAGGCGTGGCTCTACGCGAGCGCATCGGCTACCTGCCGGGCGAGTTGAGCTTGCCGCGCAATATGAAGGGCAAGCAGTATCTGACAGTGGTCAATAATCTACGCAGCACGGCCGCCGATCCGGTCTATCTGAATGCGCTATGCGAGCGTCTCGATCTAGATACCAATCGCAAGATCCGCGACTATTCTTCGGGCAATAAACAGAAGCTGGGTCTGGTCATGGCTTTGATGGGCAAGCCTGAGTTGCTGATGCTGGACGAGCCGACGATAGGCCTGGATCCTCTGATCCAGCAGGTCGTTCTGGAGCTGGTCGACGAAGCCCGGGACGAAGGGCGGACGGTCTTTTTCTCCTCCCACATCTTGTCCGAGGTGCAGAGCGTGTGCGACCGGGTGGGGATCATTCGCGAGGGTAAGCTGGTTAAAGTGGAAAGCATCGAGACCTTAATGGCCCAGCCGTTCCATCGCCTACGTCTGCGCTTCGAGAAGATGCCGGCCGAGAATGCTTTTGGCTTTGAAGGTGTCCGCGAGCTGAGCCGGGTCGAGGATTCGGTCTTTCTGGAAGTGACCCAGAATCTGCCGGCCGTCATGCGCGAGGCCGCGACCCTGGATATCGTCGACATTGAAACGCAGCCGGTGACGTTGGAAGAAGTTTTCCTGGCCTATTACGGCCGAAATAACCGCAAAGGCCATACGGCCGGTCACAAGAATGGAGGCCCAAATGTTTAAGTTGCTACTGCACGAACTGCGTATCCGGCGCGGGGCGATCCTGGGCTGGGGGATAGGCATGGCGGTTTTTGCCGGCTATATCATCATTCTTTATCCAGAATTCGCCGAGCCGATGGCGGCGATGAACCTGGAGGATATCGCCCTCTACCAGATACTGGGCGACTTTAGCGAATTCGCCTCTTTCACCGGGTTTGTCTCGGCCGAGGTTCTCATTTTCTTGCCGTTGCTACTGGCCATCTACGCCATCGTCAATGGCACTGGCACCCTGGCCGGTGAAGAAGACAACGGAACCCTGGAACCGATTATGGCCTTGCCCTTGCCGCGTTGGCAATTGGTTCTGTCAAAAGCCATTGCCTTGAGCCTGGCCTTGCTGCTCATTCTGCTCATCGTCGGCCTGGCCATGGCAGTATCGACAAACTCATTACCGGAGGATATTGAAACGAGCGGCGTGACGGCGGCCGATATGATCCTTACCGCATTGGCCATCTGGCCCCTTGTCGGCTTCTTTGCCATGTTGAGCCTCTTCCTGGGCGCCCTTATGCCCAGCCGCCGAATAGCGGCCATCACCGCCACGGTGATTTTGGTTGTCAGCTACTTCGGCAACAATCTGGCCAGCATGGTCGATTGGTTGGAGCGCATACAGC
This sequence comes from Promineifilaceae bacterium (SeqCode), assembly GCA_041570195.1. Lineage (GTDB taxonomy): Bacteria > Chloroflexota > Anaerolineae > Promineifilales > Promineifilaceae > UBA11865. The sequence continues at coordinate 10,731 of JBFFWQ010000111.1, read as the reverse complement.
CCCTCTTCCCCTTCTACTACTTCGACAGCGCGAATCTTCTGAAAGAAGGTCCGGATACCCAGGATACCTTGATCCTGCTGGCGGCCGGTGCAGTTAGCCTGATCCTGGCCCTGGTATTTTTCCAATTACGTAACGTGACCGTCGGCGCCTGGCCCTGGCAGCGGGCTCAGATACCCAGTCAACAAACAGCATCAGGGGACTGATGACGTCAGGTTGCTGCGCACTCTAGTGGAGCCAAATCGTAGTCAAATGAAAAAGCGGAGCCGGGATTTCCCGGCTCCGCTTTCTTCACGTTATTGGAATGACCAGCTCGGTGGGCTACGAATCCGTGTTTACCTAAAGCCTCGGGGCGAAATCCGCTAGGCGTTCCACAGCCCGCTCTAATTCGGTCATGGCCGTGGCGAAGGAGAAGCGCAGGTGCCCCTCGCCGCTGACCCCGAAGGCCACGCCTGGCGTAGCGGCGATGCCCGCTTCCTCTATCAGAATATTGGCCAGTTGCAGGCTATTCTTGTCACTTTTGGTGAATCGGGGCATCAGGTAGAAGGCCCCTTCCGGCATCGCGCAGCTGATGCCTTCGATCTCATTCAAGGCCGGCACCATGAAATCCCGCCGTTCTTGATAAGAGCGGCGCATCTCTTCGACCATGTCCTGAGGGCCATTTAGGGCAGCCACGGCCGCCATCATGGTGAATGTGGCCGCAGAGGTGACCGTCTGGCCGTTCATCTTGGCCGCCAGCTTCATGACCGGCGTTGGCCCGACTATCCAGCCCAGTCGCCAGCCAGTCATGGCGTAGCCTTTGGATAGGCCGTTAATGGTCAACGTCCGGCCGGCCATACCCGGTTCGGCCGCCAGGCAGAAGTGTTCCCGATCATCGAAGATCAATTTTTCGTACACCTCGTCCGAAATGACGAACAGATCGGCCTCAACGGCCACGTCGACGATGGCCTCCACTTCATCCCTGGTCAGCACCCGGCCGGTGGGGTTATTTGGCGAATTGACCATCAGCACCTTGGTCTTAGGCGTGATCTTCTCCCGCAGCAGTTCGCGGGTAATACGAAAATCGTCTTCGGCCGAAAGCCGAATCGGAACCGGTTCGCCGCTGTACAGGCGGATGATGGGTGGATACGTTACCCAAACCGGCTCCAGGTACATGACCTCGTCGCCCGGATTGACGACAGTTGCCAGGGCCAGATTCAGGGCCCATTTGCTGCCCGGCGTGACCACGACGTCTGTATCAGGCCGGACGTGGAAGCCGTGATCGCGCTCCATTTTGGCGGCGATGGCCTCGAGCAAGGGCGCGATGCCCTTGGTGGGCGAAGGGTAGTGGGTCTTGCCGGCCCGGATGGCCTCAAAGGCCGCCTCGACGATATGGGCCGGCGTATCAAAGTCGGGATCGCCGCCAGCCAGGGCGATGATATCGTGCCCCGCCGCGCGCATGGCCTTGGCCTTGTCGTTGACGGCCATGGTGACCGATGCAGGCAAACGAACGAGCTGGCGAGAAAGTTCACGCATGGGCTGTTCTCCTTAAGAGGAATTGGATGCGGATTGACACGGAGTGCACGGATTCAGAAAAAAACCTACCTCGTCTGTCTATGCCCGGTATGCCCGGGCGTGTGTTGTCTCCGCTGAGCTTGTTTTGATGCACTGGCCGGTCCCGAATAGCGAACGCGGCCGGCACCATCTAATTTTAACAAACAGTCACCTATTGTCGAAGAGGGGAGGTCATTTGCCGGCCGTTAGACTATGGCGTAGATTTGTCATTGCTAGCCAGGCCCAACCGATCCTGACCTTAAGTTAGTGGTCGCCCGATCTGTGGGCCTATCCGCCAACTATCGCCAACGAGAATTGGGCTGCGGCGAGGAGTAGGAGTAATGGATACGATTGAGTTGCCGTCGAACGGCGTCTATAGCGTAGTGTTGGGTATCGCCCAGGATGCGGGCGTACCCCATGCCGGTTGCCTCTGTCGTCGCTGCGCGGCCGCCCAGGCCGATCCGTCGCTGGCCGAATTCGCCGCGTCACTGGCCATCGTCGACGCCCGCCGGCGGTCGGCATCGGTTTGGCTGATCGACGCTACACCCGATATCAAATACCAATTGCAGCTCCTGGCCGGCCCTCTTGGTTCCCATCCGGCGATGCCCGGCCGGATTCGGCAGCCGGAGGCTCTCTTTTTGACGCACGCTCACATGGGCCATACGGTCGGCCTGGCCCACCTGGGACCCGAGGGCATGAACGTCCATGAGCTCCCGGTCTATGCGTCGGCCGGCATGGTGGACGTGCTGCGCGATACCCAGCTATGGCGGCCCCTGATCGACAACCTGGAACTCAGGCCAATGGCGCCAAAGGTCGCCCTCAAATTAGCCGATCAACTGTTTATCACGCCGATCCCCGTGCCTCACCGCGACGAGCTGAAAGCCGGCACATTCGCCTTAGAGATCCAGGGTCCGGAGCAGTCGCTACTCTACGTTCCCGACATTGACAACTGGTCTTCCTGGCCTGAGGCGCGCCAGGTTGTGGCGGGGGTAAAGGTTGCCCTGGTCGACGCCTCGTTTTACGGCGCGGATGAGCTTGGCGGGCGGCCGCCGATAGCCCATCCACTGGTACCGGATACGATCGCTTATTTCGCCGATTCACCGACCCAATTGATCCTGACCCATCTGAACCACACCAATCCACTCCTGGATCTCGACAGCCCGGAGCAATCATCTATCAAGAACAGGGGCGCGGCCGTGGCCTATACCGGGCAGGTGATTGACCTGTAGCCGCCGGCGTACTGGATCACAGTTGCCCGGTGGTCGGATCCCAGCCGGCCAGCATCTCTTGATAAGCGGGATCGTCATACCGCTCCAGGCGAAACGCGGGCGCGTAGTCGGGCAGATCGTCGCCGACGACGTGAGCAGCCAGTAATTCGCCGGCCGCCGGGCAGGCCATCACCCCGTAGCCAGACAACGCGCCGATGAGGTAGGCGCCTTCCACCGGCACAGGGCAGATCAGCGGTCTATTTTCTTGAGTCTTGCAGTAATAGCCGCCGTCGACCACTGGCCGGCCCATGCGTCGCAGATATGTGCTCAGGCCGGGAACCATGCGGGTTAATCCGCGCAAGACGATCTCCGGGTAGAAATCGTCAAAGACCGGCGGCCAAACCGGTTCCTGTGCTTCGATATCATAGGTCCACAGGACCAACAGCACCGGGCTCGGACCTAAACCCTCCGGCCGAAAGTGAACCCCGGCCGGAAACTCGTCCAGTAGCCAGCGCGTATCTTCAAATTCGGCCAACTCCTGCCGTTCCTCGGCTGACCAGGGCAACCGGACCGGATCGCTCCAGATCATCAGCGGCACGTCACGTGGCAGCACCTGCCGGGTGTCGTTGAACGCTATCTTGCCGTGTAACTCGTTGAAAACCGGGATTTCGACGCCTATCATAGCGCCCACATCCCTGACGAAGGGACCGGCGGCGTTGACGAAAACCGGGGTGTGCAGTTCTTCTGCACCGCCGTCACCTTCAACCTGGACTGAATGGATCTTACCACCCTTCAGGCTAACTCCCGTGAGGCGGCCGCTTATCAATCTTGCGCCCTTGGCTCGAGCTTTGTCGAGCAAGTACATGCCCAATTGCTGGGCGCTCAACCAGCCGCAGCGTCGCGGATGAAGCATGGCCAAGACATCTTCAGTCACGAAGGGGTATTGGTCTCGGATCAGCTGCGATCCCAGCAACAGGTCGGCGCCGGTAGGTTGGCCACGATAGCCTTCGGCCGGCGCCGGCTGGTAAGAGGAGCTTCCGGGTTCGTGGATGCGCAATGGGCCGGCGCCTAAGGCAGAGATCGCTTCAGCCACCTCCCGATAAGTCTCGACTCGCGCCGGATCGGCAGTTAGGAAAACATAGCCGCGCCGGTTTAGACCGAAATAGTTGTCGCTTTCGTCGGCCAGTGCTTCCAATAGGTCGATGCTGTGGTTCATGAAGCGAACCATGGTATCGCCCGGTCCAGGCCACCAGTTTCGATAACACTCTGTAGATTTATCGCTGGTCAATGTAAGCGGCGGCCGTTCATCTATCAGAACGACGTCGGACAGACCCCTCTTCACAGTCAGGTGATAGGCGGCCGAAATACCGGCTAATCCCGCACCACAGATCACGACTTCGGCTGACGTCATTTGAGATTGTCCCGTTTCTTGTCCAGGCGTATAGTGCCGCCCCGCGTTATCTGGAAATGGTCAAAATCTCGGGCGACAAATGTGTTTGGGAAGATGGTTCGAGCCTCGTGCAATACGTCTCGCTCGAAATAGCGGCGCGATAAGTGGGTCAAAATGAGGCTTTTGACATTGGCCGCTACAGCCAGGCGCGCCGCCTGGGCGGCCGTGAGATGCCCGAATTGCCGGGCCATCTCGGCCTCGCTTTCAAGATAGGTTGACTCTATCGTCAGGGCGTCGGCCTCCCGGCAAACCTCGATCAGGTTCTCTGTACGGCCGACATCGCCAATGTGTACATAGCGGGCTCCGGGCACAGACTCGCCCAAGACATCATCCGGTTCGATGACCCGACCTTTTGCCAGGGTGATCGTCTCGCCGCGCACGAGCGATGATCGCTCAGGTCCGAAAGGCACGCCCAGCGCTTCGGCCTTTTTATCCAGGAATGGTCGCCGAGCCTTCTCTTCAAAAAGAAAACCGAAACAACCTGCTCCCCGATGGTGAACGGTAAATGCCGACAGGCAGAATTTGTCATCTTCGACGATGATGTCACCTGGATTTAGCGCAACTAGCTCGATCGAAGATGGTGGGTTTTTATCCGGGAAGACCACGCCAAAGATCAGCTTGGCGACCCTGGCCAATGCCGGCCGACCGCCGTAGATCTCAAGTTTTTCCAGCATTTCCCACCGGCCGAGGGTGGAAGCCAAGCCGCCCAGTCCAAGAATGTGATCCAGATGCCCGTGAGTCAACAGGACTTTCTGGAGACGCTTGAAGCCTAAACCGCTGCGCAGAATCTGCTGTTGTGTTCCTTCGCCGCAGTCGATCAAAAAGCGATATTGGCGGTGCAAGATCATATGGGCTGATAAGCCGCGGTAGGCGGAAGGTGTCGAGGCCGAGGTTCCCAGAAAGATTACTTCGAACATATCTCAAACGTAAAGGCGGCCGGTTTTTTGGGCAAATCAGCCTTAGCAGGCACGTACTCAAACCTCATGGCTGGGGCGATGACCGGCGCCGTTAACGGTAACTCGACCGGATTCTCCGAGCGGACCTTGAACTGAAATCGACACGCCCAACCAATGCCGCAATAATTGGGCATTGGTCAGCAAGTGGCGGCTGACGAAGTCTGTTGTAAAGCTGGATTGGCCGTGGGCCAGCGCCATTGGCACCAGTAGTTGATCTGCCAGGTAGCGGTCGACTGCCGCCCCATTGTCCATGAAAGATACTAACTCCGCAACAGCCGCCTGGGCCACGTTTTCGGCCGGCAAGCCTTTCCGACCCAGGCTGCTGAAACCAGCCTGCTGGCGCCAGAGCATGATGCCCGCGCCTGGCCCATCGCTTCGTTCCCGAAGTGCATCGATAGCCGGTGCCATCCCGGCCTCAGCTAGCAAATTGTGAGCCCGCCGGGCCATGCGATGTGGAATATGGCTGGGAAGATTCGTGACGGCGGCCAGCCCGCGCACGCCGGTATCGTCCGGAGTCTTTAGCTGTGAGGCGTGAAGAGCCAAGACAGGTTTCACTCGAGCAATCATGCGACCGCCGCCGGTCGCCATCCAGCCCCAGCGCACCAGTTCCAACTCAAAGTCTGCGCCAAGGGCGACGAAGGCCGGTCGGGCTACCTCGGAAAGGTAATGGTAGGGTGGGCTGAACGGTACAAAGGTGCCGCCCTGGATCGTGATCGTCGCCGGGCCGGAAGCAAACAGCAAAGGCCACAGAATGGCTTGCATGACCAGCGTCACCGCGCCGGCCGATTGACCGGACGGGCTGGCTTCGGCGACGTCAAAACGATATTCGCCGCCGGCTGGGGCAGTCCTCGGCGAAAACGCCAGGCGGACAGAGTCCAAATCGTCACCTGTCACTTCTGCCTGGCAAATAGCAGCTGCGGCTCGCACGGCGGTCAGGTGCTGCGGCCGCAGACCCGGCCGCGATCGGTTGGCGCGAATCTTGTCGATTCGAAACGGGCGGCCGGTTAGCGCCGACAGGCTCAGGCTGGTTCGCAGTACCTGGCCACCTCCCTCGCCCTGACTTCCGTCTATCACGAGCACAATCGATTCTCCCCTGACGTTGTCTTTGCCAGTAATCTCGTTGGTAAATCAATCTGGAAGATTGATTCGTTAACCGGCAAGTTTTCGCACTTAGCCGATGTAGATCTCGACCTTGTCTCCATCGTCATCGTCCACGTCAATGACGATCGGTTCTTGCCCCGGATTCTCTTGCATAGCGGTCACGAACGAGGCTGCGGTATCGACGTGCATAGCCTGCTCTTTAGGGACGAAATATCGGGCGATACCTAGTACCCAAGATGCGAGCCGCATGGGAAGGGGTAAACTGATGGCGAAGCGACTACCGTCCTTCTCTTGCACCCGGACGTGTAGCCAGGGGGCGCGACGGGCCAGCAGGATCAAGATAGTGGCCACGAAAGCCAGTAGAAAAATGCTCCAAATGCACAGAAAACCCAGGGTTGCAACGCCTTCATCCGCCTGGTACATGAACGCCAGGCCCAGTCCACTGAGCAGCAACGAGCCGGCGGCAATGACGAAAGGAATGCGCCAAAAGCGGCGAAAACGATTGTAATTGGGCGATTGGGCGGTGCTTTCGGCTGGCTCTAGCTGAGGCAGGTCGGCCACGACAAGGTCGCCGGCCACAGTCTCCACGCTTTGCTCTGGGCCCAACGCGGCCAGCAGTCTATCCGCTTCCTCGGCCGTGATCGTGCCTTCTTCTACCATCTTCAAGATCTGATCCTGTGCTTCGCTCATTCTTTGTTCCTCATCTTGCCTAAATTGCGGTGGCCAGCGCGGTGAAGAAGAGCACGATGGCGGCGCAGAGCAAATTCAAGCGCAACAACCGGTTTTCCTTTAACGCCAGTTGCTCTCGTTCCGCTTGAGCCAATTCCGGCCGCTTGTGCTCGAGCAGAGCTAGCCGGGCCAGTGCCGGATGGATGCGCCACTGCACATAGAAGCCAAAAATCATCATGCCCAACACGGCGATGTGCTTGACGAGCAGCGCCTGGGCCCATAGTGTGTTCACGGTTAGGAATCCGTCGTAATTTGGGTCGGCTGTCATTTGCAGGAAGCCTGTAACCCACAAGATGATCATACTGGCGTTGGCCCAGGGCGTAAAACGACGCAGCAGAGTGGCCCACTGCTCACTCTCGAGCAGGTGGCGGCGCACGGCCGGCCAACCGACAATGGCCATCAGCGCCAGACCGCCCAGCCAAATGACGGTGGACAGCAAGTGCAGCCAGTAGGAAAGGGCCAATGCCCAAAACGGGATCGTAACTTCAAAAGGCATAGAGGTTATATTGTCGCAGATAATGTGCGGCCTCCAAACCCATGACACATCCGGCGCCATCGGACGGCGGCATCAACCAGACGAGCAAGATCATCAACAAAGTGCCCGCGATGTAGAAGCCCGCTTCAGGTCAATCGTTTCAGCCAGCAAGCCAAAGAGCAGCGGCAATGGGATGAATCCAAGCAGCGACTGGAAGACGGTAACAGCACCACCCCGGACAGGAACCGCCGCCAGCGACTGGGCCCGGCCGAAGGGCCAATAGATGGTTAACAAAGAACTGATGGGCATTGCAAGTCGATCGCTCACGCCTTGAGCCTGGTGTAGCGATTATTCCTTCAGATATCAAAGGCGTGTTTTTGGGTTATCGCCGTCCCAAACAGCAGCCGGTCTTCAGATAGAGGCTCTTGTATAGCCCAACGTCGTCCATTAGTAGTCGATAATCTCCCTACAATTGACGTTGCCCATTACGCAGAGCGGCGGTAAGCTGTAATTCGCTGTTGGCCGCTCAAAACCGATAGACGTGAATTATTGGGCCAGCACCCTTGCGACCTTGACGAAGCCCTCGCCGGAGGAAGACAATGTATGACGACGAGCAATTCCATCCGCCTGAACCTGACGAGGATTACAAAACGCCAGACCGCCGACGGGGCAGCCCGAAATGGCTGTGGTTCTTGGCGGGTCTGGTAACGGTCGTTCTGTTCGTCATAACGTTTGCTGCGGTGGCCCTTCTGAACCGTGACCAAGGCCGGCAAGCTGCGAGTGAGGCGAGCGGCGTTATGGTGGGTACCACCGAAGAGCCAGTCGAGGAGACGACCGAGCCCTTGACCGACGAGCCGCTTCAGGCGGCGCCGGAAACCGGCGCCGCGAATCCCGCCGAGTCGAGCGGCCCAGAAACTCAGGAACCCTACCTGGAAACCTCACCAGAGCCTGATCAGCCAACGGCCGCGCCGACAGGCGAGCCCGCCGGCGAAACCGCCTCGGCGGAACCAGTCACACCAGAAGCCGCGCCGGAACCTATCAGCGGCCGGCTTGCCGTCGTAGACAACAGGTCCAGGCTGTGGACGGTCGCCTCCGACGGCAGTGATCGCCGGCTGCTATCTGGTCCCGGTCGTTTCTATCAATTCCCGAGTTGGTCGCCGGCTGGCAACAAAATCGCCGTGATCGGCAATGACCTTGAAGCTGGGGGCGTCTATGTCGTGGCTGACGAGGAAGACAGCGAGATACGCCAGCTTTACGTAGACAGCACGTTTCGACCGATTTACCTCTATTGGTCGCCTGAAGGCGAGAATGTCAGCTTCATTGCCAACCACTCAATCGGCCTGGCCCTGCACATGGCCCCTGGCGCTGGCGACCTAGCGTCCCAACTAGTGGCCACCAGTCCAGGCACCTTCTTCTGGGACTGGATGCCCGACGGCAGCCAGGTGCTGGTGCACACCGGTTTCACGGCTCGCAATAGCGATAACTCGCGGCTGGCCTTCGTGCCATTGGACGACACCGGTGAGCCTGAAGAAATCATCCAGCGGGGCTTCTTCCAGGCGCCGGCCGTGGCTGCCGACGGCCGCTATTTCAGTTACGGCAACGAAGACGCCAGCGGCAATCGCTGGCTGAGCATCCACGACGTGGACCGTGATCAGCAAGTCGAAGTTGTTTCTCATCAAGGCGTTCTGGCCATGGGTTTCAGCCCGACCAGGCCGCAGCTAGCCTTCACCAGCCCCAGTCGTCCGGCCGAATCGTTTTTCGGCGCGCTGCGGCTAATCGATTTGGAAAATAGCGAAACCCGTACGCTTGAGTCAGACCCGGTGCTGGCGTTCTTTTGGTCTCCCGACGGCCGATCCATCGCCTACTTGACCCCGTCAGCTATCGACAAGCCATTTGATTTTGACGACTCGCCGGTGGCTGGATTGATCGACCGGCCGGCAAAAATGGGCGCCTTAGGAAAAGCAATGCCGCCGTCCCAAGATGGCAATACGCGCTTCGGTCTGGCCGTTTCCATTGTCGACGTCGACAGCGGCGATAGCCGGCTCTTGACTGTGTTCGAGCCCAGTGCGTTGTTTCTAAACCAGTTCCTGCCCTTTTTCGATCAATATGCCCACAGCCATCGCCTTTGGTCGCCAGACAGCCAGGCGTTGGTCCTGCCCATGAAGAACGAGCAGGATCGCAACTTCATCGTCGTCGTGCCGGTTGACGGGAGTGACATTCGGCCGATCGCCCCGGGCGTGGCCGCCTTTTGGAGCCAGCAGTAGTCTTGGTACTTCCAGGCCATAGCACCGGAATAGCTTGAACGAGTGAGTAGCCGTGGTTACTGCCTTCAGTCCGGCGGCGATATAGAGTCAGGAGAGTATGAATGAGCGGCGCCTGTGGGTTCTCTTGGTATTCATGATCGGCTTGGTCGGCTGCAAACCGGTCGCCGATACCCTATCTGAAGGAAACGAGACAACAGCCCATAGCGACACTGACGCCATCACCACAGACGACGTCACTACAGAAGCCATCACTACAGACGACGTCACTACAGACGCCATCACTACAGACGCCATCACTACAGACGACGTCACTACAGACGACGTCACGCCTGAAGGCACTCTTTCACCCAATGCCGCCTCGCTGGGTTGTGGCAACCCTTTACCTGAGGATCGACGTTTTCCCTTGCCTCCCTGGCCAAATACCAATTTCTGCTTGCACAGCGTCCCATATGAAGAAATCCTATATGGGGGCGTACCAAAGGACAGGATTGCCTCCATCGACGCGCCGATTTTCCAGCCGATCGCAGAGGTCGATTTGTGGCTCGCCGATGAAGAGCCAGTCATTTTCTTCGAGCTGGCAGGAGAAGCTCGCGCTTACCCGCTGCAAGTGCTCGTGTGGCACGAGATCGTCAACGACCTCGCAGGGACTCAGCCGATAGCCGTCACTTATTGCCCATTATGCAATTCGGCTTTGGTTTTTGAACGCACCGTAAATGGCGAAGTGCTTGATTTTGGCACGTCCGGCAATTTGCGGCAGGCGGACCTGATCATGTATGACCGCCAGACGGAATCGTGGTGGCAGCAGTTCACGGGCGAAGCCATCGTCGGCGACATGACGGGACAGAGATTGTCGCTATTGCCGTCGAGCATTATCTCCTACGGCGATTTCAAGGCCCAATTCCCGGAAGGCCGGGTACTATTTCCGGATACTGGCCTCGAACGAGCCTACGGCGAAACACCGTATATCAACTACGACTCGTTGGTCAACCCGGGCACCAGGTATCTGGATGGCGAGCCT
>JBFFWQ010000110.1:0-20159 GCA_041570195.1 Promineifilaceae bacterium (SeqCode) | reverse complement strand
GCTATTTGTGATCGGGGCCATATCCGTATTTCTTATCGGCGGCCTGACCGGCCCGATTTTGGCCACCGTGCCGACCGATATGCATCTTCATGACAGCTACTGGATCGTCGGTCATTTTCATGCCACTATGTTTGGCGGCTTTGTCTTCCCCTTCTTCGCCGCCCTGTATTACTGGTTCCCGAAAGCTACCGGCCGCATGTACAACGAATCGCTGGGCAAATGGCATTTCTACCTGATGACCCCGGCCTTCTGGGTGATGAGCCTGGGGCAGATGCGCATCGGCCTGCTGGGTATGCGGCGTCGGATCGCCGACTACGACCCGGCCCTGGGTGTGGAGGATACCCAGTTACTGGTCACGTTGGCCGGTCTGGTCATCGGTTGGTCGGTCCTGATCATGGTTTATAACCTGGTCGTCAGCGCCCGCTCAGGCGAAGTGGCTTCGACCAATCCCTGGCATTCCCGTTCGCCCGAGTGGCAAATCACTTCGCCCGTGCCGGAAATGAACTACGACCGGCCGCCCGTGGTCACCGGTGACCCCTACGACTACAGTCCGGCCGCCGAAGGCTACGTCAGCGTGTCTCCGGCAAGCCCGGGCGATTAGCGGTCTAAATATCGCTAATCAACCGCTAGCAGCTAACAACTATTGGCTAATCTGTTAGGAGAGAAGCGCACGTGGAAGAGAAAAAGAAGGCTGAGAATCGACGCAACATCATCATCTTCGTCGTATTGGCCATTTTGACGCTGGCGGAGTTCTGGCTGGCCTTGAACCTGGATAACGCGACTGTACCGCTGCTCTTGGTCGCGCTTGTGAAAGCGGCGCTGATCGTGCAGTTCTTCATGCACATTTATCGACTCCGGCGTGAGGAGGATCACTCATGAGCGCGACGACAGAAACCGTCCAGGCCCACGAACACGATAGCCACGAGCCGCCCTATGCGGAGCAGGTCAAGCGCAACCGTATGGGCTTATGGCTGTTTTTCTTCTCGGAGATCTTCCTTTTCGGCGCTCTGTTGGCAGCTCGCTTCTATCTGTGGGGCAACACCCGGCCGGATCTTGATCAAACCATCGGCGTTATTACCACCAGTGTCCTGTTGTTGAGTAGTTTCACCATGGTCCAGGCCGAAACGGCTATGACTTATGGCGACCGCAAAGGCTTTCTGCGGTACGCGGCTCTGACCGCTGTGTTGGGCATCCTGTTCTTGGTCGGCGTCGTGGGCATCGAATGGCAAGGCCACTTGCAGCCCGGCGATGGCGTATACGGCGGCATCTTCTTCCTGATGACCGGCATGCATGCCTTGCACGTTCTCAGCGGCGTCATCCTGATCCTGGTAAACTGGAACCTGGCCCGCAAGGGCCACTACTCGGCCGAACGCCATTGGGGCGTTGAAGGCATGGCCCTCTATTGGCATTACGTTGACGTGGTCTGGGTATTCTTCTATCCAGCCCTGTATCTGATCGGAACGCCGGTTTGATGTTCTGCGGCGTTCCATCCGGCACCGGCTGACACAAAATGCCTGGCCCAAGGGGTCATGAGGTAAAATGGATCCTGTTCTGAGCGCGGCCCTTCGTTCGTGGGATCTGCGCCTAGAAGTCATCGTAATCCTGGCTGCGGCCGGGATTATTTACGCTTTAGGCTGGCGGCGTTTACGGTCCCGGACAGCCGGGAATCGGGGGCTTGGGCGATGGCAGGCTGGGGTTTTGTGGCGGCCGGTCGTCTACGTTTTGGGCCTGTTTTTGCTGGGCATCGCCTTGATGTCGCCCATTGACGTATTGAGCACGCAATTGTTTACCATGCACATGATCCAGCATCTATTCCTGGTCATGATCATCCCGCCCTTGTTGTTGCTGGCTAATCCGTTGCCCTACTGGCTGTGGGGCTTGCCGCCAGGCGCCCGGCTAAGCGGTGGGCGTCTATTGAACCGAAATTCTCGATTCCGCTATTTTCTGGAGAAGGCGACCGGGCCAGGCCTCGTCTGGCTGGCCTTCGTGATCGTCTACTGGGGCTGGCATGATCCCAACGCCTACGAATTGGCCCTGCGTAGTTCTCTGGCCCATGATCTGGAGCATTTGTCCTTCTTCCTGGTGTCCATGCTCTTCTGGTGGCATATTGTTGGGGCTGGTCCCAGGATTCACCGGCCACTTTCGCCTTTTTCCCGCGCGGGCTACGCGCTGGCAGCCATCCCGCCCAACATGTTGGCCGGCTTGGCCTTCGTCTTCGCCGCCAGCCCGATCTACCCTTACTATGAGACCATGCCGCGCCTGTGGGGGTTGTCGGTGATGGAGGACCAGATGATCGCCGGCGTCATTATGTGGGTGCCGGGCAGCATGATGTTCATCATCGCCGCCCTGGTGGTTGCTGCCCGCTGGCTGCAGGCCGAGGAGAAGAAGCCTGCCCTGCCTGAGTCGGCCTGGGCCACAGAAGAGGCGTTAGCAGTGCCCGGAATCGGGGCTCGACGGAGCGGCGGCGGTGAGTAGACTCGAGGGTACAACGTGTGGCGCCTGCAGAGGACAGGCGACCTGGCGCCCAACCTGAGGGTCTTTGGCATGGAAATGTCTTCAATCCCAATGCTCGTACACCGTCGATTCTGGTTACTTGCCGTCACCCTGATTGGGTTGCTGGTGGTCGCGTCGCCGGCCGCCGCCCACACGGAAGGCGTGATGCAGCTGGCAGCCGAACCTGCCGGGCCATACATGTTAACCGTCTGGACCTCGCCCGATCCGGCCGAGGTGGGCGAATTACACGTGGCCATAGCCGTGGTGCTGGCAGAGGATGCCTCGCCGGTGCTGGAAGCCGACGTCCTGGTCCGGCTTACGCCTGAAGATGGCGGCCCAATTGTATCTGGTCCGGCAACCGTCGAAAACTCCGAGAATAAGTTCCTGCACGAAGCGATCCTGGACGTAGACTACGGCGGAACGTATCTGGTTGAGGTCCTTGTTGAAGGCGCGGATGGCGGCGCTGGGGAAGCATCCTTCCCATTGGTAGTCGAGGGTAGACCCGTCCTCAACTTGCCAATGATTGTGCTGACGGTAGGGCTAGTGACCATTGTCGTGTTTCTCATCAGACGCTACCGTCTGGGTCGGTAACGATAGAAGTCACGAGGTTATCGGGCAAGAATTCTCCTTCTGTTACAGTGCTTTCCTTAGGAAGACCCTCTGCGATTTCGAACTCTGTCATCGTTTCATCCTCGTACCGGGTCAAGCCACCATTGTCGAGATGAAAGATCCCAAACCATAGATCGTCTTCAGCGACAACTGCCACTGGCCAAGTGCAGAATCTCCAGACGAAGTTGGAACCTACTGGCCAACAGTCAATCCACTCGCTGTTCGCCTAACGGTATATTCCCCCGCAACCTCCGGCAACCACATCGCCACCCGAGGATGCGGTCAGTGAAAGCACAGTAGGAGACATGCCACCATCCTCCCAAAAATCGAGTCACTCTCCATCTACCAAGCGGAAGTGATTCCAGTCTTTCGGTTCCAGGGAAGCCTGCTAGTACGCCTGTTTACCAAGCGGGATCTCCGCGGTTGTAAGGAGCTTGAACTGAGACAGCTTCCCACCCATAACTCCCGTTAAGGAAGCTTCCTTCTTGGTCCCTGCGTTCGATCTCCCGATTCCTTAGCTTCACTATACAGCACTCAATGTGCGGGAGTTTGGCAATCTTGTGCGATCCTGTGCGAAAGCGCGCGTTCTGCCCCAAAGTGAAAGTTGACGGTTATCCCGTCACGCAACTCTCGTAATCGGATACAATTAGACAAGTGCGCTAACTGAGCGCTCGAGATTCATTGCCAAGTCTACGCGGCGAAGAACGGTGGCATCCCATACTACAATAATCAAGTATCGTTGGCGGAAATGGACTGATGACCGCAGAAAAGACGAATGATCAGCTCAACGGTGAGCGAGCCGCAGCAGCAGAAGCCGCGACCCAAAAAGTGACTGTGAAGGCAGCTAATGTACCCATTTCGCGCTTGCCGGGTACGTTCTTCAACCGCCGCTGGTGGTGGGCCACGCTGCTGGTTCTGGCGCTGATGGCTGTCTTTGCCCGCCTGGGTATTTGGCAGTTGAGCCGGCTGGAACAACGGCGGGCGTCTAATGCGGCCTACCTGGCCCAGATCAGCCAGTCGCCGTTGGAGTTGAGCGATGCATATCTCATGGCTGATGGGAGTGAAGTGGTCGACCGCCAGGCGATTGCCGAGGGGCGCTACGACCACGCCGAGCAGATCGTCCTGACCCAACAGAGTTGGCTCGGCCGGCCCGGCGCCCACCTGGTGACGCCGCTAATTCTGGATGGAGGTGAGACAGCGATTCTGGTCGACAGGGGCTGGATACCGGCCGCCGATGCCAATGCCGGCGATCTGAGCCCATTTGACGAACCGGGGCTGTTGTCGCTTGAGGGTGTCATTCAACTTTCCCAGACGTTGTCGGGCGGTCGGTCGACCGAGGTCGAAGTTCCCCAGCAGGAGTGGTATCGCGTCGACGTCGAAGCGATCCAGAAGCAAATGCCTTACCGATTACTACCTTTCTTCCTGCTGCAAACGCCGCCAGAAGGGGTACAGGATGTCTTGCCCTACCGGGTCGCGGCCGAAGTCGACCTGAGCGAGGGCCCGCATCTGGGTTATGCCATCCAGTGGTTTCTCTTTGCGGCCGTGCTGGCCGTGGGTTACGCGCGCTTCGTTAGTACGCATGACAGTCGCGCTTGAGGTGGGTCGAAGCTGGCCGCCATTGGTCATGCTGACCCCATAAAGTCACCATATTGTCACTTATTCCGGCTCTGCTATAATGAGCAGAGTTGCATTCTTGCCGCCTGGCGAGAGGGGACAGGCGTGACGAAAGAGCAGGGTTTGATGCGAGAATTCGACAGATTTTCAGGGCGATTTCGGCCGGCTGATGTGACCCGGCTGGCGCCGTTCGCTGGCGACTCTGTGTACTCGCGACAGGCTCAACGTGACGTGTTTAACATCGGATGTGAGAGTATGCGAACTGTAAAAAAGTGCTTTACACTTGATCAGTAACCTATCCGCTAATCTACGGGCAGAGGTGCTAGAGAAGGATGCTTAGACGATTCAGAATAGAAGAAGGCTGGTTCACAGTTCTACTTACCTGGGCCCTGGTGCTGATCGCTGCCCTGGCCATTGTCGATGCCGAATTAATCGCCGGCACAAGTATCCTACCCTTCGTCACTACCCTGGCCATCTTAACCGGTCTGCTCCTGGCTAAGAGCCGCTTCTCTGGTCGAACCGCGCTCTTCATAGCCTTGATTTATGGCCTCTTTCTGATTACTTTTCTGGTCGGCCGCACGCTGCCCGGCGATCTCACCTGGCGTGAACGAACCTTTGAACTGGTGAATCGCCAAGTCATCTGGCTGGGCAAGGCTGTCTCCCAAAGCTCCAGCCGCGACGGCCTCATTTTTGTCGTTCAAACCAGCGCTATTTTCTGGCTCTTGGGGATCACGGCCGCCTGGTACACATTCCGTAATTACAAAGTCTGGCGGGTTGTGGTGCCCAGCGGTCTGGTTCTACTGAGCGTAATTTATTACTACTTCGGGCCGAAGCCGTTGGTTGCTTTTCTGGCCTTATATGCCCTGCTGGCCCTGATTTATATCGCCCGTACCCACCTGGTTGCCAAAGAACGCTCCTGGAAGGCGGCTTCGATCCGCTACGAGAAGAACATCCATTTCAGTTTCTTGCAAGCCAGCTTTCTGGTCGCGTTGATTGCCTTAGGCATTGCCTGGGGCTTGCCGGCCGCTGGCGCCAACGCCGCTGTTAGCGATGCGCTGGGCGAGACCGGCTGGGATGATACCTGGCGCGGGTTCCAGGACAACTGGACGCGCCTTTTCGCCTCACTGCGCTCATACGGCACTGCGACGAGCGATCCCTTCCGGGATACGCTTTCCCTGGGCGGGCCGCGAGCGGTGAACGATTCGCTGATCATGGATATCTACGTCGAAGAGAGGCTGCCATTTGTCTACTGGCAGGCGGTGGCCTACGATACTTATGACGGCGGCCGCTGGTCCATCTCGGACAGTGACCAGGTATTGCGTCTACCCGACGATGGCCGTTTTCCGGTGGTCGACTACGCGCTGCGTGAGCATGTCGAGCAAAACGTGGTCAATTATGTGCCCAACGCAGGCAGCATGTACGCTGCTCCCGGGCCGGTGGAGGCTGACCGGCAGATGTTTGTCACCTGGAGCCAAGACGATAACGGTAAGGCCGATATCCGCGCCGTTCAATCGCGATACGTCATGCGCCAGGGAGAGCAATATGGCGTGACTTCCTACTACAGTGTCGCCGATGCAGTCAGCTTACGCGGCGACTCGCAGTCATACCCCGACTGGATCAGCGCCAAGTACCTGCAGGTGCCGAATGAGATCACGCCCGAAACTCGGGATTTGGCGGCCGAGCTGACGGCCGAACACGACAATCCTTTTGACAAGGCCATTGCTGTGCGCAATTACCTGCGCACTAACATTGGCTATAACGACCAAATCAGCGCCCCGCCCGACGGGGTGGAGCCGGTCCATTACATCCTCTTCGACAGGCAAGAAGCCTACTGCAACTATTACGCCTCGGCCATGATCATGATGCTGCGCAGCCAGGGTATACCGGCTCGCTTCGTAGTCGGTTATACCCAGGGCGAATGGGATGGCGAATCGTCTTCCTACCGGGTGCGCTCCAGCAATGCCCATGCCTGGACTGAGGTATTCTTCCCCTCTTACGGCTGGATTCCCTTTGAGGCGACCGCTTCGATCCCGGCTGGCGACCGACCGGACAACCCGACTAATCCCGGCGATGCTTTTGGCGACGAAGCGCCGGGCGAAGACGATCAAAGGTTTATCGATCCTAATCAGCCTGTGCTTGACGAAGAACGCCTGGCCGATGTTCTGGATGAGCGCGCTTTTGCCGTTGACGCGCCTAGTCGTGGCCCGGCCTTCTTCTGGCAGCTAGGCATTGGCGCTTTTCTACTGGTAGCTGCCGCTGGCGTTGTGTTGCTCTTTAATCGCGCCAATCGTCGAGTTGAAGGCAGCATTGTGCGGAGTTACATTCGCTTAGGCAATTGGGCGCCCTGGCTAGGCGTCAGCGTCCAGCCGGCCCACACGCCCTATGAGCGGGCCGACCTGCTGTCAGGCGCCGTGCCCGATGGGAAAGAGCCGCTGCGCAACCTGACTCGCCAATTCGTCCGCCAGCAGTTCAGCCGGAGCCGGGCGCCCGACGCCGATTTTGATTCTCGCCAAGAGTGGCGCACGTTGCGGCCGGCCATGATCCGCCGGACTATCGCTCACCAATTGGCACGGCTTCAGAGCAAACGGCCGCGCCGATCCAAGAAGAAGTGGCAGTGATCAGACCTGCGCAGTATCTTCAAACGCCTCTGTCCAGGTCAAAGACCCAGGGACCTCTTGTCCCAACTGCAATTCGCCAGCCGCCGCGGCCGATTGCCCTTTGACGTACTCTGTGCCATACTAAGCGCCTGTGATGATTCACGCACTCACTCAGGTACACCGTCTTGACCGACGCGCGCGACAAATCAACTCAAACTGATCTAGAAAAGCTGCGCCAGTTGCACCTGGAATTGGGCGAGCTAATAAGCCAGCAAAACAGAGCTATCGCCAGTGGCCTACTCAACGAGCTGGCCCAATCTTACAACGCCACCTTGCGCGTATTGACCCAGGCAAACCTATGCCTGGAATCATTGTCACGTGGTGTACGCACCCAAGACAAAGAAAGGCGTCAGCTGCGGGCAATGCAAGAAGTAGGCGCGGCGATCAATTCTTCCCTGGATCAGATGGAAGTTCTCAATTCGGTCATGGATACCATCATTCAGTTGACCGGAGCCGAGCGCAGCTTCTTGATGTTGTCTGACGAGCGGACAGGCGAACTCAACGTGAAAGTGGCTCGCAATATTAACCGCGAGACCATTGCCGAATCATCGTTTGATATCAGCCGCAGCATAGTGCGCACTGTTTCGGAAACAGGCGAACCGGTCGTCACCACCAACGCTCAGGCTGATCCTCGCTTTGCCGGGCAAGAAAGCATCATCACCCACAATCTGCGCTCTATCCTTTGTGTACCCCTTTGCATAAAGGATCATACCATTGGCGTCATCTACGCCGATAACCGAGTCGTGTCAGGTATCTTTGTCGACGCCGACCGCGATTTACTGACCGCCTTCGCCAACCAGGCGGCCGTGGCCATCGAGAATGCCCGCTTGTTCCAACGGATCCGCGAGCAACTGGCCGACATTACCGAGCTGAAGAACTTGCAGGATGATGTCTTTGAATCAATTGCCAGTGGCGTCATCACCATCGACCTGGACGATCGCATCTCGCTCTATAATCGGGCGGCCGAGAACATTCTGGGCGTGCCCGGACGCGAGGTGCTCGAACAAGATTACCGGTTGTTGCTGAACGCGCCCATGGGTAGCGTGGTTGAAACGCTGATTGAGAAGATCCAGGCTCAGGGTGGCAATTACCATCTGGAGTTGGACGCCAATGTGGGTGAGGCCACCCAGTCTACACTGGATGTTACGTTCTCGCCGCTGCGAGACATTCAACAACAGACGCTGGGTGTCGCCCTAGTCCTTGACGATGTCTCAGAAAGGAAACGGCTGGAGAGCGTGCGCCGTTATTTGCCGCCGGCCCTGGTTGATCGCGTTCGTGATGTAGATCAGGCCCAACAGCCACAGCGGCGCGAAATTAGCGTCGTCTTCGCCGATGTACGAGGCTTCACCACCGTCAGCGAAAAATGGGAACCGGAGTTCCTGATCGAGATCTTGAACGACCATCTGACAGTGGCCGCCGCGGCCATCCAGTTACAGGAAGGGCTGATCGACAAATACGATGGTGATACGATCATGGCCCTTTACAATTCACCGCTCAACCCGCAAGAGAATCATGCCGAACGAGCCGTGCGCTCGGCGCTGGCGATTTGCCACGATCTGGAAGCGTTTCATGAGACCATCCCGGCCGAGCACCGACTGCATTTTGGCATTGGTCTTCACACCGGGTTCGCCGTCGTCGGCAATGTGGGTAGCCCGTTGCGCAAGGATTATTCGGCCATCGGCGATGCCGTCAACGTGACCGACCGGCTGCAGAATCTAGCCGAAGGCGGGCAAATCATACTCAGCGACAGCACCTACCAGGCGGTGAGCGATCTGATCAAGGTGACCCGACTTGATTCGGTGCAAGTGAAAGGACGCCGGCAGCCAGTCCAGATCTATCTACTGGACGGCCTAGGCTAGCCTGTCTGTTGGCGGCCGCCCGTCGCGGGTTCGACTTAATCACGGCGAGCCCCCGATCCCTGGCCCCTGATGCCCGATCCCCAATCCAACCAAAATCTTATTTCTCTTGTAACTCAGGCAGATGCTCCCACTGATGCTCCAGCATGAGGCGGACGACCTTGCGGGTCCTGCGAATGTGTTTCTAGCGGACGAAAGGCTCTGTGCGCTCCTGGTCGTTCAACGACCGTGGCCGCTTGACTTCTATGGCTCGTACTGCCCTATCCAGCTCAACAAATCACCCTGGCGCTTCTTGACCGGCGATCCCAGGCCTGGCAGGCTTTTCAGACGGCCGAAGGCGGCCAAATAGACATACTCGCTTTCCAGAATGTGCTCCAGGAAGATCCGAAGGCCGTGAATTGGTCTTGCTTGTAGCCAGGATGGTTTCTGTGGGCAGCAATATCCCTACGATTCGAAGTCTTCAAACTCGACGGTCGTGGTGATCTCTACGCAGTCGCGGATGGTGCGCGCAACCGGGCAGTAGTCGGCGTGGAAACCCAGCACGCGTTCGGCCACTTCTCGATTGGCCGGATCGATCTGCAGATGATAGCAGACGTGTATGCGCTTTATCACCAGGACTTTTCCATCCAACTCGACTTCGCCTGTCGCTTGCGCGGTTAGCCGGCCGCCGCTGGCCGGGATTTGACGCGCTTCCAGCGCGCCGCCAAAGGTTCCCGTCAGTCAGCCGGCTGCCGCTGCCACCACGTAGTCCAACGTCGTATTGTGCGGGTTAACGACCTCAGTATCGACGTTGTAGTGGGCAGCGACCTCGGAATGAACGCCGAAGTAGGTTGGCCCGTCATCTACAGGCAGGGTGGCACGGCGAAACGGACCTTTCACCCGTTCGATATGCACGTTGGATCGATAGACGACTTCATCAGACATGATTCACTCCTGTCAGGCGCTAACCTTTGACGGCCCCCATGGTGAATCCGGCGACTAGCCGGTCGAGGAAAAAATTGTAGACGATGGCCACGGGAATGGCCACGATGATCGCCGCGGCCAGCAGCGACTGCCAGAAGAAGACGTCGCCGCGGACCAGCTCGATGGGCACGCCAACGCTGAGCGTCTTGTGGGCCGAGGCGGTTATGAAGGTCGCCGCGTAGATGAACTCGTGCAGGGTTAGCGTGAAGGTGAAGACGATCACGGCGATCATGCCCGATAAAGAAAGGGGCATGATGACCCTGAGGAAGGCGCCCAGACGACTGAATCCATCCACCATGGCCGCTTCTTCGAGATCACGTGGAATAGACTTGAAGAAGCCCATCAGCAGCCAGGTAGAGAAGGGGATTGAAATCGTGGGGTAGACCAGGATCAACGACCAGATGGTGTCGTTGAGTTTGAATGTGGTCACCATGCGGAACAATGGAATGAAAAGCAGCGACGGCGGCACAAGGTAGACCAGGAAGATCAGGATGCCGGCCTGTTCGCCCCAGCGGCCGGTGAGCCGGGCCAGACTATAAGCGGCCGGCACGGCAATGACCAAGGTAATGATGACCACGGCTACGCCGACGGCCAGGGAGTTCTTCACGAAAGTGAGGTAGTTCGTATTCTGAAAGAGTAACTCTAAGTTACTAAGTACCGGCGGGAAATTGTAGAAGAATGGATTGTTCTGTGGCCGGTAGAGATCCGCATCCTGTTTGAAGGTATTGATGAACATGATGATGAACGGAAAGGTAGCGAAAAGGCAGAAGAAGGCCACTGCCGCCAGGATGCCAATTTGGGAAGCTCGACTGCGACTCCTCACGTCAATTGACCTCCGTGCGTCGTGCTGTTCTCAGCATCAGGATGGCGACCACGAGAAGCAGTGGGAAGAGAAACAGGGCAATGGCCGCTCCTTCGCCCAGGTCACCACCGTCAATGCCCTTGAACCAGGCCCACACCGGCAGCACCTGGGTGTAATAGACCGGTCCGCCTCTGGTTAGCACAAAGACGACCACCATGTCGCCAACGGTGAAGATCAACCCAAAAAGCAGGGCGATACTCATGATGGGCAAGAGCAGTGGGATTCTTATCTGCCGGTGAATGCGCCAGAAAGTAGCACCGTCAACTTCGGCCTGATCGATGAGGTCTTTGTCGATGGAGGCCAGCCCAGCCAATAATATGACTGTGGCCAGGGGCAGCATGCGCCAGACGTGAACGAGGATGACGGCGGCCATTGCCAGCCACTCTCGACCGAGATAATTGAGGTGTAGTCCCGGTCCAAGCAGGGTATCTGGCCCCAATAGACCCATCCGCTGCAACACCCAGTCGATGGGGCTGAATTTGGAGTCGAAGATCCACAGCCAGCCTACGGTCCCCAGCGAGATGGGCGTCGCCCAGGGCATGATGATCAACATCCGGGCGATCCACTTGCCCGGGAAATCTTCGTAGAATATCAAGGCCAGGATATTGGCCAGGATGACGACCACTATCTGCGCGCCAAGCGTGATGACGAAGGAGTTTATCAGCGCGCGCCGAAATTGCGGTGTCTTTATGACATTGCTGAAGTTATTGAGCCCGTCGAATTCCAGGCTGGTATCGCCGACAGTTACATCTGACAAGCTGAAGGCGATGGCCAGCAGGAACGGAAAGCCGACTAGCAAGACGATGTAAATGACCGCTGGCGCGAGAAAGAGCGGCCCGAGAAAGCCCTGACGATCAGTTAGATAGGCCAGGCGGCTGGATCGAGCGCCCTCAGTTTGCGCTGCTTGCTGCATGGTTACACCCTTTTCAGAACCGGATGGGTTCCGCTTTCAGGCCGGTTGCCTGGTCAAAATACTTCAAATGCTGGGTTTCCACGCAGAAATCATACGTTTCTCCCGGCTCAATCGTCACGCCGACCATGGACGGCAGTTTGGCTATCGTCAGGCCAGGACCGTGGAAGTTCTCCACCTGACCGTAAACCAGGCGGTCTGCGCCCAAATTCTCGACCAGCGTGACGTCAAAGGGCAGGGTAACCGTCTCTTCCTGGCCGCTGGAAGTTTCGCTTGGTAAGAAATGTTCCGGCCGGAAGCCGATCAAGTGCCCGTCCCGTTCGACGAGATTGATCGTTGGTGAGCCAAGAAAGGTGGCCACAAAGATATTGGCCGGATCGTGGTAGATTTCCTGCGGCGCGCCGACTTGCATCACTTTGCCGGCCGACATGACCACGATACGATCGCCCAGGGCCATGGCTTCGATCTGGTCGTGTGTTACGAAGATGGTCGTGATGCCCATCTCGTGCTGAAAAATCTCCAGTTCACTGCGCGCGGCCACCCGCAACTTGGCGTCCAGGTTGGAGAGCGGCTCGTCGAGCAGCAATACGCGCGGCTCCTTGACCATCGCCCGGCAGAGCGCCACGCGCTGGCGCTCGCCACCCGATAGTTGGCGCGGTTTGCGCTCCAGCAACGGCCCGACGCCAAGAATCGAGGCCGCCCAGTCGACTTTCTCGGATATGGCGCCCTTGGGCATCTTCTTTGCCTTCAGGGGAAAAGCGATGTTGTCGAAGACGGTCATGTGGGGGTAGAGGGCATAGCTCTGGAAGACCATTGCCACCTGCCGTTTGCGCGGCGGCAAGTTATTGACTCGCTCACCCCCTATAATCACATCGCCGTCGGTGGGTTGCTCCAGTCCGGCGATCATGCGCATCAGGGTGGTCTTGCCGCAGCCAGACGGTCCCAAAACGACGAAGAACTCCCCCTCTTGGATAGAGAGGTCGACTCCGTCTACCGCATGCACTTCTCCGAAGTCTTTCCTGAGATTGACGACTTCTACGGTATCCATAATGATTTGGTCGGACAAATTGGCGGCTGCTAACGGCGCCGCCAATTTGTCCGCTCTGCCCTATACTACTCGGCGCAACCGACAAGCCCGCGTTCGCGCCACTTGTCAAAGATATCGTTGATTTGCGTTTCTGCTGCAGCAATCGCTTCTTCCGGCGTCGCGTTGCCCAAAGCGGCTTCGCCCATCATCGTCGGAATGATGTTGGTGGCGTAGACTTCGGCCACGGCCGGGTTCGAGGGTCCTGGCCAACCGAGATAGGTCACCCAGTCCTCGGCCGTGAGTAGAACTGTCAGTTTATCGGCCGGTCGTGAACCGAAGGGATCGTTCTCTAACCAGCTATCTTCGCCATACAATTGCGGCACGGTACTCGGGAAGGCCGGGAAATTGTACAGTTCGCTGTTGAACACCGCCTGGTTGTAATTGGCGGTCAGGTGCAGCAAGAACTCTTGGGCCGCCTCGAACTCCGGTCCATCCTCGACGTAATTGGGAATGAGGTAGATGTTCCAGACGTGGGCCGACGCATGTTGGTCGCCACGCGGGCCCTTCAGGGCTGGCACGAATCCGATGTTGTCCGCTGCTTCTGGGTCGATCTTCTGCAAGCTGCGGTAGGCGGAGATGGAATTGAGGATGTAGGAAAGCTCGCCGGCGATCAGGCCCTGGTTATTGGAGGCGGCCGTCCAGCTAAAGACCTCTTCCGTCATCGTATTGTTGTACAGATCGATCAGGTAGTTGACGGCTTCGAGCACCTCGGGCGAATTGATGGTCACGCATTCGTCCGCGTCCTGGATGGAGCCGCCGAAAGACCAGATGATGGCCCGCATGGCCATATTGGAGTCAATCTCAGGCGAGAGCCCTAGACCCATGGGCACGCCGGACACATCTTTGATTGACGCGCCCCCTTGCAGGAGATCGTCCCATGTCTCTGGCCCTTCTGGGAAACCGGCTTGAGCCCATAAGGCCCGGTCATAGTCGCCCGGATCGGGCACCCAGGCGTGACAGTAGCCGTACCATTTGTCGTTAGTCGGCAAATAGGAATTAGCGACGCACGTCTCGGCTTGCTCGCCGAACATCTCCTGGGCCCTCATGTTAAGATCGGTCAGGTCGCGCACACCTTCGACGAAGTTAGCGGCAGCCAGGTTCAGCTCGATGAGCGTCGGCCCTTCGCCGGCATCAATGGCCGCGGCCATGGCTGCCGGCAACTCGGCGATGTTGATGTGATCTACGGTCACGTCGACGCCGTTGTCATTGCCCCACTGTTCGGCAAAAGGATCGAACCAGGCATCATACTGGGGCACGAAGTGGCTCCACTGCAGGATACTGAGTTCAGTCCCCTCTGGAAACTTCGGCCCGGCCGGCACCTCGACTTCTTCGACAACCACCTTGGTGACTTCGACCTCGACGACCTGCGATTCACCTTCGACGATTCGAGTCACTTCGATGGTCTCCGGTTCGCCTGCAACCTCGACCACGCGGGTGACCTCCACCTCCTCCGGCTCGGACGTGCAACCCGCCACAATGAAAACAAAAACGAATACGACTGCCGACGCCAATAGGATACGCTTGGGTTTCATCATACTGCTCCTCGCATTATTCAATTGTGGGATTGATGAGAGTGTGACGACTGACAACAGGTCAACAGTTTACCAGCAGAAGTAGCCTTGCGTCAATAGCATTCTGGACCTCCTGTTTTCGGCAGCCATGACCTGGAGATTAACGCTAGAATTGTCTGGAAATTGACGCGGCAAAGCGCTGCAGGCCTCACTGGCACTTGATCGGCGCACCGACTATTCTTTGCTGGCACAAGATGCAAAACTCAAAAGCAGCGATTACGGACCAGCACCAAAGTCACCTTTCGCAGCAGTTGCCCTTCACTGTACAATCCTCGGGTTGAAAGTCAGACGAGGTCCAGCCGAGTTTTATCTGTTAGATGCAGGACCTTTCGCTTTGCCAGGGCAAGTGGCACAGAAGTGTACCCTGGACGTTATTGTCATGTTCGCCGATCGAACACGTGCCCCTAAGCCAGAAACTGCGACGACGCGTTACCACAAGACGCTCCGGCTGGTCGCGCAGCAGCTGAGCGTGCTGATCTTCTTTGTTGCAGCGACCGTGATTGCCGGCCGCGATGCACTATCGCAGCTGGACTCAATCGTCCTGGGAGCAGATAACGACGCCTATATAAATAGCTGGGCAGATTGGTGGACAGAAAAAGCATTCACAGACGATCAAGTAGATTTCTGGGAGAGCGACCACTTATTCTACCCTCAGGGTGCGGAACTGTATTACCATAGTTTCAGCCACTTGAACACCGCGATTTCGCTTGCTCTGGCCCGTATCTGGGAACCGCTAGCGGCGTACAATCTAATGATCTTAGTCAATTACGTCTTAGCTGGTTTCGCCATGTACCAGCTTATGCGCTACCTTACCGGCTCCACGACGGCCGGCATCCTGGCCGGAATCGTCTTCGCCTTTAACTCCCACAATATCTATCAAAGCGCACATCCCGTTCTGTTGAGCGTATGGATCCTGCCCCTTTATCCGCTTGGTATCATTCGCGGCTATCGAGAGGATCGTCTCATCTGGCCTATCTTGGCCGCCCTCATGGTTTTTCTTGGCGCTGCGGCCAGCACGCTCATCCTGCTGATCCTTGGCATCTGGACGGTTCCGCTCGTCGTCTTTCTCTGGTTAACATCATCGCCCAGGAGACCGGCGATGAGAAACATCGTGGTCTTTCTTTGCCTTAGCGGCCTGTTGCTGCTGCCGCTACTTTTCCCCCTTCTGCGAGAGATGTTGCAGGGAAACAACACCAGTTTTCTCCGCGCGAGCTCGACCTCGATTCCCTCGGATATCTTTTCGCCGCTCGTGCCGCCCTGGTATGTTTGGCTGCGAAGAGGGATCTACTTCGGAATAGTGCCGGTCTATTTACTAATCGTTGTCCTGGGCCGGCGGCGACAAAAGGCCGCCCTATGGTTGCTACTTCTGCTCGGCGCTTTTCTCTTTTCCATCGGGCCTAACCCGATCTTTTTGGGCAAGACGCTATCCTTTAGCCTGCCCTGGTCGGAAGCGATCGTACCGTTATTGCGGCAGACCCATCGTCTCAACATATTGGTATCGTTCGGGCTGGCGGGGGCGGTGGCCTATGGCTGGTGCGCCGTCCGTGAACAGATAACCGGCAAGGCGCCTGTGCCGGTCGTTTCACTTGCATTTATGGTCGTTCTGCTTATCGACTATCTCGCCGCGCCTATGCCGCTCATGGCGGTCGACGTACCCGATTTCTATTCCCAATGCCTGGCGGGAAATCCGGAAGAGATTGCGGTGGCGATAATTCCCTCAGGCCGGCAAATCGATAAAGTGCATATGTATTATCAGACGCTGCACGGGAAGAGAATGACCGGCGGGGTGATTTCGCGCCACACTGGCGAAGAGTTCGCTTTTCTGCAATCCAATGAGCTGCTGAGAGCCGGACATACTGAAAATTGGCCTACTTCGCTTCCCGCGGACACCTCGGAGCCGCTAAGGGATCTGGCGCGACGCGGCATCGATCTACTGGTTCTAGAGAAGGGCTTTTTGGACGTTGACGCCTGGCGCGAGGCGATTCTCTTGGCGCCGGCTTATGAAGACGATGCGGTTCTTGTCTACGATCTCCGGGCGATCGAGTCGGGCTCGAACAACGCGCAAGATCCATGCGCCTGGCCTAAGCCTATCACGAGGTCAAATGGCGTTATATGGCCTGATGGGTTATCCTAGCGCGCAGACAAACTCTTGCTGCCTGGCATCGCCAACCGTCCAGCGGTCTGGTGCGTCAGGCCCTAAGACAGCCACAGGAGGCTCAGCATGTATCTTGTTCGGAGTGTATTCAAGGTGAAGTTTGGCCACATGGACAAAGTTCTGGCAGTTTTGCAAGCAATGGCGGCCGCAAACCCTGGCGATTCTCGCATTGACCGGGCGCTGACTGATGTCAGTGGTTCCATGTTCACTCTTGTTTTTGAGACCAAGACGGAAAGCATTGATGCCCATCGCGAGAGGTTGATGACTTCGTTCGACGATCCGGATACGGCCAAGGCGATGGCCGAGATTGGCCAGTATTTTGAATCCGGCCACAATGAATATTACAAAATCGAATTTGAGGCCGGGGGGTAAGTTTTCGCAGAGCGATATCCAGTCAAATTCCTGGAAAGCTACAGGCTCTTATTCAGGCACGACGCATTCTGCATTTCCGGGAAATCGCACAACCTACTCCTGAATCCTGATCGCAGTTGGACACCGCGTCGCCAGCAGCGATGGCGCCGGGCTTGACGACTCGCGCGTAGATGCCGCGCCGGCGCGCGGTTCGTCCTTCAGCCGAGTTCACAAAACGCGTGGCATCTCGCCCATGGCGCTCTGTGAGTTTCCTCCTCCTTCTCGTCCCAGGCGACCTGCCCAGACAAATAGACGGTCTTCCCGCCGGCCGCGGTCACGATCTGCGAGAAGCCATACTGGAGGCTACGGAACGGTTCAGGGGGCTTGATGTATTCTTTCAATGCCTGCCTACCACTTCCGGTGGCCGGAACCTCATGGCCGACCGAACTTTGTCGATCGATACCTGGCTCACGGGCCTCAGGCCTTTGTCAGCCACGGCCTTCCACAGCTTGTCGCGATTCAAGTTTGAGCCCGTACGCCGAGTCATGGCTCGACGACTATGGGGCCCAGGATGTAGCGATCACCGATCAGGTTGCCGGCCGGGTCGGCTAGGTGCAGCCGCCGGCCGCCGGTCATCTCGTACAGTCCAACTTCGATCAGATAGTCGCCCGGTGGCAGGTCTTCGGGCAGTTCCAGCCGGTACGGATCCTTCATTTGTTGTCCGGGCAGCCATTTGGGGATCCACAGATGGGTGGGCGTCGAGCCGCCCAGCGGCGTGTAATCCAGGGCCACCAGAGGTTGGTTGGCCAGGTCGATCAGGTGGACGAAGACGGTGTAGCTCTCCTCGGCCGGAGCCAGACTCTGCCACTCGAGGGCAACGTTTATCGTATCGCCTGCCTGGGCTCGAATAGGCTCGTCCCAGGGCGCGCTGCGGCGATCAATCAACCCGTTTCGGGCCGCGGCCGCGACCAGGCCAACCCGCTGGCGAAATGCGGTTAGCAAGCGCCTGGTATCTATTGGCCGGCTTGCCTCGGTCACATTCAGGTCACCTAACGGGAGAGCCAGGCCCGTGTCCCGGCCGGCGCTCAAATCTCGCATACCAACCGTGACCGGGTAGTCGCCAGCCTCTAGATCGTGGGGCAGGGGCAGGTCGAATCGCTCGACGATCACTTCACCCGGCTGCCAGTTGGGGGTGATCAAGTGGCCGTCGGTAGTGAACTCGAAAACGAGCTGCTCGTTCTCGATGGGCTCGTCGCCCTGACCCAGGGTCACCACCGGCACGTAGAAAGCTTCGGTTCCGGTCGGGGTGCGCATGGCCAGGGTCAGGGGCACGATATCACCGGCCGTCACCTTTGACTCTGGCAACTGGTAGGCGACGATCTCCAAATCGCCGGCGGCAGCCGGCTTAATCTGCGTTAGTTCGGGCGGGATGCTGGCGTCGCCCGGCTGCACGACCTGGTAGAAAGGGCCGCGTGGACGTAGCCGGAAGCCGGCGCCGGCGATCTCCGGCCGGTAACCGCTGAGGTACAGGGGATGGCCGGGAAGATAGAAGAAGGTACTGTCCAGCCAATTCATATCCGTCGATACCAAATGTGGAGTCACATCGTCCGGGTCTGGCCATCTATCTTCGACGAATTGCTGATACCACAACGGCGTCATGTGCTCCCAATCGTTGAGTAGGACGGCCTCTTCACCCTGGCCCTCAAACCAATCAAATACGGTCGCCACGTAAGCCGGCGCGTCGTCGTAGTCCCGCAACGAAATGTACGGCAGAGAACGCAGCAATTGCACGGCGGGCCCCAGAAGAAACAGAGCGGCGATGAGTAGCCCGGCCGCCTTCCGGTCGAGACTCACCCGCCGGTCCAGCACGCCCAGCAGCCCCAGTAGGCCGATGCCAGCCAATAGGCCGATGATGAGAAAGATACCCAGTAGATACGCCATGATATCCTGCTGGCGCAAATTGATGACGAATAGATAGTTACCCAGCAGGGCCGCTCCATAGAGCAAAGCCAGCGGCCGTTGACGTCTTCTGACCAACAGCCAGGCCAGTCCCAATACGGCCAGGAAGATGATGGGCAGCGCGTACTGTAGTCGCAGCAAGGTCCAAAAGACGGTCATCCGATCCATTTGGTCGACCAGTCCAAAGAAAGGCAGGCTTTCGGTAATGCCCCGGCCGAGCACATGGTCCAGAAAACCGTCCAGGGTGTTCATGGTATCCGGGCCAAATGCCGGTGCCATGGCGCTGCGAATGGGGAAATAGAGCCAGACGCTCAGACCGAGCAAAGCCAGGCCAGCCATTTTTAGTAATGTCTTCCACTGGCGCCAGATACCTGGCCGAACAGCCAGGATGAATAGGGCATAGGCCAGCCAGGAAAAGACCGTAAGCGGATGGTGGGTCACGCCTAGCCCGGCCGCAAAGGCGAAGGCATAGAGCCAGCGATCGTTATGAGGGTGTAGGGGTGTGGGGGTGAGCGGGTGAGCGGGTGATGAATCGGCCGCGCTCTGCCCCTCCGCCCCTCTGCTCCTCTGCTCCTTCGCTTCCCGGCTCCCTCTGCCTGCGGCCCACCATTTCGTCAGGAAGAACAGGTTGGCCGACAGGAAGGCGGCGGTGATGATGTGCGGATTGGCGTGGATGGCGTGCTGCCACCAGTCGGCCGCAAAGGCCACGGTCAGGGCGGCGAAGGCGGCGACGATCTTGTCCAGGCCGAGCATGATCCGGGCCAGGGGCTCGCTCCGGCCGGCCACTGCCTGGACGGTCCCGTAGACGAATAGAATCGCGGCCGTGGCGGCTACGGCCGCCAGCAGATGCATGCGCCAGGGGATCTCGCCGACGGGAATCAGGCTCTGAAACAGCTTGCCCAGCAAGGTGATGAAGGCGTAGCCTGGTGGATGGGCGATGCCCAGGATATTAGCCACAAAGGTAAATTCGGTCGGATCACCAAACACGACATCTTGGGCCAGGGTGGCCAGATAGAGAATGGGAATGAGGGCCAGGAGGACGGCAACCAAATAGTTCAACTGGGGTCTAGGG